>JBBDMW010000022.1:0-29515 GCA_040878005.1 Dehalococcoidia bacterium
CGCCAGCCGATACGCCTTCTCCAACCGTTGGAAGTCAGCCCACGGCGAGTGCCACATCAACGCCCCAGTCGACGGACTCTGTTCCAGTTGACAGTGTCACTTTCAACTTGCCTGCTGACGGATCAACCGCGTTTGAAGAGATCATGCGGCACATTCCCGGAGACCCTTCCGGCGAGTACAGGGTTGCCCTGAACGACTACAACGTGCTCATAGACTCCGCAGGCGTCGAGCCGCCGGGTCCGGATGCGACCTATGAAGAGGTGATCGAATACATTGTGGAGATACTCGGTGATCACGCCACGCAGGGGCATCACGTCATAAACATGGAGGGGACCCGGTTGGGGGACTTCTCTGAGCGGCGTACCTACCCGCACCTGGGGTTCGACCTGAGAAACATGCGAATGTCGGCATCCACATGGGCCGATGGGAAGACGCTGGAGGTGCTGCTGGGCGACTACGATCCAGAACGCACTTCTTCTGCGCTGGCATCATGCGAGGAGTGCCTCGTGCCCGACACGCAGATGCATGAAGGCGCCGAATACTACGTTTGGGACGGAGGCGGCACAGGCAGCCACAACAGTCCCCCACTCTATATTCTCCATTTTCAAGATCAGTACCTGCTCGTGCGCAGCGGAGCAGTCTACCGCACCAGGATGGCTGAGCTTGTTGAAGATATGGTCGAAACCGCCATGGGGGAGCAGTCAGCCTCCCTGGCGGAATCAGGGGACTACAGCCTGGTTGCCCGTGCGCTGGCCGCACTTGATGTGAACAACGCGCTCATCGTCAGCGGGGGGCTATCTCAGCAGCGCCTGGATCAGTCAGGCATCGATGACGCCGACCGCACGGCTGCGCTGAGCGCACCTTTGCTTCGCCCCTTCACCCTTGTAGGCTCAGGCAGCGGCTATGACGGCGAGCAGCATTTCAACACGCTGGCGGTGCTTCACGACACGCCGGAGCTGGCCAGCGAAAACGCAGACCGCCTCCTCAGCAGAATCTTGGACATGGTGGATGAGAACGGAGATCCCCTGTATGCAGACGCAGTCGAGAGGATAGAGATCGGCTCAGAAGGCCCACTGTTGATGGTCCGCCTTTACTTGACGCAGTTCAGGCCGCTGCTCCAGGCCCCATACATGCGATCGATCCTCGTTATTCATGAATGAGGCCCGTGGCACTGTGAAACCATACTCCGCATGAAAGGGGTTCCAACAATGAGCGCATATGTCCCGCTCGGCTCACAAGCACCGTTTGAGCCGGGCCGCGGTTACGGCCAGGAGCCGGGGTTCGTCAGCCGCCATGCCGGCAAGATCGCCATCCTCATCACGCTGTTCGTGATAGTTGGCACGATTTTCGTGTGGGCTACGTTTATCAGCAGCGAGGATGACACGGACGACCCGAACGGAGCGACCCTGCAAACGGGAGTGGAGCAACCTGTTGCATAGGCGCTTGCGTGGGAGAAATAACCAGCCTGGCAGCTAAGGAGAATATTCATGATATTCAATGATTCAATTTACAGGGGATGGAAGGGTAATTAATTATGATGAAGAAGCTGGCCTGGTGGGCATCAAGTCTATTCGGAATTGGTGCTTTAGCCCTCATCATGCAGTTTGGAGTCATTCACTACGAGTGGACCTGGCCTTTCGGCAGTGATTCAAAGACATTGACTCAGGCTGACCGGCCACCTTATGTGATGAGTAATGCTGACCCAGCATTTGGACCGGAATGCGGTGAAGACCGCATCAATGTCGGTGGCGGGGGATACAGTATCAATACTGACCTCGAATACCACACCAAAAACTCAGTTGCGATAGTGGAAGGTACGGCCCGGGTGTCTGGACCAGCGCAATTTGGAAACCTGGCGTACAGCCCAGACATGGACGAATTCGAGCGAATCGATGCGGCGAGCGGGATTAACACACCGTTCACGATCGAAGTATCGAATACCATCAAAGGACCAGAAGAGGCGGAGTGGACGGTCTTCGAGGCTGGTGGGCTCGTTGGATGTGTGAGCTACAGGCAAAATGCCGATGAAGCTCGACTATTTGACGGAGCAAATGGTCTGTTCTTTATAAGCACGGAGCCTCGAGAGTTCCAGGCGCCGTGGGTATTTATGACGATAGCCACAGATGGCCCAGATTGGTTCGGCTTCACTGAACATAATCTAGGTACTGTGGATCAAGCAATTGAGTTCGTCAGCAGTCATTGAAACACCTCACGTTCTTTCTCATCGTTTTACTCATGTTCGCGGTCACTTCCTGTGATACCGGCAGTTCCAGCAGTGTCGAGGTCGAAGGTGTCATTACCTCGATTGCTGTGACTGAAGATTTCGAGTCGAGCCAAACTGTGGTGGCCGGGACAAGCCAGGGACAGATTGTTATTGTCGACGGTGATGCAGCACAGTTGGAGGTTTTGGCTACCCTGGACGGCCTTGAGCATGTCACGTCAGTGGCCGGAAAATCAGTAACCGGACTGGCCATTGATGATGGAACCATTTTTGCTGCTAGCCTGGCAGGACTGAAAACGGTTGATATGGACTCAGGTATGGTCAGGGACCTTTCATTCCCAGGCGCCTACATTCCGCTGTACGTGCGGCTGGCGCCCGATTTTCAGCAATCCAATCAAATGTTTGCCGTTGGCGTGCAGGATGGCAGGCCTCAGCAAAGCCTGTGGCAGTCTGCGGACGGGGGCCAGAGTTGGACGGCTGCGGATTACGACACTCAACAGGACCCAGACCTTCTCTACCCGCCGGTGTACTCCTTGGATACAAAGCCCCTGCTGCCTGCTCATGAGCAGGTGTTCGCCAAAGAGCCGGACGACGCGGTTTGGCAGTCGTCTCTCGACGATGTCGATGCTGAGGTCGGGTATGCCGTTCCGTTGCCGAACTACCTGGACACCGGCACGTTCCTGAGCGTCGACATGCTGGGCATCCGGCCCGCAACGCTCTATCACAACCAGGCAACACCAGTTGATCTGCCCTTTGTCACTGCCCGGTTCGGAACCGGATGCCGCATTAGCGGCTATGGAGGGGCCTGCGTCACGCCAGTCAAGTTTGTGCAACAGGATAATGGCTCGTTCGCAACGTATGCGGTGGGACAGGTCTGGTCATCGGACGATGCAGAATTCCTGGGTCATTCATTATTTGTGGTTGCCGAGGACGGCCAGTCATGGGAGCAAAGTCAGAGGCTGATGAACCATGAGATTGTCGACCTTTTGACAGTTCCTTATGACGACACCACTGCGGTGATCATGGCAGGGGACAGGTCGGTTTACGTCTCCCTGGACAACGGAGCCAACTGGCAGACGATAAGCTATGAAGAGCCTGACCAGTAGCGGCATGAAGCGGGCTCGTCTTCGCAGGCTTGCAAGGTGAAACGCCAGCCGCACTTCGGAGCCAGACTGAACAGCCAACTGGAGGTGACAGTTGCACCGAATGAAACTTATAGCCAGCCTGGTGCTGGCGCTTTTAGTGGTGGGTGCCGCCTGTGCTTCTCCGTTGCGCGAGGCTGAATCCATCACGTTGGAAGAGGCGTCGGCAATCCTGGAGAGCGCGCACGATTCTTCTGTGCAACAGGATCTTGAGGCCCTGTGTGACCTCGGTGGTTCCGTGTTGAATTGCGAGCGTGCCTGGAGAGACCTGGGTGAATGGGCGGCGGTCTCTCCCGGCGCCAGTCCCACGGTCGCCAGTTCCCGGGTGCTGCCTGACCAGGACCTGGGCAATGGCAGCGTGTCACGTGGCGGGCGTTTGCTTGTGGTGGAAGGCACTGACGGACTTGGCCGGGAGTTCAGCACGGACTTCCTGGTGTTCGACTCCAGCGGCGGAAAGCTGGTTGCGTTGAACCCGGTGTACTGGTCCGGAGTGAGCGTCAGTCATCCGCCATCGGACGGCCCGACGACAGCATTCGAGGAGGGTATCTACAGCCCCGTGCTCCCCGTGCTGGAGCCAGCGGGACCAGGGGGTGACGGCGCGTTATTGCCGGGGGAGCTGGCCGTCATGGACCGCTGCCTGTATCTGGTTGATGAGCGTGAGACCCGATGGCTGCCGGTATTTCCGGCTGACACCGCCTCTTGGGAGAGCGACGCTCTCGTTTTCAGCGGCCAGAGGTTCGAGGTCGGTAAGTCAGTATCGCTTGGTGGAGGGGAAGCCTCTGACCCCGGCGGGTTGCAGTTCAGCCAGGAACCAGACAAATCTTGTGATACACGGAACGTTTGGGTTGTTTACCTCATAGATCACTGAGTGAATCGCTCAATCAAACAACCACCCGGCACAATGGCGCGCTGGCGGATCGTTGACGCAGAGGTGAGTGGACGCCGGGCGGGATTTTAATCTCCCCGCCCGGCGCTCCTTTTAGCCCCTGGCCAGGAAGTCGCCCATGCGGCTGAACGCCTCTTCGAGATTCTTGACGGAGTTGGCGAACGATATGCGGATGTACCCGTCACCATACTGCCCGAAGGCCGTGCCGGACAGCAGCGCCACGCCGGCCTCATTGAGGCAGCGGTCTGCGAAGTCCCTGCTGGACATGCCGGTGTCCTTGATGCTGGGGAACGCGTAGAACGCGCCCTTGGGCACAGGACAGTGCACGCCCGGCAGCGCGTTCAGGCCGTTCACCACCACCTCACGTCGGCGGCCAAACTCCGCCATCATCTCCTTGACGGAGTCCTGCGACGACTCCAGCGCCGTGATGCCGGCTATCTGGCTGAAAGATGAGGTGCAGGACACGCTGTTGGTCATGAGTCGGGAAATTGGCTCCACCAGCGGCTCTGGAAGCACGCCGTACCCCATGCGCCACCCTGTCATGGCGTAGCTCTTGGAGAAGCCGTCCAGGATGATGGTCCGCTCCTTCATGCCGGGGAAGCTGGTGATGGACGTGTGCGAGCCTTCGTAATAGAAGTCCTTGTAGATCTCATCGCTCAGCACAATGAGATCATTCTCCACGGCAACCTGCGCAATCTGCTGCAGGTCAGAGTCGGGTATAACACTGCCGCAGGGGTTATTGGGCGAGTTCACGATGATCATCTTGGTGTGGGGCGTAACCTTGCTCCGCAGCTCGTCGATGTCGGCGTTGAAGCCGGACTCTTCCTTGAGCTGGAGCGGAACGGCCTTGCCGCCCATGAAGTTGATCATGGACTCGTAGATCGGGAAGCCGGGGTTGGGGTATATGACCTCGTCACCCTCCTCGATCAGCGCCATGATGGCGAAGAACATGATGGGCTTGCCGCCGGGGGTGACCACGATGCGGTCGGCTGATATGTCGTAGCCCTGGCGTGATGTCTGGTGGCGGGCGACGGCCTCGCGCACTTCCATCAGGCCCGGGGACGGCCCGTAGTGGGTGAAGCCGTCATCAAGCGCCTTCTTGGCCGCTTCCCTTATGTGCGCCGGAGTGTCAAAGTCCGGCTCGCCTATCTCCAGGTGAACTATGTTGCGGCCCTGGCGTTCGAGCGCCTTCGCCTTCGCAAGCGTCTCAAACGCCGTCTCTGTGCCCAGGCGGGCCATGCGTGATGCGAGCTTCATCGGTAGTAGTCTCGTTCCCCACAGCGTTCGCTGTTCTCTGCGGCCTGGCGAGTCCCGTCATGGTTGAGCCTGGGCGCCCGGAGCGGGTCGCCATGCGCGTGACGAAATTCGCAATAGACGCGAAGTCTCTCGCCCCGCAATGGGCCTGTCAACAGTTAGCGGCCATGCTGCCGGGCTGGCGCAGCGCTGGCGGCGCCCCTGCCCCGCGGCCGGGCGCGCAACTGCCTGCGAAACGTTTATGGTGTTGGCGCGTCACACGGGCGGGTGTCCGCGGTTCCGGTTAACGAGGTGCTGATTTACATGCAGAAGAACACGATGAAGGCGAAGATCAAGGCCGGCCAGCCGGCTTTTGGGGTATCGGTCCAGTTTCCCTCACCGGAGCTGGTGGAGATGATCGGAGAGCTGGGCTTCGACTGGGTGATGCTGGACTGCGAGCATGGCTCCATTACGCCGGACACCATCGGCCCCATGATCCTGGCGGCGGAGGTCCGCGGCCTGACGCCGATAGTCCGGCCAGAGGTGAACCGCCCGGAGGTCATTAACCGCTACCTGGACCGCGGCGCAATGGGTGTGCAGGTGCCTCACGTGAACACAAAGGAAGAGGCTATCGCGGCTGTGCGGGCGTGCCGGTACTACCCGGAGGGCGACCGCGGCCTGGGCGGCGGACGTATGGCGGACTTTGGCTTCGGCACGTCAACGGCTGAGCACGTCAAAGAGGTCAACGCGGAGATGCTGGTCTGCATCCAGATAGAGCACACGGAGGCAGTGGAGAACCTGGACGAGATCCTGACGGTGGACGGCGTGGACGTGTTCTTCATTGGCCCCACGGATCTTTCGCAGTCGATGGGCCACCCCGGCAACCGCAGTCATCCCGACGTTGAGAAGGTGCTGGATGAGACGTTCGCGAAGATTCACGCTGCGGGCAAGGCCTCCGGCACGCCAAGCGCGGCTGAGGGCGCGGCGAAGAACGCAGCGGCCGGGATCCTGTACCACTACACGCACATCCCAACGTTCATGAGCCACTACGGAAACCATTTCATGAAGACGGTGGGCAGGTAGGCCCGCCGGGCCTTTTGGGCGTTGTGCGGCTCGCCGCGACAAAGGGGCAGATGAACTACAAAGCATGGGCGGAGTGGTACGACGTGTTCTACTCGACCGCTCCGCCTGACGACATCGACTTTTACGTGAGCCTTGCGCGTGAATCAGGCGGGCCTGTGCTGGAGATGGGCGTGGGCACCGGCCGCATTGCCATTCCAACTGCCAGCGAAGGCATCGACGTGATCGGCGTGGACCTTAACGAGCCAATGCTCCGGCGCGCCCGGCAGAAGATTGATGCCGCCGGCCCGCTGCCCGGCGACATCGAACTTGTGCAGGCAGACATGCGGCGGTTAGCCCTTGGCGGCAGGACGTTCCCGCTGGTCACAATTCCCGCTCGCACGCTGCTCCTCGCCACGACGCCGGAGGACCAGGCCGCGGCCCTGCGCGCTGCGGCACGTCATGTGGCCCCCGGCGGCCGTCTCGCGTTCAACGTCTTCGCGCCCGACCCAGAGATGCTGACAGACACGTCAGATGAGCCGTTCGAGATGGGCGAGGCTGTGAACCCGGAGACTGGGCGACGGTGCGTCCTGAGCGCCGTGAACCGCTTCGACACGACCGCCCAGACCAACCACGGCCTGCAGATTGTCGAAGAGCTTGACGATGATGGCGCAGTCGTCCGCAGCGTCACGCTGGACGTACTGGTGAGGTACCTTCAGTTGGATGAAGCGCTTGCACTGGCCGAACAGGCTGGGCTGGCCGTCACCGACGTCTTCGGCGACTTCCACCGCTCCCCGCTGGACGACGACAGCGAAGAGATGATCTTTATTTGCGAGAAGTCAGCCGGTTAGTCGCATGACGTGGGGATCGACGGCCACACCTCCGGGATTTCACCACGAGACGGCCCCATGTCCACGAATATGGCCGATCCGAATGTGGCCGAGCCGAAAACACCGGATTCCATGATGGCCACGCCAGCCAGGTATGCACCGGGCGAGAGATCATCCGGCAGCCTCACATTTAAGTTCTCTGTCACCGATTCGCCGCGCTTCACGTCGAAGGTTTCACCCGGGTAACTCTCCACCAGGCCCGCTTCGTTCATAAGCTTGAAGCAGTAAGTGCCAACCCAGCGATCAGGCGCTGTACCCTCTCCAGCTTCCTCCGGGATCTGCAGCACCACAACGAAGCTGGAATCTTCACCGCTCTCATGCCCCGTTGGGACGCCAGCAAATTCAACGGCTCTCCCATCGTCGTCGCTCATCACGGTTGAAAATCCTTCGACCCCCACCAACTCCGACCTGACGGCACAGCCCACCAACGCCAATGCTCCAATGACAAGAAGCGCCACCACTCTCGAAATATTCTTCAAGTGATTCATGGCTTCATGGTACAGATGGAGTTGACCCAGATCGCTCATGCCTCCGATTACTTCCAATCGGCGGGAACACGGCAGAGGTCAGGTCGCATGCCCAGTCGCGTATTGCACGCCGACGCTCTATATAAAGCGGACATTCCCACTCCATGGCGAGCCGTAAAAGAACCTGGGGCGGCCGCCCTGTCACACGCCCGGCAGTGGAACAGTGTCCCCGGTTTCGTGTTGCCAGAGCCGAATGCGCGCTGCCAGGTCCCGTATCCGGTCCCTGTGTTCCGGTTGATTGAACAGGTTGTTCAACTCGTGCGGGTCCGTGTTCAAATCATACAGTTCGCACTGGTCGCCCGGGCACAGGTTCAGCTTCCACCGGTCCCCGGTCACCACCGAACGCCAAGGCAGGGAAACCATCCGATTGATGGAAGGAGTGCCCAGGTTGCGGTCGCCCATACCGTTCCACTGCACGAACACGTCGTTATCTTCCAGCCCCGCTTCTCCACGCAGCACAGAGGCGCGGCCCTGGCCTTGCAGGTGATCCGGTACGGCGTCACCCACAAGCTCCAGCAGCGTCGGCACAAGGTCTACCTGGCCGATGCTCCCGCCGACTCTCTGCTGCGCCGAGTTCAGCCAGGGGACGCGCACGATCAGCGGCACCCTTGACGCCTCTTCATAAAGGCTCCGCTTCTCCAGCATGCCGTGGTCGCCGGCCATCTCGCCGTGCTCGCTCGTGAACACCACGATGGTGTTGTTCGCCTGCCCCGACTCCTCCAACGCCTGCAGAATCCTGCCGACGCTGCGGTCCACCAGCGTCACGTTCGCAAAATACTGCGCGCGCAGCTTTCTCCACCCGGCCTCCGTGGTGGTGTCATGGACATCGCCGCCTGCTGCGCCCAGCGGGTTCAGGTTGCCGCCCATGTAATAGTCGGCCCGCAGCCGGTTGACCAGCGCGCCTCCCTCGGGGCGCTGGAGGAACGCTGGCCCCACAGTAATCTCCTCCGGGTCGTACAGGTCATTCAGCGGGCCAGTGTACGGCGGGTGCGGCTCAAAATAGCTCACGAACAGCATGAATGGCATGGAAGCATGCGCGGACTCGCCATACTCGCGGATGAACCGGGATGCCTCGTTGCCCAGGTAGGCGGCCTGTGTCAGCTCCTCGGGCAGGTTGGCGCCCGGGAACCACTTCTCGTATGAAACGTCAGGCGGAGGCGGCTCGACGCCGTTCTCCCGGAGGAACCCGATGTAGTCCGCCTCCCTGAGCCTGTACTCCTTGCGGGTGTACTCGTGCCGGTGAGCATCCTCTACGCTCAGCCACTCCTCGAAACCGTGCTGGGGTATGGCATCGTCGCCCAGGTGCCACTTGCCGTAGTAGGCGCACAGGTAGTCGCTGGAGATCATCTCCGCAATGGTCTTCGTGTCGCGTCCGAGCGGCTTGTTATTGCCGATCAGGCCGGTAGTCTGCGGATAAAGGCCCGTCATGATGGACGCCCTGGCAGGTGTGCATACCGGCTGCGTGACGTAGCAGTTCTCGAACACAAAGCTCTGGCCTGCCAGCGCATCCAGGCTGGGCGTCTGGATCCAGTCGTTGCCATAGCAGCGCATGGAATCAAGTCGCTGCTGGTCGGTCACTATGAACAGGATATTCGGTCGGTCCGGCATGGTTTTCCTCACGTGAACGAGTGCATATACAAGGTCTCGCTGTATCAACGGCGGGCAGTGTAGCCGCGTCGTGAGTCTTGTGCCCGGTGCCAGGGCGCGATCACGGTCTACGCGATGAAGACTTGGCGACCCGCCGTTTCGACCGGACCATACGAAATTGGAGGCGGCCCTGGTGGCCGCCTCCAATGACAAACGCTATGTCGGCAGCAGGATGCTTTAGATCCCGCCGCCCGCTATGGCAGTCAGGTGCGGCGCACGGTAGGCGTTCTGGAGGTACTGGGACAGCATGCGCTGGGCCGTGAAGTAAGAGCCGTTAAGCTCTATCGCCCGCCGCATCACCTCGGCATAGGCGCCCGGGCGGCTGTAGAACATCGGCAATACAACGTACTCCAGCTTGTCGTAGAGCAAGGCACTCTCCTGCTGTGGGTCTTCCTCACCGTTCCAGTTGTCACCAATAGCCCAGCCGGTCACGCCCTCCACCCAGCCTTCCACCCACCATCCATCAAGGATGCTCAGGCTTGGCACGCCGTTCAGCGCTGCCTTCATGCCGCTGGTGCCCGACGCTTCCTGCGGCCTCTGGGGAGTGTTGAGCCACAGGTCCACGCCCGAGGTCAACAGCCGGCCCAGGGTCATGTCGTAGTCCTGGAGATAGACAATCTTGATCGAATCTGACAGGGCGGTGGAGGCTTCAAAAATGCGCCTGATCACGTCCTTGCCCATCTCGTCCCTCGGATGAGCCTTGCCGGCGAACACGAACTGCATTGACCCGGTGGTCTCAGCAATCCTGTTCAACCTCTCCCGGTCCGTGAACAGCAGGTCCGCACGCTTGTACGTCGCGGCGCGGCGGGCAAACCCGATGGTCATGATGCCCGGGTCCAGGCGCGTGCCGGTCTTCTGCTCAATGTGGTCGAACAAAGCCTGCTTCGAAAGCCTGTGCGCCTGTTGAACCTCTTCCAATGGAATCCGGGCGGCGTGCCGCAGATACCGGTTGTCCACCCGCCACGACGATATGTGGCGGTCGAACACCTCCCTGAAAGAGTCCGATGCCCACGTCGCGGCGTGCATGCCGTTGGTGATCGAGTTGATGGGATGGTTCGGGAACATGTCCCTGGACACTTCCTCGTGCCGCATGGACACCCCGTTCACGTAACGGGAGAAGAACAGCCCCAGGTGAGTCATGTTCAGGGTGTCGTCCGGCACGCATCCCTGCGATGTCAGGGCGTCAGCATGCTCCTCGCCTATCACATCGCGCACCATGTCCATCGGGAACCGGTCGTGGCCGGCGGGAACTGGCGTGTGCGTCGTGAATACACACCGCCTGCGCACGGCGTCAACGTCCTCAGGAACCACGCCGGTCAGCCGGCGCTCCCCCGCCTGTTCTTCCAACAGCGAAAGCGCCAGCAGGGCCGAGTGGCCTTCGTTCATGTGGTAAACCTGCAGGCTGTAGTGCCCCAGGGCGCGCAGCATGGCCACGCCCCCCATGCCCAGCACAACCTCCTGCTTCAGGCGGTAGAGCGCGTCGCCGCCGTACAGGTGGTCTGTCAGCCGGCGGTCCTGCTCCTCGTTCTCCGGCAGGTCTGTGTCCAGGAAGTAGACTGGCAGCGAATAGCCGGTAACGCCACGGACCTTGTAACACCATGCCCGGATCTCCACCTGCCGCCCCTGGACGGGAACGAACGCCCGAACGTCCTGCGGATCCATGCGGTCGGCCGGGTTCCATTCAACGGCCGACTCCGACTGCCGGCCGTTCCTGTCGAGATACTGACGGAAGTAGCCCTTGCGGTGCAGAAGCGTCACGCCCACCATGGGAGCGCTGGCATCCGCAGCCGCACGCAGCATGTCGCCGGCCAGGACGCCGAGACCGCCGCTGTATGTTGGAACAGATGGCTCCAGCCCCACTTCCATTGAGAAGTAGGCGATGGTAGCCGAATTTGCTTGATCAGTGACCATTGCAGAAAGCTCCTGGTCAGGTAGCAACGGCACGAGCGCCGGCTACCCAGTTTTGGGTTGCGCGCATGACCCGCCACTCTTCACACCAGCAGTCATCAGAGGCGCCGCCTCTCTTGAAGATAACAGTCGTTACCTTTTATACGCACTGTCCGCCTGTATCGCGTTCGTTGCCATTCAGTGCAATCCAGGTGCGATTTGGGTCACGTCCCGCGATAAACTGCCTGTAAGTCCTGTACGCCTGAACGGCGTACGCCACGATCCACACCACCGCCAGAGACGCCTTCGCACCATGCCAGACTTTGAGATTCGCTCTGCCTTCAAGCCCACCGGCGACCAGCCGGAGGCCATATCGAGCCTCTCCTCCGGCCTTTCTGAAGGCCTGAACCACCAGACCCTGCTCGGCGTCACCGGCTCCGGCAAGACGTTCACCATGGCCGGAGTCATAGAGCAGCAGCAGCGCCCCACGCTGGTAATCGCACACAACAAGACACTTGCCGCCCAGCTTTCCACGGAGTTCCAGGAGTTCTTTCCCCGCAACTCCGTCCAGTACTTCGTCTCCTACTACGACTACTATCAGCCGGAGGCGTACGTCCCGCAGACGGACACCTACATTGAAAAAGAGTCCGACATCAACGAGGAGATCGACCGGCTCCGCCACGCCGCGACCCGTGCATTGTTGACCCGTCGTGACACGCTTATCGTCGCTTCGGTTTCATGTATATACGGTCTTGGGTCACCGGAGGAATACAAAAGTGTGGTATTGCATTTGCGCAGGGGCGAAGAAGTAGGCCAGCGGAAAGTAGTGCACCGCCTCGTCGATATGTATTACGAGCGCAACGATATGGAGATGACGCGCGGCCGCTTCCGCCTGCGCGGCGACACACTGGAGATCATGCCGGCCTATGAAGAGTTGGCAGTGCGAATCCAGTTCTGGGGCGATGAAGTTGAACGCATCGTGGAGTTAGACCCGCTTACCGGGGAGGTGCTCGCAGAAAAGGATGAGTTGGACATCTTCCCGGGCAAGCATTTCGTCACCCCTGAGGATCAGCTTGCCGATGCCCTAAAGGACATCGAAGACGAGCTAGAGGCCCGGCTCAAGGAACTGCATGACGCCGGCAAGCTGGTGGAGGCCCAACGCCTGGAGCAGCGCACGCGGTTCGATGTCGAGATGCTGCGCGAGACCGGCTCCTGCGCCGGCGTTGAGAACTACTCCCGCCCGCTTGGCCGCCGCGCTCCCGGTTCCGCCCCGTGGACACTGCTGGACTACTTCCCGGACGACTTCCTTATCTTCATCGATGAGTCGCACATAACCCTGCCCCAGGTCCGTGGTATGTACCACGGTGACCTTGCCCGCAAAACCACGCTCGTCGACTTCGGGTTCCGGCTGCCATCGGCGATCGACAACCGCCCGCTGAGCTTCGACGAGTTCGAGGAGCGGGTTAACCAGATCGTCTATGTCTCCGCTACGCCCGGCCCGTACGAGGCGGCCCACGAGCAGCGCCGCGTGGAGCAGATAATCCGCCCCACCGGCCTGGTGGACCCGGTCATAGAGTTGATGCCCACCGAGGGCCAGATTGACGACCTGCTGGAGCGCATACAGGAGCGGACGAAGCGCAACGAGCGCGTGCTGGTGACTACGCTCACCAAGCGCATGGCGGAGGAGTTGTCAGACTACATGCGTGAGATGGGCATCCGCGTCCACTACCTGCACTCGGAGATCCAGACGCTGGAGCGCACGGAGATACTGCGTGACCTCCGCCTGGGCGTATATGACGTGGTGGTCGGCATCAACCTGCTTCGTGAGGGGCTGGACCTGCCGGAGGTGAGCATGGTCGCCATCCTGGATGCCGACAAAGAGGGCTACCTGCGGTCAGGCACATCTCTCATCCAGACCATCGGCCGCGCCGCCCGTCACGTGGAAGGCAAGGTCGTCATGTATGCGGACCGCTTGACGGACTCCATGCGCTTCGCCATTGATGAGACCGACCGCCGCCGCGCCGTACAGGTAGCGCACAACCTTGAGCATGGCATCGTTCCGCAAAGCATCGTGAAGGAAGTGAAGGACATCACCGAGCGGGTGCGGCAGGTGGCTGAAACGAAGACGCCCTACGTGACCGCCGGCGACCTGCCAAAGGACGACCTGACTCGCCTTGTCAAGGACCTGGAGAAACAGATGCAGACCGCGGCTCGCGATCTGGAGTTCGAGAAGGCCGCAATGCTGCGGGACCAGATCATGGACCTCCGAAAGGTCCTGGTCGACACGGAGGGTGTGTCCGCTGCCACCGCGGATTGAGTGCAGGTCTTTTGCCGGGGCTTTGGGGTGCCTTATGCACGTCCCTGGCGGAGACGTATTGCTCTACTGGCCTATAGTGGGAACCGGAGTCGGCGGATTCTCACGAAGCCATTCAACCAGGTCCTTTAGCTCCGGTACGGTTAGGGCAAACGGCGCCGACGAGTTGGCTATGGGGCGTTCCATCCCCATGTCCGACAACGCCCGCTCGTACCGCTCTCGCGTCCGGAACAACAGTCTTTCGCCATCAAGCTCGGCCATCGCCGGCTCGCCGGCGCTGAACCAGATCCACTCGCCGTACTGCTCCGGATGTTGTTCCGTCTGGGCCGTCCGGTCCAGGAACAGAACGTAGGTCGCCCCGGACTTGACCGGCGCAACGCCATAGTTCAACGACAGGCCGCCGCCGTCCCTGTAATCCCTTTCGATTCCGGCGGTCGTCATTACAAAAAACGTCTCCGTTTCCGGAGCATCGCCTTTCAAAGTCTCTGTGAGCCTGAACTCCCTGTAGACCTGCGTGTTGTAGCCGTACGCCTCGCCATCCACTGGAGAGATCGACGGGACTTCATGCGTGTTCTCAACACCCGTGAACTCGGCGATCACAATGCTGCTGGAGTTGTGCACCAGTGACTCGGCAGTGAAATGGTCATTCCAATCATCGTACTCACCTGAACTGCCGTGTAACCCGTTCCAGACGAAACCGGCAGCGACGCCCACGATAATCACGGCCACAACCGCGAAAATCGCCATCCTGTTGGAAACCCACGACCGGCGCATCAGCTATCCCCTTTACTCGCGAACAGCACCATACCACTTCGCATACCCGTCACCGTTCGTGCTGCACGGACCGGTTACGCCTCAACGCCAGCCACCCATGACGGTTCCGGCAGCCCCATGCGACGGGCGGCCCACGTAATCGTCACGCTGAATTGCCTGCGCTGAAACGTCCTGAGCCGTGGCAGCTCCGGGACCTCCGGCCGCCAAGCCTGTCCGGCGAAGTAGCCTGCCAGATCAGACACAGCGGCGTCCAGTACATCAGGCCGGACAGGGCAACGCTCCGCATACCACGCCATAACCTCCTCCGGGGCAGGCCCACCCTCCACCGCCACGCTCTGTGCAAAACCGGCGGCGTCGTATTCCACAGGTCCCACACCCAGGTGCGGCCAGTCGAATAGTCGAAGCCGTCCATCCACCCACCGCAAGTTGTCAGACCTGGTGTCCCTGTGCAGCAGGGCGTGCGGAGGAGGTGCTTCGGCAAGCTGACAGCTGACTTCAGTCAGCACCGGGACTGAGGCACGAAGCCACTTTAAGGCGTCACCGGCAAAATCACCGACCAGCGCAGCGACGGGCCGCAGGACATCCTCGTCAACTACCCAGCTCCACTGCCTCGACTGATCAGCAAATTGCTGGTGAGGCCGTCGCAGCCACTGTGGCAGTTCTGCCCCCAGGGTGGTCAGGTGAAACTCGGCGTACGCGTGCGTAACCCGCCGCGTCATTGAGCGGGTCCAAGGCGGGACACACTTCGGACCCAGGTCCTCTAGCAGCATGACGTGCCACCCATCACACTGGAACGCGCCGTGAAACACGGGGAGCCAGTGGCCGATCACGCCGCTCAACTCACGGTAAGCCTGTTCCTCATGCAGGTTGGCTGTCCATGAAAATTCACTGGAAAACGGACCGACACCCTTGAAAAATGCGCGGCGGCCATCCTTAAGCCTGAGCCGGTAAGTGGGCGTCGGAGCGTACCCGCCCCAGACGCGCGTCGCCCTCCTGACCTGTGCACCCAGCGCATCTTCCACACTCTCCCGAACAGCACGCGGGACCGCACTCCACGGAGGCTTTGGCTCCAGGCCTGTGTGCGGCATCTTATATCGCTCCTATATGAACCAGCGCGGAAGTCATCCTCGACCTCGTCACAAGCGGTCAGCGCATTTCACAGTCTTCCCGCCTGAACTCCCGTCCAAGGCTCGTGAATATGGCCCGCCACCGGCTTTCCATGTCTTCCCTGTACAGGAAGGGCCGCCAGCCGAACTTAAGGTATATGAGTATCGCAGCGAGGCGGAAGTCGTCGGTCTTCAGGTACGGGCGCCTGTACCCCTCGGCTGCCAGTCGATTGGTCACCACCGCGGCAACAATCGTGCCCAGCCCACGGCTGGCATGCGATGGGTCAGCGACCAGCCATCCCAGGCACCCGGCTGAAGGGTCTGAAGGCCGGCTGCCGCCGCGCATGGCCACACAGGAAGCCACCAGTTCACCCGACGCAACGTGTTCCACGACGAAGAAACCGTCTTCAAGCGCTCGTTCGATTGTCTCCGTCAGCCTGCTCTCATCCTCAAATGCCAGGTGGAACAGGTCCTCGTACGCCGTCTCGTCGCCAGGCCGGAACTGGCGCAGGTCATAGCCTTCGGGCATCGGCGGCACGTGCACCCTGTCCAGTGAGGGCCGGACCATTTCCAACTGGTACGCGTACCACGGTTTGACGAAGGCGTGGGCCGGCCGGCCCGGAAGTGAGCGTAGAGGAGTCATGATTCCAGGAACTGTAATCGTTTCATGCAGTTTCTCATGATGATGGAGTAGTATTGCGCCACGTCGCCCCGGCCCAGCCCTCTCTCATGCACAGCAGAGGTGACGTCATGATGGCAAGCACGCCCCGGCTGACCCGCAAGCGACTGGCCATTGCATCCGCCGCGGCCGTTTTCCTTGTGTTCATCATCGTATTCCTCGCCGGCTGGTACTTTGCCAGTGTGCTGGATGCAGACGGCCTGCGCATCCCAACCTCGCCGGACCCGTTCAGCCTGCAGGTGGCAGCCCTTGGAGACGGCCAGGTCACTCTCCGCCCCGCTCCAGGCACGGCTGGTGATCAAAACATGCTCCACGCATCCAACTGGGGAATCGAAAGCGAGAGTGGCTACGCCCACGTAGGCAGCATCATCTCGAGTGGACCGTCTGAAGTGATCCGGGAGTTCAGGCCCCTTGCAGGCCAGATCAGCACCGGCGACCTTGTGCGCCTGGACCGTGCGGCGTTTCCACCAGACCCACTCATCGCACATGACCTTGAGTACCGGATGGCGTATATCGAAGGTGAGCTTGGGCCAATGCCCGCGTGGCTGATCGAAGGCTCCTCGTCCACATGGGCCATCTTCGTGCACGGGTGGCGCTCAAACCGTAAAGACGCCATGAGGATGCTTCCGGTATTTGTACAACACGAAATCCCGTCCCTGGTCATTTCGTATCGAAACGACGATTCGTCGCCGCTTGACCCATCTGGGAGGTACCGTTTCGGCCTGACAGAGTGGAAAGACCTCGAGTCCGCCGTGCACTTCGCACTGGACAGCGGAGCCGAGGACATTGTCCTGGTCGGTTTCAGCATGGGCGGCGGCATATCCCTCAACTTCATGCACCATTCGGACCTGTCGGACAGTGTCCGCGCCATGATCCTGGACGCGCCAATGCTGGACTTCGGCAGGACGGTGGACCTGGGCGCCAGTGAGAGGGGCGTGCCCGGGCCGGTGACATGGGTGGCAAAGCAGATCGCGGCGGCACGGTTCGGTGTCCGGTGGGCGGCCATGAACTACCTGCCGTGGGCTGATGAGCTGACCGTGCCAGTGCTGCTTTTCCATGGCGATGAGGACACGAGGGTGCCAATGACGCTCAGCGATGAATGGGCCGCGTCCCGTGAAGACCTGATCGAGTACCACAGGTTCAGCGGCGCACAGCACGTAGGCGCATGGAACGTCGACCCGCAACGGTACGAGGACACGGTCCGCGCCTTCCTCACGACGCACGTGAGATAGCCGACTATTGTAGATGATGGGAGCGGGCCATCCGGAGCGGCCGGTGATGAACATTTTTCAATCAGATTGCCGGGAAACTCGAACGCAGCGTGTGTAGGAGCGTTGATTCTCGGCAAGAATGGTTCACCGGGGAATCACACTGTATCTGGCGTCTTATTCTTCATTTCCTCAAGGGCCGAATAAAAGCGTTTGATCACAGGGTCACATTTCACATCCGTGGGGCGAATGTCCCGCTTCAATCGCAATCCCTCAATTGAACGACATCGGCTCAATGCTACATAAAGTTGCCCGGAGGCAAAAGTGCCGCTGCCCAGATCCACCAACACGTTATCAAGCGTCTTTCCCTGACTTTTATGGATTGTTACGGCCCAAGCAAGCATCAGCGGGAATTGGCGGTATTCGCCTATTTTCAGCGCAACAATTTGATCTTGCTCAGGATCGTAAGTGTATTTATGGGTCTCCCAAGTGACAGGGAGAACATCGCAAACCACATCATTAGATTTGTGGCCAACTTGCACTCGGATGCTTCCGTCGTTGACCTGTCGGACAATGCCAAGGGTGCCATTCACCCACCTGCGCTGTCCGTCGTTCTTTGTGAACATCACATGCGCGCCGATTTTTAGCCTTAGATCAAATGGTGACGGAAGCCTATCATGCTCAAGCTTGAACTTGTCTTGAATTACCCCTTCCAGCGAATATTCCCTTGAATTTATACTGTCCAGTTCAACTTTGTTGATTACATCCGCCTTGTGATTTGTGGAGGTTAGGATGATATCTGGATAAAGGTGCAGATCATCAATGCATCGGCGATTAAGTTCCCCTATAACACGTTCAACATCATCGGCAATCCGCACCTTATTGAGCAGATCCACAAAATCACGGTCTTCTTGACGGTATATATATGTCAACTCCACCAGATCTAAGGATGATTGCTGAAGGCTGAATGCGCTGAAGAAGTATGGGCTTGCGTAGCCCTTTGAGTGTAGAACATCCCATTCATCCTGCGGTGTAACTGGAGGAAGTTGAAAAAGGTCACCTACCAGGAGGAGTTGCACTCCTCCGAAAGGCCTATCATCAGAACGATTCTTTCGGAGGAATTTATCAATGCTATCCATTAAGTCAGATCTGACCATAGAAATTTCATCTATAATCAAGAGGTCTAGTTTTTGATACAGCCTTCTATCAAAGGTTTTTTTAATGTCTGCATCATTGTGAATTCTGTGAGGAAGTTGAAAGAATGAATGAATTGTGACCCCGTCAATATTGAGCGCAGCTACGCCCGTTGGAGCGACCACCACCATGTGCCGCTTATTGCCTAAAACAGTCCTAATATAACGGATCAGTGTCGTCTTGCCAGTTCCTGCGTTACCGGTCACGAATACAACCGGTGCGCCATCCTCTAGGCGTTGACGAACCTCCTCATATTCCTCGCTGATGACAATGCCTTCAAGAAAATCGTTGTCCCCAGACTCCGGGGTCGTCTGCTCATACTTCAGGGTTGCGCGGCGGTTTAGCTCGCCAATGCTGACCGGCCCAATCCCCAGCAGTTTTTTCACAGTTTCCAGATAACTCATGCTTTATGTCTTTCCACGTTCAACCAAAGACTCACACAGGCTGCTCAAGCAAAGTGCAAAGCCGGTCCACGAAGGCTGCATTTATCCGGTTGTACGACGGACTATAGAACTTTGACAGCACAAACGTCGATTCGCCGTTCCTGGCAATCTTCACTTCGCCGCCCATGGCCTCATCAAACTGCGCAAAATCAAACGCCGCCTCATGGTGCGGCCACATCCCCTTGCCATAGCAAAACACGAACTCCGGCCTTGGACTGGCGGCCAGGTAGGTTTCACGCAGCAGAGCGATGCGATGTGACAGCACGCTGGACTCGTACCCCGCCCGCACCTTAGAACCCGCGCGTCGTCACCGGGTCCGCAACTCCCTCCCAGCGCTTGTCGCCCCTCGACCTGAGCACGGCAATCGTCTTGATGACGTCCGGGTTTCCCAGCCCGTGCAGGGGCTGGCCCATCAGCACGAACACCGCGTTCTCTCCCCACCTTCGAGCGCCTTCCCGGGTCGTCACATCAGACGCTCCGGCAAAGTGCGGTGTAATCGTCAGGTTGGGCAGCTTCAACAGCGGGTTCTCCGCATCCAGCGGCTCGGCCTCCGTCACATCGATGCCCGCCGCGTATATAGCGCCCGTCTCCAGCGCTTCCTGCAGGCCCGCCTCATCGACTATCGGCCCCCTGGCGCAGTTGATGAACACAGCGGTCGGCTTCATCTGCCTGAACGTGTCGATATTGAACATGTGGTTTGTCTCGGCTGTCGCCGGGGCATGCACGGTAATGAAGTCGGATTCCCCCAGAAGCGTGTCGAAGTCCACCAGTTGCACGCCGTACAGGTCCGCGGTGGTCTGGGGCACGTACGGGTCATATGCGATCACCTGCGCCGGACCGAACCCGCGCACTCGCTGAGCAAACGCTCTGCCGATGTTCCCCAGGCCCACGATTCCCACGGTGCCGCCAGCAATGCGCCGCAGCTTGCCACGTAGCTGGTTGACTTCCTTCGGCCTGTCCGACCACCACCCTGCCTTGGTGGCCTCTCGAAGTTCCGGGACCTGCCGGGTTATGGACAGGAGCATGGCCATCGCATGGTCCGCCACCTCTGACGTGTTGATGCCCGGCGTATTAGTAACGCAGATGCCCAGTTCAGTAGCTGCCGCCAGGTCCACGGAGTCGACGCCCACGCCGCTGCGGCCCACCATCTTCAGCCTTGGCAGAGCCTCCATGACCTTGCGCGTGGTCCACGGCACCGTGCCGACCAGCAGCACGTCGGCATCTTTGGCCGCCCGTGTCACCTGGTCTTCTGTATCGCAGGCCACGTACTCAACATCAATACCCGCCTCCTTGATCACGTTCAGCGTGATCTCGCTCGGGGGCCGGTTGTTCATCGTGATTACTACTTTGTGAGGCATTACTTTCACCAACTCAACTAGTGGCGCAGCGCGCGAAGCTGCATCGCAACACGCGCCCAGCACAGTACATCATTCCGCCGCAGCGCCAAACTCTCGGGCAATAATACGCACCGGCAACGGGTGCGACAGGGTGCCCGTCGCCGGTGCGCCAACAGACCAGGTTACGCGCCTGGCCCGTCTAGCCGCGCTCGATCTTCTCCACCGCGATCTCGATCTCTTCGATGACCGTATCGCTGTCAGCGCCGCCCAGTTCGTAGTTCCTGTACCGCACAGGCCACGCCTCAAAGAAGTTGTAGCGCTCAATCTCTTCGCCGTTCGGGCCAAGCAGGATAATCGACCCGGCTTTCCGCTCTACCCGTCCGTCGACCACTGTCCGGAACCAGTTCCACAGTTCCGGGCTGGCCGTGTAGCCGCGCTTCAGCGTGATGTTGGAATACTTCGTCCTGCCCGGCCGCTTCCTCAACACCATGTCATCCCCGTCCCGGTACTCAACGACCTCAACTTCCGACTCAATCCCGGAAACCAGTGTGAACGCCCCCTGGGTCACGCCTTCAATCTCAACCTTGAAATTGAAGTTGCCAATGTGATCGTGCGGCCGGTCGGTGCTACGCCCCTGCGCCAGCACTGTGCCGGCAGAAACAGCAACCGCCACCGCCATCAACAACGCAACGACGGCAACCTTCCGCCAGTCACTCGCAATAATCCTCTGGTACGCGGTCATCTCCCGGTCCTCTCTTTACTTCAAGTAAGACATCGGCACGCCCATTCCTGCCGCCCATCCGGTCTCCGAAGTCGCAAAAGTACCCAGGCGCCATTCCCGACGGCGGCAAGACTCCGGCAGAGCGCGCAAAAAAGGCACAGCCGCCGGATCTTGATGGGCTGGCGAACGGTACCACACCGTGCCAATGGGGCCAATACAACATGCGCTCACTGCCATGAGCCGGTCGGCCATATGCCTGCCGGAGGGCGCGTGGGACAAACATCTGCAAACCATCTGACGACCCGACGTACACGCAGCCGGTGTTACAAATAGAGGAGAGGCGTGTGGTGCTAGGCGACTGTGGGGATGCTGTGAGGGTATGCTGAACGTCGGGCTGCTATCAGCGGCGCTATTGCTCGCCCTGGTGGGCCAGGCGCTCCTTTGGTTGGAGCAGTCGATATGGGCGGCGCTCGCCTGCTACGTCATCGCAGCAGCCCTCTTTGTGCTGCCTCGGCAAAAAGACGAGCAGCACCGCTCACCGGTGCTCACGGCGCTCCGGCCCTTCCAAATTCCATCCGCCGGCACGGCGCGATTCCGCCAACTGCTCCCAGCCGCACTCCTCGCTACAGCATCGCTCACCACGGTGGCAATAGGCCTGCGGTCGTTTGCAATAAATGCCGACTCTCCCAGGGGGTGGGCAGCATTCCTGGCTGGCATGGCCCTGCTTGTGGCGGCGGGATACGCCCTTAACGCACTGCACGAAATGCCTGCCCGTTCTCACAAAACCCGCTGGCCCCGGACGCCGCGCAGCCTGGCCATCCCCATCCTCCTCCTTCTCACCCTTGGCGTGGCCGCCTTCCTGAGGCTGTACCAGTTGGGCTCGCTGCCGTACGGCCTGTGGTACGACGAAGCGATTCACGGCCTGATCGCGTTGGACATGATCGGGCAATCGGAATACCGGCCTATCTTCATCGCCCAGGTCCTCGCCATTCCCTCGCCCATCGTCTACATCCAGGCGTTGAGCATCAGCGTGTTCGGCCAGGACATGGTCGCCCTTCGCCTCCCTTCCGCAATCCTGGGAGTGCTAACGGTCGCCCTGTTCTTTCTCCTGCTCAGGTACATGTTCAACGGCTGGCTGGCGTTGCTCGGCGCGTTCCTCATGGCTGTTTCGTTCTGGTTCATCCTCTGGGGCCGCAGCGCCATGCCCGGCGTAACGCCCCCGCTTGTCACGGTGCTGGCTGTATTGCTGCTGTTCAGGGCCATGCGGTCAGGCATGATCATCGACTACCTATGGGCCGGGCTTGCACTTGGCGCAGGGGCGTGGTTTTACACACCTCTCAGGCTATTCCCACTTGTCATCGGGATATTCGCCCTGTCGTTGCTCGTCAATCACCGGCCGCTTGTACGCCGCCTCTGGCCAGCGGTCGCGGTATATATCGTGGCTGCGTTCCTGCTGGCAACCCCGGTTCTTGAATTCGGATTGCTGCACCGTGATGCGTTCACTCACAGGTCTGACCAGGTGAACCTGTTTAAGGACAAGCCGCTTAATGAGGAGATGAAGGACCTGGCCGCCAACATCGGGGTCTACATGCTAATGTTCAACCGGGAAGGCGACCTCAATGGCCGGCACAACCTGCAAGGCAGGCCCATGCTCAACTTCCTCGTAGGCACGCTGGCTGTGCTGGGACTTTCAGTCTCACTGGCAAACGTGCGTCGGCCCGTGTACCTGCTGTTAGTGGCATGGTTCTTGGTAATGCTGCTGCCCGGCATACTCACACTGCGCATGGAGGCGCCCCAATCGCTTCGGGCAACGGGCACAATTCCAGTAGCGTACATCTTCGCGCTGGTCGCCATCGCCAGGCTGTGGCAGGCGTTCCGCCACCTCCCGTCCCCGTGGCCCCGCCACGGCGCCATCGGTGCGATTGCCGTGGTCGCCGTCTTCTCAGCGTACCAGGGCTATTCGACCTACTTCAATGATTACGCCCACAGTTCGCACGCAACGTATTCATTCCTGCCCAGGCAGACCTACATGGCTCACACGCTTGGCGAGGTCGACACCTCGCGCGTGGCCGCGTACGCGTCTCCTTCGGATGAGCTGCCCACCATCATCAGGTACCTCCAGCCGGGTGCGTCAACGCCCACAACCCTGGAAGACCCGGCTCACCTGCCTGTCGATGCGCAACATAATGCAGCCATCCTGTTTATAGACCCGCGTAACCACGCGCTGCTCGACCGCGCCTACTCCTGTTACCCCGAGGCCGATGTCAGCACATTTGACAACCCGGAACCGGACGAGCTGCCAATTCTTGTCGTCTTTCGGCTGGAATCCCGAGACCTCACACAGGCGCCGGCGCACTGCAATTGAACCACCAGTCCCAGCCCCGCGAACAAAAGCGGGCACATTCCAGGCGTGGCCAGGATCACCTCACCTCAGCCGCCGTCCAACTGCGCGGCCAGACGCTTCGGCGCAATCAGCCGGTAACTTTCCTCTATAAGGTCCCCGACCTCGTCCCAGTCAATCGCCCGGCCATCCATATAGACCCCCACCCAGCCCTTGTTGCCCACGTACGGGGGGACAAAGAACTGCTCGGGATTGGAACCCACAAGCACTGCCTGTGCACCGTCTTCCGCCTTGAGCCACACCGAAGGCCGCCCGCCATCGTGGTTGCCCTTCTGCATGGCAAAAATCCGGCTCCGCACCCGCCACGTCGGATCACCCCACGCCACCTTCTCCGTCGACTCCGGAAGCGCCAGGCAAATCTCTCTCAGCCGTTCCAGGTGGTCAGGGCCAATGGTGAGCGGGGTCATCTTTGGACCGTCGCAACGATGAGAATTAGCCGCCCGTCATACATGGAATGTTCCCCTGGGGACTGGTTGATGATCGCAGCGCAGGGCACACCAGGCCGCGCAACCGACACCATAGCCGCGGCCCGGCGTTACTGCCAACGTCGCCTGTCAGCCGCATAAATATCGGTGCCATGCCCAACAAAACCGGACCGCTACAGGATGAGACGCGCAATCACGATAAGGCTGGCGAATCCAAGCGCCAGGCCGACCCCGATCCCGGCAAACAACCCCATGGCTGCCTGCCGGTTGGCTTTCTTGGCAATCAGGACGACGCCAACCACCAGCAACACAATGGTCTCGACGCCGAAGATGAGCATGCCGCCGACCAGGAGCGCCAGGTCGCGAAAACCATCAGTGCCGGAAGTGCCAGGAATCAACATGTACGGCGTAACCGCATAAATGGCCGCCACCGCAGCCATCGTGACCCAGAACGGCCGGCTGGAAACTTGATCAGATCTCATGACTCGCTCCTTGAGCGGCCAACTGAGGACAGGCCAATTTCGCGACCATCGCATTATGACTGCGCCGGAACCTGCCGGCTACCACCGGTGACCAGTGGGAAACCAAACGATCACACCTCGGCCAGGAAGCCCAAGACCCGGCGCAACATGAGGGCAGCAGCCTCGGGGTCGTACTCATCCAGGCCATCGTCCGCAAACAGGTGACCGCCGCCCGGATAGGTGTGCACATCAATGCGTGCGCCCGCACCGCGAGCCTGCTTCGACAGCGCCCCAACCCCTTCCGGATCGGCCAACTGGTCCTTCTCGGCATAGTGAACCTGTACGGCTACATGCCGCGGCCACGCCTCCACGCCAAACCCGGCGGGCGCCAGCGCCCCGTGCATCAGGATGGCTGCCTTCGCCCCAGGACTGGTGGCCGCGAGAAACTCAGCAGCGGCCGCTCCCATTGAGAACCCGGCAAAGACCAATCCCGGCGGCAGGCCAGAGATCGATTCGGTTGCGCGTGACACCAGTCCCGGAATCCCAACTTCATCGCGCTTCCGGGCGCCCTCTTCGAGTGATGAAAAGACTTCTCCGTCGAAAAGGTCGGGAGTGTGAACAGTGTGTCCCTCTGCCCTCAAACGCTCAGCGAAATCCAGGACTGCCGGCCGCAGCCCCAGCCCCGAGTGAAACAGTACGACTTGCTGACTCATGCCAACTCCTTTACTGGACAATGTCCAATTACTGTACCGCGTACAATACATCGTGTAAAGTACGGGTATGGCAAGAACCAACGTTAGACGGCCATCAGAAAGCCCAGCAGGCCCAACAAGAGCAGCACGCCGCGGACCCGGCGAGCGCGCCGGACTCAGCCGCCACTCGATACTCGAGGCCGCCCGCGACATCGTTGAGCGAGACGGCCTTGCCGCGTTGACCATGCGCCGACTGGCAGAACACCTCGGCGTAAGGCCAAACGCCATTTACAGCCACTTCACCGATAAATCGGCGCTTATCGATGCCCTGCTCGACAATCTGGTGGCCGATGTCCCGGTTCCAGCCGAACAGGCGGACTGGGCAGAGGGGCTAGTCGACCTGATGCGGGCAACACGGTCCCTGCTGCTTGCGCATGCTGAGTTGATCCCACTTTTCCTGTCGCGGCCAATGTCCGGCCCCAACGCGATGCGCCTCGGTGAGGTCACGTTGGAACTTCTGGAACGCGCGGGACTGCGCGGCCAGGACGCCATTGCAGCGCTGCGCATCCTCCTCGTGTACGCGTTCGGCTTCGCCGCGCAGGAAGCGCCTCGCCTTGCTGACCCGGAGCCGGGGAAGCGCCAGGCCGACAGCAAGGCAGCATTCCAGGCAGCAAGAGATCTGCCAAATGTCAGCCGGCTTGCTGATGACCTTTCACTCCATCCCGGTGACGAAACCTTCGACAGGGGCTTGAAGTGGTTGATCGCTGGAATTAAGTCGGGGGACGGTGGTTAGGGCGGTCTTTGAGAGACTTGTCGCGCAGCCACCGGTTCATTTCACATACTGCTGTCTACATCGGTACGTCCAGGCACGGCCTGACAACGATGCGCCCGCCCAGCGCTACGTTTGGTGCGCCTTTTGCTATTTCCACAGCCGCGTCCATGGATTCCGCATTGATGATCATGTAGCCGCCAATATCCAGCGGTAGCAGCGACAGGTCTTCCGCCCCTTCCTTAGACACAGTCTTGCCGCTCCACTCCAGGGGAAGGCCCGACTCCAGCGCGCCGCTCTGGGCAAGCCCCGCCGCCCACTCTCCCCACTTCCTCATGTACTCCTGCGTTAACGGGCTGCCATCACCCGGCTTCAACTCCGCACCTACAAATAGAAATACAAACTTCTTCATGCCCGAGCATTCTCCGTCCCATCTTCAACTTGCTCGTTTTCTCACTAGGCCCATCCAGGCCAGGGACAAGTATACGGACGCCTGCATGCGCTCCCGCCCATGTGGCAACGCTCCGCCTCCGGGTCAATTCAACCGCCAAAGCGGGTCGTGAGAAGCAAGTACAAACCAGAGACCTGGGGCCGAGGGATCCTGGAGATCCACTTCAACCACCAGCCAAACCCGTACCACCATGTCGTCTCGACCGGACCCCCGAGCCGCCCATTGTCCGAAGCGAAGCAAGTACAAACAAGAGACCTGGGGAGGCAGGCTCTTGGCGATCCACTGTGACCACCACGTTACCCGCACCACCATGTCGTCTCGACCGGAGCGGAGAGACCTGGTGTGGACGGGGGGCACATGGCCGCCGATAGGCGGCCACACTCGGTAAACTGCCACCAACCCCACATTGGGACGCACAAGGTGCGTCCGTCACCCGAGTCGCCACGCTGTCCGAACCGGAGCACGTAAATGCCGGAGCCTCGAAGAGTCGGGGCGCCCGCTACAGCGGGTCGAGCGGAGCAGGCACAAACCGATTGGCTACCGGCCACTCACCCTCACTCCAACTCATAATCCAACGTGAACTTATGCCCGCCATCCGAATCCACGTCAACCTGTGCCTGGCCGGTCAGTCCCTGCAACTCGCCTGTGCCAGAGTGAGGCACCACCAGCAGCGTCGCTGCCTGGTCGCCTCCGGTCATCGTGGCCGAGTGCTGCAGGACAAAGCTGCCAGTCCGACCATCCACCGCCCCAACGATTCGCTCGATGCCCACGTACGCGGCCGAGCCCTCGCCCGCCATCGCCATCACGAACTCGCCGGAACTGCGGCCCTCGACACCGCCCTCGAACGTCTTGGCAATACGCGTGCGCGTCAGCTTCGCCCCTTCCCTCTCGTCAAAGGGCGTCTCCTCCCAGGAGTCAATCACAAATGTGCCGGTCGCCTTCGCCAATGGATGCCTCCTCGCCTGTAGAAATCATGGGGCTCAACGATGGTCGCTAACGCCAATTGTAAGTGGCCCGCCCCAGCAACCCGGCGCCAATACTCGCTCCGTCGTCTCACCTATAAGTCATTGATAAGATACTGCCCGGGATTCCACCACCGGATCAAGAACAAGAGGCCACGCATGTCAGACCGCACGAAGGTCAGACGGGTTCCAGACCGCGGCGTCTACGACGTCTCAACAATCAGGGAAATCCTCGACGCCAACTTCCTCTGCCACCTCGGCATCACCACCGGGCATGGCCCTGTTGTACTTCCCACCCTCTATGCCCGTGACGGCGACTCCCTCCTGTTGCACGGTTCCGCCGGCGCCCACACGCTCCGCGAAGCAAAATCCGGAAACCCCGTCTGCGTAACCGTCGCGGAGGTAAACGGCATCGTTGTCGCCCGCTCCGCCTTCCACCACTCCATCAACTACCGCTCCGTAGTCGTCTTCGGTGTCGCCACCGAAGTCGTCGATGTGGAGGAAAAACTGCGGGCCATGCAGGTCCTCACCAACCACATGCTTCCCGGTAGATGGGATGAATGCCGCCGTCCGAACTCGTCCGAGTTCACTCAGACGACGCTGCTCCGGCTGCCACTGGACGAAGCTTCCGCCAAGGTGCGGACAGGGCCGCCAAAGGACGACGAAGAAGACTATGCACTCCCAACATGGGCGGGGGTAATTCCGGTCCGGCGCGAGATGGGTGGCCTTGTGCCCGATCCCCTCAACGCCGAAACCACCGGCGTCGACTCGTCCGTCACCGCAGCCACCGAAAAATGGCGGACTCCCTGAACGATGAGGCGCAGGCTGCCCGTGGGTTAAAGCCCGTGCGGGTACGTCTCCGGCTCCCCCGCCTCCCACGCAGGTGTACGCTCCAGCGGCTCCACGGCACGCGTCTCATCGAAGTGAATCACGGCCTCCAACCCGGGCAAGGGCGTCACGCATGACCGGAGAAAGCAGCGCGGAGAACACTGAACCCGCTGACACAATAGACGAAGGAGCCGTACATGAAGCCCGCTCGCGACTATGACATTCGATTCGGTCACAACCTTGTCCGGGAAGACTCGGCGAAGTGGCCTCCGTACATCGCCGTTTCAACTCCCACGGCGTGGAAGACCGCTCAGCCCTACCTTGCCCAGGAACCGCTGGGAGTGGGTTTCAACAAATGGCTTGACCGCACCCACCTGGAAGAAGTCGCAGCGTCACTTCCTGACAACGCGGAGCTGGTCGTCGGTGTAGGCGCTGGCCGCGCGCTGGATCATGCAAAGGTCGTGGCCGATCGCAAGGGCCTGCCCCTCGTACAGGTGCCCACCGTCGTATCGACCGGCGCCATCATCCACGGCTTCTGCGGTGACTGGACCGGCAGGGTGATCCACGGCAAGGCGGCCGAAATCGACTGCGAGTACGTGCTGGTGGATTATGACCTGGTGCTCGAAGCGCCGGAGCGTCTCAACACTGCCGGCATTGGAGACGTGCTCTGCGGGTACGCGGGCATTGCTGAGTGGCGGTACAACTCGGAGCGTGGCTACGGGCCTCCGTTTGATGAATCGGCCATTGCAGACACCGCGGCATTTCACCGCGAGGTCAAAGACGGCTTCCCCGCCACGCTCGGTTCGAATGGTGAGCTCACGTCTTCCAGCGTCCAATTCATCATGAAGGCGGTGCAGGACCGTGATGATCGCATGCTCCGCCACCCCGCTGCCCCAAACGCCGACCACTCCTTCTGCTTTGCCATAGAAAAGGCCAATGACCAGTTCTGGATTCATGGCGAGTCGTGTGCCCTTGGAGCGGTCATCGTGGCCTGGCACACCGATCAGCAGCCGGAAAAGCTGATCGAAGCGCTGGACCAGTGCAGGGTGAAGTTCCGCCCGCGTGACATGGACGTCAGCGAACAACAACTGCGCCTGGGACTGGAAGAGCTGCCCCGCTGGATGAGCGACAAGGAGGCCGGGCGGGACATGGACTCCATCATGCGCCGAGAGCCGGTCACCGGCGCCCGCTACGACGAATGTTGGGCCTGGCTAAAGAACGTATAGCGCGAACAACTCAGCGAAGAGGGCGGCCACGG
>JBBDMW010000023.1:0-120917 GCA_040878005.1 Dehalococcoidia bacterium
TGCCCGCGGACCCCGCGGCAGCCAGCGAGTCCGGCTGAGCGGGGATGGGATGGGTTTTTACTCCGCCTGCGGCGTCAGACACTCTTCGAGGCTCCGGTTTTTACTTGCTCCGCTTCGGACAATGGGCGGCTCGGGGTGTGGCCGCCTGTGGCGGCCATTTGCCTCTCCGCCACACCGGGTCTCTCCGCTTTGGTCGAGACGACATCGTGGTACGGGTTTAGCTGGTGGTTGAAGTGGATCGTCAGGACCCCTCGGCCCCAGGTCTCTCCGCTCCGGTCGAGACGACATGGTGCCGTGGTAGTTGGAATGGGTGGTTGGTTGTGTGGATGCGCGAGGAGAGATCCTTCGCTTTGCTCAGGATGACATTGCGGTAGGGGTTGGTTGGTGGTCGGGGTGGATCGCCAGAACCCATCCTCCCCAGGTCTCTCGTTCATACTCGCCTGCGGCTCGACCCGCTCTCGCGGGTGCCCCGACTCTTCGAGGCTCGCCTGACGGCTCGGGGAGTGGCCGCCTGTGGCGGCCATTTGCCTCCCATCCACACCAGGTCTCTCCGCTTCGGTCGAGACGACAGTTCGGTAGGCGCCGCGTGGTGGTGTTAAGAGGGATGTATTTGGCCGCCGTTGGCGGCCATTTGCCCCGCACCCGACCGGGTCTCTGGTTTGTACTTGCTCCGCGTCGGACACTCTTCGAGGCTCCGGTTTTTACTTGCTCCGCTTCGGACAATGGGCGGCTCGGGTCGGAGGCACTGCCGTGCGTCCCTACGTAGAGTTGGTGGTTGGCGGTGTGGCCGCCCTTGCTGGACGTGGAGTCGTACCGTCGTACCATGGTCGTTTCCCCATTGGGCGGATGGGCAGAAGCCTTGCGCGGGGGTAGGCTTAAGGTATAAGCACCGCGACTAATGGCCTATACCCAAGGTGTACATCAGGTTTCAAAATGGTCAAGACTGTTGCACGGGTGGACGTTTCCTGTGAGAACCTGTTTTAATCGAACGGCGGACTGAGATTGGCATCGGCCCCGTCTTGATCACGGCCTGTAGTAGAGGAAACGGCTTTCTCAGCTTTATCGATTCTTTCACCATGTCACCAGGCGCTGATGAAACGTTCGTGAGGCTCACATGGCGGATGTGATCAAAGTCCTCATAGCAGATGATCACCCTGTGGTCAGGTTTGGCCTGTCAGCGCTTCTGCGGGGACAGGCGGGCATGGATGTGGTGGGCGAAGCGGGTGATGGGGCGACTGCTGTCGAGATGGCCAGGCAGTTCCGGCCGGACGTGATACTCATGGACTTGCAGATGCCTGTCATGGGTGGCGTGGAAGCCATAAAGGTTATTCGCCGTGAGATCTCCGAAGCGCGGATAATTATTCTCACCACTTTCCACACAGATGAGCATATTTTCAGCGGCCTTGAAGCTGGCGCGTGCTCATATCTCCTGAAGGATGCTTCATCTTTCGAAGTGGCTGACGCTGTCCTTGCGGCGCACCGGGGCGAGTCCACTATTGAGCCAAGGGTGGCGTCACGAATCCTAAACCGCTTTCACTCAGGCAATGCTGTGAAAGCGAAAGAGGAACGGCTTTCTGCGCGGGAGATAGAAGTGCTGAAGCTGGTGGCGCAGGGCGCCACAAATAAAGGTGTGGCCGGACAACTGTTTATTACGGAGAACACCGTAAGGGCGCACCTGAACCACATTTTCGAAAAGCTGGGCGTAAATGACCGCACCCACGCTGTGACGGAAGCGGCACGGATGGGCATCATCGATATCTAACGGCGTAGACCGGAATGCCACGGTTCCGGGCTTTCACCGGCGCTCTTCGTCACCGTCTTGAAACGTTTCTGTGCCCCCGGGCGATAGAGGGCAATGCCGCCCTCATGCCAGTTTAGCAAATTCACGGTGCGGGATTTCAGTACGCTGACTTTTGCGATGAAATAAGTGGCGTGTGGTGAAGTGCGAACTGGTACCGGCTGTTCACCCCAATCACACGAAACGCGTATACGTAAGCCTACGTCGGATTGATACGCGCCCAACCTCGCGTGTGTTTCAGTTGCAACGGTGGAAAAGCGATGGTGTCCACGTGCACGGCGCAAATAGTGGGGCGAGAGGAAATCCGTATGCACGTTTGATAATCCAGCGTATTGCCACGGGGCTGCAGTGAGCGACCTGCGGCCGAGTCAATTCCGAATTGCAGTGGGCCGTGGCAATTGTGACTCTGACTTTGTGCGGACAGTGTGGATGAACAGGGGGATGTGGTGGTTAGCACAGATAACAGCCAGGGCGGCGGAAATGCGCAGACGGCGTGGCGTCCGGCTTCGAATTCATGCACTCCACTTCTGACGGTCCTGGCAGGACGGATCCAGACTTTGCTGGAGCGCGTGGAGTACATAGAGGAGAGGCTCCAGACCCTGTCTTCAGCGTCTCCGAATGACGCCATTAACGGGGGGCGCACCAACCAGCGGATCATTGTGGGCAGCCTCCTGATTGACCATGATGCGAGGCGCGTGTTCCTGGGCGATACCGAGATTTACCTTTCGCCAACGGAGTACCGGCTGCTGCATGAGCTGGCCCGCAATGCCGGCAAGGTGGTTCTTTACCGGGACCTGATGCGCCGGACGCGTGGCGGGTATGCGCCGGATAGCCGGTACCTGAAGGTATACGTGGGCCGGGTGAGGGCGAAGATTGCCCCGCATGCGGAAGATAGCCCGTGCCAGGTGGAGACGGTCAGGGGAGTGGGCTACCGCCTGGTGGCCTGACGTACCCGAGACTTATGCGGCTTCGGCCTGCTGCGCCATGGGTTGGCTGGATCCAGGCCAGTCCCGCGCGGGCCGGAGATGCCGCATGCCAAGCACCATCATCCCAGCGGCTTCCCGGGTGGGAAGTGGATTTCGTGCGCACGCGGGTGATTATGCACGCTAAAGGGCTACAGGTGAGGTCACAACGGGGCACAAAATGGGAAAAGCGTGGTAGGATGTCCGCATCCTGTCACAGGCCAGACGCCCGGTGACCGGGGGTTGATCTGCTCCGCCCCGCGGGAAAGTCTGAAAGATCCTGTTCATTCGAGCGCCGACCCGCGACGGGACCAGTGGTTCCGGGTCAATGTTTACGCCGGCTTAGCGCCTGGGCGCCGAATACTGCTTAGGTTTAGCGGTGCAGTTGTTCAAGGCGCGATTTCGGCAGGCGAACTTAAACCCTGGCACGGACCATGATTGCTGGTTGACGGCAGGGTGGCGCCTGCCGGAGGCCTGCGGTGTGGGTGCTGCCGCGGCGCAAGAGTTCCCAGTGGCCTGTTGGCACTTCTGGAGACCACTTCACCGGCCGGTGGCCTCATCCGGCGCTGCCCGATGGCGACGCTTGGTGAGTGGGTTGATGAGGTTTGTGAGGGAGGGGCCACATGTATCGGACGGAATTTTCGGCATGGCGTGAGCCGTGCACAAGCATCACCGCCTGCAACAGCAGGCTGCTCTCCGCTGCTGTCTGTCCTGGCAGTGCGAATCCAGACTTTGCTTGACCGCCTTGAAGGCATTGAGGAAAGGCTGCAGACGTTGGACACACCGGCTGAGGTTGTTGCTGACGCAACGTCCGGCGCGCGGCGGCGGATCATTGTGGGCGACCTGGTGATAGATCACGATTCCAGGCGGGTATGCCTGGGTGAAAGCGAAGTTGAGCTGTCACCGACGGAGTACCGCCTGTTGTACGAGCTGGCGCGTAACGCCGGGCGGGTGGTCCTGTACCGCGACCTGATGCGCCGGACACGTGGCGGGTATGCCCCGGACAGCCGTTACCTGAAGGTGTACATAGGAAGGCTGCGGAGCAAGCTGAGCCAGGCCGGCCGACCTGAGAGCATCGTTGAGACTGTCAGGGGCGTGGGCTACCGGATGGCTGTGCCGCGCGATTGAGTTGAGTTGGCGCCCTGTCCGTGCCGGACCAATCTCTATTGGCACGGCACGGACAGGGGTTGCTCAGGCCCTGTGGCCCCTAGCCCAGCTTGAAGACCTGGAACTGCTCAGCGTACTTTGCGCCAATCTTCTCGCCGGCTTCCCCGCGCCACGTCTTCATCCATTCACCGGCCCGGTCAGGGTCGGAGACCTGGCTTGTGTGCGCCCTGAGGGCCTTCACCGCGGTGTCCATGTCCTCTTCAGTAAGTTCGTTGATGCGGTCAGCCCTGTCACCGCGCATCATCATCCATACTTCGCGCACCTTGTGAGGCTCGAAGCCTTCGTCGATCAACTCGGGGAACGTCAGGTGGTCACGGGCGGTGGGATAGACCGCTGAGAGGGCTGCCTCAGCGGATGCGTGGTGGTCCGGGTGGCCTATGTAACCCTTGTTGCTCAACTCACGATTGGGGTTCATGCAGACCAGCACATCTGGCTTGTAGCGCCGGATTTCCCGTGCGATGTCCCTGCGGAGGTCAAGGGTTGGCTCAAGGTAGCCGTCGGGATAGCCCAGGAAGGCCACGTCCTTGAGGCCGAGGATCTTGCCGGCGTCTTTCTGTTCCTTCTTCCGCAATTCACTCAGCTTTGTGGAAGTGATGTTCCGGTCATCGGTCCCCTTGCTGCCATCGGTGCACATGACGTACACCACTTCCCAGCCCATGCGGCACCACTTGGCCACAGTGCCTGAGCAACCGAACTCTGCGTCATCCGGGTGTGCCACAACCACCATTGCCCGGCTGAAATCCGGCTCGCTGTTCTCACTTGTCATTGAGTATGGATCCTCACTGTGCGCGACTGTTCAGGCCGCGTTTTTGCGCCGCAAGTATTGAAAATCACCGGCGAGATGTTAGCACCGTGTGCCACAGCGGCCATACATGGTGGCTGGTTCACGTGCGGCCGCGGTCAAGCTGGCCGAGGAACCGCAGCACGGCGGGAAGGGTGAGTTCGCTATGGTTGAACGAGGCGGCGTGCCCCCTGCCCGGCAGCCGCTCAAATTCGGCCCCCGGCAGGCGGGAGGCGGTGGCCCAGGCGTCCGGGAAGAGCGGGTCTTCCTCACCACCGAACATTAGCACTGGTGACTTGATGGCGTGGAGGCGCAGTTCTGCGCCGGGCCATTCCAGGATGGCTTCAGTTGAGAGCGCAAGGGCTTCGGGGTCGTTCGGTGGCCGTTCTGACGTTGCGCCGACGGCACGTTCCAGGACGCGCAGACGTCCGTTCCTGAGGGTGGCGGCGCGTTTTTGCAAGGATTCACGGTCCAGCGACGGGGCACGCCCGTGCATGCCGCCGATGATGAGGCCACGAATGCGTTCCGGTGTTGAGGCGGCGAGCTGGAATGCTACCCGGCCGCCCATGGAGAAGCCGAAGAAGTCGAACTGGCCGATGCCGAGCAGGTCAGCGACGGTCAGCACGGCGTTGGCCCGGTTTTCTATGCGGTACGGTTCGATCTGATGCGGCCTGTCGCTGCGGCCGTGGCCCAGGGCATCGATGATCACCACCCGGGAGCGCTGCGCGAGGGCGGTGACCCACCCTGCGCGGTGCCAGTCGTCGCCCCACTGGGCAAGGCCGTGGTGAAGGATTATGGGCGGCCCCTCTCCAGACTCCTCATAGTGGAGCCGGTGGCCTTCGATGGTTGTATGTGGCATCGCTGTCAATTCTACGGCCCGGGCGATGCCGGGCGGCCGCGTCTGGCGTCTACGTTGCGATGGGCGAATGACTTTGATTCGGTGCATCCGCTCCGCGGTGGGCTGCGTTTCCGGTTGATACCGAGGCCTGTACACGACGCGACGTTTGACGAATATGGGCATCATTGTGCTTCATGTTGATTAACCGCATGGCAAACGCGAGTCAAAGGTGGCTTGCGCCGCAGGCCAGGCTGGCACGGCGAATGGGGGCTGGGGCACTTGCCGCTCCAGCACGGCCGCGCCTGAGGTGGGGGTTCCGGCTGTGCCTGGCGCTGATGGCGCTGCCGGTTTTCTTTGTGCCGGTGGGCGACCGGGTGCACATGTCGCCGGCGCAGGAGGAGTCGACCGGGCATCACTACCAGCTTGTGTCCTGGATGGTGTCCAACTTCATGGACAAGTGGTGGCACCGGGTCTATACCGCCGCGCCGTGGACGGATACGAGCGAGGAGCGGCGCCGGGCTGAACTGGACCGCTACGTTGAACTGGCGGGCGAACTGAGGGCAGCGAGGTCTGCGGTGACGGACGCTGCGTCTGCTGCGATTGCCGATCCGGGGCTGGTTGTGGATAGGCAGGCCGACCTGGATCGCCTGCTGGCTGAACGGGACAGCATTCGGAATGGCGTGGAAGAGTACCTCGAGTCGGTTGTGAGCGAAGTGCTGGTGCGCTACGAACTAAATGCGCGTGGCAGCTTCATATGGCCGCCGGTGGACTTCAGGCTGGACAACCCGCCGAGTGTGCTGGTGATCTCTCCGCGGGACAGGATTTCACGTACACAGACGGTGCTGATTGACCCGGACATAAGCGTGACGGATATGGAGCGGATCGAGAGGTCACTGCTGACCGACCACGATCTGTCTGCGGCGGTCATGCGCACAGGTGGGCTGGCGAGCTATCCGACGGTCGTGCCTTCTGACCGGGGCCTGCTGCCGTTGCTGGAAGTGGTGGCCCACGAGTGGCTTCACGCGTACCTGATTTTCCACCGGCTGGGGCAGGCGTACTGGTCATCGGGGGAGATGCTCGCGGTGAATGAGACGCTGGCGGACATGGCGGGGAGGGAGATTGGGCGGGAAGCGTACACGATGATTACTGGCGAGTTCGTGCCGCCTGTTGAGGCGCCGCGTGATGTGGCGCCGCCTGAGCCGCCACCGCCTGGACAGTTCGATTTCTTCCGGTTCATGCGGGAGACGAGGGAGCGCACGGATGAATTGCTGGAGATGAGCGAGGTCACGGAGGCGGAGGCGTACATGGAGAGCAGGCGGGTGGAGCTGCTTGACCATGGCTACGTGATCAGGCGTTTGAACCAGGCGTACTTTGCGTTTCATGGCAGTTATGGCGAGAGCCCGTCTTCAGCAAGCCCGATTGCCGGCCAGATGTGGGAGGTCAGGCAGAACAGCAGTGACGTGGGGGACTTTGTGAAGGCCATGCAGCCGATTTCAACGTACAGCGAGTTTAAGGAACTGGTTGCAAACGCGGGCTCACGATAGGCCGCGGGCAGGGCTGGGGCTACCGCGACGGGCACGGTATGGACAAGAGTCTCACACTTCTGATGCGTTGTCCTTGAAGGAAGCATGAGAGACTGAAGCCTCAGTTATACTTGCGGTCGCATGTCCGACCGCGACGCACTTGTTACAAAATCCTGACTCTGGCGCCTCTGTTTGCGACCTGTTGCGAAATCTCCACGATATTTGCGCGTCCCGGTGTTTTCATACGGGCGGGCGATGCCGCGAGATAAGCCGGCAGTTTGTGTGAGGCACCGTTATTGTCAATCGGCATGTTGGAGGAATGATGCCTGCTATTAACGATCAAGGTGGGGTTACCGAGCACCAGATGTATCGGCCCCCACAGAACGAGGAGTCCCAGGTACGGCTGGAGGACATCCTCGCCCGCCTGCGGGCTTCGATGCCGCAGATACCGGGCATTGGCGGCGGTGGAAGCTCGCTGCTGATCCTGGTGGTGCTGGGCGTGATTGCCGTCCTATGGGCTGCCACCGGTTTCTACACGGTTGGCCCCAATGAGCAGGCGGCGCTTCGCACCTTCGGGAAGTACACCGCCCTGGCTGACCAGGGGCTGCACTGGCATTGGCCATCGCCGGTTGGCACGAGGAACGTCGTGGCAATCACAACGACCCGACGCATGGAGCTGGGGTTCCGGGGACCTGAAAGCAACGCCGGGTCCCAGGATGTGCCAACCGAGTCACTCATGATCACCGGTGACGAGAACATTGTGGATGTGGAGGCTGTGATCCAATACCGCATAAGCAGCCTCCCAGATTTCCTGTTTGAAGTTGATGACCCGGGCGACCCTGACCGCGACATCCCCTCAGGAAGACCGGACGGCAGGACCCTGCGGGACATTGCAGAGACTGCAATCCGGCAGGTGGTGGGAGCACGGCTGATCGATGATGTGCTGACCGCTGAGAGGGAACAGGTCCAGACAGAAGTTCTGCTGGCGATGCGTGAACTGGCGAATGAGTACAGGACTGGCATTGAAGTGCAGCAGGTACTGCTCCAGAATGTGACACCGCCGGCAGAGGTGCAGTCGGCCTTCGAAGACGTGGTGCGGGCGAGAGAAGACCGGGAGAGGCTGATCAACCTGGCGGAGGCTTACCGGGCCGACCGCCTGCCCCGTGCCTCTGGTGACGCAGCCGTAATCGTTGAGGCTGCTGAAGGTTTCAGGCAGGGACGTATCGTCAGGTCGCAGGGTGAAGCTGAAGGATTCAGCGCCATCCTGGAAGGCTATGCAACGTCCCCGGACGTGACGCGCCGCCGCCTGTATCTTGAGGCGATGGAAGAAATTCTGCCGGGCATTACGAAGTACATCATGTCAGAGCAGGGCGTGCTGCCATTCCTGCCACTGGAGGGACAGCAACAGATGCCGCAGCCCACAGGGGGTGCCCAGTAATGGGTAAAGTACTGGTTATCCCAATCGTAGTCCTGGCGGTGCTGGCGCTGATTGTGCTGCCGCAGGTCTTTTTCACAGTAGATGAAACCCAACTGGCTATTGTGACCCGGTTCGGCGAGTTCCAGGACGCGCGCACGCAACCGGGGCTTTACACAAAGACTCCGTTCGTGGAGTCTGTCAGGCGGTTCGAAAGCAGGCTGCTCCGCGTCGACGCACCGACGGCCTCGTTGTTGACCTCAGATAATCTGAACCTTGTCATTGACGCCTATGCGAGGTATCGCATTGTTAACCCGCTGTTGTTTTTCCAAACGCTGACGGGGGAGAGTGATGCCGACGCGAGGGTCAGAGACATCGTTGCTTCCCAGTTGCGCCGTGAGGTGGCCCTTGACCTGCAATCCGAGGTGATCTCGGAGACGAGATTGCAGGTCATGCAGAGGATCACCACCGCCAGCAACCGGTCTGAGATAAGCCGGGCGGAAGCGCAGGCCCTGCCGCAAGGCATCCGCAACCCTGATGTCACGGTGGAGATCTCCAGGGTGGAGGAAGACGCCAATCTGCGAGGCCGTCCCGCAACAGAGGAAGAACTGGCCGCGTTGGAGAGTGACCCTAACCCGCCCATACTTGGCGACAGGGTGGCGTCCTACTTCGTCCCGTTGAGTAATGCGCTCGGTATAGAGATCGTGGATGTGCGCATCAAGCGTGCGGACTTCCCGCCGGACATCGCCACGAGCGTGTTTGCCCGGATGGAGGCGGAACGTGAGCGGATTGCCAGCGGTCTCCGGGCCGAGGGGGCACAACGTGACTCAGAGATCCGTGCCGAGGTGGACAGGGATGTCCAGGTGCTGTTGGAAACGGCGCAAGGGACCTCATCCAGGGTTCGCGGTGAGGCTGAACGTGAAGCGATCCAGATACTCGCCGAGTCATTGTCGCAGGACCCAGAGTTCTACGACTTCCGGAGGTCGTTGGAAGCCTATAAGGTGGCGCTGGCATCCAATACGACTATCCTGTTGGATTCAGAGAGCGACCTGTTCAAGTTCCTGGAGGACCCGTTTGGAGTTGAGGCGGATGGTACTCCGGACTCCGTTCCGCCTGCCGGAACCCCCTGACGGCAGGAAGCGGTTGACTAAGGTCTCGCTCCTGGCAAAAGCTGGCTTAATTGAGAAGGCCCCGGATTGCCGGGGCCTTCTCAATTAGTGAACCGATTCAACGGGCCCAGGTTTAGATCAGGTTGTGCAGGCGCTTGCCCAGGATGACACGCACGGCAGCTATCAGTATGGCTGCTGTGATTATGAACAGGACGGCATCGCCAGGCACGCCATCCGGGACCGCCCGTGTAGCCAAGCCGAGAGCGGTTCCGGCTGCGGGGGAGTGCTCGGTGTTGGTGATCGTCATGAACAGCAGCACCAATCCAACCGAAGTGGCGGCTGTAACGTGGATGGCCCACCCGGGAGGGCTGCCGGCAGCCACCGGAAGGAGAAGGAATAGCCCGAAGCTAACGTAGGCGGCGATGACAGCGAATATGTGACCGCCGATTATGCGGCCTGGAGCAGATGCGAGGGAGTGAGGCACAAAGAATACGACTGCCACTGAACCTGCGATCGCCACGACGATGGCGCCGTTGGTTAATCCCTCTTCTGCGAATAGCACCGTGCCCAGCACCAGGGCGGCCAGGAGCGCCTGGCCAACATATCTGCCGGGACGGTGAGTGAAGTGGGGGTCGATCCACCGCAGCGCCCAACTGTGCCTGGCCGCGCGTACTCGGCTGCCACGCTTATATGTTGCGTGGTTGGTCTGTTCTGCCAACGGAAATCTATTTGAAACCTGGGGTGTCGATAATGGACAGCGGAACGTCAATCAATGTAACTCTCGGATTCGATACATGCATGCCGAGGTCAAATCAGGTTTGTGTAGATGTGCTCATGTTGGGCGGCCGCGGCAGGGGTTACCCTTGGCAAATGAACTGAACCGGTTACGGCCCGGGCAGGAAGATTGTTCCGGCGTTGACCAACTGGCCGGGCGGAAAGGGCCGTAAATTCCATCTGCGGCTACTTGCGCGGTAAGTGAGCGTTAACTAACATAGGCGAACCCTCATAGAGGTTCCCGGAGATGATGTGGCAACTCAAATCAGGCTGGATCACGAGACTAGAACACAGCAGATACTATCTGCGGCCCGGGAGCTTATAGCCGGGGGCGGAAGCGATGGGCTGACGATTCGGGCGGTCGCCGAGAAAGTTGGTGTCACCGAAGCGGCAATCTACCGGCATGTGGCAAGCAAAGAGGAGGTACTCCTCCTCCTCATGGATGATGTCCATGAATCTCTATTCAAGGTGATTTCAGAGGCAACATTCACGGACCGCAGCTCGCTGGACAAGCTTGAGCACATGCTTCATCTCCATCTCTCATATGTGGAGTTAAGGCGGGGCATATCTTTCGTGGTCATTGCGGAAGCAGCGCAGTTCCAGGAGCCCCGTGTACGGTCAGCAGGGCGAAGACTGGTAGAGGATTACCTCGAATTGGTAGAAGGCATCGTGGCAGAAGGCGTGGAGCGTGGTGAGATACATCACGCCGTAGCCCCTGACGCGGCTGCAGTGCTTTTCTTCGGAATGGTGCAGGCGACTGTGACAAGGTGGCTTTTCGATGCGGCGGCGCATCCACTCGTGGAGAACGCCTCAAGCATGTGGCAACTGTTCAGGGCTTCCCTGGAGCAGCCGACGCGGCCGTAGCCGCGGGATGGAGGGACGACATGGCCCCCCTCGTAACGTTCGACGGACATATCGGTGCGGGCGGTCCTGAAGTGGGCCGGCGGATAGCCCGGATGTTTGACCTCCAGTACGTTGACCGGCTTTTGCTGCCTGAGTCAGTCCGGGTAATGCAAGTTGCAGATCATTCTCAACGGCCGGCCTCCAACCGTTTCTCTGACCGCTTCTGGGGCGTGGTTGAGCGGGCGATATCAGGGTTTGCGCTTGGCAATGCGGCAGGCGACCCGTACTTCGGCCTGCCGGCGACGCTCCTGCTGCCCTTGACATGGGACGAGTCTCCGACTGCCCCGCGAGCGATCCTGGATACATCAACTTCCACTGCCCGGCAGCGGCGTCACGCGCTGACACCGGAGCATATCGCAGCAAGTGGGAGGGCGGTGCTGGTAGACCGCGCAGGCTGCGTGGAGTTGAAACGGGCGCCCACGGTGGTACGGGTGGGGCTGTTTGCTTCATGGGAGAACCGTGTGAAGCGCGTGATGGCCAGGGAGGGACTGGTACGCGTTGACGACGCTGAGCGGGCGATCCTGGGGCGCGAGAAGGCGCAGTCAGCCTACTTCGATACGATCCACGGCACGAACCCTGAAGATCCTGGCCTGTACGACCTCTATATTGATACATCCAAGCTGGACCTGAACATCGTTGCGTTGAACGTGGCTCGCGCTGTGCGGGCGATTATTTCCGGCAACCAGAATCCCGCTGTTGGCAGGGTCGCCGTTTAACCTATTGCCACCTGCCATGACCGGCCTGTCAGTCATGCGGCCCAGCCGGTGTCTTTAGGCTGCGGCAGCGCTCAGGCGAGGGTCAAAGCTCCACTGCGCACTTTTTCATCGACCTCGCGCAACTCCTTGGGGCTGTCGACAGTTAACCAGAGGGCCTCGGACTGTAGGGCTGCCATGCGCTTTTCAGCCGCGAGCTCCTGGAAGGTGGTGGTCTCATGGTCTCCTACTTCCGGCAGCAGGTCTTCAATTTCCCTGGCGAATACGTATACACCTGCGTTTATCCAGAACGGCAGTCGGCCCTTCTCGATAAATGCGCTCACATAACTTTCGTTGTCAACTTCAACCACGCCGTATGGGCTCTGGAATGGCACCAGCATCATGGTGGCGAGCGCATTTTTGCCGTGATGGAGGTGCACCAGCTCAGCCACCGGCTGATTGGTCATGTTGTCTCCATTCGTGACCAGCACAAGTTCCACCGACGATGGCACGAGTCCGAGTCCCTTGCGAACTGCGCCGCCACGACCCAATGGCTCCCGCTCGAATGAGTAATGGGCATTGAAGCCGAAGCGTGACCCGTCACCGAAGTATTCCTGGATGGTCTGCCCCTTGTAACCGCAGAGGAATACGACATCCGTGACACCATTGGCCACCATCCATTCCACCTGGTGAGAGATCATGGGGCGCCCATTGACGGGCAGCATGGGCTTCGGGATGTTGTCAGTGAGCGGCTTGAGACGCTCCCCGCGTCCACCCGCTATTGTCAGGGCATAAAACGGATCTGCCAGTGCGGTTTCCTCTCGTTCGACTTCGGCCCGGCGGTGAGTTGGGCGAGTCTATCACGCGGGGACGCAACGCTTCTCAGATGACGTGGACCCGAACTGGCAAATGTTGAGGGTTAGTTCCCCGTTGTATCGATGCCCTGCTTCAGATCTTCGAAGACCAGGTTTAACTCACGGATGCTGACCGCCATCTGCTGACCAATAACCCGCTTGGACGGAGAGTCCCCAATGCTGATGACGCTGCCGAAGGTGACGCCCACCACGACGCCCGACATGTCCAGCACTGGTCCGCCGCTGTCGCCGGGGTCTGCGCTGGCGTCAAAAACGACCACGGCCACGCCGTTGCCGTCCCGTCCGTCTTCGGTTGTGACCGTTATTGCGTCAACTACGTCTCCCGAGTGGCGCACCACGGTGGTGACGATACCAGTATGGATGGACGGGTACCCGCTCACGCCAGCCGAGTATCCAAGCTGAACAATGGGCAGACCGGCATCGGTGGCGTTGATTACGCGCGTTGGCAGGACGGAGGCACCGTGGTCCACCTTTATGACCGCAAGGTCACGCCTAGTATCTATGCCCCGGACCTGCCCCTGGACGGTGCGAAACCCGCCCGCGGCGTTGGGAACCCTGACTGAGACGGAACTGCTGCTGCCCACAACATGTGCATTGGTCACCACCCAGTCTTCCTCAATTGCCCATCCGCTTCCGAGGTCGCTCCCCGTGCGAATCTCCACCACTGAGAGGCGGAGGTCATCGTAGAGATCACTGGCGCTGACGAGGCTTGCAGGTATTGGTTGCGGGGTTGACGTGGGCTGTGGCGTGACCGTTGCGGCCGGGGTCACGGTGGGTTGCGGAGTTGGCCACGTGACTGGTGTGCCGGTTGGCTGCGGGGTTGCGACTGGCACGAGCGTGGGCTCTGGCTGCGGAGTGACGGTTGGCGCAGGCGTGACCGTGGGCTGAGGTGTCTCGGTGGGCACCTGGGCCAGGGCCGCCTGCACTCGCGCGTCGATCGTGGCGGCTACTTCGTCGCCCGAGGGACCACACGCCACCGAGGCGAGAAAGAGCACAGCGATAAGGAACGCCGGAGAGAATAATCGCTTTTTCATGAGAGGCGTTCGCTTTTCGCTTGTGGAGGCGTGCCCGGCTCAGCCGGCACCAACACTTTTCTTAACTTTTCTCTGTGACTGGCTTACAGGTATCGACCGGACCGCAGCAGCGGTCATGCCTGCCCTGAGGCATCCTCCCCTCCCCGCATCTACAACTTCTTCTTAATTGAACGAACCGTATCCCACGACAGTTTTGCTGGCCCGCCTTTGAATGCCTTATTGAAGTGCACAGGTTGCGGGATGAATACCGTGCAGACCGTAGGATGAGTGGTGCGGTTCACTGCATGCTGCACTGGCTCACCAAGGCGGCGCCGCTGTCAGACCGCGGCGTCTACGACCCGTCCCAGCAGGTGCTGCATGTAGAACCGCTGCTCACGCGCATTTGGCGCATCGAACGACCCTTCCTGCGGGTAGGTGCCGGGGCTTTGCACAACAACCAGGTCAAGCTCCGGGCATACCCAGATGTGCTGCTTTCCCGCACCGCTGGCAGCGAACGAGCCTTTCGGAAGGTCCGGCCACAGCTCTCCCTGGGCGTTGCACCAGAATCCAAGCCCGTACACGCGATTCTGCGGCGGCTCATTTTCCAGGATCGTATCTGAGACCCGGGTGCCTTCTCTTAGCCATTCCGCCGGCACAACTCGTTTGCCGTTCCATTCTCCCTGCCTGGCCCACAACAGGCCGAGCCGAGCCATGTCACGCGGGGTCATGAGGTAGTTTGTGAAGTAACCGAACACCGGCAGGTTTGCGTCTGTGTGGAGATCAAAGTTGGAATATGTCCATGACCATGTTCCGCCTATGGGGTCCCTGAGCTTCCACTCGGTGAGGGTGCCGAATCCTGCGCCGCGCTCGGGGTCGGCTGTCTTGTACAGGCTGTACGCGGACGCCACTGCGTGGGTGAGGATATTCATGCCGTACGTCTGGTAGTTGAATTTTTTGCCGGGCGCTTCCCCGGGCTTCATGTAGCCCGATGTGTTGCCGATCAACTGCCTGAACGTGATGTCGCGGTTTCCAGGGAAGGCGTGCCTTCCTTCCTTCGGGCCGCGTCCAGGTGGCACGTCCATCATTTCCGGGTAGTAAGTGGCTACCGGATCATCGGCTGACTTTATGACACCTTCATCAATGGCGATGCCCAGGACGGAAGAGTATGTGGATTTTGAGGCGGATGCCTGCCGCGCCTGCTCAAGGGGATCGACACGGTAGCACCACTCGGCGGCGATTTGGCCGTGACGGGAGATTAAGACGCGGTACGGTGCTCCGTCAGCATCATTGGCCTGCCATTCTGCGGCTTCGGCCAGCTTCGCCCGGTTGAAGCCAAGCTCCTCCGGCTCCGCGGTCTGCCAATCTGCGCCTGGCCAGGTCCTGGTCATCATCGTGATGCTCCTTTTTCGGATCTTGTTCTGCTTCGCGGTATTGACCGCCATCAGTGGATCAAGGCGTTGCGTATGGTGCGCGATATCTCTGCCGGACGTCCGCTATACCACGGGTCAGGCTGCATGCCGGTGGTCAGGTACGCTACTGCCAGCCCGGATTCCGGATCGCCCCACGTGGTGCATGTTGCAAGGCCTCCATGCCCGAGGGTGGCTGAGCCATCCTCGGCGGCATACGCATTCGGCGTGCTGCCAGCCAGCCATACACCGAGGCCGACACGCGACCTTCTCCCGGTTTCCTCATTCACATGCGTTGCATGTTGGGATGTTACTTCAGCCACGGTTGTGGGTTTGAGCCACTGAACGCCGTCGACCGTACCGTCGCATACGAGCACCGAGGAGAACCGTGCCATATCCCGAGCTGTGGATACGCAACTGCCGGCCGGCACCATCACGGCGTACGAGTCTTCCATGTTGTAGACCGAGACAATATGCGGATAGTCAAAGCCAGGCATGGACAGGATCTTGGCGACCCGTGCCAGGCGCCTTGCGGGCACCCTGAAGTAAGTGTTCTCCAGCCCGAGCGGGCGGGCGACCTCTGCAGTGAAGAACTCTTCGAACGACTGGCTGGAGATGCGGGCGGTCAGCTCACCGACCAGCCAGCCGAAGGTGTACTCGTGGTATTCGATCCGGCTTCCAGGCTCGTATTCAAGCCGGGCCTCCTCCATGGCGGCGATGCAACGGTCCCAGTAGGCGAAGTCAAGGAGGCCCAAGTTGGCGGGCGTTGTGGGCAGTCCTGCCGTGTGTGTCAGCACGTGCCTGATGGTTACGCCGGATTTGCCGTGCCGGCCAAACCGGGGCCAGTAGTGTGCCACAGGAGTGTCCCACTCAACGAGGCCGCGATCATGCAGCACCCACAGGGTGGCCGCGGCGAGCGGCTTGCCGCACGAGAATACCCTGAACAACGTGCTGCCATTTGCGTTGACGCCAGTGGATGGGTCAGCTATTCCGCCGACCATGTCAAGGGCGAGGCGGTCCCCGGTATACACCGCAAGCGCTGCAGCGGGGTGGAGCCCGTCATTGAGTTGGCGGTCAAAGATCTCACGTATTCGCGCTGCGCCAGTGGGGTCGAAATTGGCCGGGGCTTTCTGTTTAGTCATGTGCTGCTAAATAATGAATGGTTTCTCGTTGGCAATGACGCGGCGCCGGACGCGGGCATCGATTGCGCCGAAGGAACAGGTCCGGTTGCACCAGCGTGGCCGCGAAACCGCACCCTATAAACTCAGGTGAGATTGTCAACCCTGACCGATAGCCCGGGTTTCCGGCCCCGGTGTGCCAAATGTAAAGGATGAGCCTCGTTATGGCCCCAGTGACGAACGGTGGACGAGCATGGGCGGAAATGGTGAGGGCCGAGCATGCACAATCAGACCACGTGCGCAGCCTGACACCACAAGACGACTTCTGGCGGGGCCACTCAGCCCGGTTCAAGCCTACGCCGAAAGAGGACGCGCGCCGTGATGACACGGTGGAGGCGCTTATCGAGGTGATCCGGCAGGACGATTCGGTGCTGGACGTGGGCGCCGGCGCGGGGCGGATAGCGATTCCACTGGCAGAGCATTGCAGGGAAGTGATTGCGGTGGAGCCGTCAGCGAGCATGCGGGAGGCACTGGCAGAGCAGGCGGAGACGTGGGGCGTCGGGAACATCCGCGTGGTCGCATCCACATGGGAAGAGGCGGACGTTGATCCTTCTGACGTGGTGGTATGCGCCCACGTGGTTTATACCGTCGAGAATATCGAGGGGTTCATCGAAAAATTGCAGGCCCATGCGCGCCGGATGGTGGCGGTCATTGTGTTCGAAGAGCCCGCCATGGCAGGGTTCTTTCCATTGTGGCCCACGGTCCACGGTGAGGAGCGCCTGAGACTACCATGCCTGCCTGAACTGCGCCAGGTGCTGACGGAAATGGGCATTGAGCACAGCGCCCAGGCCCTGCCGCTATGGGGCTCCAGGGGCTTTGAAGATGCGGACGCTGCACTCCGGGAGAGCGCGACCCGCCTGTTTGTTGCACCGAGCACGGAGGCATTCGAACGGCTGGAGAAGGCGCTGCCGGATGTGCTGGAGCCAGTGGACGGACAGGTCCGGTTCCAATGGTCGAAGCCACATCGGCCGTGGATGGTGACCTGGACGCCCCGTTCCGGGTAATGCCGATAGAGGTGAGGCTGTAGCATGGTGTCCCAGGTGGCCCTACAGTCATAATTATGTTTGGTCGCTCAAGGCCCGGTGTTCTCAATGAGTTCTGGATTGCGGACCTGTGAGCGCCGGATGCCACCTGTTTCCCAGTTTCTTCCACGCGTTGTTGAGCGCGCGTTTCTCCAGGATGCCCTGTGTTAGAACAACGGCCCGAAGAAAACCAGCCGCAGGAAGCCGAGTTCGAGGACCGGCAGGTTCCTGACGCCGTTCAACTGGAGCAGGTCCAGGAACGGATCGTCGGACAACTGGAGACTGGTGATCCCGAGACCGCTGCGAGCGAATTGCAGGAGCTCAGGCCTCCTGACCGGGCAGAAGTGCTCGCCGACCTGCAGAGCGAGCAGCGGCGCCTGCTGCTCAATTCTCTATCAGAGGACGCCATCGCTGAAGCTCTTGAGCACATGGAGGTCGCGCCAGCTGTAGAGCTTTCGAGGTTGCTGGACGTGGAACGGATGGCTGCGGTGCTGGACCGTGTTTCACCGGACGTGGCGGCGGACGTCCTGAGGGGCATTGATTGGGATGATGCGGGGCAGATCCTTGGCCATATGCAGGACCGCAGGGCGATTGGCAACCTGCTCCTGTACCAGGACGACGACGCCGGCGGCCTCATGTCCACGTCGGTGGTCGCTCTTAGGGACACATGGCCTGCGCCCCATGCCATAAACGTGCTTCGCAACTCCGGCCTGGACCCTGAGGATCTTCGCCACCTGTTCGTGGTGGATGGTAGCGGCGTCCTCGTGGGCCACCTTGAACTGCCAGAGCTGGTCTTCGCCTCGCCCGGAGCAATTGTGCGTGATGTCATGAGGCCGGATGTCATCGCAGTTGAGACAGGCACAGACCAGGAAGAAGCCGCCCGCCTGATGGCCCGCTATGAGATTCGAAGCCTGCCGGTGGTGAACGCCCAGGGCCGACTCGAAGGCGCAATTGCGATTGAGGACCTGGTGGACGTGGTTGAACAGGAAGCCACCGAGGACATGTACAAGATGACCGGCGTGCGCGGTGAGGACCGCGCCGACGGCCCGGTGGCCCTTTCAGTGCGTAACCGCCTTCCCTGGCTGATGGTGAACATTGGTGCTGTGTCGGTGGTAGCACTGGTCCTGAGTTTCTTTGAGCCGACACTGGATCAGTTGGCTATTCTGGCTGTGTACATGCCGATGGTGATGAACCAAGCTGGCATTGCTGGAAACCAAGTGGCGATCGTCATAGTGCGATCGCTTGCACTGGGGCAAGTAAACACATCCGACACCGGCCGTTTGTTGGGCAGAGAAACCACGCTGGCGATAGTCAATGGCGGAATCATATCCCTTGTCCTGGGAGCGATTGTTGGCCTGTGGCGTCAAGATGAGATATTGGGGTTGGTGGTCTTTTCCGCCATGCTGTTCAGTTACTTCGTCGCATCAACGGCAGGCGTAATGATCCCAATGACCATGAAGAAGTTCAGGATTGATCCCGCTACAGCATCAGGCGTAGTACTGACGACCTGCACGGACATAGCTGGAGGCGCGTCTTACCTTGGCCTCGCAACCGTGCTCCTTGCGCTGCTAGAGACTAATTAATCGGCGACTACGCCAATTACTTCGCCTATAGCTGAACACAAGTGGCCGATCATACTATTCAGTCTTCACGAACGCAGTTGCGACGTGGCGACGCTGAATCTTGCCGGTGGCCGTGCGAGGCAGGCTTTCAGCTATATGGACGCGGTCAGGAATCTTGAAGTCTGCCAAGTGCTCACGGCAGAACTCTCGGATGGCCGCTTCGTCAGCATTCGACTTGAGGACCACTGCCGCCTGCACGCACTCGCCGTACTTTTCGTCCGGAACGGCAAAGCACACGGCCTCAGCGATGCTCGGGTGCTGGAGCAGGATGGCGTCAACCTCAAGGGGCGATATCTTCTCTCCGCCGCGGTTGATCAACTCCTTGATGCGACCGGTGAGGGAAAGGTAGCCGCTTTCGTCCAGGAAGCCCTGGTCCCCGGTGCGGAACCAGCCATTTACGAATGCCTCCTGGTTGGCTTCCGGGTTGTTGCTGTAACCGCTCATCACGTTGGCGCCCTTGATGACCACTTCGCCGCGGGCGTTCGGGCCCAGTAGCTCGCCCGAGCGTTCCATATCCATAATGGCTATATCCACGCCCGTGCCTGCGCCCACGGTGCCGGGGACGCGCGCCCCGGGAGGCAGCGGGTTTGAAGACATCTGGTGCGACGCCTCGGTCATGCCGTACGCCTCCAGCACAGGCGCACCGAACCGTTGTTCAAGTCGCTGAAATACCGACGGCGCAAGGGCGGATGAGCAGGACCTTATGAAGCGGAAGCTTTCGGACGGGGCGCTGTCATCGTCTGCGCGTTGCAGCAGAATCTGGTGGATCGTGGGCACTGCAGAGTACCAAGTTGCCCGGGTTTCACCCTGGATGGACCAGAAGTTGCCCGCCGAGAAGCGTGGCGGGATGACGAGGGTGCCGCCGGAGTTGAGGGTGGACAGTGCCACGCCCATGAGGCCGTGGACGTGGAACAAGGGCATGACGACCATTGCGACGTCATCGGGTGTGAGCGCATACGTGTTCTTGATGTTGGCGATGGACGTCATGAGGTTGGAGTGCCGGAGCGGCACGCCTTTCGGGCGGCTTGTGGTGCCTGATGTGTGGAGGAACAGGGCAACGTCGTCAGGGGACGGTGCCTCCGGGTCCCTGGCGGCGGTAAGCGGCATGCCCTCACGAGACAGCACCACGCGGGCTTCGGTGTCGAGCGAGACGTCCATGATTGGGATGCCAAGCTGCCCGGCTGCTTCACGGCCGGGGTGGTCGCCAACGGGGAGGATCGCGAGCTGCGAGTCAGCATCTTCCATGAAAAACTTGAACTCATCGACTGTGTAAGCGGAGTTGAGCGGTGCGGCGACGGCGCCGGCACGGGCCACGGCCAGGAACGTGACCATGAACTCCAGGTTGTTGGGCAGCACTATGGATACTGGCCGTCCCCGCTGCAGTCCTGCCCCGGCCAGCAATCCAGCGACCTGCTCTATATCACTGGCGTATGTGCCGTACGTGACCATTGGGCCATTGGGGATGACTATGGCATTCTCGCCGGGGGCAATGGGATTGAGGACGCTTGCGAGTGTGGATGTCATTGTTTCTCTCTAGAGGTGTCGCGTGGATTTGGCACGTTGGCCATGCCTGCGTAGCCGTTGAATTTGTCGTTCTTACCGCATGCCGGGGCGCAGCAAAGTGCTGGTATGCCCAGCGGCTGGGCCAGGTTCCTGATTCTGATTGTAGCCCGCTTCAGCATGGCCGCGGATGGGAAGCACCTGTTGGCGCCCATCACGCTTCGACTATTGAAAATCCTGTCCTTTGAAAGACGGGGTTATTTCCATGACCACCTGGTCCAGCCCTGGAGGGGGCTGCCAGGCGCTGCGCTGGCGGCGCCGGTCCCTTCTATGCCGCGAGCCGCCAGTTGGAAGGCGTTCACGGTGCATGTCTGGGGCTCCATGCATATGGCGTGCTCAGGGGAGTAGACCATTAGGTGGCTGACTTCCCCAGAGCTTTCAATCTGAAGGGCTGCCTCCGGCCAGCGGAGGGTTGCGCTCCCGTTTGGCTGTAGCCTGAAGCACCCGTCCATTTCGCTGTCGACCAGCCTTGCGCCCTCGCGAAGGCGCTCCGTTTCTTCGGAAACCAGCACTTCGCCGGTGGGTGTTACGTCTTCATCCAGTACCCACATTGCCTCCACATCAGCCTTGACGTGCACATCGCCTTTGCCAAGGTTGCGGCGGAACCACGGATGCCACCCGAAGCCGGCGGGCATCTCAGGCTGGCCTTCAGCGACCTCGATGGTCAACGACTGTCTCAGGGCTGGACCATCAAGGGCCGCCTCGTATATCACCCTGCCACCGTACGGCCACGGTTCTTCCAGTTCCACCTCCATCGAAGCGCAGTCCGGAGCGACGTTGGTCACTGTCCATTCACGCTGGCGCACGGTGCCATGGATGGCGTGCAGGCCAGAGTTGACGGGCAGGATGTGCTCGCCATCAAGAGCTACCAGCCGGCCGTCACGGATGCGGTTTGGCCACGGCGCCATGATGAACGAGCCGTGGCCCCGCGGCAGTAACGTGGGATCAGGCGGCTGGTCTCCCCCGGAGAGAAGCTCGAATTCGCCTGCATTGTTGCGTATGCGCAGCGACCTCAGGCTTGCGCCAGCCCGAGGGGATATGGTTGCGGCGCCGTGTTCATTTTCAAGTACAACTAAGTCCAAGCCGCTCTCTCCGCTTTAGGGGTGGACGGTCTCCGGTGACCCGCGATAATACCCATGATCCGGTATTCAGCAAAAAAGGGTGAGCATTCTGCCGTACATAATCTCTGCTTTTGCCGACGAACTTGGTCCTGACGTGGACCTCCAGGTTTCGACTCTTAAACGTATGGGGGTCCAGGAAATCCAACTGCGCGGCGCGTGGGGCGTCAACGTCATGGCGCTCACTGTGTCACAGCTTGCAGACATTCGCGGGCGAGCGGAGGACGCAGGCCTGGGATTTCACGCCATCGGCAGCCCGCTTGGGAAAGTGAATATTGGCACGGCTGAAAGCGAATCGTTGCAGGGAGTTCGGACTGCTGCTGCGGCGGCGCATGCAGTTGGGGCCGGCCGTGTTCGGGTGTTCTCGTTTTACAGGTCTCCCGTCCAGTCAGCCGAAGAAGTGAGGCAGCAGGTTATTGACCGCCTGTCACGGATGTGCGATGTGGCGGAAGAAGAGGGAGTCCGGCTGATCCACGAGAACGAGAAGGACATCTACGGCGACACTGCGGCGCGGTGCCTTGACTTGTTCGAGAACGTTCCATCCCTGGGCTGCTGCTTTGATTTCGCCAACTTTGTACAGGTGGGCGAGAAGCCGTGGGATGATTGCTGGCCGCTGTTGAAGGACCGCGTGGTGTACTTTGATGTGAAGGACGCCGTTGCCGCCACCGGTGAGGTGAAGCCCGCAGGCATGGGAGACGGTGACGTGGAGCGGATCATTGCCGATGCCCTGGCGCGTGGCTTTGATGACCGTTTCAACCTGGAGCCGCACCTGAGCGCAGGCGGCCAGTTTGGCGGCAGCACCGCACCTGACCTATTCGAGGTAGCCGTCAACAGCCTCCGGGATGTGCTTCGCCGGGCGTCGCCGAATGACGCGTCCGGCAACGGTGCATGAGAAGTCACAAACATTGCGGTCAAGAGTGCCGCTCACAGTGCAGGAGTTACTCGCCTTATGGCAGGCTTTCCGTCCAAAGATGATCTGAACATTTGCTTTGCTCACGTGGCGTACAACTTTGAGCCCACGTTTGAGAATCGCAAGTCTGGAATCAGCCACTTCCAGGTCAACCGGAAGGAAAACCTGGTGGAGCGCCTGGGGGAGGCAGACGTGCTCGTAGTCTCCGGGTTCTGGAGCAACGACCTGCTGGAGAAGACGGATCGGCTCAAGTTCATCCAATCTATCGGCGCTGGCGTGGACCAGTTTCCACGAGACGAATTGAAAAAGCGGGGCATCAGGCTGGCAAGCGCGAGCGGGGTGAACAAGAATGCTGTGAGCGAACACGCCATGGCGCACGTGCTGGCGTTCTCCCGCCATATCCACACAGGCCGCGACAACCAGCGGCGGCACCACTGGCGAAGCATGATCTCAGACCTGTCCAAGAGAGAGAACGAGCTTGCCGGGAAGACCATGGTGATCGTGGGGGTGGGATCCATAGGCTCCAGGGTGGCGAAGCTGGCCAAGGCATTCGATATGCGCGTGCTGGGCACGAAGCGCAACACCGTCCAGTACGAAGGACCGGTGGATGAGATTCACACGCCGGACCGTCTGTCTGACCTGTTGCCGCAGGCTGACTACGTGGTGCTGACTTGTCCGCTGACGCCGGAGACGGAGAAGATCATTGACGGCAAGGGGTTCGCCGCCATGAAGGAATCGGCGTATCTCATAAACGTGGCGCGTGGCGGCTGCGTGGACGAGCCTGCCCTGCTGGAGGCTGTACGGTCAGGTGCGATAGCCGGAGCGGGCATAGACCACTTCTGGGATGATCCGCTGCCAGAGGACTCGCCGTTCTGGGACATTGAAAACGTGCTTATCACGCCCCATACGGGCGGCGAGACTCGGAAGTACGAAGAGAACCTGATCGATATCCTGCTGGAGAACCTTGAGAGACTCTGGCGCGGCGAAGATGAACTGCTGAACGGGGTTGTGTAGGGCTGGCCAGGCCGGAAAGGAGGATCGAAATGACAGGTGGCCTGATACCCAGCATTCCGAGGGTGGCCATTGAAAGAGAGCGGATTGCGAAGGATTGGCTGCCGCGATATACGGGGATGCCGGTTGACGAATTTGGCGACTACGTACTGCTGACCAACTTCAGCTACTACCTGAACAAGTTCGCCGAGATGTTCAACTGTGACATCAGGGGCGCAAACCGGCCAATGCAGGCTGCGACCAACTCAGGCGGGCTGACCATTGTGAACTTTGGCATAGGCTCTCCCAACGCCGCCACCATCATGGACCTGCTCACAGCAAGGCAGCCCAAGGGCGTGCTTTTCCTGGGCAAGTGCGGCGGGCTGAAGCACTCCACGGAGATTGGCCACTTCATCCTGCCCATAGCCGCGATTCGCGGTGAAGGCACCAGCAGCGACTACTTTCCGCCCGAGGTCCCGGCGCTGCCCTCCTTTAAGCTGCACAAGTTCGTATCAGACAAGATAGTTGCGAGGGAGCTTGAGTACCGTACCGGTGTCGTCTATACAACCAACCGCCGGTTGTGGGAGCACGACGACTACTTCCTGGAGCGCCTCCAGGCCCTCACCTGCATTGGCATAGACATGGAGACGGCCACCATATTCATCGTGGGCCATTACAACCACATCTCGCGGGGCGCCCTGCTCCTGGTGTCCGACGTGCCTACGACTCCCGACGGTGTGAAGACTGAGGAAGCTGATTCGAGGGTGACCCAGGTGTGGTCAGACATTCATCTACAGGTGGGCATAGAGGCAATGACGGAGATAGGCGAAAAGGGCGAGCCAATCAAGCACTTCACGTACTGATGACGCAGGACATACCAGGTGGTGACCAACTTATGCCGGACATAGCAGGATGAGGTCAGCCACGGCCAGGGAACTGGCATTCACTCCCGCCTGGAAACAGGCGAAGATGATTGCCTCAAGGCAAATCTCACCCGTAGAGGTTGTGGAAGCCTACCTTGAACGTATAGAGCGCATCGACCCGGTCATCCATGCGTACATAACCGTCTGCGCTGAGCAGGCCATGGAGGCTGCCCGGGCTGCAGAAGCCGCGGTGATGAGAGGCGATCACTTGCCGCCGTTGCACGGGGTGCCAATCTCACTGAAGGACATTGAGGCCACGCTTGGCATCCGCACCACCCTAGGTTCCCGTATTTTTGCTGACGCCGTGCCGGACCGGGACTCGGTGGTGACGGAGAGGGTGCGGGCGTCAGGGGCGATAATCATTGGCAAGACGAACACGCCGGAGATAGCAATTCACCTTGAGACGGTGACCGACAACGAGATCATCGGGCCGTGCCGCAACCCTTGGAACGTGGAGCGCACCACCGGCGGCTCAAGCGGCGGCGCTGCTGCTGCACTTGCCACAGGACTGTGCGCCATTGGCGTGGGGAGTGATGGCGGCGGCTCGATCCGCATCCCGGCCAGCTTCTGTGGCGTCTTTGGCTTCAAGCCATCGCAGGGCCGTGTTCCGCGTGCTGGCGGCCTTGGCAGACCTGACCCGAACCAGTTTGCCCAGTCTGGACCCATGTCCAACAGCGTGCGTGACGCTGCCCTGCTCCTGGATGCGCTCTCCGGGCCGGACCCACGCGACCCGCAGCCGTACCTCAGGGAAGCTCCGCCGGATTTCACAGCCGAATTGGACCGGCCGTTGCGGCCATTGAGAATTGGCTGGAGCGCTGATATGGGACACGGCGCAGTGGACCCAGGTGTGGCCGGTCAAGCCGGGGAGGCTGTAAAGGTATTTGAGTCGCTCGGGCACCATGTTGAGGATTCCGGTATATCCATCAGTCCTGATTATTCCGGCCACTTCTGGAACGTCTTCGGGGCAAACGCGTATGTTCAGTACGGGCATCTGCTTGAAGAAAACGCGGAGCTGTTGGGGCATAGCGCACGCACAGCGTTGGAGCGGGGCAAAGCAATCACCGGATATCAGTACGCACGGTCGCTCAGGGCGGTAGACGAACTGAGGCTGTACATGGATGGGGTGATGCAGAGGTTTGACCTGCTGCTTACGCCGAGCACCTCCATTACCGCGTTTGATCCCGCAAACCGGCCCGAGGTGATAGCCGGGCAGAAGATTGACTCGATAACCGGCTTCTACCCGTTCACGTATCCGTTCAACATGACTGGTCAGCCTGCGGCGACGATTCCCTGCGGGTTTGTGGACGGTCTGCCGGTGGGGCTACACATTGTGGGCCGGTTGAGGGATGAGTCAACCGTGCTGCGTGCGGCCGCCGCGTTTGAGGAGGCGCGTCCGTGGTCTGGTTCGAGGCCAGATATGGCATGAGATCTGGCAGCCCGTACTTGCGGGCCGCAGTAGCACAGCGTTGGGCGGCCAATAGCGATCAGGTTTATACGCAACTCAGCCCCGCATCTTGTTTTGAGGCGGGGCTGAGAGCGGGTGCGCCTGTGGCGCCTGGTGGAGCTAAGGCGCCACGGAACGCCTTGGTTCCACTGGCGGAGGCGCTGAATCAGTTGTTCGGTCGAGCTGCGCTGATGTCGCTCAGGGCCGATTCGCTGTCGCGTTCGATCGCAAGGTCACCGATGGACAGGATGCCCACGGCGTTGCCGTTCTCCACCACCGGGAGGCGGCGGATTGCCTTCTGGCGCATCATTTCCACGGCTTCAACCGCGTCGTCCCCAGGCGACACAGTGACGAGGTCCGAGCTGCAGATGTCGCCAACCCTGACGCTGGACGGCTCCCGCCCTTCTGCAACAGCGCGCACCACGATGTCACGGTCAGTGAGTATGCCATGCACGGCACCGCCACTGGTGACGATTACGTCTCCTATGTCCGCGTCGCGCATGGCGCGGGCGGCGTCCAGCGCCGTGCTGGAATCTTCGAGCGCAATCGGGTTCCGGGTCATAATCTCTTCTATTTTCTGTGCCATTGCCATTCTCCTTCGGCGTTCCGGTTGTCCGGGTTTCGCCGCTTGTTCATGTGACCACGCTAAATAAGCTCCCTCACACGGTCCGCGAGCACGGTCATGGCAATCTTTTCCCGGCGACTTCTTGCGCGACCTGCACAAACCTGACAGTGTCCCAGCTTGTGCGCAAAGTCCCCGTGATCTTGCCGTTTATTCCAAAAACGGGCTTGACACGCCAGTCCCGGGGCGTTTCAGCCAAGGTTTTTCAAGTGGTGGTGGCCATGACCAACGCCAACCTCTTATGTGTGGCCAGATCACCCGGCAACACAGGTGATGCGGACCGCCGGTGATGCGGCATTCACTCCAGCGGGGGGAGTCTTGCGCTTACAGAGCGCTTACCGCAATTTTCAAGTTGCATCTCAGCGCACCTTCCGGGCTTCACCGCGATTGGCGATATGACATGTCCGAAGGTGTAGGCCTGCTGTAAGACTGGCCGGTGATTCGTGGCGAACGCAGAACACAGCCAACTGATGTGCGTCACTCGTGGGTAGGACTGTGCCGTTCCGCTGTCGTACCATTCCCCTCGCAATCGACACTGGTATGGAGGACTCGATGGCGAACAGCACCGCGAATACTCTTGTTCACAGTGGGGCGGTCACCCTGGCTTTGAGCGTTATTGCGCTGGTGCTGGCGCTCATCGCCATATTTGTTCCCACGGAGCCAGTTGACGTGGGGTTTGACCATCCAGACAGGATGGCTTTCTACCAGACGTTCTCGCTGTTGCTGGCGGCGGGGTCGGTTGTTGCCGGAGCTGCGATTGTTACCGCACGGAGCGTGGACGGCCGCAGCTTGAGGATGTCTGCCACGCTCCTTGGAGCTACCGCGTTCATGGCCAACGCGCTGCTGTTGCTGCTGATTGCCGGCGCCTGCGGGCCGGGCGTGTTCCGTGGAATGTGTATGCCATGAGAACCGTACGGATGACCGGGTACCCAGACCCGATGCCACGGTACGAGGTTCCAGGTGACGTTCGTCAGGCTTGAGCCGGGTTGGATGGCGTGGTCTTTCGCGGCCGTATGGCGAAGAACGCCGCTGCGGCGGAGATTGGAGGGAGTGCCAGGAACAAGATCAGCCCGGTGGTATATGCGCCTGTTTGGTCAAACAGGTAGGCGAGTGGCAGGGGGCCGAAGGCTGCTGACGCCATCATGCCCACGTTTCCCACTCCACGTATGCTCCCGAGGTGTTTGCGGCCAAAGTACGCCGGCCAAACCGCATGGTTGATATTCATCAATGAGCCGGTGGTCAGGCCGAGAAGGGCACCGTAAACGTAAGCCTGCCACGGTTCGGAGATAGCCAGCACCAACAGTATGGCCACCGCAAGGGATATCTGCCCCCCTGCCATAAGGTAACGCATGGAGAAGCGGTCGGATAGGAACCCTCCTAAGAACTGGCCAACGATCAACATGGGAGCTATGACCGTGAACACTGACGCCGCCAAGGCGGGGTCCAACCCCTTTTCGGACAGCAGCTTGACCTGGTGAAACATTAGCCCGGTGCCTATGAGCGACTGGGCAGACCCCGCGATGATCAAAAGCCACAACGAACGTGTGCGAAGAGATTCGCTGAGTGTCCATGCATCATCAGGATTGTTTTCGGCAGAACCGCGCTCCCACCTGCCGGGCCGATCACCGTCGGGCAGAAGCCCCACAGATTCCGGCATTCGCCTGACAAAGACGGCTGCAGGGATGATCAGCAGTCCCCAGATTATGAAGCCAAGCGCCACCCACGCTTCCCGCCATCCCACCTGCGAGATCAGGAAGCTTACGAGAGGCGGGAAAGCGCCACTCGCCAATGCTCCCCCCAGGGTTGCTATGGCAAGAACCTTGCCGCGGCTCCTGACGAACCACATGGAAACCATGGTAGCCGGTATGAGCGTGAGCGCCCCCTGCCCGAGGGTGCGGATGGCGGCAAACCCTGCGTACATCTCGAACGGGTGGTCCACCCGGCTCATCCATAGGGCGGCCAATCCAAATACCACCGCTACGGCGACCAGCATGATCCGGGGGCCAAAGCGGTCCAGCATCCGGCCAACGAACACTATAAGGCCGGCTGCCGTCAGTGAACCAAAGAAGTAGAGGGTGGTAATAAGGGTCTGGGACCACCGCAGCTCTTCTATTACAGGATTTAGGAATACGGAGAATGTATAGGTCTGTCCGGGCGCTGACGCAAACATTGCCAGCGCCGCGATTGCGACTATGACCCATCCGTAAAAGAATGGAGTTGCCTGTACGACCCGCGGTGTACTTGGCGGAGTGGTTTCTGATGCGTGCACGAACGGTAATTGTATGACAGCCCGGTGCCCGAGGGCCGCCGAGCAGGCATCAAATTAGGCGGATTGCCGCTGTGGAGCGCGCGTAAGGCGACAGCATGAGCGTGCCATGACTGGCTTTAGCGGGCCTCTGCCATTTACCACTACACGCCGGGCCTGCGCTGCTAAGACAGTGACCTGGGCAGCACCCTGTGAAGGTCATCCAGCTCTTCCAGGACATCGATGAGGAGCGACTCGTTGGGCAGGCGGACCGCCCGGATGTAGTCCCGGATGCGATCTTCGCCAGCTTGGTCCCACGCCCCGGTTTCGATCCAACTCACGTGGGTTTGGCCCATGCCGGTCTGTGACGCTACATCTTCCTGGTCCAAGCCACGGTGCTCTCGTACTGATTGGAAGTAAGCGCCGAGCGAATACACCAGCGTGTTGTAGGCGGACAGCACTGCTTTGCGCCGGGCACGTCGGCCGGTGACCTTTATCGTTGGCATTTCCTGATTCCCCCATACCACCCATGAGACGGATCAGCGCGTCTGAATCCACCTCATGGCATCCACCGCCCATTGGGTTGAGCATCTGCGCCACATGCACGACGCCCCACGTTTACCTTCGGCCTGGGGGCGGGCCAGGTGTGAACTCTTCCCCGGCGGCGTCTTCCGGGGCGTAGCCAAGGTCTTTCTTTGCCGCCTCTATGGAGAAAATCTTCCACTTGTTATCTGAGGTGGCGTAGTAGATGCCGTAATCGAGCGACTCAGGCGCGTCAATGCAGAGGCGGACAATCTGTGTCACGTCACGATGACTGAGCCACAGGGATAGTGCGAACGGCGAGAACGTGGGGTCGTCGTTGGAAAGCACCCACCCGATGCGGAGGTGTACGGATGATATGCCGTGGTAATCCTTGTAGTAACTGCCCAGCGCTTCTCCGTAAGCCTTGGACACGCCGTAGTAGCCGTCCGGGCGTATCTGGTACGTCTCATCCACCAGAGGGTACGGCTGCTTGATCTTGCTGAACTCGCCATCGCAAATATGCTTCCACGGCGGGTCCAGGTAGTAACCGCCAGTAGCGTGGTTGGAACTGGCGAATATCACCCGCTTCACCCCGGCCTCGCGGGCAGCCTCAAACACGTTGTACGTGCCGATGAAGTTGTTGGACAGGTTGGACTCCCAATTCCCCTGGGCGTTTGGGTCTGCCGCCAGGTGAACGACAGTGTGCTGACCGTCGAACGCAGGACGAATCACCTCCAGATTTGAGATGTCACCGGTGAATGAGCGCATGCCTGATGCTTCAGCCCTGTCCAGTGATGTGAAGTCGTATCGGTCGCCCAGCCGCTCGGCCAGCGTTCTGCCAATCAGTCCGGCGCCGCCGGTTACCAGTACCTTCTTGTTGTCAGCCATTTGCGACTCCTTGTGAGTGGTGAATCTTTGCTGCCGGGAACGTGCGCGGTTTATGGAGTTGTTGGCACATGTGATTGATACAGGGCCATTTTCTACAGGTTAAAGGAATGTTTGTAACGCGTGGTCATGTTCATCATGAAAGCGGGGGCGGGGAACAATATTGTTCCCGCAATCGTCTTGAGCAGTAACAACACACGCGCGTTTAACCGGCTGCAATCCGGTTACGCCCGGCCGGTATAAACTTCCCGGCCACCCACCCAACCAAGGGGACGACTATGTCACCGATGCCGCTGCGCCCAGTCTTGATGACTGCACTTTTGCTCCTCGTGATTTCCGCACTTGCAGCATGTGGGGGCTCAGATTCTGCCGTCAACCTTGACGGCGATGGGTCCGGGTTTTCTGCGGACCGAAGTTCAGGAGAGGATGGGAACCCGGGCCCGGCAGGGCAGCCCGGGCCTGGCGGCGCTCAGCCCACGCCGGTTCCACCCCCGGCCGCGACTCCGGCGAGCATGTTCTTCAGCGACAGTCTGCAGGAAGAAGATGCCGAGAGGGTTGGGCTGGACGGAGACATAGCGAACTCGGCCGGGGACCGCATCATTATCCGCACCGTCGACATGAACCTGACGGTGTCTGCCGTGCGTGACGCCATGAATGAAATTTCATCTGTGACCCGTGGCATGAACGGATGGGTGGTGTCATCAGAGCAGGTCAGGGGTCATGAAGGGGTAATCTCCGTGAGGGTTCCGGCAGAGCGGCTTGACGAGGCCCTGGACGCCTTCCGGGACCTTTCTGTCCAGGTTGAGTCCGAGCGGACTGTAAGCGAGGACTTCACAGAGGAGCACACGGACCTGGGGTCGCGCCTGGGCGCACTGGAAGCCACAGAGCAGGCGCTTAGGACGCTGTTCGACAGGGCGGAGACGATTGAGGATGCCATATCTGTGCAGGCTGAGCTTTCCAAGGTCCAGCAGGAGATTGAGTCATTGCAGGGCAGGCTGGACTACCTGACACAAAGCTCCGCTTTCTCACTCATCAGGATGAGCCTCAGGGCGGCGCCCCTTGAACTGCATGTGGATGCGGGGCCAGACCGTACGGGCGCAGTGGGCGTCTCCAGCCGGTTCCAGGCCATCCTGTCACCGCCTGAAGGCGTGGATGAGTTCACTGTCACCTGGGACTTCGGTGATGGCTCCAACCCCGTCACCGTTAGCCGCACCGCACCGATGGCGGGCGATGGCGGGCGTGTGACCGCGGCGGTGAGTCACACATACCGGGACGACAGTGATTCGCCATACGTTGTGACGGTGGACATCACCGGTACCGGTGACTCGGAGGTGGCCGAGGGGCAGGACACGATGATCATGACCGTCAGCCAGATACCAGTGATCGAGATATTCGCAGGTGAGGACAAGACTGTGGCGGCGGGTGATGAGCTCCAGGTCGAAGGTTCATTTACGAGGCCGAGCGGACTGGAAGATCTCGAATTCGCATGGGATTTTGGTGATGGCTCGGCGCCGGTGACCGGGACGCTTGCGCCCGGGGTCACCGTGGCTGCTGCCACGCATGTTTATGAGAACCATCGTCCTGCCCCGTACAGGGCAACGCTGAAGATCAGCGGCGAGAGCGAAGCTGGACGGTCGGAGGCAACCAGCACGCTTTCGGTGCAGGTCAAGGAGAGGCCGGGCATCAGGGCGGCGTGGAACCCGGCTGGAACCGGCCGCAATGCGGTGAACGTGCTGGCGGATGTCGGGATTGTGGCGGCTCAGTTGGGCATCTGGCTGGCGGTACTAAGCCCATTGTGGCTTATCGCCGGCGTCGTGGGTTTTGTCCTGTACAGGAGGCGCAGCGGCGTTGGAAGCCGCACTGTCGTCACGCCACAGGAGTAGCGGTGGGTTTTGAGGTTGCAGGCATTGGGCGCTACGGTTGATTCCGTGGCGTCCGATGCCCTGGCGCCAAGGTTTCGAAGGATAACTCAGTACCACTACAGAGGCGCCCATGGCGATGATGTCATGCCCCTGCTTGTTTTCCGTCAATCCGTCGCCATCAGCCACTCTCAATCTCCCATACCAGTCATTTTAAATCGAATGACAACACGCACCTCTGCGGCGTTCGGAGGACGGGCAGCCCTATGCCAGGCCGTGCCTGTGCCGTCCAGCCAAGCCTCATGCAAGCCTCAGGCATTCCTCCAGCCACTCCATGACTTCGCGCCGTTCCGAGCGGGATGACATCTGCTTTGTGTAGTGCTTTGCCGGGCGAACTTGCAAGCTATCTCCTGTGGTGTTTACAGAGAACTCCCGGCGCGCGCCGACGGGTTTGTCTTCCGATCCGAATGCTGCGACGGCTCTTATTTCAATTGTGTGGACATCATCAGCCGGCAGCGGGGTACCGGGTATTCCTTCCTGAGGATCTGTCAACAGATCATCAAACGTCCCAAGCGGTATGAACGCCCCGGGGGAAAGCGGTCCCTGTCTCAGCCTGGCTTCGGCTTCATGCGGTGTTGATTCCAAGGAGATATCGTCATAGCTCGTGACTATCCGTTTGTAGCTCTTTTCGGAGTCGTGGACCACTGCCATGACACATTCCACGTTTAAATGTTGTTGACTCATATTTATCAACAGGCAAATTGAATTCGTGCTGTATCCCCGGGACTGATGGATTATGAGACGTGGTCGCTGACGTCGCCTGTAATCCCTGTACAGGAGGGTGGCGTAAAATACCCACACCGCCAGCATCAAGATGTTCACGAAAACCGACAAGAGCAGGGCGTTGTTTTTCAGCCATTCCATTTAACTCTCCATATGGTGACGTGTCGCTGAGGGGAGTGCTTTTTGCAGGAAGCGAAACTACGTACGTCTACAGTGGGATAGGTCATATCTATTTGGAAATAGATGAGGACGCGGGAGGAGGTTTTGTATCGTATGATAGCTGTGCACCTGTTTTTGGCTGTTAGCCAGTAGCGTCAACTTATGCCAGAAGCCCCGCTGTCATCCAGCGGGGCTTCTGTTGGTTAGTCTTATGTGCTTACTGAGCTACCTGTCGATTGTCAAAGCGTGGTCCGGAATGACAACTGCAGTTTTTGGCCGGACAGACTCTCCGATAACTACGAAGTGAGCTTCAGCACTGGCTGAGTAAGTTCCTGACCATAGACGATCACCATTCCGGTTGAGCAAATCCCAATTTTGGACGATCGTATGAGAATCGCCAGGTGCTAAGCTAAACCCATCCGCTGGCTCTGCTAAGAAACCCTGAGGCACCGTGTTCCACACGTCTGATCCTTGGGCGTCCTTGACAAAAATCCACAAGTCGGATGGATGCATATCAGCACTTATGCTTCGGTCGCCTACATTCGTGATCTTGAGCTTGAACTGAACAGCCTCTGTTTTGGTTGTAGGGTCAGTGAACTCCAATCTAAACTCGAGTACTGTACCGCCTACATTCAGTCGTATTGGATCCGGTGTGTTTGAGTCAATCGCGGTTGCGAACTCTGCGACATTGGTTGTAGATGTGCTGTTACCAGGGGTCAATTGCCCGGATGGGGGCGAACTCTGGCACCCTACCAATGCGATAAGGCCTATCATGCCAACGACTGATAGAGTCTTGTACACTTAAGTCTCCTAGTATGTGGTCAATCTGCACTAGTATAGACGTGAGAAACAGACGGAAAGTTCCATGGTCGTAGCCGCTGCGGCGCGCGGTTTTAACTGGTGCCGACGAGGGGTCCACCGGTATTGTGAAGCTAGAGTGCTCATCTTTGACGAACATTAGATGCTACGCACTCAGCTTGCTGCCGCTCGCAGCGCCGATATAGGTGGAGGAAGCAGTGGCGGTCCAGTTTTCGCAGATAACAAAGGCGGCCTTACTTGTCTGCTCGGTATGGTAAGTTGGGATTACGGTGCGATGGAGAGGCACCAAAGGCCTCTGCCCGCGCTGATGTGTGGCCAGAGCCTTGAAATCGTGTCCGTCCTTTAGTGTCTGTTTTACAGATCTGGAGGCCCAGCGCTAATTAGGCAACGATAGCCACCGCGGTAAGAGTATTATGCACACCCCTGTGTTCAACTGCTCTCTCGACTCTGGTCTGGAGCCACCATTTCGGAAGCAATTGAGAGCGCATCATCCAGGGCGGCCAGGCGAGGAGCGAATGCGGACCGTGGGTCATTGTCGTGAAAGTAATGAAGGACCGGGTACGCCAGGTGGCGCTGGTTGATCAGTCCAATATCGGACGTAAGCGAAACGGCGTGCTGTTCAATGGCGGACAGGTCGCTGCCATTCCATGCCCGGTTGATGATCCCTTCCGGTGTGCCGCCCACGGCGGCGATGGTCGCCGCGACGCTTCGGCGGTGAACGGCCGCCTGTATCACTGGAACCAGGTAGCTGATGGCGAGTGTGACAAGGGCGAGACCGGTGGCATTTGCAAGAACCGTGGCCACCTGCCATCCAGCCCCGTCAGGGCGGTAGTCGCCGTTGCCCATTGTGAACAGCGTGTAGCCGGCATAGTAAAGGCGTGTCCAGCCATCGGCTGGCTCCCCCGTCAGGCTGTCTACCACGGCCATATCGCCTGCCGCGAATATCAGCGTCCAACCCAGCCATAAGGCTACGAACCACAGGGCAAGGATGGATAGCGTTACTGCGATGCCCATGGCCTGAAGCAGCCCATGCTTGTGGACTCGATGATGTATTCCCAGCGAGAGGCGCCATAGCCCAGACGTGATGCGGGACGTGAATGGCCCGCCGCCGCCACCGACAGCCACGACAGTCATGACCTGGTCGAACACTGCAAGTGTGACCAGGACCATCCCTCCAACCAGTATTGCCAGAGACAACGCTTCTCCCACGGGGCACCAGTAGCGGTTTGCCGGTCGTCGTGGCGGCCGCTGGTAGTGACGTCAGCCAGTTGCCGGAACCGGCCGCCAGACTCTACAGAGGTTGCAAGCGGTGCTGCGACTGCGAAGGCAGGCGGTCCCAGGACCCCTGATTTGATCTTGCGCCTTACGTAAATATGTTTGAACGGTCCAAACGGGTGAACGGCCGGAAATTTGGGTCATCGGTGCGCTGCGCGAACTGGTGTTCACCCTCCCGAAATCACTGCCAGACACAATTACGAAACACGCCGCATTAATGGTCAGTACTTATGTGACCGGACATTCACCGCACATATATATCGAACCTCTTGCGGTGTGCTAGTTTCAGCGGCGTATTCCCTAGCCGTTCCTTAACTCGGCGCTTATCCGTTTCCTAGGAGTATTTATCGTAAATATTTGGCTTCAAATCAGTGACTGTCATGCAGATGTGTTCCCTGCGCGTAAGCCCGACGCTGGGCAGTCGAAATGAGGCGGAGAGTATGCAAGAAACGAGCCTGCTTCACGAACGGATCAAGGCGATCCTGCTCCAAGAGCTAAACCTGGATGTCCCGGCGAATGAGATTGATTCGCAGACACGGCTGCTGGAGGAACTGGGGCTGGACTCAGCTGGACTGATCCAGTTGGTGGTGGGGCTTGAAGAAGAGTTCGACGTTGAGATCGATGAGAGTGCGATCGGGCGTGAAGACATACAGGACATAGCCAGCATCGCAACTTTTGTGCAGGCGCACATGGATGGGCAGCAGGATGACTGACGCTGTGGTTGGAGTGGCTGCACCGTCCACCGGGCCAGAGGCGCTGGATGCTCATGGCAGCATGGCTGAGCTTTTTCGTGCGACCGCGTCTCAATATCATTCCAAGACGGCCATTGTTTACGACGAAACTCGCCTCACCTGGGGTGATGTTGAGCGGGCAGTCGCGGGGCGGATGGCCCGGCTGGCTCAACTGGAAGTTACCAGTGGGGATGCAGTGGTCTTGCTGCTGCCCAATACACCGGCGTTCGCAATCACATTCCTTGCCACCATAAGCCTTGGAGCGGTGGCTGTACCTCTCAATCCGGCTTACGTTCCTGAGGAAGTGGCGCGTTACATCCGAAACGCCAGTGCAAGTTGCGTTGTGACCACGGATGAAATTGCTGGACGTCTTAGGGATGCTCTCAGCGTATCAGGTGTGAAGATTCTTGTGACTGAGCGCCACGGCTGTGAGGATTCGGGAACGGCAGAGGCCTCATTCCCGCCGGTCACTCTGGATACGGTGGCGTTGTACGGGTACTCGTCTGGCTCCACAGGAGAGCCAAAGCGTGTATCGAGAACACACCGGAACCTTATCGCTGAGTCCGCAGGGTTCACGGCCACTGTGGGTGTCACGTCTGACGACGTGGTGTTGGCGGTGGTTCCGCTGTTTCACGCTCACGGCCTGGGCAACGCGTTGATGGCTGCCGTGCGCTCAGGTGCAACGCTAGTGATGGAAGAGGAGTTCCGGCGCAGGCCGGTGCTTGATCTCATTGCACGTGAGCGGGTGACTGTGTTCCCGGGTGTGCCATTCATCTTTGATGCGCTCGCTGATACTAAGCCGTCCGGTGTGACTGATCTCACCTCACTCAGGCTCTGCTTTTCAGCGGGCGCACACCTGTCACCCGAGATTCACCGGAAGTTTTTGGATCGCCATGGAGCGCACGTTCGCCAACTTTATGGATGCACCGAAGCGGGTTCCGTGACAATCAACCTGGATGATGACCCAACCGAGTCTGTCCTATCTGTGGGCAGGCCCATAGGGCACGGCCGGGTTGAGGTACGCGATGAAGATGGCCGGGTTTGTGCTCCCGGTGTGACCGGGGAGATAGCCATATCCAGCCCGACACTTACGCAGGCGTACGACGGGATGGAAGAGGCGACGCGTGAATCATTTAAAGATGGGTGGTTCATCACTGGCGACCTGGGCCACCTGGATGGGACGGGCGCCTTATACGTGACCGGCCGCAAGAAGATCTTCATATCGACCGCCGGGAACAAGGTTGACCCGGTGGAGGTGGAGCAGGTCATTGCCCAGCACAAGGATGTGTCAGAAGTGGTGGTGGTGGGAGTGACCGGACCAGCGGGTGGTGGAGAGACAGTCAAGGCGGTGGTCGTTGCCATTGGACCCTGTGACCGGGCCGAGATCATTGCCTTCTGCCGCGAACGCCTGGCCGAGTTCAAGGTGCCGAGGATCGTGGAATTTCGCGATGCCATTCCCAAGAACCCGCTCGGCAAGGTGCTCAGGAAGTACCTGGTGTGAGTTGACTACGGGTTAGACCAGCCGACGAAACCTGCTGGGGCTGGAAATCAGGAGTCGAAACGTGGCTGAGATAGTCGACCAGCAATCCGTACTGGACAAGATAAGGCAGTTCAGGCCCCTGTGGCGTCTGCTCCTCGCCACTCCGGGCACGCTCCAGGGAACACTTTCCGCGTACTTCGGAGCGCCGATCACCATCGAGGTCGTGTCGCAGGATATACGCGGCGGGCGGATTTGCCGCGCCGTGAACCTGGTATGCCGCAGCCGGGACATGGTGGTCTGCAGGGCGGAGACAGAGATATCCGTGGAGAACGAGGAAATTCGGCGGATGATCGAGGACAAGGATATTGGGCTGGGCCGCATCATCGCAATGCTCAATGTCCCTGCGAACTTCGAACTGGATAAAGTTGGACGTCAGAACGGCACATTTTGGAGAAACTACCGGCTAAGCGGCGACGGGTTCGAGTACGCGATCCGGGAGGAGTTCCCGATGCTCCTGTACGCGGACATACATGGTGAAGGGGCCTGATGAACATGTTTGCCGGCACGGCCCAGGCAGTTCAATTCAACCCGGATACAGGCGGGACCGAGACAGCCGAATATATCGATAAAAATGGTGAGCGGATACTCGTTTATTCCCACATGCCCGGCGGTGAGCCTAGCGGCGGAGCGCTCATATGCGGTTCATTCGGCCTGGCCTTTTCTCAGAACTACCGTAGAGAGGTCCTGCTTGCACGCTCCCTGGCTGATCGCGGAATCGCGGTGCGTCGCTTCCATTACAGGGGGCTTGGCGAAAGCTCCGGCGACTCCAATGAAACGTCATTCGAGTCAATGCTGGAAGATGCTCTATGCGTCGCCGGGCCTCTTGTCGCTGAGTTGAAGGGGCGGCCTTTTGCCATTATGGGCACCAACTGGGGGGCGCAGATTGCATCTGCAGCCGCTGAACAATTGTCCGCAGATGCCCTGGCGCTATGGGACCCGGTCGTGAGTGGGCGCGACCTGTTCCGCCAGATCTTCAGGGCCAGGTGGGCAGGCCAGTTCAGCAGAGGCGGCTCGACTCCAACGACATCTGCCGAGCTGCTGGAAGCGATGCAGGCAAATGGCTCCGTGGACATACTGGGGTACCCGCTTTCGCACCGCTTTTATGAGGATGCGCTGCCCCGCCAGATTGACGGATGCCCTGAAACTCGGTCGATGTCCGTGTTGATTGTGTCCATGGGCGCTCGTGGCCGGCCTTCAAAGGCGCACGTTGCGCTGAGAGATTTGTTTGCTGACAAGGGGCATGATGCCGACGTGGTTTGTGCGGCGGGAGACGAGACGTGGTGGGTCAGTACAAGCGATGGATTTGTTCCGGAAGAGCGGCGGCCGCTCACCGCCTCATCGCTGGAAGCGACCCTGTCGTGGATGGAACAGGTATTTGACGGCTCGCAGGAGGGATGACGATGGCCATGGTGATGACAAACACTGTGACTGCGACTGATTCACCGGTGTTTTTCCATGCGGGCGGGGAGAGCCTGTTTGGCGTCATCACCCACCCGGGGGCCGGGTACCGCAACCTGGGATTCGTGATCGCGAACAGCGCGGGGTACTACCTCGCATCCGGCCGCAACAGGGTGTGGCAACGCCTTGGACACAGGCTTAGCGACCGTGGCTTCCCGGCGATCCGGTTCACGTACCGTGGCACCGGTGACAGCACCGGCGCTGTTGACCAGTTCTCCCTCAGGGGATCATTTAGCCAGGATGTGGCTGGAGCGGTGGACTTCCTAACGCAGCAGGGCATCGAGTCCGTGGCTGTGGTGGGGTCATGCTTCGGATCTCGCTGCGCCCTTGATGTTGCGGCGGAGCATCCAAATGTCAGGGCGGCCGTGTTGCTGTCGCCTCCCCTGCGTGACTCCGTGCTGGGCCAGGAGAAGTCCATGCGGGTGGCGCAAAACGTCAATACCCTTGGATATGTCCAGCGAGGGCTCAGGCTTCGGACGCTGCGGGCTATTTTTGAGCCGAAGCGCCGACAGGCATATCAACGGATTGTGGCCGCCAAGTTGAGCATGATCCGGCGCAGGTCGCCTCGGCACGGTCGCGTTGAACACCCCTCATGGATGAGCAGCAAGTTCCTCGATAACCTGTCTGCTGCCGTGTCGCGTGGCGTTCTTGTTCACCTGGTGTTCGGAGCAGATGAATCTTCATATGCTGACTTTGTTGCGGCGAAGGAAGGGCGGCTGGGGAAGATCCTTGCCGATGCAGGATCACTTGTAACGACCAGTATTCTGGATGGTCCGGTCCACTCCCTCTGGGACATTGGCGTGCAGGACCGTGTGGTTGCCGAGGTGGAGAAGTGGGCGGCTGACAGCTGGCCGGAGGTCCGCAGGATCATGGCCGAGGGCGCTTTCCCCGGAGCCGCCACAACAGGCGCCACCACAACTTCTCCCCTGGAGGATCCGTCGAACGCCGCTTTGTCCCGGGTGGCGGAACAAAGGTAAACGTGTCGTCGGGCGCAGGTTCGTCGAACGTCACGCTCACTATTTCGTCGCCAGCGAAGGCCTGGCCATCCATCAGTGCGGTCGAACGCAGGAGTACACCGCGCTCGGCATCCACCAGCAGTTCGTATTGATCTGCACCATGCCAGGGTGCGTGCGGGTAGCGTTTCTGACGGGCCAGCGCCGATACCCTTATGGCTTCTCGGCCGGCTTGGACCGTACGTTCAAGAACTTCAAGGGATGAAATTGCGGGGATAAGTGGCGCAGGGTCGAATGCACTGGGTAGATTCTCGTCCACGTTGTCCTGCATCCGCCCCGGACGTTTGGAGTCTTCATTTGTGATGACTCCGCTCCAAGGACTATAGACCAGCCAGAGGTCTCCGTTGATGACCTTGACGCTGACGCCCTTTCCACCTGGAAGGTCGATCTCGTGGCGCAGGTGTGATTGCTGCCGCACCCATAGGCGAGAGACCTGCTCAGTGATTTCATCGCGGGGTTGTACAGGCTCTGACCGGCCAGAGTAGGTCAACATCGCCACGCTTCCATGCGACTGTCGCGATGCCCATCTGTCCAGTGCCTCACGTGTCCGCGCTGGGTTGTGCCAAGTTCGAAGAGTCGCCTGAAAAACCGGCGACCGGTCACGCGCTCCGTGAAGAAGTTCCAGCACGTTTCCGACAGTGTCCATAGGTGAGCCTCAGATCCGGGTTTAGCTGGTGGCACTGGTGAGGGCGCGACGCAGGCGCGCTCGAGGAGCAGCAGTTTATGATTGGCCGAGAAAATCGCAGCAGGCGCGGGTTCGCGTCCGATTACCTGGCATTCTTTCGAACGAGGCACCAGCATGTCGACTCCAGACGCCGCTTTCACGGTAGCAGCAGTGCAGGCGTCGCCGGTGTTCCTGGACAGGGAGGCCACGGTTGATAAGGCATGCGAATTAATCCTGGAAGCCGGACGTGGCGGCGCTGCACTGGTCGCCTTCCCTGAATCGTTCATTCCGGCATACCCAGACTGGGCCTGGGCCATTCCCCCGGGGCAGGCAGGGATGTTGAATGAGCTTTACGGCGAGCTGCTCGCCAATTCAGTCGACATACCAGGCGAGGCTACGAAGAAGCTAGGCCAGGCCGCCAAGCGTGCCAAGGCTCATGTGGTCATGGGAGTCACCGAGCGCAATACGGAGGCAAGCGGAGGCTCACTCTACAACACCCTCCTGTACATCAATGACCGGGGTGAGATCATGGGCAAGCATCGCAAGCTGGTGCCCACGGCTGCTGAGAGGCTGGTCTGGGCCCAGGGCGATGGCAGCACGCTGGAGGTTTACGACACTCCGCTGGGCAGGCTCGGCGGCCTGATCTGCTGGGAGAACTATATGCCGCTGGCCCGGTACGCAATGTACGCATGGGGCACGCAGATCTACGTCGCCGCCACATGGGACCGAAGTGACACATGGCTGGCCACCCTGCAGCACATCGCCAAGGAAGGGCAGGTCTATGTGCTGGGCTGCTGCATGGCCCTTCGCAAGGGTGACATCCCGGACCGGTACGACTTCAAGAAGCAGTTTTATGCCGACGCGCCAGAATGGATCAACGTTGGCAACAGCGCCATACTCAGCCCTGGCGGTGATTTCATAGTCGGCCCCCTTTCAGAGAGCGAAGGAATCCTGTACGCGGAGGTGGACCCGAAACGCCTCAGCGGTCCCAAATGGATGCTGGACGTGGCTGGCCACTATGGTCGGCCAGACGTATTCGAACTGATTGTTCACACGGAGCCGCGACCGATGATTTCGGCCAGTTCAGCAGGGCCGGGTCCGGAGCCGTTGATAGGCTCCGTACCCGATTGATGTAGCTGCGTGGATCAGCGTGCCAGCCGCCGGAAGGCCCATAGAGTCACCGAATTGAGGATCAAGGCGAGGATCCCCATGGAAAGCAGCGCTTTCCCGATGACGTCCCATTCATAGCCGGTGACCATGATCGAGCGTATGGCCTCAATGACGAAGGTGATGGGGTTCCATTCATTAATGGCCTGCATCCAACCCGGCATCAGCGCCGCCGGCACGAAGGCCGTCGACATGAAGAAGACCGGGAACAACATCAGGCTGAATGTGCTGGTCGCCTGTTCGCTCTTGGTGAGCAGTGCAGGAATAAAGCTTGCACCGGCGAGGGCGATCCCAAAGAAGCCGGCGATGACGAGGATAGACAGGAAGCCGCCCACACCGGTTACGATCCTCGCTCCCAGGACCAGGCTGACGACTAGCAGGATTCCTGCCATGGCGGCTGCCTGCAAGAACAAGGGTGCCATCTCACCGCCCAGGATGGACCAGCGGGCTATGGGGCTGGCCCGAAGCTTGTCGAGATAGCCGGTGCGGTACTCGACAAGTAGGCCATAGCCTGACCATGCCACCGCCATGAAGGCTGTGAAGGCGACCTGCCCAGGCGCAAGGTACGCGAGGTAATTCGACTGATCACCGAATCCTGGCAGTTGGACAATGTCCTGGTATAGCTGGCTGAATACCAGTAGCTGGATCAGCGGGAAGAATATGATGCTGATGAAGTTGGCCGGCACCCGGATGAACCGTCGTATGGTCCGCCGGCCCAGGTAGAACGTCTCGTAGGCGAAGGCGCCAATGGAACTCATGTGTTTACCATCCCATGATGATCGGCTGATCGGCGGCCTCTTCGCGGATGCGGCGGCCGGTGTACTTCATGAACACGTCGTCAAGACTGGGCTGGCTCATCTGGAGCCCAGCGATGGTGAGGCCGTTTCCGTCGAGGCGTCTCAGCAGCCCCGGTATGGCGAGGCTGGCATTTGGCACAGCGAGGGCAACGCCCACTGGGTGAGGTGTCACCGCACTGGCATCGACCATTCCCTCCAGCATCCGCTTCACCTCTGCGCGCTGGTCGTCAAGCTGGCCATCGGTTGCCTCCAACTGGAGCACGACCGTGTCTGCGCCAACGGTGCGTTTCAGTTCACCCGGCGCACCTTCAACAACAATCTGGCCGTTGTCGATAATCGCCAGCCGGGAGCAAAGCCTGTCTGCTTCCTCCATATAGTGCGTCGTAAGCAACATGGTCGTGCCGGCCTGGTTGATGCGCTCCAACTCTTCCCAGAGTGCAGTCCGGCTCTGAGGATCCAGCCCTTCGGTTGGTTCATCGAGGATGAGCAACTCAGGCCTATGCATCAGTGCACTGGCCAGGTCAAGCCGCCGCCGCATGCCGCCTGAGTAGGTGCCGGTTAACTTTTTGCCGACTGATGCCAGTCCCATGAGTTCAAGCAATTCATCGGCGCGCCTGCGCACATCGGCCCGAGGCATGCGGTGCAGCCGTCCAGCCAACTCCAGCGTTTCACGTCCTGTAGAAAAGGCGTCGAGAGTTGCCGCCTGCATGGCGAGGCCCAGTCGCTTGCGCACCTCGTTTGGGTGAGAGGTCACGTTGAACCCTGCAACCCGCGCTGTGCCGCCAGTGGGGCGCAGCAAGGTAGACAGGATGCGGATGGTGGTCGTCTTACCTGCGCCGTTTGGCCCAAGGAAGCCGAACAGTTCACCTGGCTCGACCCCGAACGATATCCCGTCCACAGCGCGAGTCTCGCCGTAGACCTTTTCCAGGTCCGAAGCTTCAATTGCCAGTTCAGCTTGCGGATTCAAAGCGGACTCCTTCATTCATCTGCTCATTGTTCCCGTGCTCAAGAGCTAGAAGAGAGTGCGAGTGTAAAACCTCAACATTACTTGAAGTCAAGCGCAAACCTACATGAACGTCATGTGGAGGCGCCGACTGTTGAATGACCCGCATCTCCGGTGCTCCCGGTGGGGCCATGTTCACGATGTAAGTGAACCCCTGACGGTGGGGTCCAGATCAGGAAGAACAGGCTGAATAGTATCCGACAGCAGGCCAGTGAAGTCCAAGCTTCCTGGCGGTCAGAGTTTGTTACGAGACCGGCAGTGAGGCCTTTGTTCCAAAGGGCACAGACCCACCAACCTCAACTAAACTTGAGGCTAGGTGGAGGTGAGCGTGGCGAAACCTGATCCAGGCCATGTTGAACAAGAACTTACAGTAGGTGAAGTTGCCGCACGCAGCGGAGTGGCGGTTTCCGCAGTTCATTTTTATGAACGCAAAGGCCTGATCAAAAGCAGGCGCAACCGGGGCAACCAGCGCCGGTACCAGAGGGATGTGCTGCGCCGTGTCGCGGTCATCAAGGTGGCGCAGCGGGCCGGCGTTCCACTTGCATTGATTCGTGAGGCACTGATGTCGCTGCCCGAGGGTCGTACTCCCAAGGCGGCTGATTGGAGCAGGCTGTCAGCAGGGTGGAAGGCTGAACTCGACGAACGGATCGCGAGGCTGACGCAGTTACGGGACCAACTCAACGGCTGCATCGGCTGCGGCTGTCTGTCGCTTGACGTGTGCCCGCTGCGCAACCCCATGGACCAGCTTTCGGAACAAGGTCCCGGCCCGAGGTTGCTTGATCCGCATTAACCGTGACCAGCGATAAGATCGTGTGGCCGATGCAGGGCACCCTGGGCGGCTGATGGCCTTGCTTCAGATCAAGAGGACATGGAGTTTGCCGGTCAGTGGCTGCTGTTGCCGGGAGAGGCATGGGGTGGCGACTGCCATGCGGCGATGGCGCCGTCGACCACCTGCTCCAGGAATCGCTTTGTGATGGGCCTATGCGTGATTAGGCGGCGGTAGAACAGCGGTCCGCTCAACTGGTCCAACGCCAGTTCTGTGTCAGTTTCTCGCGGGATCTCTCCGCGCGTGATTGCGGCCTCAATCACCAACCGCATGGGCTTTCGCCGCTGTTCCGTATGCCGCTTCTGAAGGTTGGCGAGCTCTTCATCCCGCTCCGCAGCGTCCACCAGTGCGGGCAGCATTGGCGCCCGCCTGGATTCCGTCAGCGCCCACGCCAGCTCGGCCAGCAATGCCAGCAGACCTCTACGGAGGTCATCAGTGGCCGGCACTGGTGGAGGAGCGGCCAGCGTTTCAAACGCATCCATTACCAGGTGGCTGCGTGACGGCCAGTGCCGGTACACCGTTGTCCTGGCGACGCCGGCTCCTGCTGCGATGCGTTCGATGGTTGCGGCGGCCGCACCTTCACGCACAAGCAGGTCTGCGGCGGAATCAAGTATCCGCGATTTTGATCTTGATACGCGGGGGTCTTCTGTGATGGTCACGAGTATGTCTTCCCAAGGCCATTGAAGAAACGGGGCGATCGCTCCCCGAAAGTAATGATACAGTTATGTAGCGTTTCTACCGGCCGTTTCGGCGACGCATGAGGCTGGCAGCATGTTCGAACTTTCTGCTGAAAACATATCTGATTATCTGCTGCAGCGGGGTTCGTTGGACCAAGGCGCGGTTGACTCCACGTTGCGTGTCACCCGGCTCGAAGGCGGAGTCTCCAACATCACGTTTGCGGTGGATACGGGGGCTGGTTCAGTGGTGGTCAAGCAGGCGCTGGACAGGCTGGAGGTGGAAGGCGAGTGGCTGGCTGACCGTGCCAGGATCCTGCGGGAAGCTGCTGCCATTCGTGCATATGCTCCCGCGTTGCCACCCGGCACCATCCCGCGGCTCATCTTCTCTGATGAGGACAACTTCGTCATAGGGATCGAAAAGGTGGAGCCGCCCGCTGTTCTCTGGAAGGACGATATTCTCGGCGGAGAGGTTTCAGATCGTCATGCCACGGTCGCCGGGGAATCGCTCGCCCTGATGCACGCGGCGTCGCCGCAGCCGGGCGACAGGGCATTGCTTTCGGACCTGGGACACTTGGAGGAGTTGAGGATCCACCCGTATCTCACGCATACCGCGCAGGCTCACCCTGATTTAGCCGAATATTTCTCAGTGGCCACGGATTGCCTGCTCGCCGGCGGATCAGCACTGGTTCATGGGGATTTCGCTCCGAAGAACATCTTTATCCGGGACCGGGAGCCGTTCCTGACGATACTGGACTTCGAGGTTGCCCATGTCGGTAACCCTGCGCTTGACCTTGCCTTCTTCCTGACCCACCTGGTCTTGAAGGCGATCCACCTGCCGGACCTTTCCGGGCACCTTTACCAGTCAGCGTTGAGTTTCTGGACCGGATACCGGAGTACGGGAGAACCTGGTCTGCCTGCGGGCCTGGAGAATGATGCGTCGCTCCTGTTGCCGTGTCTTATTGCTGCGCGTGTGGACGGCCTGTCGCCGGTGGAGTACCTGGCTGGTTCGGAGGCGCAACTGGCGCGTGACATGGCCCGCCGACTGCTTGAGTTGAGTGCCACGAGTGTCGAGACGTCGCTTGTGGCTGCGTTTGACGTTGATGCGACCAGGGCCTGAGAGGTACCTATGACCACTTCGACAAGATTCGAGCGAGTTGTTGCGAGGGAAGTGCTGGACTCGCGTGGGCGGCCCACTGTGGAAGTGGATGTTCGATTGGTAGGCGGGGCCACCGGCAGGGCAATGGTGCCATCAGGAGCATCGACCGGCAAACATGAGGCGCTGGAGCTTCGCGATCATGACTCTGGCCGCTACAACGGCCTGGGCGTTACGGTCGCGGTCGGCAATGTGAATACGGTTATTGGCCCGGCTCTGGCGGAGAGCGAGTTGCGAGCAACCGACCAGGCGGCAGTGGACCGGATGTTGATCGACATTGACAGCACTGTCAGCAAGTCAAACCTGGGCGCCAACGCACTGCTCGGCGTATCCATGGCCACTGCGCGGGCGGGCGCAGCGGCTGAAGGGGTGCCACTGTATCGGTACCTGGGTGGCCTTACTGGCGGTGTAGGTGTAATAGAGCCGCGGCTTCCGCTGATTACCGTGAACATCATCAGCGGCGGAGCGCATGGCGGCCAGAACCTGGACATGCAGGACTTCCTCATCGTGCCGGTCGGTGCACCGGATTACAGGACATCGCTGGAGTGGAGCACCCGCGTGCGCCAGTCGGTGGCGGCTTTGCTTGAAGCGCAGGGGCATCACACGCACCTCGTGGCCGATGAGGGAGGCCTCGCTCCATTTCTCAGTTCCCACAAACAGGCCCTTGACGTGATTGTCGCCGGGATAGAACGTGCTGGTTTACGACCGGGGCGGGACGCCGATGTGGCGATAGCGATAGACGTGGCTGCTACTGAGTTTTACAACGGGAATGAATACGTGCTGGCGACTGAGTCCAGCCGGTTGGACGCCGCAGGCTTGATAGAAGTCCTGGCGAGTTGGACTGAGCAGTATCCGGTGGTCTCCATAGAGGATGGCCTGGCCGAAGATGACTGGGATGGGTGGAAGGCCCTGACGGAACGTATCGGCGACCGGACGCTGCTGATAGGGGATGATCTTTTTACTACCAACCCCGGCAGGCTTCAACGCGGCGTCGAGACGGGAGCAGCCAACGGTGTGCTGGTGAAGCTGAACCAGATCGGGACGTTAACAGAGACCCTGCAGGTAATCGAAGACGCACGACAGGCGGGGTACATACCTGTGGTCTCTGCACGGTCTGGCGAAACGGAGGATGCGTTCATAGCCGACCTGGCGGTGGGTGTTGCCGCGCCGCAGTTCAAGGTTGGCTCCACCACACGCTCAGAGCGGACGGCCAAGTGGAACCAGTTGCTCAGGATTGAGGAGGAGTTGGGGGCTGGGGCCGCGTACGCAGGAAGGGACGCGTTCGGGCGGTAGTCACCTGTCACGGTCGGGAGCGTCCAGGCAAAGCTTGGAGTTTGTCACATGCTGAACATTTGTCCAAAGCTGGTTGTCTCGCCTTGTCCGAACTTATCTGAATGCGAATCCAGCGTTCGACAACCTACAACTCAGTGAGAAGGGAGCAACATGGCCCTTGGCAAATCGAAGGCAGACAACGACGAAAGCGCGGCGCGCTCCCTCTATGAAGAGTTGTTGGGCTGTTGGAATAGGCGCGACGCGGAAGGGTACGCCGCCCTTCTAGCCGAGGACGGCAACCTGGTTGGATTTGACGGCAGCATGATGGATGGCCCCTCAGGCGGGAGATCATCTCTCGCCGGGACCTTCGCCCATCGCCCTACGGCGGAATATGTGTGGAAAGTGAGAGAGGTGCGGTTTCTAGATCCTCAGGTTGCCGTCCTTCGCTCCGTCGCTGGCATGGTGCCGCCAGGGCAATCCGATTTGAACACCGAAGCCAATGCAGTTCAAACATTGGTCGCCGAAAAGGGCGGTGACCGGTGGGACACCGCAATGTTTCAAGATACCCCGGCAGCATTTTACGGTCGTCCGGGACTAAGCGAGGCGTTGACAGAAGAGTTGCGGCAGTTGCTCCGCACTCCCTGATCTGGCCTGACGTAGTCTTTGACTCTTGATGCTACAAGGATGGGTGATCAGACTTGTAGCGGCCACGGTGAGAGATCGGCTTCATGGCGAGCACTGTCAAACCTTGAAGGTTTTACAGTGACGGAGTGGTGGAGTCGAGGTTTTAAAAGGTAGAACCGTTGTGGATCGGTTTGGGCTGCCTCGTCTGGGACATGAAGCTGAGCGTTAATGTCATTGACCGGAGTGTGCCTCCCTGCAGAAGTGCTGGCCGTACTACCTGGAGATTCCTACTCGAACAGCGAACCTCGTCGCACCTGCCCGGTCTGTTACTCCCAGCACACGGTAGAGCCTGGCGAGACGGTTCTTGATCGTTCCTGTTGCGAAGTTGTACATATCAGCGATCTCCGCATTGCTGAGACCTGATGCCATGGCGCGGAGGATGTCAACGTCTTTCACTGACAGTTGATCGAGAACGGCCTGCTCTGCCTCCGTTGGGCCCAACTGTGACAGTGGGATCTGTGTAAGGAACTCAGAAAGGACCGATGGATCGACTACCGCGCCACCAGACGCCACATGGCTGACCGCGTCGATGAGGCGTGACGGAGATATCCCTTTCAGGAGGAAAGCAGGAGTGCCCAATGCAACAGCCTGCTTGAACAATCCTGATCCCCTGGCATCACTCAGTATTACAGTGGAACTGATGGATGGTTCCTGTTTTAGCGCTGCGAGCGTAGCAAGCTGATCTGGATTCCCGTCGTGGATATCCCACAAGATCACCCTGGCACCCAGTGGTTCGAACGCGTCCATGGCTGAACCAAGGTCCGAAAACTCTCCAACGATGTCGACCGGCGAATCCTTGAATGTATCCCGCAGGCCAGACCGGCACACCAAGTTTTCATCGGCCAGTATCAGCGTGATGCGCTCTTCGCTGTCCAAATTGGAATGATGCCGTTCCGCCCACGTGTTGCTGGGGGGTTGTCCGTTCTTGTGAATCGGCGCATCCCATGCCGTGGCGTTGGTCATGGCGCCCGCCAGGGTTCCAACCAGCTGCTCGGCAATATCGATGTGACGTTCCTGGTATCGGTTTGCCTCACACGACCGGAAGTGAACTACGCCGACCACTGTCCCGCCGACAGATATTGGCAATGACAAAGCAGAATTAAATCCACGCTCCAAGATAGCAATCCGCATACGGTCCCGTATTGAGCGAATTGCCTTCGTGGGTCCAGTCTCCTGGAAAACTATTGGCCGGCCCGTACGGGCCATGAACTCCGTAACACTGCCGAACAGAGGAGCGGGTTTGTTTTGCATGGGGTATTCACGCTCATACCCTGATATGTAGGCGTGTTTGCTTGTGCCTTGCTTGAGATCTACCAGCCTTATAGCGATTCTGTCTGACGGCACCAACAACCTGGCGTGCTTTGCGAACTGTTCGTATACCTGCTGGATGTCGCTTGAGTGTCCTATGGTTCGAGTCAGCTCGGCCAGCATTGACCGTTCTCCCGCATCAGTCTGGACAGTCTCGTAGGTGTTTATGTTGTCGATCGCCGGCCCCGCCAGACCGGCCACTCGCTCCATGAGGCGGAGTTGCGCATCTCCGTAAGCGTTGTGATTCATGCTCTTCAATGAGAGTGATCCAACCAAGCGGTTGCGGGACCGCAGAGGCACCTGCAGACAGGAGTTCAGTCCTGCCTGTCTGCTGCTTTCCATGTCTTGAGAGCGTTCCGCTAAACCAGCATCCAACGGGCCATACCTGGCTGAGAACATTTCGCTCCAACCGGAGGCCCAGCGCGGGTTCGCGCCAGTTGTGAAAACCGTTTGCTCCTCAAGTCCAGGGACAGGAATTCCTCTCGCGAATGCACAAGTGATAGCAGAGCGTTGCTCATCACATATGAAGACTTCAAGCCTGTCGAACGGCATGAGCTTAGAAATGGCATCAAGAATGTGATCAAACGCCGTCTGTAAGCCCCTTGCACTTGAAAGAGTGCGTGCGAGTTCCACCAACGCCAAGGTTTCCCTGGCGTTTTCGTTCAAACGACGGTGACTCTCAGTGTTTGCCAGAGCACCAGCGATCTGAGATGCGATTCGTTCAGCCACAACGAGGTCTTGATCTGAGTAAAGGCCTTCTGCCCTTGCCCTGAGAACCAGCGACCCAATGGTGCGGTTCTTGTGGACGATTGGTACCGCGAGTGTGGATTTCAACCCGGCCATGAGGACTGGCCGCATGCTGGAGAACCCCTCCTCAGGTGTCTCGATAATTTTTGGTGTCACTATCAAGCCCTGAGTTCTTTCTCCTATCACCTCTGCGGCCGTCCCAGAAACTGGCCGGGGTTTCAAGACGGCGTCGGACTGCATATCAGTGCCCAGGCGGTGTTCGGAGGTGATTGTCCCATCGTTCAGATCAAGCACCCTCAATATGATCCGGTCAAAGGGGATGAGCTTACGAATGGATTCGGCCAACCTAGGAAACACTTCTGATAGGTCAGGAGCGTAGGCTGCGATTCGGCCCAAGTTTGCGAGCTTGGATTTTTCTGAACCGTATGCCAGTGCTGATGAATGAGAGAAGGAGTTTGCCAGGGCTCCGGCGATCTGGTCCGCTACACGCTTAGCAAGGTTTCGTTCCCGATCTGAATAAGCATTTGGCTCAAAAGATCTCAACGCCAGGATTGCGATGACCTCATCACGCCATATGATGGGCGCCAAGAGCAGTGATCGAAGATCGCCTGTAAGGCTGTAAGCCGGGTCACTCGTCCGCCACTCAACCTCCGACTCTCCATTGTCCTGGTAAATTGCCGGTGCGCGGCCAGATATCGCCGGCTCGTACACGCTGCGGGCGATCTTTATCTGAGTGCCTTTTTGCCACCCTTTTACCTGCGCGCCAGATATAAACGACCTAACCAGGACGCCGTTGCGATCATCTACGCGTGCAATGGCGATACGGTCGAAGGTGAGCAGCCGTTGCAGATGGGCTGCGAACTGTTCGAATATCTCTTCCGTGTTGAGGGACGAATGGATTATCTGTGCAGCGCCTTCCAGCAAGTCATCTTCGGCTTTTTCGCGTTGGGACGTTTCACGATCCTGGTCGAATTCAACAGCCAGTCCGATCAACCCTGCAATGGTGCTCATGAACTGAAGCTCACCAGACGCAAAGTGGCCGGGGATCAATGAAAATGCTGCAAGCACGCCCACTGGCCCTCGATGCGTTACTACCGGAACCGTGGCTCCGCTCGCAAGCCCATGATCTGCCAGGGGGCTATCAGAAGCCGCCAGCTTTTCCATCAAGTCATCTGTAGACGCCACCGAGGCGTTCTCCAACAGGGGATCGCTTCCCGCTTCCGGGTATCCGGCCGCGGTTAACACAACATCGCCGGGGCGACAAAACGGCTCACCCCAGTCTGAGCGCACTGCCAGATCACCGGAGGAGGGCTGAAGTTCCAGCCATGCCGCATAACTCGCTGAAAGGCATCCGCCCAATCGCTCGACGGCTATTCGGGTAATGGCATCCAGATGTGCCTGGTCCGCCAAGCACTGAACGAGATCATTAATTACGCTTGTCTGTGCTGATAGCAGCTCCTGGGCGCGGAACGTTGGCAACTGGCTTGTGTCGCCATCAGTCAGCCCGTCAAGTGTCAAGCGTTGAATGGAGCGTTTCACGTTACGTCTCCGCCTTATGCCGCGATCATTTAAGTATCAGAGTGCGAGGTAAGGCTCATGGCGAGTGTTTTAGGTTAACGAAGCCGAGCCGTCCGGAGATTTGTATCCGGTCATACGTTGAGTCGATTTGAGTACGGCTTCAAATACGTCCGTGCCAGAATTCGCAGATTATGGCATACATTCCGGCGTGCTTGGGTTGCTTGTGTAAGGCGACATTGCCATGAGTGGAACCAGCGCCGGCGTCGTTCAGCACGTGACCCGCTACTTCTAGTCACCGGGCGCCTTGCCTACCAGGTGCAGTGGCATTGAATGATACCGGGCATGTGCTGGTGACTGGAGTAACCATGAAACGGTGCCAGGCGGCACTTCCCATAGATGTGGATGGTGCGTAAGTTCCGGTTCATGAGCTAGATGTGCGCCTTAAGCCCCACGAGCTCGACTTGGACTTGGTGTGGTCAGTTTCGCGGGGACTTTCGCAGGCTGTCTGCATAGGCGGCTGAGGTGATTGTTGTGCCTGTGAGCGAATTGATTCGCACCGCAGTTTGGCAGGCCCGGCTCCAAGTCACTCTGCGCAATGTGGCAATGAAATGAACTGATTTGGCTTGAAGCAAATTGCCGGTGACCCGAAAAGTTAACGTTGCCGGCGAGAAACCTGGCTTGTTTTATCGAATACGGATTACGGAGGCGATTATGCGTCAAGATTGGCGCCGAATGACCACACTGGTCCCCTTGATGATTGTTGGACTGGCTGCACTGGCGCTTGCCGCCTGCGGCGGCGATGAGCCAGGCACGGATCCAACAGCTACTGCGACGGCCCCGGCTGAGGCCACGTCCACCCCGGATGGCGAGAGCACTCCCGGGACCGCTGACCCTACTGCTACCTCGGAGATCACCGAACCAGGGCAGCAGTCTGGCACCCTTGTACACGGCTCAAGTGAGGTGGGGGCTGCCAGCTTCGTGCCTTTCCTTGGCGCAGTGAGCGATACATATGGATTCCGGGAACCGCTGGTCTGGCGGGATACCGCACCCATTCCGCGTCTCGGCGATGTGAGGCCGGATCAGAGCATCGCTGAAGCGTGGGAAGTCGATCCGGACGGCAGCAAGATCACGTTTACGATTCGGGAGGGCGTGCCTTTCCACAAAGGTTGGGGTGACGTCACGGCTGAGGACGTGGCGTGGAGCCACAACAACGGTCTTGCTGAGGCGAACCTCAACAACCGTTCGGGTTTCATTGGCGAGTACATCGACCGATGGGAAGCGATAGATGAACGTACAGCGGTAATGCACGTGGAACAGCCACTCAGTGTCCGGTGGGACGTTGAGATGTCGAACCAGTGGCGTCAGACCATTGCCATCAGCAGCAAGAAGGCTTATGACGAGCTGGGCGAAGAAGCCGCAAACCTTGAGTTTGCCGGAACGGGTCCGTTCGAGGTCACCCGTTGGACCACGAACGAGATCATTGAGGCGGACGCTCTCCCCGAGCACTATCGCGAAACTGCCAGGGTTGCTCATTTCAGGGTAGTTGCCATCCCGGAGATATCCAGCATGGTGGCTGCCCTGCAAACCGGCGAGGTTCATATTGCCGAGGTTCCGGCCACGTCGGTTGCTGAGCTTGAGGAGGAAGGTATTACGAGGCGATCTTTGGGCGCAGGCACGGTGATGTACACGTCCTTCGGGGGCAACTACTGGGCGATGGAATACCAGGCGACTGGTGAGACAGTGTTCCCACGCCCCGGATTTAATCCTGACCTGCCGTGGATTGGCGATCCGCGCGATGAGGAGTCGATGGAGCGCGCCAGGAAAGTCCGGGAGGCGATGACAATCGCCATCAACCGTGATGAATTGAGTGAATTCGTCGAGGCAGGCTTATCATCGCCCGCTCATACTGCGGTTGGGTTTACACCAGAGGACCCACAGTGGAAGGACGAGTGGTTAAAGCCGTTTGACCCGGATCGAGCAAGGCAACTCCTGGCTGAAGCCGGGTACGAAGATGGCTTTCCGGTGCCGTTCTGGGCCGGCCGCAACATCAATGGCTACCCACAACTGGCGACAGTCATGGCTGCGCAGTGGAGCGATATTGGACTCAGGCCAAGCGTAGAGGTGACCGCCTATGAGGTGTACCGCCCGAACCTGATCAACCGTGAAATGCCGATGCTGTACATCCACAACGACAAGCAGGGTGACCACGATGACCCCCGCGGCCGCTTGTGGAGCCCAGAGCCGGGTGGCGCCAACCGGGCTATCGAGATTTCAGATGAAATCTTGGAAGAGCACTACTACACTTCAGTTGTTGAACCCGACGCATCAAAGCGGATTGAGCACAACGTGGCGCTTGAGGACTACATGAGCCACTGGCACCTGTTCGTTCCGATGGTCAACCGGACCAGGCACTACATGGTTAGGCCTGAGGTAACCCAGTGGGAGCCGTTCACTGAGAACTTCGGGAACTTCAACGCTCCCTGGACAGTGGTCTTGCAGGAGTAGTAAGACTATCCCTCCATGCCATGGGCAGCGGGCCATGCGGCCCTCCGGTGGTCCGCTGCCCATGAATTTCAGGGATGCCATGGTGAACATTGGTCGCCGGGCCTCGCCCAACGGCCCTCTGCTCACCTTTGAGACTCAGAGAACACTATCACTGCTCTGTTATGCCATTAATGACAGTCCCATATCATTTCGCCGCGGCATATTCAGTCGCCTGGTGCAGCGATGATTAAGTTCATTATTTTTCGCCTTTTTTACATGTTCCTTGTGATCGTGTTTGTCAGCGTGCTGGTTTTTGCCCTGTCTCGCATGTCCGGCGATCCGCGAGACCTGTACATGGACGATTACGCCACGCCAGCGCAGTACGAGGCGTGGGGGCGTGAGTGGGGCCTGGACAAGCCACTGTATGTTCAATACCTGGTCTGGGCGTCAAAGGCGGTCCGTGGCGACTTTGGAAGATCGATCAAGCACCGCCAACCGGCCCTTGATGTCGTGCGCGCCAGCTTTCCTGCCACTTTGCAACTGGCGTCCGCAGGCTTCCTCGTGACATTGGCTGTTGCAGTTCCACTGGGTGTGCTATCCGCAATCAACCGAGGGTCGCTGGCGGACTACGCAGGCCGGGGCATAGCGCTGTTTGGGCAGGCTCTGCCCGCATTCTGGATTGGCATCATGCTGATCCTGGTGTTCGCTGTACAGCTCGGGTGGCTGCCGACAGGGACGAGAGGCGACTGGAAGCATTACATACTGCCCGCGATCACGCTCGGAACAGGCCCGGCAGCAGGGCTGCTCAGGATCGTCCGGTCATCAATGCTCAACGTTCTCGACTCTGAGTACATCAAGCTTGCCCGGGCGAAGGGCGTGGGACGCAGGACGTTGATTTGGAAGCACGCCTTTCGCAACGCCCTGATTGCACCGCTGACGTTTTCCGGCCTGATCCTCGCTGGATTCATCACCGGTTCCGTTGTTACCGAAACCGTGTTCTCGTGGCCTGGCGTGGGGCGCCTGGCCGTCCTGGCAATATTCGACAACGATTTCCCTCTGATATCCGCTGTCGTGATGTCTATTGCAGGTCTGTACGTGTTCATTTCCCTGATGGTCGACCTGACGTATGCGCTGGTTGACCCGCGAATTCGGTTCAACTGATATGGCTGAGATGAGAGAAGGCCGAACTGGGGCAGCGCCGGAGGCTGTCGACTCATACGTGGAAGCCAGTGCAGGTCGCCCACGGATACCGGGTGCCGCAACCCTGCGGCGGTCATATCGCTTTATGCGGCGGTGGCCAGTAATACCGGTGGTGATTATCGCGATGCTGGTGGTCTCCGCAGTGTTCGCGGAGATCCTGGCGCCGCATGATCCTGCGCAACTCCATCTGCGTGATCAGAATACGCCTCCTGTCTGGCTTGAAGGGGGCACGTTCACTTATGTGATGGGTACCGACGACCTGGGGCGCGACATCATGAGCCGCATCATTCATGGGGCGCGCATATCTCTAATAGTGGCAGTGGTTGTGCTCACTGCCGGCGCCATTATTGGCACCACGTTGGGCCTGGTATCCGGCTACTTCGGGCGCCTGGTGGATGAGTTCCTGATGCGTCTTGTGGACATCACCCTGGCAATTCCATTCATTTTTGTAGCCCTAGCAGTTGTGATCGTGTTTGGCCAGAGCCTGACCATAATCATAATTATTCTGATCCTGTTCAGCTGGAATGCGTTTGCGCGGCAAGTGAGGGCAGAAACGCTCCAGTTGAAAACTCTTGACTACGTTGCGTTGAGCCGCATTTCCGGCGCATCGGCGTGGCGAATTATGTTCAAGCACATATTGCCTGGTGTCAGCAGCACGCTCCTGGTGGTGACAAGCCTGCGCGTAGGCCAGTTGATCTTGGCCGAGTCCGTGCTGAGTTTTCTTGGCGTGGGCATACCGCCGCCAACGCCTGCATGGGGTGTGATGATCGCTGACGGCAGAGACCAACTGGGAAGCGCCTGGTGGATAGCGTTCTTCCCCGGTATGGCGATCTTCCTTACTGTGCTCGCCTTCAACTTCCTTGGTGACTGGATGCGCGACCGCTTTGACCCAACTCTCAGGCAGATGGATTAGCAAACCTAAGGCAACCACCGCATCAGTTATCGGACATTCCTCGCTTACTGATGTGGGTAGAGAACTGTGATGATCGCCATGAACTGTTTGGAACCTCTTGGGGTCTCCAACTGATCCTGGCAGGGGAACAAGACGCAAACCTATTGTCGTAGACACGGAGAGTGAAATGCCGCAACGCCCAAACATCTTATTTATATTCACGGACCAACAGCGCGTTGACACCATGGCGTGTTATGGCAACACTCAAATCCAGGTGCCCAAGCTAAACGAACTGGCGTCACAAAGTTTCGTAGTGGACAACGCCTATGTCAGCACCCCGATTTGTACGCCTGCACGTTCCACGATAATGACTGGAACATGGCCCCACACCAATGGCTGCACTGCGAACAATGTCCCTCTTGATGAGTCCGTGCAGACGATCGCGGATCACCTGCCTGACGAGTACCTCAGTGCTTACTACGGCAAATGGCACCTGGGCAACGATGTCATCAAGCAGCATGGCTTCAAGCGCTGGATGAGCTATGAGGACAACTACCGCCAGTACTACACGAAAGATGAGTACCTGTCAGTATTCAGCCCTTATAAGCAGTACCTGATTGACCAGGGGTATGAACCAGACGGCGAGGCAGAAGGTGGCACGTACTTCACCAGGCCCATGACCGCCCGGCTGCCTGAAGAGCACACCAAGGCGAACTGGATTGCCGAACGGGCCAGTGAGTTCATCCACACCTATGCCAACCGGCCATGGGCGCTCTACATCAACATTTTCGAGCCTCACCCGCCGTACTACGGTCCATATGACGACCAGTATGACCCTGAAGACATCCCTACTCCGCCAACGTTCCTGAAGAAGACTCCCGACAACGCGGCGAAGCTTCACAGCGTGCTTTCAGGATCTGGCCATGCGGATCTTGAGTCAGAGACCTCCGAGAGTGGTGGCGAGCGTGAGTGGAAAGAGCTCATCGCACGGTACTGGGGCCTGATGACGCTTACGGACAACGCGGTTGGGAAGATTCTCAAGGCACTGGAAGACTCGGGTAATGCAGACAACACCATCGTGGTGTTCACGAGCGAGCACGGCGACCAGATGGGCGAGCATCACCTGCTGGGAAAGGGCGTCTTCTACGAACAGTCCTCGCGAGTCCCTCTCCTGTTCCGTGTGCCCTGGCTCAATGAACAGGAAAAGCACATACCAGGCCGGATGAGTCAGATTGACCTCGTGCCGACCATCCTGGACCTCATTGGCGCAGATATTCCCGCTCAGCTCCAGGGTCAGAGCCGGAAGGCTGTACTTGAGGGAGTCACTGACCTTGACGACAACGACGTAATCCTGGAATGGCATGCACGCTCAGTCGACAGGCATGGCGGCGGCGTCGACGTGGACACCATTCAACATGAACGCTACCGGACTCTCATTGGTGCGGATGGATGGAAGGCCGTATTCACAGCCAAGAGCCAGTGCGAACTTTACAACCTCAACGAGGATCCATACGAACAGAACAACCTGTTTGACGATCCCGTGGAGCAAAGCCGTGTGAAGACCATGTTGGACAAGGTCTTGGCATGGCAGGAACGCACTGGCGATTCGGCGCCAATGCCAAGTTTGAAATAGCGGTCGTTGGCCTGGGCCAGACGGCTAAATCGTCTGCCCAGGCCAATTCCACTGGTCTGATGCGTGGTCCTCAATTTGGACCAGCAGTGCTCCATCAGGGGTTCGGATCATCCTGATGGCCGGTAATTTTGCGAGAGCTACGAAGAACTGGGGTTTACCTGTATGACGGCAAGAAGAGTCAATGACCGCCCAAACATAATTTTGATAATGGCGGATGACTTGGGATACGAAGCCCTGGGCTGTTACGGCGGAACGTCTTATCGCACCCCGGTTCTCGATGGGATGGCCGAATCAGGGATTCGATTCGTTCATGGATATGCCCAGCCCCTTTGTACGCCGACGCGTGTCCAGCTAATGACCGGCAAGTACAACTTCCGGAACTGGAAGGCCTTCGGCGTCATGGATCCGGATGAGAAGACCATCGGTCATTACATGACCGATGCGGGATATAAGACCTGCATATCCGGCAAGTGGCAGCTTTATAGCTATAACCCGTCAGATTATGAGCCTGAGTGGCGCGGCAAGGGTAAGCGCCCGGAACAGGCGGGATTCGACGAGTACTGCCTGTGGCATACCGAGCACACGGAGGAAAAGGGGTCACGATATGCAGACCCCAAGGTCCAAGTGAACGGGAAGTACTTGGAAGATACGGAAGGCAAGTATGGCCCGGACATTTACGTCGATTACATAAATGACTTTATGGAGCGCAACCAGTCAGATCCGTTCTTTGTTTACTATCCAATGGCTCTGACGCATCCGCCTTACCAGCCCACTCCAGACAGTGAAGACTGGGCAGTTGACCGGCATAGAACGGATACCAAGTACTTCAAAGACATGGTCGAGTATCACGACAAGGTGATTGGACGGATACTCAACAAGGTCGATGAACTGGGCCTGAGCGAAAACACCCTGATCATTTACTACGGCGACAACGGCACGACCCGGAACATCACCTCGTACATGAACGGTCGCGCCGTGCAGGGTGGCAAGGGGTACTCCACCGATGCCGGAACGAGAGTGCCGTTGATAGTTAAGTGGGCCGGGGTCAGTCCCAAGGGGGTGGTACTGGAAGACCTGGTTGATGCCAGCGACTTCCTGCCGACGATCCTTGAGGCGGCGGGAGCGCCTCTACCAAAGGATGAGGTGATAGACGGCCGTTCCTTTCTGCCACAGATCAGGGGCGAAAAGGGATGTCCGCGGGAATGGGTGTTCTTCCACCATGACCCTCTACCGGGCCACGGCAAAGACGGGTATCACTTGCAGCGGTGGGCGCAGGACAAGCGCTGGAAGCTGTATGACGATGGCCGTTTCTACGATGTGGTCAATGATGTGCTTGAAGAGAATCCGCTTTCCGCAAGCCAGGGAGGACCTGAGGCTGACGCGGCTCGAGTACGCCTGCAAAAGATCCTACACGAGATGAAGTAGGCGGCCCTCCCGAGAGATTGGAGAGCGTATGAACATGTCCACTCAAAGACGATTCAAGTAGCCGGGAGTCATCGAGAACCGCAAGAACCGCCCTGGAAACCATCGGATAGTCTAACCAACAAGAGGTACTCAGCCTTGGCAAAGAAAAACCGGCGACCAAACATCATATTGATCATGTCCGATGACCTGCAGTATGAGGCACTCAGCTGCAACGGGGGAACCGCCTACAGGACACCCGAGTTAGACCGGCTCGCTGAAACCGGCATGCGGTTCGAGAATGCACACGTTATGCCCCTGTGCACCCCGACCAGGGTGTCGCTTATGACCGGCAAGTACAACTTCCGCAACTACATAGGATTTGGGCTTATGAGGCCGGATGAGGTGACCTTTGGACACCTGATGAGCGATGCCGGATACAAGACCTGTATCTCAGGCAAGTGGCAACTCTATTCTTACAACCCTCCGGAGGAGATGCCAGAGATGCGCTCCAAAGGGCAGCGAATAGAAGATGCCGGATTCGAGGAGTTCTGCGTCTGGCATCCACACCACACTGAAGAGAAGGGCTCCCGGTACAAAGACCCGATCATTTTCGAGAACGGCAATTTCCGGGAAGACACCAAAGGCAAGTACGGCGAAGACATTTTCTGTGACTACATTTGCGACTTTGTGGAGCGCAACCAGGATGAGGAGTTCTTCGTCTACTGGCCAATGCCATTGACGCACCGGCCGTTCGAGCCGACGCCAGATAGCCCGGATTATGCAGAGTTTGATCCTCCCTCAAACCAGACGCTTGGCGCTGGAACATGGGCGGAACTTGAAGGCTGGCCTGACGACCCCGAATACTACAAGGACATGGTCGAGTACCACGACAAGGTGATCGGCCGGCTGATGGGCAAGTTGGATGAACTGGGGCTGCGTGAGGACACTCTGGTGATCTACCTGGGCGATAACGGCTCGCCGCGCGAAGTCTGTACGCTCCAGCACAATCATCGCCAGCTCTGTGGCGGAAAAGGCTTGACCAATGACAGGGGCACCCATGTGCCTCTAATCTGCAACTGGCCCGGCACGATACCGTCTGCGGTCGTACAGACTGACCTAATCGACAACTGCGACTACCTGCCGACTATTTTGGAGGCAGCAGCATCGCAGGTGCCGGATGGGTACGTCATCGACGGCCAATCATTCCTGCCGCAGTTGCGGGGCGAGCCTGGCAACTCGAGGGACTGGATATTCTTCCACTTCGACCCGAGGGGAAGAAACCCCATGCCTCCGCGCCGGTTCCTGCGTGACCAACGGTGGAAGCTGTATGAAGATGGACGACTCTTCGACCTGGATGTGGACCAGGAAGAGGAATCTCCCATTCTTCGTGAAAGTGACACATCGGAACAGGCTGCAGCCCGAGCGAAATTGGAACCGGTTTTTGCCCGGATGGCTCCAGACCAGGAGCCTGTTCTTCAGAACACCTCGCGATAAGGCGGTGAGCCGCCGTGCACACGCGCGGCGGCTCACCCGGGTTCGAGTGCTTTGTGCCTTTTGCGCGACGATGGTCATATAAGGTGCCGAGATCTTTCACGTTTGGTTTTGCCGGAGGCTTGGGGGAGATCGGCAACAGACCATCCATACGCTTATGAAACAAGATACTTCCAATCTGGAAACCGGTTGCTGCGCTCCTTCCCGAGTGCCAGCACATCTTTCGTCGACGCATGATCCAGGACATGAGACGAAGCGTGACCCAATTCAACCACAGGTCCAGCGCGACGGCATGATCCTGCTGGAAGGTGGCACGTTCCTCATGGGCACCGATGTGCGTGACGGCTTCCCGGCAGATGGCGAGGGGCCGGTCAGGGAGATCATACTCAGGCCGTTCCGCATCGATGCCACAACCGTCACAAACGAACAGTTCGCACAGTTCGTCGCCGACACCAGCTACGTCACAGAAGCAGAAAGGTTCGGATGGTCGTTCGTCTTCCACCACTTCGTGGCGCCTGATGTGGCAGAGAAGGTCTCGCAGGCAGTGGCGGGAGCACAGTGGTGGTGGCAGGTCCCCGGCTCAGACTGGCGCAGGCCCGACGGTCCAGGCTCGAGCTTCGAGGACCGCATGGACCATCCGGTCACGCACGTCTCGTGGAACGATGCCTACGCCTACGCCAGGTGGGCCGGGAAGCGGCTGCCCACAGAGGCTGAATGGGAGTTCGCAGCACGCGGCGGACTCGAGCAGAACGTGTACGCCTGGGGCAACGAGCTGATGCCGGGCGGGGAGCACCGCTGCAACATATGGCAGGGCACATTCCCGAGGGTGAACACGGCAGAGGACGGCTTTGCGGGCACTGCGCCTGCACGCTGGTTCAGGCCGAACGGGTACGGTCTGTACAACACTGCCGGGAACGTGTGGGAGTGGTGCTCAGACTGGTTCAGCCCGTCCTTCCACATCACCGGTCCTCGTGAAGACCCGGCGGGTCCGCCATCAGGTCAGGCGAAGGTCATGAAGGGCGGCTCGTACCTGTGTCACAACTCGTACTGCAACCGCTACCGGGTCGCAGCCCGAAGCCAGTCCACTCCCGACAGCTCAACAGGCAACGTGGGGTTCAGATTGGCGATGGATGATTAGCCGATTGAGTGTTTGGACACCACTCTTGGTGGGCCTAGGGTTTCGGCAGCATCATGATTCGTAGCGAGCCGGCGACTTCGAAACTCAGGCATGAACCCACGCTGATTAACCGCACCCAGAGCGTCCAAGATGGCCAACGCAGAGGCGCATAACGCTATACAGGTCCACCTGAGCGATCCCAGCTCAGGTGGGGCCTGTACTTGGAACGATCATATATGGTGGAGCTGGAGGGATTCGAACCCTCTACCTCTTCAATGCCATTGAAGCGCTCTCCCAATTGAGCTACAGCCCCATGTGCTTCCGACGGGCCTGGCTGCGAGGAGCACCGGCGATTCTAGCCGGGCGTTCATACTCGCGGTCCAAAGCCCACTAATCTGAAATCGTACCACGACTCTAGCTGAGAATCACATTGGCTGAGGAAGCTGGTCAGCCTGCCCTGGCGATCATTGTTGCTGCGGCCCCACCATTAATTGCCAGCCGGGTTTCAGGGAAGCTCGGAATCACCGTCTATGAATCGTCAAGCTGAGTTGTGGGCTCGCCGGTGCATTCCACCCACACTACGACGCTCATGTCAGACGTGTCTCCCGGTTGCTCCAGGTGAGCAATGCCCAGTCGCACTGGCTGGCCGCTGGATAGCGGCATTACGCATGTGGGCATCGTGTTCATCCATGGTCCTTCTTCAGCCTTCCATTGGACGCCGCTGAGGTTGTGCTCCTCGCCTTCGCCGCCACGGTCTTCGGCGAAGCCCATGACCGTTCCATCCTGGTTGACGATGGTGGTGTAACCGCTGAGAACTTCGAAATCAGCACGGCTGTTGTCAGGCCACAGCGCCCAAATAAGCAACGCGATTAGAACAACTAGGCCAACGACTATTGCTGCGGACAGGGCTGCTATCGTCCTGGCATTCATGTTCGTGTTCACGCATTCCCCTCCAACCCGGGAGAACCATGTTCTCCGCATCCACCAGACGCCCCATCCTGCTTATTAAAGCAGCAAGAATCACTGGGGGCCGTTCATGAACGGCCATGTCGCGGAAGTGCGACTGCACCGTTACGCAGGAGGCGAAGGTTGCTCGCGTCAGCCGGACCCGCGATCCCTGGCCCTGCGGCCTGCCGTCTCCCTGGCGAACAGGATCAGTGCGAACGCTACGACAGCGATTAGAACGGCATTTGCGTTCAGGCCGGCGGTGAGCGAGAAGTTATCGGCGATGAGGCCCAACAGAGGCGGGCCGATCACGAATCCCACGTCACCAAATGTGCGGTACAGCCCCATGGCCGCGCTGGTTTTGCCCGCGGGAGCAAGGTCTGCAATGTATGCGGCGGGCGTTGGTCCGGCTATGCCCTGGCCTATACCAAGCACTATGCCGGCCACGAAGATCATAACGATGGATGGCGAGTAGGCGAACATCACGAGGGCCACGCCACCCAACAGCAGACCGGGGGCCATGATCGGCTTCCTGCCGAAGCGGTCGGACATCCACCCGGATGGCCCAACCAGAAAGAAATTGATGGTTGTGATCATGGCGAACAGCACACCCAGATGTGTGGCTGTCATGCTGAATTCATCAGCGCCGAGCAGCGGAATCAGTGTCTGCCGGGAGCCGGTGCGAGTGAAGAATATGACCAGCGTGAACATGCCCACCAGCAGGAACGTGGGATCCCTGAGGAGGCTGGTGACGGAACCGCCCAGCGTGGGCTTCGTTGTTGTTCCGGATTTGACTTGGGTACTTGCCACCCCGCTGCCTACCCGTTGCGCCGGCCTGTTTGGCAGGCGAAAGGCTGTCCACACTGCTGCGCAGGCGCTTAAAGCACCGGCGATGAAGAACGGCCAGCGCAGTCCTGCGAGGTCGCCCACTATGCCGCCCATCACCGGGCCAATGTCCACCCCGAATAACAGCGCACCCTGTTGGACACTCATCAGACGGCCGCGATTTTCAGGCGTTGAAATGTCGGCTACATACGCCTGCGCTCCGGTCATGAACATGGCCGATCCAGCGCCAGCGACGATCCGCCAGGCAATCATGGTCCCGATGGTGGACGAAGCACCTGTCATTGCCATGCCCGCGGCTGTGACCGCCAGGCCGCTGGACATCAATGCCGTCCGCCCGAATCTTTCGCCGAACAGGCCTGCAGGTATGTTGAGGAACAGGCGGGAAATGCCGAACGCGCCGACCACCATTCCGATGGCCGTTGTGCTGGCGTCCATTTCACCGGCGAACAGCGGAAGGATGGGCGCTACGACGCCCTGGCCCATCATGGCTATTGCTGTCGCGACTGCGATTGCGACCATCGTCCGGTTATTGCGGACAATGTCCAGCCACCGTGATGGGGCTGAGCGAGCCATGCTGCTCTCCGGTTCGGCGCTCAGTGTGTGCTTTCCTTGGGAGCGGTGGTCTCAGGGGTGGCAGAAGCGGCCCTGGCGTTCCCGGACCTGACCTTGACCAGGTTCCACGTGAAAAACAGGATGCCGCCAAATAAGACCACGCTGAGCCAGCTGATGGTCCTGTCCACCACCGTCAGGCTTAGAGCCGTGGTGTCATCCAATCCAAGCAGAATGAGCAGCCCGGTCAGCCCGCCCTCCACGAATCCGAAGCCGCCCGGAGTGGGGATTGTCGTCAACATTGCGTTCGCGAGGGCAGCGAACATCACTACGCCGAAGCTTATTTCGATGCCCAGCCCCTGGGCCACAAAGTAGAACCTGGCTATCTCCAGCATCCACCCTGTGATTCCCAGACCAAGCTGTACAGGGAGGTCCTCAGCGCGGAAGCTGTACAGGGTGCCCCGCTGGAACCTCATATAGGCGCGCCGGAACCGTCGGGGCAGACGGCGTACCATCCGCACACCGAAACGCTGCATCACTGCCAAGAAAGCGACCAGGAGCACCACGAGGCTGACGGCTGCAATGACCACCGCGCCCGGCACTTCCACGCCGCCGAACGCAGTCACCCACCCGGCAGCGATCAACACCAGCAGAAGCACAGCCACCATGTCCTGCACGCGCTCGGCAAGAATGGTGCCGAGGCTGGGAGGGAAGCCCGTGCCTGCTTCCCTGGAGAGGGACCAGCCGCGATACGCATCGCCCAGACGGAGGAATGCCACTGAGTTGGCGAACCAGCCCATGAGGATGATGGCGGCCATCTTTGTTGGGCCGGGGATGCGGCTGCCGCCGGTGCGGTCGATCCTGGCCGTGATGGCTATCAACCGCCAGCGCAGGCCACGGACCCAGAAGCTCGCGTAGTAGAACACCAGGGCGAGCAGATACATAACCGGGTTAATGGACTTTACGTTCGTCCACAGCAGTTCCCAGTCGATGTCGAAGACTCTGACCAGGGCCAGTGCCAGCAATGCACCTGCCACGACCACCGCTGCCAGGGTCGGCAGCGACAGCACTCGTCGCCGGAGCGTTGAAATGCTTACCGGCGGATTCTCAGTTTGTTTCATACGGTAGAAGACCTGTGTTTGCTTCCGCCTGGAAGCAGTGGATTGCTGTGGGGTATGCCAGCCCTACGCGGGAACCTGTCCGGAGTCGGCTGGACCTTGAACCAGTAGACCAGTGTGTCGGCGGGAGTGGGGCCTGGCTTGGTTACTGCCTGAGAAATGGCAGGCAGTGCCCCCAATTGGCTGGCGGCCCACTCAGATTCAGCGATCTCTTCTGATATGTCAGGTCCTTTGGCTGCGATGACGGTGCCGCCGAGGCTTGCAAAGGGCAGCGTAAGCTCTGCGAGTTCCGGCAACTGAGCCACCGCCCGGGCCAGCACCAACTCATACGCCTCACGGTGTTGCGTATCCCTCGCAAGGTCCTCCGCTCGGCCGTGGACTACTTCCACGTCCCGCAGTTCGAGTTCTCCCACCGCCCATTGCAGAAAATCGCATCGCTTCCGTGCGGCATCTATCAAGGTGAGGCGCATGCCCGGCAAGGCTAATTTGAGCACCAGCCCGGGAATGCCCGCGCCTGTGCCCACGTCAATGACCCGTCGTCCGTCGAACCATGCAGCGGTTGACGTGAACCCGCCGGGCGCGGGTGTAAGGACACGCAGTGAGCGTACGAAAAGTTCATCACGAACACGCTCCCATCCATGAGCGCCTGTGAGATTCGCACGCCCGCCGCCTTCTTCGAGGAGTTCGAAGTACCGCCTGAAAGCCGCTTGTTGCAGGTCATCCAGCGTCACTCCAAGGGTGTCGGCGGCTTTGACAAGGGATTCCAATAGACGCTCCGTGGTCCTCCGGGAGGCACAGGATCTTCTCTGGCGGCACACTCAGTATTTCAGGGTACTACCGGCCAATATGAATCGCTGCACCTTGGCTGGAGAGACTGGCGCATTGGATACCATGCGTGTCCAGGGTGACTTACCGGGTTGATGGTGGCTCCAGGTCAGTTTGTCCCTTTGTGCGCCTACACGAGAAGGAAGTGCTGAGATGACCGAACGGCTGGAACGGAACAAGCGCAACGTTGTAGCGTTCTACGACCTCATGTTCAACCAGGACAGGCCGGAAGACGCAGTAGAGCTATATGTAGGCGATGTGTATATCCAGCACAACCCTCATGTCGCAGACGGCAAGGACGGCTTCATCGACTACTTTCGGCGCATGGGCCGCGAGTACCCAGGCAAGAAGGTCCACTTTCGTCGTGTAATCGCTGAAGGGGACTTCGTTGTGCTCCACTGTCAGCAGGAGTGGCCTGGAGACCGGGATTGGGCCGGCATCGATATCTTTCGCCTGGGTGCCGATGGCAAGGTTGTGGAGCACTGGGATGTGCTCCAGCCAGTACTAGACACGTCAGCCAACAGCAACACGATGTTCTGACAAGGGTGCCCGAAGCCCCGACTGGCTCCGATGCCGTGCCGAAAACACCTGTACCCGCAAATTGACTGTCGTGAAAGCCGGTGATAGGTTGCGGAATTATCAGTTTGATCAAGTGACCGGGCGCTCCCGCGCCCGGTATTCGCGAGAGGGTGTTTCCAGTGCGAATCGCAGTCTGTGTCAAGCAGGTCCCAGACCCTGAGACTCCGCCCTCGCAATTCAAGATCGACGAAGCAGCGTTGGCGGTGGTTTCTCCACCTGGCGTTCCTCCCGTGGTCAACGGGTTCGACCTGAATGCCGTCGAGGCGGCCCTTCGCGTGAGGGAAACGCTGGCAGGGCAGGAAGTCGAGATCACAGTTCTTTCCGTTGGCACAGGGTTCGTGATGGACGTTATGAAGCGTCCACTTTCCATGGGCGCAGACCGGCTGGTACTGGTGGACGACCCGTCGCTGGCTGCGCTGGACGCTGTGGCGACGGTGAAGGTACTGGCTGCTGCCATACGGCATACAGGCCCCTTCGACATTGTGATGTGTGGCAGGCAGGCGTCAGACTGGGACCAGGCTACGGTGCCACTCGGCCTTGCTGAGGCGCTTGATCTCCCGTGCGTGACGCTGGCTCGGTCAGTGCAGGTCCAGGATTCATCCGTCACCGTTGAACGGGTGATTGTTGACGGGCACCAGGTCATCGAAGCACAGCTTCCCGCTCTAATCACGTTCAGCAACGAGCTTGGCGAGCCTCGATACCCGAACCTGCGGGGCATCATGGCGGCCAGCCGCAAGACGCCTGAGACGTTGACCCTGGAAGACCTTGAAATCACCGCCAGCGACCTTGAGCCTGCCCTCAAGCTCACCAGGCTGTTCGTGCCGGAATCCGGCCAGGAATGCGAGTTCATTGAAGGCGAGGATGACGCCGATGCCGGCCGCAGGCTGGCGGTGCGCCTGCGGGAGGCGAAGCTGATCTAACATGCCTGGCATTCTGATTGTTGGCGAACTTAACGATGGTGCGCCCTCGCCCGTGACAGGGCAGCTTATCGCGGCTGCCCGAAAGGCGTATCCAGATGTAACCGTTGCGGTCGCCTTCCTTGGCGATGACCTGTCATTCGGAGATGCGGCACTGGGCGCTCTACCCGTGGATGACGTGTACCTGCTTGAGCACCCGCGCCTGGCTGACGGAGATGCCGGGGTGTTCGATGCTCCGGTGGCCGCCCTGGCCGCCCTGTGCAGGGAAATCGACCCCGAGACAGTGCTGATCGGACGCACAGACTTCGGCGCTGCGGTTGGCCCGCGCCTTGCATTCCGGCTGGGCGCTGCCGTGGCACAGGACTGTGTTGACCTGGCTGTGAATCCGGAAACTGGCAGGCTGGCAGTGACTCGGCCGGTTTACGGCGGCGGTGCAATGGCCGTATTTGAATTTGGCGGCGCATCCACACAGGTGGTCCTGGTGCGGCCCGGGGCATTTGAATCCTCGGTCACGGACGGAGGTTCAGCGAGGGTTCAGAAATTTGATACCGAAAGCGTCATCAGCGAGCCCAGGGCGCGCCTTGTCGACTCTGTATCAGAGCCTCGGGCGGGTGTACGGTTGGAGGACGCCGAAGTTGTGGTGTCCGGAGGCCGTGGCCTGGGTGGCCCGGAGCCGTTCCAACAGCTTGAAGAGCTTGCCAGCCTGCTGTCCGGCGCAGTGGGCGCGTCCCGCGCCGCGTGCGATGCGGGCTGGATGGACCACAGCTTCCAGGTGGGCCTGACGGGCAAGAGCATAAGCCCGCGGCTCTACATAACGGTTGGGATATCCGGAGCGAGCCAGCACATGGCCGGATGTTCCAGCGCCCGGAACATTGTTGCCATCAACAAGGACGGGGAAGCGAATATCTTTAAAGAGGCCCGTTACGGGGTGGTGGGCGACTGGCAGAAGATATTGCCCGCGTTCATCGCCACGGTCAGGGACCTCTAGGGTGGATGTGGCCGTTGAGACAATCCAACGGCGCCGGGCGGATCGTTACTACATTACTTGGAAGGAGATCACAATGGACGGAAACTTCGGGCTTGACCTGAACGCGGCCTTCCAGCACATCGGGAAGGCACAGACGTTTTCGATCTTCTTTCCCACGCTGCGGCGGGCGCTGGTGGTGGACATGCGCCATGCTCCCGGCGAAGGGCCGCTGGTGCGCGTAATGCCCATGGCGCGGTCTGCGTCAGAGCGGCTGCGGACGCTTAAGCGGATGCGGCCCCATCTGCCGCGGGCCTCTGAGATCGTCGCCATACCGTGGCCTGCGTACGTCAATAACCTCGTTTCTTCAGGCGTGTGGGAAAAGATTCTCGCCCGCATAGACGAGTCAGGCTCAACCGATGCCCGCCATGCCATTGACAACGCCCTGGATGAGTTGAGGCGCATAGAGCGCCACGAGATAGCGGCGCTGATCAGGGGCGAGCAGTACGAGACGATCTGGGCGAAGCAGGATTAGGGACGACTTCCCAAGGCTTGCAGGACATCACTCAGTATCCTCATGTCCGTGCGTGAGTCTCCCGGCCGGGCATGCCCGCTCGCTTCATGGCACACTTTATGCTGCACATCACATTGTCCAAAGTCGTCCGTATCTCCTGAATCCACGGAGCCGCAATCAAAATGAGCACCCCGCTGGTCGCCGTCATAATGGGCAGCACATCTGACATGGACACCATGGAATATGCCGTGGAAGTGCTTGAAGACCTGGACATCCCGCACGAAGTACGGATCATCTCGGCTCACCGCACGCCTGACCTCATGTTCCAGTTCGCCGAGTCTGCAAAGAGCCGCGGCATCGAGGTCATAATCGCCGGGGCCGGCGGCGCTGCCCATCTTCCCGGTATGACCGCCGCCAAGACAGTCCTTCCCGTGATCGGCGTGCCGGTCGAAACAACTGCCCTGAACGGTCTCGACTCTCTGCTGTCAATCGTTCAGATGCCGCGCGGCGTGCCTGTGGCGACGGTTGCGATAGGCCGAGCCGGCTCGGTGAATGCCGGCCTGCTCGCAGCCCAGATCGTCGGTCTGAACCGGCCTGAGATCCAGGAACGGCTCCAAGCCAGGCGGGAGGCTGCTGCGCGGGATGTGGCTGACCAGAGCGAAGTGAAGGTCCAGGACTGATGCCCGGTGGAGTGGAAACCCTGCCGCCCGGCGCCCGTATCGGGATCATAGGCGGTGGCCAGCTTGGCCGGATGCTTGCGCTGGCGGCCCGCCAGATGGGCTATCGCATCATTGTCCTGGACCCTGACCCTGATAGCCCCGCTGCGCAGGTGGCAGACGACATGATCGTTGCCAAGTACAGCAGCCGTGACGCCGCCCGGGAACTGGCCCGCAAGTCAGACGTGCTCACGTACGAGTTCGAGAATGTTGATGCTGAAGCTGTGGAAGCGGCAGCAGAGATCACGCCGCTGCACCCATCCGACGGAGTTCTCCGTAAGGCTCAGCACCGGGTAAGGGAGAAGGAAGCGCTCACGGCAGGCGGATTCCCCGTGGCAAAATTTTGGCCCGTTGAGACTGAGTCCGAGTTCACCCGGGCCATCAGCGACCTTGGTGTGCCTGTCGTTCTAAAAACGGCCACCATGGGTTATGACGGCAAGGGCCAGGCAGTGATCCGCTCTGAAGACGAAGCGGAACAGGCCTTCCAGGCATTGGGAGGCGGGCGCAGCCAACTGGTGCTGGAGCGGTTCGTGCCGTTCAAGATGGAAGTGTCGGTCATCTGTGCCCGTGATGGGTCGGGTCATGCAGTGACCTTCCCATGTTCGGAGAACGTACACGTAGATGGCATCCTTGACGTGTCCATTGTCCCGGCACGAGTATCGCCTGGTGTGGCTGAGGCGGCTTCCCGGCTTGCTGCCGGGATAGCGGAGGCGCTCAATGTCGTCGGGCTGATCGCTGTGGAAATGTTCGTGACACAGGACGATGCCCTTCTTGTGAATGAGCTTGCGCCGCGGCCGCACAATTCCGGCCACTACACCATGGACGCCTGCCGCACGTCGCAGTTCGAGCAGCTTGCCCGCATCCTGTGCGGCCTGCCGATGGGCGCCGTGGATATGCCACGGCCTGCAGTTATGGTGAACCTGCTTGGCGACGCCTGGGAGGATGCCGGCGGGCAGCCCGACTTTGCGTCAGCACTGGCTGTGCCGGGCGTCAGCCTGCACCTGTACGGCAAGGCTGAAGCGCGCAAGGGCCGCAAGATGGGCCATATCACCGCGGTGGCTGACGATGTGGAGACCGCCCTCGCGAACGCCACTGCTGCGCGTGACCGTGCTCGCCGCCGGTAGAGCGTTGCCGTGAGTGTGACCTATCCGGATATGTCACGCCGTATGACCAGGTACTCATCCCTGCTGATTTCTCCAGCAGCGTAGCGCCTGTTCACAACGGTGAGTGAATCGTCGGTTGAAGGTGCTCCATCCGAAAGCTTGTTGAGGAGCCTGATGACCCGCGTGGCCACCAGAAGGCCGACACCAATGACCGCTCCCCAGAAGCCGTATATGACGAGCAGGGTCACCAATTCCCCACCGCTGAAGGCACGGAAATTGATGGTCGAGTTCAGCAAGTTCATCACGAACAGGACAGCCAACAGCATGGCAATGCCCACGGTGATCAGGCGCCAGTCAAGGGCCTTTCGAAGCTCCATCGTTTCCTTCCTGTTCCTCAACTCAAACGTGGTGGCATTTTAATGGGCAGACTCACCGCACCCGCTGTCGAATGCTGATCTGGTTGGCTGACCAAAGCCATCTGCTCACAGTGTCACATACCACGTCAAGGTACTTCGGTGGCGCAAAAGTATGCGATTTAGGCAGTGGCCAACATGCATGAGCTTTATACCTTAAGCGAGACAGAGGTTAATTTTGCAATCCCATGTTGACCGTTCTGTTATGCGGAAACCGCTATATGGTCTGAGAGCATCCATGGTGTGGGGGGCGGAAGAAGCGCGAGAGGAGAGTGGTGATGTTCAAGAAGATTGTGGCCACCATGGACGGATCGGCAGAATCGGAGCGTATCGCCGGGTGGGCCGCGGAGCTTGCCAGGGGGCTTAAGGCGGAACTCACCCTCCTGTCAGTGGTTGACGCTGACCACCTGCCCGAAACGGCGCGAGTAGACGAGGGCAGACCTCGCGAGACCTCCGCAGGGGCCGGCCCCACCGATGCGCCGGGCGGGTACTACCGAGACAGGACTATGACCGGTGGCATGATGGGTGGCGCGTGGATGGTCATTCCACCTCCCGGAGGCGCGGATTACAGGGGAGACAGGGCGCCGGGGGCCAGCCAGGCCGAGCTGGTGGACGATGTCATGGCGGAGATCAACACCTACCTCGCTGCGCAGCGCGAAAAACTGGAAGAGTATGGCATCACTGTCTCGCAGGAAGTGACCGTAGGCGAGCCAGCTGAGGAAATACCGAACGCCGCAGCGCGGCTGGGCGCTGACATGATAGCGATGGTCACCAACCGCTCCTCGAGGCTGTCCAGGGCTGTCCAGGGCAGCGTCACTGATGAGGTGGCGCATCGAACGGCCATGCCGGTGCTGATCGTGAATGTTGACGCAGATGATGAGCCGTTCGAGGATAGCGCGGGCCGGCCGGGGCCGATTGTGGTCCCTGTGGACATGTCAGACGCCTCAGAAAACGCAATCCCGCAGGCCGCCGCCATAGCAAAGGCCCTGGACGCTCGCCTGCTGCTTGTTCACGTGGCTGAAGATGCTGGCAACGCGGGCGTCATCATTCGGCCGCGAGAAGGCACAGACATGGCAGGCATTGAGCCTGACGCCCGGGACGCGGTGGAGTACCTGGAGCGGCAGGTCAATGCCCTTGTAGACCAGGGAGTATCGGCGGAAGGCTATATTGCCTCCGGTGATCCGTCAGACGCGATCATCGAGTTGATGCGTGACACGGCAGGGTCCATGGCAGTCATGGCCTCGAGCGGCAAGCGTGGCCTGGAGCGCTGGTTCGCCGGTAGTGTCACTGACGAAGTAGTTCGGAGATCACACCGGCCTGTGCTGGTGCTGTCCCCCGGCAACCCTTAGCAGGTCGGCCCGTTACGAGATACTGTCGAAACCCGTGTAGGGTCGAAGTACGTCGGGGATTACCACGGAGCCGTCTGGCTGCTGACCGTTCTCCAGCACGGCGATGAACAGCCGTGGGAGGGCAAGCCCTGATCCGTTCAGCGTGTGCGGCAGCCGGGTGGAACCGCCCGGTTCGGGACGGTAGCGGGTATTGTTGCGGCGCGCCTGGAAGTCCACGCACGTGGATATTGAGCTGACTTCCAGCCACTCCTGTGATCCTGCTGCCCAGACCTCGATGTCATAGGTGCGGGCTGACTGGAAGCCGATGTCACCCGCGCACAACGACAGCACCCGGTAGGCCAGCCCGAGGCGCTCGCACAGTTTCGTGGCCTCGTCCACCATCTCCTCCAGCGCCGCAGGCGAATCACCGGGTTCCACGTATCTGAACATCTCCACCTTCTCGAACTGGTGGACACGCTTCATGCCGCGTACATCCCTGCCTGCCGCAGTGTGCTCCTTACGAAAGCAGGGGGTCTGGGCCACGTACTTCAACGGCAGCATACCGTGTTCGATGATTTGGCCCTGGTGAATGCCGTTAAGCGCCACCTCGGACGTGGGAATCAGCCACAGGTCCTGCTCGTCATCGTGGTACAGGTTGTCACGGAACTTGGGCAAGTTGCCTGAGCCGGTCATGGTCTCCTGGCGCACAAGATAGGGAGGGTCGATTTCTATGTACCCGTGCTCTGACGTATGCACGTCCAGCATCCAGGCTGCCAGTGCCCGCTGCAACCGTGCGCCCTTGCCCTTGAGCAGGTAGAACCGAGCGCCTGATATGCGGGCGCCAGCCTCCATGTCCATGATGTCCAGCCTGGGACCGATGTCCCAGTGAGCCTGCGCCCCTTCTACCTGTCGAGGCTCTCCGACGGTGCGGACGATCACATTGGCGGTTTCATCCAGCCCGTCCGGGGTCTCTGGCAGCGGCAGGTTTGGGAGTGTCAGGAGCAGGGCATCGAGCCTGGCCTGTACCTCTGCCAGTTCCGTTTCTGACGCCTTTATGCGCTCGCCGGTTTCACGCATGGCAGCCTGTTCATCGGGAGTTGGCTTGCGCTTCTCCCTGCCAATCGTCCGGCTGACCTCATTACGGTGCCGCCGCAGGTTTTCGCCCTCCAGGATGAGGTCCCTCCTCCTGGAATCCAGAGCGAGTATCTCGTCCAGCGGCGGGTCTTCTCCGCGGCGCTTGAGTGCAGCGCGTACGGAATCGGTTTCGTTGACTATCTTGTCCAGGCTGAGCATGTTTTCTACCGGTGAACCAGTCTTGTGATCAGGAGCGCATCTGCGGGAACAGCAGCACTTCGCGAATCGTGTCTTCACGTGCCAGCAGCATGGCGAGCCTGTCTATTCCCATTCCCAGGCCGCCTGTGGGGGGCATGCCGTGTTCGATGGCCACGAGGAAGTCTTCGTCAAGGCGGTCCGCCTCCGTGTCATTGAACTCCATTCGCTGGCGTTCCTGGTCCTCGAAACGTGCACGCTGCTCCACCGGGTCGTTCAACTCGGTGAATGCGTTGCACAACTCGCTGCCCATAACGAACCCTTCGAAGCGCTCCACAATGCCATCCGTCCCCGGCCTGCGCTTGGCCAGCGGCGACATCTCCACCGGGTAGTCCACCAGGAAGGTGGGCTGGACCAGGTGAGGCTCCACCTCTGATGAGATCACCTTGTCCAGCAATCGTCCCCATGCGGACCCTGCCTCGACGTGGATGCCGCGCTCGCGCATGGCGCCTGACAGAGATTCCACGTCCCGGCACTGCACGAAGTCGATGCCAGCGCGGTTGATGATCTCCTGCCGCAGGTCCAGCCGCGGCCATGGCGGCGTCAGGTCAATCTCAGGTCCATCTTCCTGCGGCGACTTGAGGACAGGTGAGCCGGTCACGTCCATGGCGATGGTGTACACCATCTGCTCAACCATCTCCATGACGTCGTTGTAGTCAGCGAACGCTTCATAGCTCTCTAGAGTGGTGAACTCCGGGTTGTGATCGTGGTCCACCCCTTCATTCCGGAACAGCCGGCCAATCTCAAATACCCTGTCGATGCCGCCCACGATCAGCCTCTTCAGGTACAACTCGGTGGCAATGCGTAGGTACAGGTCCCTGTCCAGCGCGTTGTGGTGCGTCGTGAAGGGCCTGGCCATTGCGCCGGCGGCGACTGGCACCAGCACCGGCGTCTCAACCTCCATGAAGCCGCGCTTGTGGAGGAAGCTGCGCATGCTGGCGACCACGCCTGAACGCAGCCGTGCGTTTTGCCGTGCCCGCTCATTGGCAATCAGGTCCAGGTAGCGCTGCCTGTAGCGCGCCTCGGTGTCCTGCAGCCCCGCCCACTTGTCAGGCAGCGGCCTGATGGCCTTGGTCAGCAGCGTGATCTCGCGGCCTTCGACGCTCACCTCGCCCCGGCGCGTGCGGAACACCGGGCCTTCCACGCCAATGATGTCGCCCAGGTCTAGGAACTCCATGAGTTCATAGTTTTCGCCCATCACGTCGGCACGAAGGTGCGCCTGTATGCGGCCCTCTCCGTCCAGGATGTCAACGAACGATGCCTTGCCCATCCCGCGCCGGGCCATCATCCGGCCGGCCACGCGCACAGGGTCGGTCTGAAGACCAGAGGTGTCCTCGCCAACGCTTGCCTCCAGGTCCTCGAAGAGTCTCTTCGCTTCAAGGCTGGAGTGCGTCCTGTTGAACCGGGCAGGATATGGGTCAATACCGCGCTCGCGGAGCGCCGCCAGCTTCTCAAGCCGTGCCCGAACGAGCCGATGCTCATCCAAGGGTGTCAGGTTTTCGTCCTGGACCGTCATGTACTAATACTCACTTTGAGATGCCGTGGGTGTTGTTGGCTTTTGCCGGGGACGCCTCACGGTATCGGGCGATAGGCTATTCGATCTGAATTTTCACGTCATGCGCCGAGATCCGGGCACACTTTCATGCTGGCGACATCGCGCCACCTCGGATCGCATGGAGCAAAGCCTAATTCTATGCTGCCGAGGGCGCCGGGCGTCCACAGGTCTTTGCTGGCGGGGTCGTTTTTACTTCGGTTCCGTGTAAAAAATCCTGAAACCCGCGAATGACGCTCATTGTTTGTTAACAACCCAGCCGGGAATAATCAGGAACATCCGCAAATGCAGGCTGCTGCGGACCGGCGTATCAAGCCCTAACAGGCGCTCGGGAACATGGATTCAGGTATGGCCGCCTCACAGGAGGCTGGTTAACCTGAGGTACGGCACTCGTTACACGTGCCGTGGGAGTGTTTTCTTGAGCGCCAGTGATGGTTTGAACCGGCGGCGAAGGGCCCGGTCCGGCAAGTCCGGACATGGCAGGAGAGATCTTCGGCCCACCACGTCCAAGGTGAGATCGGCGTTGTTCTCAATGCTGGGACCCGCCGGTGTGACTGGGTTGAGGGTGCTGGACCTGTACGCAGGGACCGGTGCGCTGGGGCTGGAGTCGCTTCGGCGTGGGGCCGCGCAGGCGGAGTTTGTAGAAAAGGACTCCAGGCGGTGCGAAGGCATCCGGGAGTCTTTGAGGCGAATGCGGGCTGAAGACCGCAGCAAAGTTCATGCAGGTGACGCTATAGCGTTGACGGACAGGCTGGAAGGCGAATTCGACGTCGTGTTTATTGACCCGCCGTATGCCATGAATCCGTTCGAGCGGCTGCTCGGGCGCATGGAAGGCCGCGGGTTGATCGCGCGTGATGCCGTTGCGTTCATAGAGCACTCCAGCCAGACACGTCTTCCGGACATGCTGCCTGGTGTTCAGATTGTCAGCCGCAAGGTGTACGGAGATACGGCCGTGTCTGTTTACCGTCGATCGGACGATTTGGCTCCGGCGGTTGGTGAAGAGGCGGGGGCCTGAGCTTGGTCAAAGCGATCTATCCCGGCGCATTTGACCCGGTGACGAATGGCCACGTGGACATGGTTGAGCGTGCCAGCCGCCTCTTTGAGGAGCTTGTGGTGGGCGTTTACAGCGATCCGCCCAAGCGGCTCATGTTTGATGTGAACGAACGGGTAGAAATGTTCAAGAAGTCCATTGCCCATGTGCCCGGGGTGGATGTCCGTCCATACAGCGGCCTTACGGTGAACCTGGCGCATGACATGGGCGCCGCCGTGATCGTGCGCGGGCTGCGCATAGGCAGTGACTTTGAATATGAGCGCGAGATGGCGCTGATGAACCGCGACATCGGTTCAGATGTGGATACGGTCTGCCTGCTCAGCTCATCTGAATACCAGTTCGTGAGTTCGTCCAGGGTGAAAGAGATTGCAGCACTGGGCGCTGACGTGGGCAGGCTGGTGCCCGCCCACGTGGCAGAAAAGTTGTACGGGAAGCTGAGAGACGCCGGCGGCCATCGGGCCTGAAGCGGCGCGTTGCTGAGAGTGAGAGGCCTTAGGGAGGCTAGCGATGTCCATGATCGACCACGTCGAAAAGATTGAATCGATGGTCACGAGCGGCCGAGTGCCAGGGACCGCACGGTCGCTCGTCAACCTGGAGAGGATCACCGAGGTCCTGACCGAGATGCGCGCTGATGTGCCAGAGCAGATCAATGAGGCGCAGGCGGTACTCCGTCAGAAGGAGGCGGTACTGAAGCAGGCCGAGATGGAGGCCCGCCGAATTCGTGGCTACGCTGATGAAGAAGCCACCACGATCCGCCAGCTTGCCGAGGAGCAGAGCAGCTCAATGCTCGAGACCTCACGTGAGGAAGCCCGCAAGATGGTTGAGGCCTCAGAGGTGACGAAGGCTTCCCATGAGCGCGCCAACGAGATCATCCAAGAGGCGGAGGCCAAGGCTGCGCAGATGATCGCCGACGCCAAGCAGAGCGTCAACGGGATTATCGCCGATGCCGAGCAGCAGGCGGAGGAGCGCCGCAAGGGCGCAGACAACTACGCCCGTGAAGTGCTGTTCAGCCTTGAAGAGAGAATTGCCGACACGCTGGGGCAGGTCCGGGGCGGTATTGACCTGCTGGACAGCCGCAGCCTGGCCGTGGCCGACTAGCCTTCCGCCCACAGCTTCCTGACGGCGGCGCCCTTCGCCGCGGCAACTAAATAGCCCGATCAGGCGCTCGAAGGGTTCTCAGCCGGATTACCACGGCTGAGAACCCTTCACGCCGTTACTCCAGGTGGCCCCAGGTCTTGCCCTGCTTTAGTTCCACGTCAAGTGGGACTGACAGGTTCATGGCGGCTGGCATGAGCTCAGTCACCATGCCTGTCATCTCCTCCAGTTCGCCGGGAGCGACCTCGAAGATCAGTTCGTCGTGGACCTGGATGGCCATGCGTGAGCGCACCTTCTGACGGCGCATCTCGTTGTCGATGTCTACCATAGCGATCTTTATCACATCAGCGGCAGTGCCCTGGACCGGCATGTTGATCGCCATTCGCTCCGCTGCCGCCCGGTGCATGTGGTTGTTTGACCTGAGCTCCGGCAGGCGCCGTCGCCGCCCTGTCACCGTCTCCACGTAACCACGGTCCCGCGCCTCCGACTTCACTGCCTCAATGTAGTCGCGTATTCCGGGATACTTGCCGAAGTACAGGTCAATGAACTCCTGCCCCTGCTTGCGGGTCAGGTCCGTCTGCATGGTTACGCCGTGGGCGCTCAGGCCGTATATCACGCCGAAGTTCAGCACCTTGGCAATACGCCGCTGCTCAGCCGTGACCACTTCCTGTCCGTACATGGTCCGTGCCGTGGCCGCGTGGATGTCTTCGCCATTCTTAAACGCCGCCAGCAGGCCCGGTTCCTGCGAAAGGTGCGCCAGGATACGAAGCTCAATCTGCGAGTAGTCAGCGGCCAGAAGGGTCCATCCGGCACCGGAATCAGCTATGAACGCGGTGCGTACACGGCGGCCCAGTTCTGTGCGAACGGGGATGTTCTGTACGTTGGGGTCAGTGCTGGAGAGCCGACCCGTGGCTGAACCGACCTGGTTGAAGCTGGTGTGCACCCGGCCGGTCTTCGGGTTCACAAGCTGTGGCAGTGCGTCCACGTATGTGGACTTCAGCTTGGATAGCTCCCGGTACCGCAACACCGCCTTTATAAGCTCGTACGCCCTCACGTCCAGGTCTTCGCGTGCAAGCATGCCTTCAAGGGCATTGGCATCCATGGAGTAGCCGGTCTTGGTTCGGCGGGTTTTGGGAGCGCCCAGTTCCTCTATGAGGATTGCGGCAATCTGCTGGTTGGAGGCGAGGTTGAACTCACGGCCGCCCATGATTTCACGGGCTGTTTTTTCCACCGCTGCCAGCTCGCCGGCCAGCTCCTCTGACATCTCAGACAGTACGCTGCGGTCTATCAGGATTCCGTTGCGCTGCATCCGGACTATGACCGGCAGCAGCGGCATCTCTATATCGCCCAGGACCTTGCGTTGACCTTCCCGCTCCAGTTCAGGGTCCAGGTAATCTTTGAGTTGCCACGCCACATCTGCGTCTGCCGATGCGTACGGGGCGGCCTGTTCTACGGGTACCTGGGCCATTGAAATCTGCTTACGACCGGTGCCTATCAGGTCCGTGATAGGCGTCATCTCCAGCCGGAAAGCATCCAGCGCCAGCTGCTTCAGGCCTATGGCCCGCCGACCGCACAGGGCGGCTGCGATCATCGAGTCGAAAGCCACGTTCTTTGGCTCGATGCCGGCCTCCGCCAGCACCATGAGGTCAAAGTTGGCGTTATGCGCTGACTTGGGGACGTTTTCATCTTCAAACAGAGGGCGCAGCACTGCGAGCACTTCTTCCAGGGGAAGCTGCTCACCTTCTTCATGCCCCACCGGCACATACCACGCCTTGCCCGGCTCGTTCGAAAACGACAGGCCCACCAGGTCTGACCGCATGGGGTTCATGCCGGATGTCTCGGTATCGAAGGCGAACCCTGTGGGTGTGGATATCGCCTTGACCATCGACTTCAGCTCGTCCATTGTCGTGACAGTACGGTAGTCGACGTTGTCCGGCTGCTCGTTTACAGGTGAGGCCGCCGACTGATCCTGCGCGGCGGGGTCTTCTGCGCCAAACGTCAGTTGAGAGTCCAGCGCAGGTTTTTCGCTGCCGTTGCCCGGCTCCGGCACCTGGGCGACTATTGAGCGGAACTCCAGCCCCAACAGCGTCTCCACGACTTCACTGCGGTCGTACTGCCAGAACTTTGCCTTATCAAGATCAAACTCTATTGGCACGTCACAGACGATTGTGGTGAGCTTGCGTCCTGCGAACGCCACATCCCTGTGCTCTTCCAGGAGGGTCCGCACGCGCTTCGCACCGCGCAGGCCGTCTATCTGGTCGACCTTGTCGATGTTTTCGTAGACCTCCTCCAGGTGGCCAAAGGCTGCCAGCACAGCGGCGGCGGCCTTCTTGCCCACGCCGGGCACGCCGGGAATATTGTCTGACGGGTCTCCCTCCAACGCCTTTATGTCCGGCACAAACTCTGGACCGAGGCCGTTGTACCTCTCCTTGACCGCCTCAACGTCATACACCCGCGTATCCGCAAAGCCGGAGTACATGAGCAGCTTTACATCCGGTGACACAAGCTGAAGCTGGTCGGCATCGCCAGTGAGAATCAGCGTCTCTATGCCCTTTGCAGTGGCGGTCCTGCTGATTGTGCCAACAAGGTCATCCGCCTCGAAGCCGTCTTTCTCAAAGATGGGCACGCGAAACGCCTGCATGATCTGCTTGACCATGGGCACCTGTGCGTGCAGGTCGTCCGGCGTGGGCGGACGCTGCGCCTTGTATTCCGGGAACAGATCGTCACGGAACGTTGGTGCGCGGGTGTCGAACGCCACCGCCACATGAGTGGGCTTGCGCTCCCTCACGACCTTCAGGAATGTAGTGAGGAAGCCATACGCGCCGCGGGTGTCATCACCTGTGGCGGTGCTGAGCCGCTCGGGTATGGAGAACCACGCGCGGAACACCATGGCGTGGCCGTCCATAACAAGCAGCAGTGGTTTGTCGGCAGTATTGGCAGGGGACATGGCGAAGCTCAGCGGATGTTGACGAATTATCGATTGGCTCGCAGCGGAGCCCGTTCAGGAGTAGTTTCCTTCATTTTGGCCCGAACACAAAATCCCGGTGTGCAGGACCTTGGTTCGGGCAGCCAACCTCGTGGTTTGGAGGGCATGGATCAACTCAGGTTACTCCCGGGACCGGGAGCTCGATCCGGCAAGCACCTTGCCCGGATCGTGTACTGCCGCCGGTGACACTACAAGTATGGGAGCGGCTGACTGACCAGCGGCCTTGCGGGGCGCATGAATCTTAGCAAAGGCCATTGCACCGTTGGCAGGCGGCGAAATTACGTATGGATTCAAGGCCAAGCAGTATTGACGCAACTCATACGCCAAGGTATACCTAGATAAACGATATATAGGACAACGATGTATGTCAGCAACACAAACTGCACAACATGACCTCACCCAGGTTGCTTACTGGCAGGGACTTAACAGGAAAAGCCTGCTGCGCTTTTTCCTGCTCGCCGAGTTGAACAGGAGGCCAATGCATGGCTACGAAATAGCGACGTCCGTGGCGTCGTGCTGCGATGGCGTACGGCCGACCGACGCCATGATTTACCCAACGCTCCGTGAGTTGGAGGAGGGCGGATACATCACCTGTGAGGAGGCCGAGGCGGGCGGGCGACGTCGCAAGGTGTGCTCCCTGACACAACGCGGCCGGGAGGCGTACGCGGCTGCGGCGCGTGCATGGTCTTACGCTATGCCGCAGATTGAACGAGCAATTGGTAACGCTGATCTAGACCCGGCGTGCTGCGCCGTGGTTGAAATTGGAGAAATAAAGCGATGAAGAAGCTGTTCAGCTTCGGTTCAAGGGCCGAAGACACCAAGGATTCGGCTAAACAGCCGAATCCAGGCGGCACGCTGCCCACCGGTGCCGACCTCATGGAGGCCATACAAGTCCATTACACCGGCGTGGCAGAGCGTGGTTCGTCCTGTTGCGGCGACGGCTCGTCTGCGTGCGGTGGTTCCTCGCCCCTCTACTCGGCGGAGGAGCTTGAAAAGGTTACCCCTGAGGCGGCCGGCGCGTCAGCAGGTTGCGGTAATCCGATTGGCCTCGCTGAAGCCAAGCCGGGTGAGGCGGTCCTGGACCTGGGCAGCGGCGGCGGGATTGACTGTTTCCTGGCATCGAAGGCCGTTGGTACCGAGGGAAACGTCATCGGCGTCGACATGACCCACGCCATGGTGGCGTTGGCCCGCCAGAACGCAGCCAAGCTGGGCGTTGAAAACGTCACCTTCAAACTGGGGACCATAGAAACCATTCCGGAACCTGACAACACAGTGGACCTTGTCATCTCCAACTGCGTCATTGCCCTGGCCCCGGACAAGGACCTTGTGTTCAGCGAAATCTTCCGGGTACTGAAGCCGGGCGGCAGGCTGGTCGTATCGGACATGGTAGTGGACCAGGAGCTTCCAGAGGAAGTGCGGCAGAGCGCGGCTGACTGGGTGTCCTGCGTGGCGGGGGCAGACCTCAAGGCCCGTTACGTGGAGCGCATCGGAAATGCAGGCTTTGAAAGCGTGGAGTTGCTTGCAGACACTGCCGCATCAGGCTCAAGCTGCGGGTCTTCCGACAACGAGGTGCGCAGCGTGACCGTCAGGGCGGTAAAGCCGGGAGCGTGACGGCTGCACTACAAGCAGGCCCGTCGTCGCGACGACGGGCCTGCTTGTTACTATTCAGGTCTTCGCTGAGCAACGTTACGGTTCCTACCAACTTCAATAAGCAATGCAACAACTACCAGTGAACAACGGTCAGTCGCGCGCCCTTGAAGGAATTCGTGTCCTTGACTGTAGCCAAATATTGGCCGGTCCATTCTGCAGCATGCTGCTGGCGGACATGGGTGCTGAGGTCATCAAGGTTGAAAAGCCCGGCGGAGGCGACGACACTCGTCGCATGGGGCCGCCTTTCATTGAGGGTGAGTCAGCGGCATTCCTGGCGTTGAACCGCAACAAGCGCAGCATTGTGCTGGACTTCAAGGCGGAAGAGGGCGCGGAGGCCCTGAAGCGCCTTGTGGCAAAGTCAGACGTGCTGATCGAGAACTACCGCGGCGGCGCCATGGACCGCCTGGGGCTGGGCTATGAGGCGCTGTCGAAAATCAACCCCGCGCTCATATATTGCTCAATCTCCGGATTTGGCCGCACCGGGCCATATGCCACGCGCGCTGGGTTTGACCTGGTGGCGCAGGGCATGAGCGGCCTGATGACCATCACGGGCGTGCCAGACTCGCCACCTGTGAAAGTGGGCGTGCCGGTAGCCGATTTGAATGCGGGCATGTTCGCCAGCTACGGTATATTGTCCGCATACATAAACCGGCTGCGCACCGGCAAGGGCCAGTACCTTGAAGTGTCGCTGCTGGAAGCGGCGCTGGCGTACACAGTCTGGGAGTCCAGCAGCTACTTCGCCACCGGCAACATCCCCGGCCCCCTGGGATCAGCGCACCGTGCATCTGCTCCGTACCAGGCCCTTCGTACAAGCGACGGTTACATAAACGTGGGCGCGCCGAACCAGTCCAACTGGATCCGATTGATCAACGCCATCGGCCGCCCTGATCTCCAGGAAGACCCCCGCTTCATTGACAACGCTTCACGACTGGTGAACAGGGAAGAGCTCGAAGTTGAGCTTGAGAAGACCATGGTGAAGCACGATCGGGAGTACTGGCTTGCCTTGCTGGACGAGGCAGGGGTGCCATGTGGGCCAATACTGAACATGGCCGAAGCATGGTCCAACGAGCAGGTGCAGGCCCGGCAGATGGATGTGCCATCGCACCACCCTTCAGCTGGTCCGATCCGCAATATTGGCCTCGTGGCCAAGCTGTACGGCACGCCGGGCAGCATTGAGAGGCCTGCGCCGCTTCTTGGTGAGCACACGCATGAAATCCTGGAGTACGGCGGATACTCTGAGGCTGAAATCGCCTCGTTAATACAATCCGGGGCCGCTGGCGTAGGCGACGATTCCGTGAAGGCTCGCACCGCGAAGAGTTAGCAGCGCGGCGGCGCAAACCGCAAGCCTCCAGCCACTTCAGAAGTCCCGGCAATCCAGTACAAGGACCACGATGGTGCGCCCACCCCAGCGCATGCTGACCCTTGTCACGTTTGTCATCGTCTTTACCGCATGTACTGCAGACGGACAGGATGCAACAGCGGTGCTTGGCTCGCGGCCCGCACCAACAGCCACCGAGACACGCACTGACTCGTCGCGTTTTTTCCTGGACGTTACTTCGCCGGACAGAGGCCAGGTGGTGACCAGCCATGAAACCATCACTGTGCGTGGCCATACCCGGCCCGACGCGGTCGTTAGCCTCAATGACACGCTGGTTGCCCCTGACAGGGATGGCAGGTTCGCTTACGACTTCTTCCTGCGGGACGGTCCGAACCTGATCGAGATCACTGCCAGCGTTTCCACCGGAGAGACTGGCAGCAAAACCTTTGAGGTCATATACCTGCGCTGAGATGCCGGACACCCGCAGGTGGCCCCGTGGCTCAGGAGTGCTCCACCGGTTCGCTAAAGAAGTCAGCCAGCAATTCATTCACCCGATCCGGGCTGTCCCAAATCGATACATGCCCGGTATCCGGCAGTACCTGAAGCCGTGAGTCAGGTATCAGCCTCGCAGCCCGCTTTGCATGGCTCACCGGAAAGAAGCGGTCCTTTTCTCCCCAGATGATGAGCGTGGGTACCGAGAGGCTTCGGAGGTCACTGTCCGGGAAGACGTAACGCTGTCCGCCAATGTTGGCGAACGACGGCAGGTTTCTCCGCAATGCCTCAGGATGGCCCTCGGCGGTGGTCACTTCGTATGCGTACTGCTTGAAGACGTCTGCGTCCGGCCCTTCAGGGTTAACTACCTCCGCAGCGGCAAAAAACCGGTCCTGCAGGAACTTGTTGGGGCGAACGGCGAGCCGGCCCACGACGGGCCACGACGCCAGCCTGAATGGCCATGGAAGATCTCTGCCAAGTCCTGCAGCGTCTATCAAAACCAGTTTCTGAACCCGCTCCGGCGCATCCACTGCCAGTGAGATGGATGCGAACCCGCCCAGCGACAGCCCTGCGAAGCATGCCTTCTCAATGCCAATCGAATCCATGAATGCCAGCAGGTACTCACTGGTGAACTGCTTGATGGGCATTTCGAGCGCTGGCTGGCTGGAGAGTCCGAAAAGCGGGTTGTCAGGAGCAATGACCCTGAAGGACTGGCTGAGCGCCGCAATTTGCCGGTACCACACTGCACAGCCCGCACCGCCTCCGTGCACCAGCAGCAGGGGAGGCCCTTCGCCATACTCCAGGTAGTGGATGCGGTTGCCGTCAGCTTCTACGAAGCCGCCCTGGTACGGCAGCCCTGCGCGGCCCAGCAGGTCCACCATGTTGCGGTGGATGCGTTCGTGGGCAGGTGAATAATCGCGGATCTGTACCATGATGAATGTATATGTAACAGCTTACAGGTGACGGGCGCTTACTTTAAGCATACGAACTCCGCTCAAGTTGTGTAACGTAAGCCACCGCGTTTTCGCTTGCATTCTGTGTGATCGGCTTATCCAGTCCCACGGTCCCCTGGCCTGCCCCGGGTTTGATCGGCAAGCATAAGCCTTTCCTGGCCTGCTGAACAACTTGGTCTCATTCACCCGGAACGGCCGTATGAAGTTCCAGGTTGCGACTCTAGAATCAATCTGTGATGACTTCACACTTGGACACTTATCAGCCTGACCTCGACCGTCCTGGCAGCACCGGCGCCGATGATCTGCGCGTGATTGCTGAGAACCTGCTCGAGTTCCCACGTGTACGCCAGATGCTGGCTGGCCGCGCACGTTTTTTCCTGTCGCGGGAGTTGGCGTTGCGCCTCACCCCGCAGACTCACCGTGAAGATGTGGATCGCCTCCAGGATGAAGCGGCTGAGGCATGCCTCATGCTCGATACGGTCGGTGATATCGGCCTCACCGGCGCAGAGGACCCGCGGCCGCTGCTGAGAAGAGCGGCGCTGGACGGGATGCTCACTGGCCAGGAAATGGTCGGCATTGTGCATCTCTTTGATTCGATATGGCTGGCGCGCCGGGTCGTGGAGTCCATGAAGGGCAGGGCGCCACGAATGGAGGCTTTGGCCGCTGAGATCCCGGACCTGAGGGATGTGAAGGAGCGCATCTTTGAGGCTCTGTCAGATCGTGGTGACGTGCTGGACTCGGCTACGCCGCGCCTGGGGCCACTCCGGGAGCAGGCGGCCAGGGCATATCGCCGGCTGGTCCGGCAGTTGGAGCGGCTTTCCGCTGACTCATCAGTCCGGAGCGCTCTCCAGTCGACAGCCATCGCCACCAGGGGTGACCGGCTGGTGCTCGAAGTGAAGTCGGACCACCGGAGAGCAGTCCCGGGCATTGTTCATGATGTGTCGCAGTCCGGTGCAACGCTGTTCGTAGAGCCGTTCCGTGCTGTGGAGGCATGCAACGAGTGGCGGGAGCTCGCGGCTGAGGCCCAGCGTGAAGAGGAGCGCGTACTCCGGCGATTATCTCGCATACTCGGCGATAGGGAGCCGGAGGCGGTTGCTGCCCTGGAGGCAGCGGCGGACCTGGATTTCATTGCGGCGCGTGGGCGGCTTTCCAGGGCCATGCATGCAGTCCGTCCAGAGACGCTTGAGGCCGGCTCTGAGCCCGCCCTGAGGCTGTTCAACGCACGTCACCCGTTCCTGGGCGAATCCGCCGTGCCTGTCACCGTGTCCATTGGCCCGGGTTTCCGCGGGCTTGTAATCACCGGGCCGAACACGGGCGGCAAGACCGTTGCCCTGAAGACAATGGGCCTGCTGGCCCTCATGCACCAGTCCGGTCTCCAGCTTCCGGTCAGCGACGGTTCGGCAATGTCTGTATTCGATGCTGTGTACGCGGACATCGGAGATGCCCAGAGCATTGAGCGTTCTGTGTCCACATTCTCATCACACATGGGCAACGTGGTTCGGATTGTCGGCGAGGCCGGGCCAACTTCGCTGGTGTTGCTTGACGAGCTGGGCACCGGAACTGACCCGGAGGAAGGCTCTGCTCTTGCCCGGGCAGTTCTGGCGCACCTGCTGGACAACAACGTGCCGGTGGCGATCACCACGCATCACAGGGCCGTGGCGGAGTTTGCAGGCGGCACGGGCAAAGCGCAGAACGCATCCGTTGAACTGGACCCTGAGACACTCCTGCCCACATATCACCTCATCATGGGAATCCCCGGCCGCAGCTACGCGCTCCACGTGGCCTCCCATCTTGGCTTGCCGAAGCCGATCCTTGAGCATGCTGACTCCATGCTCGACCCAAGCCGCGCCCAAGCGGAGACCCTGCTGAACCAGATCCAGCGGGAACGTGACGAACTTCGCAAGGCGAATGAGAAGGCTGCGCAGGAGCTGTCATCCGTAGAGACGGCACGCAAAGAGCTGCAGACGCGGCTGAGCCAGGTCACGCGCCAACAGGAGGACCTGGTGGAGCGCACGCGCCGTGAACTGCGCAACGAAGCTGACAACATCCGACGCACCCTGCGCCGAGTCGTGGATGAAGCGAAGGCGGACACTGATCTGGCCGCCGCCCAACGGGCTGTCAGCCGTGTGCGTCACCAGGTGGCAGAGCCAACGTGGTTCCCCATTGGGGGAGTTGACCAGGATGCGCAGGATGAGACCGCTCCACTGGAGGAGCAGCCGCTCCGGGCTGGTGACTCAGTGGAGATAAAGGGCCTGAACGTCCGCGCCGAGGTCGTCGGAGTCTCAGACAACGGGAGCGTAGACCTCCGAATGGGCAATGCCCGAATTCAGCTCAATGCCCGCCAACTTCGTCGTGTTTCCTCGGCCGGAGACAGGCCTCTACCTCAACGCCCCGACGTGCGGATCAGCGCAGCGCCTTCCAATTCCACGTCCGGAGAGTTGGATATCAGGGGCGTCCGCGTTCATGAGGCTGAGGAGCTTGTTTCGGACTTCCTGGACCAGTGCGCTCTCCAGGGGCTGGACCGCTGCCGGATTATCCATGGGACCGGTACCGGTGCTCTCCGCGAAGCTGTAAGGGATATCCTGGCGGGATCGCCGCATGTTGTGAGCTTTGCTCCCGCCGCGAGGCCCGAAGGCGGCAATGGTGTCACTGTCGCCGAGCTTGGATAAGCTGCCGATGTGGCTCCACCCAGTGGACCGCAGGGGTTATCTTTTGACAATTGCATGCCAGTCCATACAGGGATAGGAGCCTCCGTTGACACAGAAATTCTCTCCTCTTACCGCTGACCAGATAGAGGCGATCCAGCAAATCGACACGCCGACCATCGCCAACGTCTTGGAGCCGCTTAACATCCGGCCCTGGAATGAAGGTTTCATGAAGCCTGAGATTCGCTGCATGTTCCCGGAGTTCGGAACACGCGTCGGTTATGCGGTGACGGTAACCATGACCGCAGCTGAGCCGGGGGAGGGGATTCCACGGGACCGGTACTGGGAGTCGATTCTGAACATGCCGGCGCCCCGCATCGTCGTCATCCAGGACAACGATTATCCAGACTCCGTAGGCTCATTTTGGGGCGAAGTCCAGGCGAATATCTGCCTGGGGCTGGACTGCGTGGGCGCTGTCACCAACGGCGGAGTTCGTGACCTGCCCGTTGTACGTGAACTTGGCTTTCAATTTCATGCCAAAGATGTGCTGGTCTCACACGCCTACGTGCGGGTCGAATCACTCGATATTCCCGTGTCAGTTGGCGGCCTGGAAATACGCCCGGGGGACCTCCTGGCGACTGACGTGCATGGTGTAATTCAGATCCCTCATGAAATAGCTCCCAGGCTGCCAGAGTTGGCTGCTGAGGCCGCCAGGGCGGAGGCGGTGATGATCGAGGCGGCTCGCAGCAAGAATGTGACCGTGGAGACGCTCAAAGACGCCGCTGTGAGAATGCAGCAAATTCGCAAAGGCGATATTCATTAGACATTGACCGTTACAAGTGGCCGCCGGTTGGTAGGCGAAATGCTTTGAGGCGCACTTCAATGACACGTGCTTTCGCTGCTATATACGTAGCTTGGGTGGGCTAATATCCCACTGTATTCACCACTTGAGTGGGAAACACCACAGGATTTGCTCAAACTTCTCACGTGTTCTTTGCAACACGAAAGCGTGTTAACCAGTTACAGGAACACTAGACTTCCACAATTGTGGATAGCCTATAGTCTGTATGTAACCGTCTCCGCTGCCGCAACGCACCCCGCGGCAAATTGGCGATGCCCGCCTGCCTGGCATTGCAGCCAGGCACCTGACGACACCTGTGGCGGGAGGGGTGGGCGCGGCGCGGTTGTTATTGCACGCGCCCATGACACAACGCCACGCCAGCAGCCATCCGAACGGATCAGAATCTGAATACGAGGCCATCCTCGGCATCGACGACGGCGGCGGTGTCATCTTCGCTACGCGGGAGGTGGAGCATGTCTTCGGGTATCCCGCAGACAGCCTCGCCGGAACACCATTGGCCCGGATCCTCCCGGGTGGCTTGCCGGTGGCTGGTCAGCGATCGGGCACCTGGCATGCGGATGGCTCGGTAGTCGACGGTCATATCAGTGTCACCGGCAAACGCATTGATGGTTCCCCTGTTCACCTGACAGCTACCCTGACGCGGGCTGGGGGCGACGCTCCCGGAGTGACCATCCTGCGCCTGGGAGTGAAACGCAGCGATCCCTCAGCGCCTCCGTCAGTGGTACAACCGGCAGACAGGCTCACGGGGCTTGCATCCATGGGAACGCGTTCCATGGCGGGTGCGTCCATCCAGGACCTGTATGACCAGGCTGCTGAATTGCTCCGGTCTGGCATTGGTGCGGACTGTGCCGCCGTACTGGAATACGGGGACGTGCCCTACATAAACGTGTTTCGGGCTGGCGCTGGATGGGGTCTTCCGCCTCCCGTTGGCTCAGAGGTACAGGCAGACCCACGCACTTCGCCCGCGAGTCTCAATAGTCCTGTGGTGATGCCGGACCTGGATGCTGCGGGGCTGCCGTCTCTGCCTGACCTCTTCATACGGCACGGAATAGCGGGCCTGATTGCAGTTGCCATAAGGGACGGGGGTGGCATCCACGGCTCATTGGCCGCGTATGTGCAGAAGCCGCGCCAGTTCAGTGGCGACGACGTTTCATTTGCGCAGTCGATCTCCAACGTCCTATCTGCAGCGCTTCTCAGGCAACGCAGCGAACGCATTCTGCGCCAGGAGTCACTTGAGCGCACGGCCACCACCGATATAGCGCGGATTGTCTCAACAGGGCCGGGCCTGGATGCGGGATTCCAAAACCTGGCTGCGGGGTTGTCGAAGATATTCGAGTTTGACCTGGCCACCATCCACAGCGTAAACATCAGCGCCGGGATGATCACGTTGTCCGCGGCTGCAGGTTCCGTCTCATCGGGCTGGGCCAGCGGTGAGGCGCGTCCACTGGAAAACACGTTTGAGCAGCAGGTGCTGCGCCACGGGAGGGCAGTGGCCCTTGGAAGGTCGTCGCCTGATCGGCTGGAAGGCGCCCAGGCGACCGTTGCAGAATGGCGGAGCAGGGGCATCCGGTCACTATTGGCAGTACCGCTGGTTATCGCTGGATCACCAGCGGGCCTGCTCATCATGGGGGCGACTCGTGATGACGCCTATACTCACCGTGATGCTGTGGCGCTGGAACGGATAGTTCCCATGATTGCCGGTGCGGCGCTGGTCGCCAACTGTCATGAATCTGTCCCAGGTGAGTCACCTGTGACGTCAGCGTCGTCCAGGCCCCCCCGGCATGTTGAAACGGCTACTGGTCAGGTGGACGCGGATTCAGTTCTCGCACTTATCGGCCGCACATTTACATCGTCCATGGACGTGGCGGATTTCTACGAGGAGTTCGTTGCCCAGGCGCGCAAGCTGGTCCCATGTGACCGGTTGACCCTGAGCCGTCCTGGCCCCGAGCCAGCGACTGTGGAGGTACTCGCTGTCTCCGGACAGGAGACGCGGGAGTTGGGTCCGGGGTCCGTCCTGCCTGTTGGGAGCATGGCTGATCCATTGGTTGCCACCTCACTTGAGCCCACGCTGACCGATCTGGAGGTGGCAGTATCCGCAGGCCGCCCCGCGGCCATGTGGTTATACAGGGCCGGGTTGAAATCGGTGCTCAACGCACCGGTCGTTCGCAACGGCAGTATCGTCGGCATTCTCTCCTTCTTCTCGTTTGACCCAGAACCTTACGGACCAGGGGATATGGACCTTGCCGAGCGTATCTGCGCCCAGATTGCTGGCGCGTTCGGGAATATACAAACCTACGCGATTACGTGGGCTGAGGCGCAGGAGAGGGCTGTGCTGGCGGAAATCGGGCGGATCGTGACGTCATCGCTGGACGTCACCCAGTTTCATATGCAGTTCGCCGAGCAGGTGCGGCGGCTCATACCATTCGACCGCATCGTGCTCAACGGCATTGATAACGAGACAGGAAACTCGGAGCTGCTGTTCGTTGCCGGGGAGCATGTTTCCGATGACCCTTTCGTTGAGCCCCTCGAATTGTCGGAGGCGGGGCAACCTGCCAGGCAAGGGGAGATACGACGTGGACCGGCGAACGGGAGTACTCCAGTGGGGCCAAGCTCCGTGGTTGCCCCGGTGATCTGGGGTGACCGGGTCATAGGTAGCCTGGAGTGCCAGTCGTTCACGTCAAACGCCTACTCGCAGCAGCACCTGGCGGCCGCACAGATCGTCTGCGCCCAGATTGCCGGGGCGCTGGCGAATTTTGAGCTTCACCGCCAGCTCAAGAGACGCGCACTTACAACCACTGTGCTCGCCAGCATCGGACGAACCATCACCGCATCGACTGACATTACCGAGGTCTATGAACGATTCGCAGGGCAGGTGAGCGAACTCATCCCATTCGACAGGCTGGCGATATCAAAGATCGACGCGGAACAGCGTCTTGTAACCGCCCTGTATGTGCATGGAACTGATTCGCAGGATGCTGCAGTGGGAACCGAAGTGAAGTTCGATGACTTTGCCTCCCCTCGTCTCTTTTCCGCCAGGGAGGCGTTCATAGTAAGTGCTGGACTCGAGTCCGCGGGAGGGTCACGGATTTACGCACCCATCGTCTGGCGCGACCGCACCGTGGGATGCATTGAATTCAGTTACATGCAGAAGGGCGCGTATACCGACGAACACAGGGTTGTCTCGGAACGTATCGCCGCTCAGATTGCTGGCGCGTTCATGAACGCCCAGCTTCTCGCTGCGACCGCGGGGGCGGAGCGTTCGCTTCGTGAGAGCCAGGCCCGGCTGCGGACGGTGTTGGCGAACGCGCCTGTGGCAGTAGCAGCCCTGGACTGCAACGGCGTGTGCACGCTCATGGATGGCCGTGGGCTGTCAATGTTCAATATGCCCGCGGACATGTTCGTCGGGAAGTCCATATTCGAATTCACAGGGAAGGCGCCGGAGGTGGAGGCGGGCCTGCGCCAGGCCTTGCGCGGCCTGCCCGCCCGTGCCGGCCTGAGACTCCTTGGGCGGTCGCTCGAAATGTGGTTGCAGCCTGTGCTTGAGACAGACGGAACCGTGGGCGGCGTCATAGTGGTGGCCACGGATGTCACAGAGCGGATGCGGGCGGCATCAGCCAGGGCCGAGGTAAGGCAGCTTCAACTGACTGAGGAAGAGCGCACCCGCTTTATGAGCGCCGTTTCACATGAGTTGCGTACGCCCCTGACAAGCATCGTAGCGTTCACAGATATTCTTACGCGCAACAGCCATGGGAATCTGGAAGAGGCGCAGATCCAGCAGCTTAACGTGATTCAAAAGAATGCGGACAGGTTGAACGACCTCATCTCGGATCTCCTGGATCTGTCCAGGATGGAAGGCGGGAGCTTCACACTCAACACCACGTTGTTTGACGTGAAAGACCTGCTGGAAGAAATTGAGGTGACCTTTAAGCCTGTCCTTGGCGCACGTGACCAGGATCTCAGGGTGCACCCTCCGGCGGAATCGTTGCTGCTCCGCGCTGACCCGGAGCGTATCACGCAGGTCCTGTCCAACCTTCTAAGCAACGCCTCGAAATACTCACCGGAAGGCACCACCGTCACCGTGACTGCAGCGGTGGAAAACGGCGACCTGGAGGTGACAGTGTCCGACGAAGGCCCCGGCATTCCGCCGCGGCTCCGCTCCATGGTGTTCAATGCGTTCTACCGCGTGGACAACGACCACACCCGATCCGTCCCCGGGACCGGCCTGGGGCTGGCAATTGTTCAACGCCTGGTGGAGCTGCATGGGGGCAAAGTATCACTGGACAGCAAGGCCGGCGGCGGCACCACGGTATCCTTCACAATCCCGGGCGTCCACGGGCGGACGTAAGCTTCTCCGCTAGCGCTGCATGCGAACGTCTTCCATTCCAAATTCCCTGCGGAGCCTGAAGTACCTCATAAGCCCGTCACGGCTGACCATTCCGGTTACACCGGATTCATCCACAACTACCACCTGGTTGATGTCATGCTCTGTCATGAGGTTGAGGGCCACATCTACTCCGTCATCAGGACCCAGCGTGTGAATGGGTGACCGTGTCATCGCCGCTGCCACCGGAGTAGTGGCCCACTCCCCGGAATCAACGCGCCTGATATCCGTCAGGGAGATTATCCCGGCAAGCCGGCCGTTCTCAAGCACTGGCGCTGCGCGGATGCCGCGTTGGATCACAAACTCCTGGACAAAGTCAGCAAGTGACACGTTGGGGTTGACCGTGTCAGGCGCAGGCAGCATCGCGTCCCTGACCCTGGCAGCAGAGGCAGCGGACATGGTCTCGTGCTGCTGCTTGCTGGCACCGGCCGCACCATTCAGGAACCAACCGATGAAGGCTATCCAGAGCCCGCCCAGCAGGTTGTCAGTAAAGAGGATTTGGAACACCCCGAGACCGATGAGTATCCAGCCGAATGCCTGGCCCACCGTCGCAGAAATTCGCGTGGCCCGTGTCAAGTTGTTCGTCGCCCCCCAGATCATGGACCGCAGCACGCGTCCGCCGTCCAGCGGGTAGCCCGGCAGCAGGTTGAACAGGCCAATCAGGATGTTCATGAAACCTACTGTGAGTACCACCGCAAGAGCAGTACTGGCGCTCTCAACCTGGTCCGGGCCGACGCCCACCCATACGAACAACAGGACGCCGCCGATTACCAGCGAGCTAAGCGGGCCGACGAAGGCGATCAGGAACTCGTCTTTGGCGCTCTTGGCCTCGCCTCCGATGTTGCTGACGCCACCGAAGATGAACAGGGTGATGCCATTCACAGGCAGCCCTTTCGCTACGGCCACAAAAGAGTGGGCCAGTTCATGGAGAAGTACCGATACGAAAAGCAGGAGGGACGCGATTATGCCCGCTGTCCAGTAGGCGCCAGAAGTCCACTCTGGAAACAACTGCGGGAACCAGCCCGAGGCGAGGGACCACGATATGAGGGCGAAGGCCAGGAGCCATGTGTAATGGACTCCTATGTCTATGCCGCCAATGCTGCCAAGTTTGAATGATGAGGTCATCTGCTCACCCACCTCCGGTCTACAAGCTGCTTAAGACCATGGTCTTCCGGAGGCGGGCGCTGTGCGGGGTGATGAATGCGGAAGCCTCCTGCGCGAATGATAAGAGCAATGGCCGTGAAATGGTTGCCAAACTGATGAGAGCAGTATGTGTCGAAAGGGGAGTAACACGTGTAAATATACGGTTGCACCTGCCTTCATGGTCAGCGGCGGGTCTATCATGTGCCGGCGTCAACAAGCGTCCGTTTCAAATTAACCACCGAGCCGCTTAGAGAGTGGACCCCATCAAAGCCGCCGCCGATTCCCTACGTGCCGCACGCGCAGCAGGTCTCCGCATCATAGAGCCAGGAGCGCCGGAACAGCGGCGTGTGCAGGTAAACGGCCTCTCGATCAGTTACCTGGACTGGGGCAACGCCCACCTGCCGCACCTGCTGCTGGTCCACGGCTTTGCACAGCAGTCCCACTCCTGGGACTTTACGGCGCTGGCTTTGCGGCACAGGTTCCACATCTTGGCTTTGGATCTTCGTGGACACGGTGATAGTGCACACGCCCCGGACGGCGACTACTCCCTGGATTCTTACCTTGGGGACATGGAAAGCTTCGTTGACGCCCTGGAGCTGCGCGGGGTTGTCCTGTGCGGACTGTCGCTTGGAGGGCACATCTCATACATGTACGCTGCCCGTCGGCCCGAGTGTGTCAGAGCGCTGGCACTGGTTGAGGCAGCGCCTGAAACCTGTAACCAAGGTAACGAGTCAATCTCCCGCTTTACGGCGGGAGCAACTGAGTTCAGTTCTTTCGATGATATGGTCCAGCGCGTCATGGCGTACAGCCCGCACAGGACCGAGGAACAGGTGCGGGGCGCCCTGGTCTATTCTGTGAAACTACTTCCAGGTGGCAGCTGGACATGGAAATATGACCCGCGGATCAGGGATGCCCGGCTCTCGGGATACCCCCGCCAGGCGCTCTGGGATGCCATCGCAGCCATAAGCTGCCCCACGCTGTTCGTGACTGGCGCCGAGAGCGACATGATAACCGGGGGGACTGTAGACCGAATGGTCTCTGCTGTGCGGGGCAGCACGTCGGTGGTCGTGCCACGCGCTGGACATCGCGTGCCTGGAGACAACCCTGCCGGGTTCCTCGCAGTTTTTTCACGCTTTGCAGACAGTCTGCCGGTACGGGTGGACGGAGGGATCCCGCACGAAGATTAAGCCAGGCAACATCTTCTATGGCTGGTGGATCGTCGCTGCGGGCGGCGCGGTTCAGCTTTACACCTCCGCAGTCTTCTGGCGGGGCTTCGCTGTCTTCTTCGGCCCCATTGTCGAAACGTTTGGATGGAGCCGTGGCGCCACGGCCGCAGCCGTATCCCTGCAACGCGTCGAAGGCGGAATGATCTCTCCATTTGTGGGGACGCTGATCGACCGCTATGGACCCAGGAAAGTCATGGCGTTCGGGGTCACAATGACTGGCAGCGGGTTCATCATGATGAGCTTCGTGCAATCGCTGTGGCAGTTCTACCTTGCGGTGATCGTTCTCACTGTTGGCATGTCGTTCGGCACGTTCATCGTTTTCGTGGTCACCGTGGGCAACTGGTTCATTCGGAGACGGGCACGGGCGCTTGCAGTGCTCATGTCTACCTCCGCCATCGGCGGCATCACCATCCCATTGCTCAGTGCGTCAGTGGACTGGTTTGGATGGCGGCAGGTCATCTTTGCTGTGGGCATAGGGTTTTGGGTGGTCGGCTTCCCCGCCATGCTCGCAATGAGGCGGCGGCCCGAGGAATACGGGATGCTGCCGGACGGGGACGCACCCAGTACAGAAGGCGATGTTCCAGGTGATCCATCCGCCCGTCACCACAGGCCACAACGCGAGGCGTCCATAACGGCCCGTGAGGCTCTAAAGATGCGGTTCTTCTGGCAGCTTGCCATTGCGGCCAGCCTAGGGCAGCTTGTCAGCTCCACCAACCTGCTCCACGTGGATGCGCTGACAGACTTTGGCGTGGGTGGAATCCTGGCGGCCTCCGCGGTCGGAGTTGTGGCAGTGGGCGATCTTCTGGGTCGTGTCGGGGTCGGTATCTTTGGCGACCGGCTCAACAAGCGTTACCTCTTGGCCGGAGCCTTTTCCGTGCAGACCTTGGGTGTGGTTGCGCTCCCCCTGGTTAACGCGGAGGTGATGGGAATCTCACTTGGCCTGTTGCCTCTGCCGGTGTTCGTGGCCTGTTTTGGCCTGGGGTTCGGTGCATCGATACCGCTCCGGCTGGCCATCCTGGCGGACTACTTTGGGCGGCGCAGTTACGGCTCCATCGTGGGCATAACCAGCACGGTCAGCGCCGGGTTCGCCGCCGCAGGGCCATTGTTCGCCGGCGTGATGTTTGACCTGACCGGCACGTACAGGGTCGCATTCCTGGTGCTGGGCGCATTGCTCGTGACGGCCGTCCCAATGACGATATTGCTTGAGAGCCAGGGCAGGGTGGCAGCGCAGGCGAGACGCGCCATTCGGCGGAGCCGGCTCGGTGCCGGAGGTTCGGCGTCGGCCATGGAGCAGGAGCCGCCGCTGCAGCACTGACCGGTCTACGGCAGGGCATTAACGGCCTGCCTTTACGGCAGCAAGGTCCCAAGGTCCGGCAAAACTGTGGGTGCCGGAGTTTCTGTCACTTCCACTTCTGGAGACTCGTTTTCGTCATCCTGCGGCGAATCTTCGTCCGGCTCGCCAGGCTCTACAGCAACCGCCTCATAGAGCAGGCCCTCCGCATCATTGGAACTCTCTTCGAAAAGCGGATTGCCTTCAAGAGCGCTGATTTCATCCGTCTCTAAGAATCTGTCTAACAGGGAACGCTCAATCAGTCTCACCCGGAGCATGATGTCTGCACCTGCCGTGAATTCCCCTGTCATGGAGCCGGGGACAATGATTATGCGGTCACCCGACTTGATCACTTGCTCACTGATCTCATCCACGTGAATCGAGATGGTCTCAAGCGCTCCACCGGTAGGCCCTGGTGTGGCCGTCGATGTCGGCTGTCCCGGAGGAACCGTGGGCCGTGATGGACCTCGTGGGGTCGGAACAACCCGTTCGTCGCTTACCTCTACCGATACCGCGACGAGTCTGCTCCCGCCTTCGCGCTTGAGCACGGCCACAGCCTCGTATCCCGCGGCAGGGGAACCGGATATAACCGTGTCGCGGGTGATCTGGAACCTGATTCCATCCACAGTAACAATGTTTCCTGTCACTGCCTCGATCACTCCTTTCACGCGGAACAGGGCCTCGTCATTCTCTTCACCAGACCCATCCGTTGGAGATACGGGCCGCACATCGCCCGGCCTGGTGGAGGGATTCGTGTCGGGACGACCTGCCACGCTTATGGTGATTGCAGTGAACACGCCGCCTGAGTCTGCCTGGAGCGAGGCCTTGGCAACCAGCCCGGGAGCCGGGGCTTCGCCAAAGATCTGTGGCCTGTCGCTCACAATGAACCTGCGTCCGCCGATAACCCAGGTGTCGCCTTCAATGCTTTCAATCACACCGGCCACGGACGTTTCCACCGTAGATGGGCTACGTGAGTCGCCGGGTGCATCAACCGATGATGGCCTGCTGCGGGGAGGATCATGGCGTTGGCTGTACAGGGTGAGGGTTATGGCTTCCCCGGTGTCACTGCTCCCTGGCTCCCCAACGTACACCGCAAGAGAAACGATATCTCCAGGCTCCACGCCTTCGAGCGTGTGGATTGCCCGGCCGTCCAGGGTAATGTCCGTACCTGTGGCATTGTCGCTGGCTGCCGTGCTTCGGGCTGCCACGTCACGGTGGACTATCCGCAGTTCAACGCTCCGGCCTTCTCCGGCGTCAACCGCCAAGATGGAATCTGCCGGGTCCACTCTTCCCACCGTGCCTCGTATGCGCTCAAGGGTGGGGGAACTTACGGATAGGCGGAGTATCTCGCCGGTGCTGGTTGTGTACGTGGCGAGTTCCACTATATCGCCGGGTTGAATCGATTCCAGGGACCGGATCTGCTGGTCATTCTTGAACATGGATGCCCGGGCAGAAGCTTCCGGGGCAACCAGTTCCACCAGCGCTCCATCGTTTGTATCGACCGCCAACGTTCCGTCCGCATGGTCAACCCTGGCTACCAGTCCTCGAACAGTCTCAACTTCTGCAACACCAACGATGATGCGTGTCGCCACGTTGATCACCTGGCCGTCTCTCTGCTCGGTCGTGTACTCACCGGAAGTGATCCTTGCACCCACGGTTAGGTCACCAAAGCTGGCGTTGTCGTCTGTGCCGGGCACCGTGATGAGAGTTTCATCTGTAGCAGTAAGTTTCAGCGTTCTGGCATCGCGTGAAGTGTTGACGGTGATGCGCTGCGTGTCATCGTTGACACGGCGGATCACCCCGGAGAACCTGATGTCACGCGGCGAATGCACCACCAGCCGGTGGATTTCCTGCGTGCGTTGATTCAGGCGTGTGGCATCCAGTACCAGGTCGCCGGCCTGGAGGTCAGCGAATGACGCTCCAGATCCGTTTTTCGTAATGGCTGCATCATCGGCAACCGTGGCTCTTACCACTGCGCCCCGTCGGGGCGCGATGGCCAGGGTGCGAGTTTCGGCATCTATATCCCGGATCACGCCGGATAGATGAGTCTCGTCAGGGTCAACACTGGTGCGGGCGCTGATGCTGACAGCATTGCCGCCAATGTCATTGCCGTCAGCGGTTTCAGATGTGTCGTCCTGCGCTGCGAGCCTGAGTTCAGCATTCTGTCCTGCCGCCAGGTCTTCTATGGCGGCATCCCTGCCGTTGACCGTAATGGTGGTATCAACGGTCACCCGGGCCACGATCTTTCGGCCGCCTGTGTTCGCAACGATGATGGCGCCAATCCCAGACTCGGAATCGGGAGTCTGCTCGACCAGTGTGATCGTGCCCGTGAACATAGACCGGCCGTGTGCGTCCAGCGCGTCCTGCAGGGCGGCCGAAAGCTCCGGTGGCAGTATGTTGACAACGAGCGCCAGCGGATCACCGCGGGAAGACCGGTATTCCACGGTTACGGCATCACCGGGCTCCATGCCGGCAACGACTTCAGTAAACGGGGCCCTGCTTCGCTCCTCGCTAGATTCCTCGCCCGCCTTGAACACGGCCATCGTGTCTTCGTTATATGTAAACGAAAACTCTTCGCCTGCGCTCGTCAGGATTACAAATCGCTCATTGTCGACACTGCGCAACGTGCCGTTGATGTGCAGCCGGGGTGGAGCTTCCTCCCGTTCAACCGCCTCTTCCTCGTATCGCTCCTGGAGCTCCTCGAACTTGGCGGTGACTTCATTGAACCGTTGCTCAGCCTTCGCCCGCGCTTCCGGTGCTTCAAAAATGGCCTGGCGTGCGCGATCCAGCGCCCGGCGCGCCGCCTCGACGGCGCTCAGGTGCTGGTTGCGCGCTTCCTCCGCAATCTCCTTGAGACGCTCCCTGTCCTGCGCATCATCAGCGCGGTCAGCCGCTTCCCGAATGCGCTCCACGGTGTCAGCAGTGGGTTCCAGGGCCTTTGCCGTAAGGCTTCCAGAGAGCCGATTGAGTTCTGCCACTGCAGTCAGGGCTTCGCCTGGTTCTGGCATCTCGACGCCTGTTGGCACGTGAACGCTTACAGTGCTGCCGTCGCGCCTCTGGATAGTGATCTCTCGGCCTTCAACCTCGACTACTACGCCAACAATGTGCTTGGTGACCGTCTTGGATTCCTGGGGAATGATGAGAATCTGCTCCCCAACCAGCGCCCCGTCATCCTGCCGGATGGCTGTTGCCACAACTCGGTCGCCGTTAACAACATCATCAAGCGTGACCTCATCAGAGCCGATGCGAATAGTCGTGTCATTGCCTACGACCAGTTGCACCACGCCCCCGTCAGTAGTGACGGCCATTGAGCTTCCATGAGAAACCTCTAGAACTGTGCCGAACACAGCCTCGATCTCGCCCATTCCCTGTGCACTCGCCCTGCCTGTGACTGCTGGAGCAAGGACTGCTAGCAGCACCAATGCCGCGAGTATGGAAATAATTCTGCGGCCGCCTGGCCATGCAAGCCACGGCGATGGGTCGCCCCCATTGAATTTCATGATTCTCTGTGCCCTTAGAGTTACGCCGGGCCGTCCACCCGTTGTGCGTCTCGTCCAGTCAAATCTTCCGCCCCATGCCGTTACACCAGTGTTACCTGTTAACGTTCCCGTGGGTCTCGCGCCCATCAGGACGTCCCCTCGGGTAGCGAAACCACGGCAAGGAGCCTGCTCTCTTCATTGCCTTCCAGGTCACTGGCCACCACATTGATTTCATTCGGTCCCGGCACCAGGGAGAGTTGAACTTCAAAGTACCCATCGGCGTCCACCGGGACGATAACGCCGTTGATGCTCACGATTGCGTCAGCGCTGGTGCGCCCCCGGGCTGTAACAGAGTCGCCCCGGACCACGCTATCCTCTGACAGCCCCTCGATCTCCAGGAACAGCCCAAAACTCTGGACGACCCTTGTTGGAGTCGGGGGGACCACTGTGGGCGTGTTGGTTGGGACGGGTGATGTGGCCGTGGGAGATGGCGTGAGGCCGGAGCCTGGTGTGGATGTCGCCGCCGGGGTTGCAGGCTCCGTAGTAGGTGTGGCGGAAGGTTCGACTGTGGCGGATGGCGTGGCGGTGGGGTCTGGCGTTCCGGTGGGAGGGATGCGGGGCGTGCTTTGAACGCAGGCTGTCAGTGACAGCACTCCTGCCACGGCAAGCCATATGACAAGGCCATGCCACCGCGTCATTCGTTGTTCCCCTGGTTCAAAGCAGGATGGTTGTCGTTTGGCGAATAATGCCAGCCGCGTACGTCGCATTCCGCCAGCGCGCGACCTGCAGGAATTACGGTTCCGCACCTGATACTACGATCAACCTTCCGTGGTGGGCTTGGACAGGGGGAGCATTACAGTCATAGTTGTGTAATGACTCACATTGACATCTTCCCTGTCGGCTGAGTTGGTCGCTGATTCCACGGCTATCTCGCCGCCTGCCCGCCGCGCCAGAGTGCGTGCTATATAGAGGCCCAGCCCTGAGCTCGTCCTCTCACGCCGGCCAGCCATCTCGGGAGTCCATCCCCGGTCGAACAGGTGCGGGAAATGGGCGGCCGGTACTCCCGGACCATCATCCCAGACCCTTATGAAGTAGTGAGTCGGGTTCCTCGTAACCCTCAACTCAACGTGCCTCGTAGCGTACTTTACAGCGTTGTCCACCAGGTTCGTCACTACATGGTCCAGGGCAGATGCATCCCCGTACACAAGCCCGAACTCTGCGGGCTCTGACCACCACGTCAGTTCAGCATCTCTCTCCGCTGCAATGCCCGCGTACCGGTCTGCGATATTGCGGACGATGGCCACCGGGTCCACGGGCTCATAGCCAATCGCTGCATCCGGGTCCTCCAACTCCACCAGTACCCGCACATTGGCAAGCATGAGCCGGAAGCTAGGCGCCTGCTGCTCTATCTCATCAAGCAACTCCTGGACTGCGGGAGGAAGGTCCTGCCCAGACTCCTCGACCCGGGCGCGTACTTCGCGCTCCTTGCCAAGGATTCTCCTGAAGGGGCGGCCCATGTCGTGCGAGAAGGTATCGAAGTAGTCCTGTGTCACTCGGCTCCACCCTCGCACCGGAGTCTGGCCGTTCGCCGGCCGCTGCGCCGGGCCAATCAGGTAGGCGGACAGGGCAATGACCAGGCCCAACAGGAGGACGGCAGCGCCCACGTATGCCATGGGCTCCACCTGCCACAGGGAGTCAGTGAACTCATTGCCGAATACGGGTGCCAACGCCAACAGCAATAGCCCCACGACTGCCGTCATGAGGCCAAAGAGGCGGAGAGTTTTGAGCAGCGTTGAACGCACCAGTAGGTGATCTCGGGGTGAACTGGGTGGCGGTTAGGCTCGTGGTGGCACGAGCCGGTAACCCCGGTTTCGGACGTTAATTATCAACTCATCGGCGCTGAAATTCCTCCCGGCAGCCTTGCCCAGCGCCACTTTAATTTCGCGGATGCGCACTCGCAGTGATGCCCGGGAGTCCTCACCGTCTGAGAACCTTTCCAGGCGAGAGAATGGCACAAGCTCACCCTCGCTGCGATATAGAGCCGCAGCAAGTTCTTTGAGGATTTCAAATTTCATGCCCTGGATTTCCCTGATGGGCTCTCTCTGGCCGTCGGATACGGCGTATACCGTGCCGTTGTCCGCATCCAGTTCATAGAGAGTCCCTATCTGTATACGTTCAGGAGCCGCGCCTATTAGCCGACGCAGTCTCAGAACAACCTCGTCTGGACTGGCCAGCTTGTCTATGAAGTCCACTGGTGCGTTCACGCTCAGGCTCGCCGCGACCGCAGTATCCCGGTAGGGTCCCTGCGCGTACTGCGTGAACATGAGGACCGGAAGGCTCCGGTCGCGGTCCGTGATGCGCTTCAGGATTGTCAGGCCCTTGAACCGGTCCTCGTCATACTCGCCAAAGCGCACGTCCAGCAGCACGGCGGCGGGGCGTTCCTCTTCAACGGCAAATAGCGTTTGGATTTCGAAGTCATCCCCGGTGACCCGCGGACCTTCTGGTGATACGACAATAGGGCGGAATCCTTCACGCTCCAGCCGCCTTAGCACCGAGCGCATAAGATCTGACGAATGTTCGTCATCCACCACGAGGATCTTCTCGCCTCGTCCCCGTGAAGATTGCTGTGTCATGTTTGTCCCGCACCCCATTCGTTACGGAACGCCACGCGCTCCAGATTGCCGCGAGCGCGACTTTATCATCAGTCGGCTTCAATTTCGTATGCGAGACGAAACGATGTACTGGTTACACGCTGTGCCGGGTAGGCCGGGATACGTCATGTAAACTCGTCACCCGGATGTTGAAGAGGAAGGGAGGCAGCCAGCCAGGTTTCGAAATAGGATAAACCTTGACAAGCGCACGATTCTGCAAGCAGTGCGGAAACAGCCTTCATCAAGAAGATGTGTTTTGTCCCGCATGTGGCACACGCCGAAGCGTTATGGCCTCCGCGGACGACACCGCCGCCCCGCCGTTCGCATACCAGGTGCCGGTGCCTGAGGCCAGGCCGCCCATTTTTGATTCGGGAGTGTTCAATCCCAGTTACCGGGCGACCGGTGTATTCCCAACGAATGTGGCGAACCCGGAAACAAGGTTTGCCGCTTATCTCCTTACCACAGCGCTGCCAAGCATCCTTTGGTACGTGCCTGTTTTAGGTTGGCTGGTGGCTTTGGGCATAATCATCTGCAACTTGATCATGCACAGGCGGGGCTTGGACATCGGCGCTGTGGTCGTTGATGTCAGAGTGATTAGGAACAATGGCGACGTTGCTGGCTTCTATCACATGACAGTTCGTGCAATGGTGTCGATCTTGAGTGCAATCCCATTCTTTGCCGGTTACTGGACTGCATTCTTCGATCCGAATCACCAGACATGGCATGACAAGATCATGGGCACTTACGTGGTCGATGACAGCGATGAGCTTGAATCACGCCCCGGAACGAGCTCATCCACCGCAGTTGCCTGGTTCTGGGTGGTGCTTTTGTCGCCTGTCGCCCTGATTGTGCTTGCGGTTATTGTTGCCGCCATGGCCTTGTCTGTCTGAAATCGCCTCCGAACATTCGCCACAAGACATAGCGTTTGCCACGGCATAATTGCCGTTATTTGGTTGTTTTGATGCCCCGTTGGGCCTCGACGCGAACGGAGGGGCGCGCTATATTCCGGGGAGCCTCCCAAACGCCGAATACAGCCATTTGCCCTAGCCACAACTCGCGCCTTGGATCAATTCGTACACCTCCACAACCACTCCGAGTATAGCCTGCTCGACGGCCTGAGCCGACTGGATCGAATGGCCCAGCGAGCCGCCGAACTGGGCATGCCCGCCATCGCCCTGACTGACCACGGCAATGTTCATGGTGCGGTGGATTTCTACAAGGCGGCCGTGAAGGCGGGAATCAAGCCCCTGATCGGTGTGGAGGGGTACGTTGCGCCGTCAAGCCGGCTGGAGCGGGATTCGAATGAGCGTTTCCCGTACCACATGACGTTGTTGGCGCAGAACCTCACTGGATACAGGAATCTTCTGAAGCTCGTGACGAAGGCTCACCTTGAAGGGTTCTACTACAGGCCGCGCATGGACCGTGAGATCCTCGAGCAGCACAGCGAAGGCGTGATCGTCCTTTCTGGCTGTCCATCTGGCGAGGTCCCCCGCATGATCTCCAGCGGCCGCATGCAGGAAGCCCGCTCGGCCATCAACTGGTACCGGGAAGTCTTCGAGGGCCGCTACTACCTGGAGCTGATGTCACACGAGGGCGTGCCGGACCTGCCGGTAGTCAACAAGGCCCTGGTGGAGTTGAGTGGCGAGACCGGCCTGCCGCTGGTGGTCACAAACGACTCCCACTATGTCAACCGCGAAGAGTATCAACTTCAGGACATCCTCACCTGCATCCAGACCAACACGCACATCAATGATCCCAAGCGCCTCCACATGGATGATGACTCCTACTACATCAAGAGCGCTGCTGAGATGGCCGCGCTCTGGCCGGAACAGCCTGATGCGCTCAGGAACACGCTTGCCATAGCGGAGTCCTGTGATCTCGAGTTGAAGTTCGGAAACACTCTCCTCCCGCACTACAACACACCCAATGGCGAAACTGCCATGGAGTTCCTCCGCAAGCTGTGCGACGAGGGTCTTCGCAAGCGTTATGAAAGCCCGTCGCAGGCAGTGCTTGACCGGCTTGAGTACGAGTTGCATGTGATTGAGAAGACAGACTTCCCGGACTACTTCCTGGTTGTCTGGGATATCTTCAAGTTCGTCAACAGGCGGGGAATCTTCTCAGCGGTCCGCGGCAGCGCAGCAGCCAGCCTTGTGCTGTACTGCCTGGAGGTCACGCAGATTGACCCGTTGGAGACCCGGCTGGTTTTCGAGCGCTTCCTGAACGTGGAGCGCAAGGAGATGCCGGACATTGACATGGACTTCCCGGATGACCGCCGTGAAGAAGTCATCCGGTACTGCGTGGACCGCTACGGCCGTGACCACGTGGCGCAGATCATTACATTTGGCACGCTGGGCGCAAAGGCGGCCATCCGTGACACCACGCGCGCCCTGAACCTGGACTTCGGCATTGGCGACAAGCTGGCCCGGCTCATTCCCACCCGCCTGCACGTCACCATCGACGACGCTCTCGATGAGAGCGCTGAGATGGCAGCTCTTGTCAAACGGGATGCTGATAGCCGCAAGATCATAGGCATCGCTCGCCAGCTTGAAGGTTCGGTACGACACGCAAGCACGCACGCCGCCGGAGTTGTCATATCAGAAGAACCGCTGACCGATTATGTGGCGCTCCAGCGCTCCACGAGCGGCAATGATGACGCCCCGCCAACCACGCAGTTCGCCATGGGACCGGTGGCAGAGGTCGGCCTACTGAAGATGGACTTCCTTGGCCTGATCAACCTCACGATCCTGGACCGGGTCGTGAAGCTGATCGCCGAGCACCGCGGGGAACGAATCTCCCTCGGTGATGTCCCCCAGGATGACGCTGCTGCATTCGAGCTTCTCTCAAATGCAGACACGTTCGGCGTGTTCCAGTTGGAAAGCTCTGGAATGCGCCGGTACATCAAGGAGTTGAAGCCGTCATCTGTCGCAGATGTGGCCGCCATGATCGCCCTGTACCGTCCAGGGCCAATGGAGCACATCAGCACGTTCATTGACGCCAAGCATGGCCGCGTCCCCATCCGGTACCCGCATGAGGGTCTCAAGGACATCCTGGAGGAGACGTACGGCATCATCGTGTACCAGGACCAGGTGCTGCTTATAGCCCGTGAGTTTGGCGGATACACACTGGGCGAGGCCGACATCCTGCGCAAGGCCATGGGCAAGAAGATCGCAGAGGTCATGGCGGCCGAGCGTGAGAAGTTCGTGGCTGGCGCCCAGGAGAAGGGCTACACGGAGGAGCTGGCGAATACCATATTCAAGCTCATAGAGCCGTTCGCCGGGTACGCATTCAACAAGGCGCACAGCGTCAGCTACGCCATGATTGCGTACTGGACGGCGTACTTCAAGGCGAACTACCCAATGGAGTACTTCGCCGCCATGCTGGACTCCGCGTCCGGCAACCCTGAAAAAGTGGGCGCGTGCATCAGGGAGGCCCAGCGTAAGAATATCCGGGTGCTGCCGCCTTCGCTGAACCGGTCAGGTGCAGGCTTCACAATTGAGCCTGTTGAAGATGCCGTTGGCGGTATACGGTTTGGGCTGGCTGCAGTCAAAAATGTTGGTGCTGGAGCAGTCGCACCAATCATTGAGGCCCGTGAGGCGGCAGGCGAGTTTGAGTCGCTTGAGGATATTTGCCGCCGCATTGACTCACGTTCCCTGAACCGGCGCACGCTAGAGAGCCTCATAAAAGCCGGCGCCCTGGATGATTTTGGCCCGCGCGGCAGCCTTCTGGAAGCAGTGGACCGCATCATCTCCACTATTCAACGGCAGACCAAGCTGCGTGACTCTGGCCAGACTTCAATGTTCGACATGTTTGGCGAGTCTGTGCCCGCTCCCATGCCTGACATTGAGATTTCAGGCGTGGATGATACGTCGGAACAGGAACGCATCATCTGGGAGAAGGACCTGCTGGGCGTGGAGCTTACCCAGAGCTCGTTCACCCGCGAGATGTACGCCCAGGCCGAGAACTTCCTGGTGTTCGCCTCTGAAGTCACCGCAGAACGTGCGGGGCAGAAGGTTGTGGCGCTCGGCCAGGTGATCGGCGTGAGAGAGTTGAACACCCGCAAGGGCGACCGTTTTCTTGCCATGTCTCTAGGCCTCCTTGACGGTGAGATCGAGTTGGTGGTCTGGCCCAATGTGCTTGAAAATACCGGTGGCCTCTGGGAGGAGGGCCGATTCCTTGCCGTGACCGGGCAGGTACGGGAGCGTGATGGCCGCGTGTCCATATCAGTGGACCAGGCACGCGAGTATCACGTCCCTGGGCAGGAGGGGGCATCTTCCCACGCGGAAGCGGAACATGCCGGTGAGGTGCCGCGTACCGGGCAGGCCGTTCCTGCGCCGACAGCCGCGGCAACGCCCGTTGTGCAGGCTTTCCGTGAAAAGCCTGTCGAAATTGAACCTGAAGTTGACGATGAGGCAGTGAGTGGTTTCGATCCGCCTGGATCGAACGCCACTGAGGAGAATGACGATTTGACGAGTGTCCCTGGAGTGTCTGGCCAGTCTTCACCACAGGATGGTTCGCCAGGAACTGCCACCCATAACGCCAACGGCAACGGTCCTGCACTCAACGGCGCCGACGGTGTGGTCATAAGGGTCAAGGAAACCGGTCACCTGGCCGAGGACCGGTATCGTCTGGAGGACCTCGTCAGGCTGCTCTTGGAGTTCCGTGGCCCTGAATCCGTTACGCTTGAAGTCGCGACTGGCGGCAGGATCGTAAAACTGGACATGTCATTCGTCAGCGTGCAGCCTTGCACGGAGTTGGAAAGCCGCTTGGCAGCCATAGTCGGTCCCGAAAATGTGTCGGTACCGGTGGCCTGACGAACGACCGGCTTACATTTGCTTAACAAGCGCGCGGGGGATGCTCGCCATGAAGTGGGTCATATTCGCTACAGCGCCCGATCAGATAACAGCGGAGATGTGGCGCGACCTCGTGCGGCAGTCGGGCATTGACTGCATGCTGCGGGCTGGCGACACGACAGGCTTCCTCGGAGTCTCAGCGCAGCCGGTACGTCTGATGACGCCGGAGCAGGATGAAGAGCGGGCCAGGGCAGCCCTGGAAGCGCAAATCAACGGCGAATCTGACTGGGGCGGCTAGGTGTAGCTCCCCTCAACCGCGGGTTCAGGCCAAGTGAGCGAGGGCGCCTTCCATTTGGAGGAGACGGGACTTCATGGGCAGACCCACTCCTCCGCCGAAACCATGCAGGCTGCCATCCGTGCCAACCACCCGGTGGCACGGCACTATCAGCGGGAACGGGTTCCGGGCCATTGCCTGTCCCGCGCCGCGGGCAGCTCCCGGACTGCCTGCCATTTTCGCCAGCCACTTGTAAGTGCGAGTCTCGCCTGCGGGAATTGACCGGCATGCTTCCCATGCCCGAACGAAGAACGGCGAGCGGCCCGTGACGTTAATGGGAATGGAAGATAGGTCCACAGGCTCGCCGGCACAGTACCGCTGAATGGTGGAGCGCATAACTGCAAAAAGCTCGGGAGCAGGCTCCATGCCTTCCATGTCACGCCGGATGTAATCAATGGCGGCGTCCGGCGTTGGCTCTGGAAGGCTCATCCTGCGCACGCCGCTGTCACTGCCCACAATCGCTATCCAGCCCAGCGCCGTCTCGAAAACGTCATGCCCAGTCTGCCTGTTGCCGTTCATAACAGCCCATTTGTCCGGCCGCTGGCTGCAGCCTTGAGGTTGCCGTTCGAGCCGTTCCGGGTAAGGCGGCGCAGGCGGTAGCCAAGCATCCCGCGCAGGACGCTGCGCCATGCTGTCTTCAAGTCCTTGGGTTGTTCATCTGAGCCGTTACGGTGACCATACACCATGCGCTCGTATTCAATGGCAATCATCATTGCATGTTGGGTTGACTCTGGCGCGGCGGCAGAAACAACTGCTGCATACTCCATTGCCGTTTCGTAATTCTGGCGCTTCAATCCCAGCAGCCTTCCGGCGCGCTCCATTTTTGTGTACGCGCTTGCTGCGGGGCCCATCCCGCGGAAGCTCCACTTCCAGTATCCGAACAGCAGCACGATGGAACCCGCCATTGCCGCGAGGGAGGCCAGCAACACTTCGGGGATATTTGAGCTGTCGTCTCCGCTGCCGTCGCCCACTCCGCCAATGCCCCGGAGAGCTTCCCGTGCCAGCCTTTCCGCCTCTTCAATGTCCTGTTGGTCCAGGTTGTTGAGGTAGGCTTCCTCGCCTTCACCCAAGTCGCTAGGTTGGAACGGGATGTCTCCGGGCTGCACCGATACGGCGTCGTTCGAGTCGGGCTGTGACCTCCCAGGCGTCACTTCTGTGTCTATCCAGCCGTACCCAGGGTAGTAGACCTGCAGCCAACCATGTAGGTCACGGTCACGGACGACGAACTTCCCTGCATTTGGCACGTACGCACCGGTGGCCCAACCGGCAACCATGCGTGCTGGCACTCCGACGGACCGGAGCATGACTGTTCCAGCCGATCCGTAGTACTGGCTGTAGCCCTTGATCTTGTCCACGTCGCAGTCCGGGTTCACAGACGGGCACGGCTCCTGCTGCGTCTGGAAAAGGAAGTAGTAGACACCGTCTGTGTCGGGTGCGGGTCCAGATATTTCCTGCGAGTATTCCTGGCTCTGCAGGAACTCCGCAATGGCCTGAACCCTTTCGTGAGGGGTCACTGCCTGTGCTTCCACAACTACTCTATGCGCCAGTCGGCGGACCTGCCTGGGCAGGCTAGACGGCAGTTGCAGGTACCGGTCCGTGACCCACGCCGGATAGTCTTGTCCCGCGGCGGCCAGGTCTTCCTCTTCTGCGACTGAAACGTGCGTCGTGACCTGGTAACGGTCAGCGGCTGGAACGTTTTCGATGAACGCCGCACCAACCTGCTCGGCCGGCTCTTCACGCTGGACAGTCATGGAGGTGGCCTGGCCGGTGCTTGGGTCCACGTCAATGGTGACAATTGCGCCGTCGGGAATTATTCCGCTGGTGATCTCCTCAACGTCCGCGCGGCTCAGCACTGGCCGGAAGTCAGACGTGGCCTGGAACGACGGGCCATCCGGCCTTGATAAGGGAACAACTCTTATGGACCGCTCGCTGTACATCTCAAGAGCGGCGGTCCTGGTATTGAACGCGAACTCCTGTAGGTCCGGAGGCATGGACGACAGCAGGCGCAGGCTCTGCGGACTGATGGGTTCAGCAGTGAGCGGTACGGAATAAGTCAGCGGGGTCAATGTCTCAACAAGGGCTTCCCGGTCAAGGCTGAATGCGCCGCCCACCGGCAGCACCGTCGTGGTGTTCGCCAGGGGCTCAATTGTCTGCGTAATCTCCTCCCTGGCAAGGTCGTCCGGAGCAGGAATCAAGGCCTCACGGGCCGGCGCTCTGGACGTGCTGCGGGGCGCCACCAGCCAGCCCTGCGACGTGTACGTCTGGTAGACCCGCGCCGGGTGCATGACGGGATACTTGGACGTAACCCACATCACGGGTTCATCTGAGAGGGATATCGGCCCTTTGAACGCCAACGCCGTGCCGGGTGCCGTAAGGCTCACCTGGCGGCCGCTTCCCCGGACGCCGGAGAGGAGACGTTCAGCGGGGGCGCGAAGAGCGTCAATGGGCTGTCGCATGGTCCTCCATGCCTCGCCAAGTGTCTCGGACCGCACCTCGTACAGCGGCATCATTGCCGAAAGGATCACGACTACTGCGCCCACCAGTAGACCGTCACGGATGCTGAGCCACCGCAGCGACACCGGATATGACGTGCCTTCGGTCCGCCACCGGGACATTCGCCGCACTGTGGTGAGATGGGCGAACATCACTACCGCGATCAGGACAAAGTAGAAAAAGGTGTGCTCAAACTGGCCCTGGCGGTAGCTCAAGTTGGTCAGGATCCCAACACCAAGCAGCAGCGTGGGCGCCCAGGGGTTGCGGGTTTTCATGGTGATGCCCGTGACGCTGAATGCAGCCAGCCATGACACAGTCATGAACATCAGGGCGAATGGCACCGTGTCAGTGCTTATGCCTCCAGTGCGGGCGGCCTCTATCCACAGATATGTGCGGTGCCATGCATCAGTGGCCCGTGCAAGTGAATTGCCGCCGTCTGCCACCAGCGAACCCTGCCACATGACCACCAGGAACCCGGCTGACACCGCCCCCGCCAGCATCAACGGCCAGGAGACTCTCAGCCGGTGCAGCAGGAATGCGGTCGCCCAGCCCATCAGCACAGTAGGCAGTATTGACGGAAGATCACCCCAGTCAGCCAGTTGCACGGACCATGCCACGATTGCCAGCATGATCCCCAGCAGGCCCAGCGTGACCCACTCTTCCAGCGGAACGGACCGCAGCCACGAAACTGGGCGCAGGTCCATGAACCGTGAGTCAGCGCCTGCCGCACCGCGTCGCTGCAGGACCCGGCGGTATCGTCCCGTAATGTCTACTGACGCGCTCAAAGTGCTGGCTCCGTATTGGGCACTGCCTGCCTTGGCGTTGCACGCGCCCCCCATCTGCCCGCTCCGCCCACGGGCGAAGTCAGTGCGTCAGATATTGATTCACCGTGGCGCACGCGGAATGTGCGCACACCTCCCTGCATCAGGCTCTGGAGAGCAGGATCGTTGGATTCGCCGCCAAACGACTCCCTGTCCATCAGTACTGTGCTGATTCTCACGCCGCGTCTTTGCAACCCTGCGAGCGCTCCCACCCAGTCACCGTCACCGGCTGCCGTTATGACCACAAGCGAAGAGCTCTGGCTGAATTCACGTTCCAGGTCCGCAAGGATGTTCAGCAGCGGCGTTCGGCCTATAGGGAGGCTCGCTGCTATGTTCTGCATGATTGACTCGCGCTGGTGAAGCGAGCGGTCAGGCGGGGCGACCATGGGAATGCTGCCGTGCGCCGAGTAACCCACCGGCAGAAGGGAGCGGCCATAACGGTCAATGACCGACGCTGCGATCGTTGCGCCACACTCATCTGTTGAATCCGGCGCTTCTCCCGCCTGCGATTCTGCCTGCTGGTCAAATATGACCCACACATGGCTGGATGACCCGCGGTCGAACTGCTTGACCATGAGCCGCCCTGTACGTGCCGTGGAGAGCCAGTGAATCCTGCCGATGCTGTCGCCGTCTCTGTATTCCCGGACGCTGGCCACGTCGGTGCTCAGGATGTTGGCGCGCATCCGGCGCGAGTTATCGCCCACCTCATGGGCAGTGGGGGATGCAAAGTCCGGAACCGGCACAATTCGCGGATACACAAGGATGCTGTTGGCGCCTTCAAACTCCACTTCCCGCGGAAAAAGGCCGAACGGGTCTGACGCCCGCACCACCAGGGGGCCAAGGGTGTATTTGCCGCGCCGTGTGAGCGTGCCTGTAGCGCGGACCCTGCTAAATGAAACCATGATTCCCAGGCTGGCCACCTGCCGTATGGTCAGGCCAGGGATGTCGGTCTTGTCCTCCACCTCCACCCACGCCTTGGGAGTTCGTCCCCGGTTCTCCACGAATATCTCTTCTGTGATGGAATCTCCAACGGAGAAGGGACCGGATGGCCGCTTGACCCTTGCTGTGATCTGGTCGGCGCCAGCCTTGGACCACACCCACGAGCCAACCAGGAGAATGCCAAGCACATAGTTGAGGCGGAACGCCAGGTCAAAGCCCGTGGCCATCCCGGACATGAACTGGATCACCATGATCGCCAGGATGCCGTACATTACGGGATGGCGACGAAGGGCTCTCGTAACCTTCTTGCCAGCGGGCCTGCCTTCACTGCGGCCGGCGGAGTTCGCCGGCCTGTCCTTTCGGCGCGGAAGTGAAGGAATCTGGAGCATCAGGGCATCCGTTTTCTCGCCTGCCGTCAACTTCGTGCCAGTGTGACGGCAGAATGGTCTCTATATTTATAGGTGGCTGCTACCCACTTGATTTGCGACCCCCTCCTGCACCGGGAACGGGCACCTGGGCGAGCACATCCTCTACTATCGACTCCTGTGTCATGCCGCGCATCCTCGCTGAGGGTGACAGCATGACCCTGTGCGCCATCACCGCCGTGGCGATGGCCTTCACGTCATCCGGGATCACATAATCACGGCCTCGCAGCATGGCCAGTGCCTTGCCGCCTTTCATCAGGCTCAGGGACGCTCTTGGTGATACACCAAGAGACGCTTCAGGGTGTGATCTTGTTCCATTGGACAGGTCCACGATGTATTGCTTGACCAGGTCATCCACGTAGATCCTGTCGGCCTCTTCCTGAAGGTGCGAGATGTCTGGCGGCCCGCAGATAGGTTGGAGCAGGTCTATGGGGTCACCCTGCTCGCGTTGGTTCATGATCGCAATCTCTTCGTCTGGCTCCGGGTAGCCAAGGGAGATGCGCATGAAGAACCGGTCAAGTTGCGCCTCCGGGAGAGGAAACGTGCCCTCGTACTCAATTGGGTTCTGCGTCGCCAGGACCATGAAGGGACTGGGCAGCTTGTAGGTAATGCCCTCCACCGACACCTGTCGCTCGCCCATCGACTCAAGCAGCGCTGATTGCGTCTTCGGCGTGGCCCGGTTGATCTCGTCCGCCAGCACAATCTGCGCCATGATCGGCCCGGGCCTGAACTCGAAGTTCTCAGACTTCTGGTTGAAGATGGAAGCGCCGGTGACATCACTGGGGAGGAGGTCCGGTGTGAACTGCAGGCGCCTGAATTCACACCCGGTGGTGACAGCCAGAGAGCGAGCCAGCATGGTCTTTCCCACACCGGGCACGTCTTCAATCAGTATGTGGCCGCGGCTGACCAGCGCCACGAGAGCAAGCTCAACAGCGCTCTTTTTGCCTACGATTACCTGGCCAATGTTCTCAATGAGAGTATCGGCCAGCCCAGTCGGCTCAACAGAGACCGTCACCGCAACCTCCTCTAGCTGCTCTCAGGTGGACGAAGAAGGACTGACCGGTTGTCCGCCGGCAGTATCGCACGGGCACCACATGAAACCTGGATTGGTGGGCGATAGAGGACTTGAACCTCTGACCTCCTGTTTGTAAGACAGGCGCTCTAGCCAACTGAGCTAATCGCCCGGGACCAGCTTGAGCAATCTTGATTTGCCTCAGCCGCCGGAACGGGCCTCACCTGCCGGTACGTCTCAACCCGGCAGACAGTTTCACTGTGTTGCCGCAACGCATTTTGGACCGTCCGCGGCACGGGAATCATAATTGCACCCGTCGCAGGTTGTCGAAAGATAACATCCTGCGCCCGGATAAGTTGATTCTATCGGAGTCCAGTTAACAATCGCTAATCTCAACGGTCAGCGGCGGCTCACCCAACCGTGGGAGTGCAGTGTCGCGCATCCGGAGGAGATGCCGAAGGAGCCCCAGATTTGACCACCCGTTTCCGGGATCTGTCGGCAGCGCGGGCAAGACGCAACAGCCAACCAACGTGGCTCCGGCGCGGGAGCAATTAGACGACGTACAGGAATGGGAAGAGATGGTGCGCTTGGCGGGATTCGAACCCACGACCTCAGCCTTCGCAGGGCTGCGCTCTATCCAGCTGAGCTACAAGCGCGTGTATATGTGTGCCGGAACATATAAGTGGTGCCGAGGGAGAGATTCGAACTCTCACGCCCTAATGGGCACTACGCCCTGAACGTAGCGCGTCTGCCGTTTCGCCACCTCGGCTCCAAATTTTGCTCCCGTGCTTCTCCCGCTAAAGCCGGTACAACCAGTGCGGGACTGGTGGGCGATACAGGATTCGAACCTGTGACCTCTTGCGTGTGAAGCAAGCGCTCTAACCAGCTGAGCTAACCGCCCCAGCCGAATTGTACCTGCATGCGGGATTGGTTGGTGGCAACGGCAGGACTTGAACCTGCGACCTAGCGCTTATGAAGCGCCCGCTCTAACCGCTGAGCTACGTTGCCTGAATCCATCCGGACACGGCTGGCAACTTATGATGGTAGCCACCCGCCTTCTCAAGTGTCAACGAATTCGGGCCTGTGGGCGGTAATTGGTCGCTCCAGCAGGCGCCTGCTGGAGCGACATCGCTGGAATCAACCCTACTCTGCCGTAAAGTCTCCGCTCTTGCCGCCGGTCTTCCTGGCCAGCCTCACCCCGTCAATACGCATGGCGCGGTCCGCTGACTTGCACATGTCGTAAACCGTCAAGGCGGCCACGCTCAAAGCCGTGAGCGCCTCCATCTCCACGCCAGTCTTCCACGAGGCTCGTGCCGTTGTGGTTATCTCAAGTCCGTCGCCCCCCGGCCGGTCCTCAAACTCCACCGTCACCTGTGTCAGCGGCACAGGGTGGCACAGCGGTATCAGGTCGGATGTGCGCTTGGCAGCCATGACCCCGGCGATACGCGCCGCTCCCAGCACGTCGCCCTTCTGGAAGCCGCCCTCGCGTATCAGCCTTAGCGTGGCGGGCTGCATGACTACGGCCCCGCGTGCCACGGCAACCCTGTCTGTGACGTCCTTGGCGCCCACGTCCACCATGCGGGCCGTGCCGGACTCGTCTATGTGCGACAGCGATGGCTTCACGGGTTCAGACGCTCCGCCGCTTGGTGTTCGCCGCTCCACCGGGCGCCCCTTGGTCCCTGCCGCTCTCGCCGCGGTGTTCGCCAGCTTGTCGGCCATCTCGTTGAGCGGGTGACCGTTGTGCCCCCTTACCCACTGCCACTTGACCCGGCGCTCGCCAACCAGCCGGTCCAGCGCATCCCACAGGTCGTTGTTTATCTTGCGCTGCCAGCCCTTGGTCATGGTGTTGACCACGTACTGGCTGTCAGATACCACCAAAACAGCGTCGCCGGCCGCCGTCTGTTCAAGGCCGCGGATCACCGCCATGATCTCCATGCGGTTGTTGGTGGTCTTCGGGTCGCCGCCAGAAAGCTCAAGCCGCTCGCCATCGCGTACCACCACCGCGCCCCAGCCCCCGGGGCCTGGGTTGCCAATGCAGCCGCCGTCTGTGTAAATCTCTATCATTCGTGTAACCGTGCCGGAAGCCTTTGAATTGGGGTTGAACAGTCAGTCCAGTATGCCGAAGATGCGCAGTTAGGCGCGACCGGCATGTCATTCTGCACGGGGCTGCGCACCGCGCTGCACCTGCTGCCGGTATCATGTTGGACCCGCAAATCTACCGGCCGGGCTGATACAGGTTGAAGCCCGAAGTGTACCGCCGGGCACAGCGCGAATCTCACCCCAAAACCGCCAGGAACAGCGATATGTCACAGCAATCTCAAGCGCAGCCCGGTGACCAGCGCATTGGTTACCAGGAAAACCTGGAGCACTGGGAGACCGTGACGCCCGTGCATGCGGCATCAGAGTTCTACGACGTCGAGGGCTTCCTGGCAGGCAAAAACAAGCTGCATGATTTTGTTGTTGGCGTGGTCGGCGATGTCGCCGGTAAATCGATGCTCCACCTCCAGTGCCACTTCGGGCTGGACACCCTTTCGTGGGCGCGGCTGGGCGCAAAGGTCACGGGACTCGACTTCAGCCCCACGGCCATCAATGAGGCGCGCAGGCTGGCGGAGCAGGCGGGCATAGACGCCGAGTTCGCCGAGGCTGACGTCCTGTCACCGGGAGATAGCTTCGACAACAGGTTCGACATTGTGTTCACATCGTTCGGAGTGCTGGTGTGGCTGCATGACCTCGCGCCGTGGGCGAAAACGGTGGCCCGGGCTTTGAAGCCCGGCGGAGAGTTCTTCCTGTTCGAGATGCACCCCATGCTGGACAGCATCTCGGAGGACAGGACCATCTCTCGCCATAGCCCGCCCATGTTGAAGTACGGTTATTTCAACGACGCCGGGCCGTACATATCCCCGCCGGACGGGGCTGGCGGCGACTACGCAGAGCCGGACTTCGTCAGCCCAACTACAACCTACGAGTGGTCGCACCCGCTGTCAGATGTGTTCAATGCTCTAAAGGGGGCCGGGCTGAGGGTGACTTCGTTCGAGGAGTACCCGTTCTGCGTATACAGGGCTAAGGACGGAATGGTGCGCGGCGATGATGGCCTGTGGCGAATGCCCCAAGGCGTGCCATCGGTGCCAATGCTCTACCACATGAAGGCAGAAAAGCCTTCGTAGCATATCCGCCTTGCGGAGTTTGTGGACAGCCACGGCCATCAGACCGCTCAGCCCATCAGCGCTGTGGGCCATAGGACAAGACCTTTGGACAACCCGAGCATACTTGAAGTGGATGATGACATTCTCCTCCGGCCGTTCACTCCAGAGGACACAACTGCTCTGTTTCACCTGGTTGACTCCAACCGCGAGCGGCTCACTCAGCCTCCGGGCGGGGCTCAAGGACCACGACGGCCGTCTCTTGCGGGCGCCGCGCAGCGTAGCCGTCGAGGTTCTGGTCCAGTTCCCGCCAGCGCTGCCACAATCGTTCACGATCTTCCCCCATCGCAGCCCTGCCGAGCACCTCCTGCCTGATTCCGCCCGCCAACTCGACGAACGCCTCAGGGTGGGCCTGCAGGTTCAGCCACCAGGCGGGCTCAGCTGCACCCCAGCCATTCATGGCCATCGTGATCATATTGGGCCCATCCTCGTAGTAGCCGACGATCACGCTTCGCGGCTCGCCCGTGCGCCGGCCGCGAGTGGTGAGCCGCAGGGCGCCCCACTTACCAGGGCGCGGCAGCCATAGCCCCCTGCGCCTGCCGCTCGCCCGGACGATCAACCGGTGCACGTGCCAGGCGGTCACGACAAACCACCGCGGTGGTAGACGCTCCTTGCGTCCGGCCATGCCTGCCCCCAATCCTCGACGGTGAGCTACGGTCAGCACCGTAATCGCCAACCTAGCGCTTGTTGCGGAACAAGTACGCGGTGATCGGTGCGAACACCCCCGTGAGCAGCGCGGACGTTAGCAGCACCCATCCAATTTGCTCCGCCGTCGCTGTGCCATGCATCAGTCCCTGGATGGCCGTTGCCACATGCGTGATCGGGTTGACGTTGACAAATGTCTGCAACCACCCCGGCAGCGTCTCCGTTGGCACGAACACGTTGCTGATGAAGGTGAGCGGGAACAGCACCATCATGCTTATGAACATGAGCGATTCCGGCGTGCGAGCGACCAGCCCGAACATCGTCCATACCCATGAAAGGCTGAAACAGAACACGAGCAGCAACAGCACCGCCAGGACTACGCCGGCAATGCCGCCGTCTGGGCGGAAGCCCATGATCAGCCCCAGGACGATCATGATGGTCGATGCCAGGGTATAGCGGGCCAGATCGCCAAGCAGCGCCCCGACCAGGATTGACGGCCGCCAGATCGGGAGCGACCGGAACCGGTCGAAGACGCCCTTCTTGATATCCGAGTTCACACCCATGCCGGTGTAGATCGTGATCATCGATATGGTCATCACCAGGATTCCCGGCAGCAGCCCCTGCAAGTACTCCGTGGTCGATCCGGCGATCGCCCCACCGAACAGGTACGTGAACATCAGCAGGAACATGATCGGGAACATCGTGACATCGAAGAGCTGCTCCGGCACGTGCTTGATCTTGAGCATCGCTCGCCAGCCGAACGTCAACGATGTAGAGACGGGGTTGGGACGTGAAGGCCGGGGGCTGTCGGACAGTACTGCCAGCACACTCTGCGTAACGTCCTGCTGTTGTACAGCTGTGGTCATTCGGGACTCCCATCGGTGGGCTTTACACCGTTGCCCGGCCCGGCGGGACGGCCGGTGAGCGTCAAAAATACCTCATCGAGACTCGGCTGCCCGACCACGAAGTTGTTCACGACAATTCCGGAGCGCGACAATTCAGTAAGCGCATGGGCGACACGTTCGGCATCGGAGGTCCTGGCTGACAGAGCTGCCGAATCGGACTCGAGAACGATTGGGACACCGAGGGCCTGCGCCAGTATTCGCTCGGCGTCAGACCGGTGCTCGGGGTCGCGCAGGCGGACGTGCAGCGCGCCCGATCCTACCGACGCCTTCAGCTGCCCGCTTGTGCCCTCCGCAATGATCTTGCCCTGGTCGATTACCGCTATCCGATCAGCGAGCTGGTCCGCCTCGTCGAGGTACTGAGTCGTGAGCAGCACCGTTGTCCTGCCTGCAACCAACGCACGCACAATTTCCCACACCTGGTTGCGGCTGCGCGGGTCGAGGCCCGTCGTGGGCTCGTCCAGGAACAGCACGTCCGGCGTCACGATGATGCTGGCCGCGATGTCGATACGCCGTCGCATCCCGCCGGAATACGTCTTCACCTGCCGCTTGGCCGCATCGGCCAGGTCGAACGCTTCCAGCAGCGCATTCGCCCTTGCCTTGGCCTGGCCCCACGAGAAGCCGAGCAATCGGCCCAGCAGGATCAGGTTCTCAGTACCGGTGAGATCCTCGTCCACCGAGGCGAACTGCCCGGTTAAGCTGACCCGCTGCCGCACTTGATCAGCCTCGCGTACGACGTCGTACCCCAGCACGCGCGCCGAGCCGCCATCAGGCCGGAGCAGCGTCGCGAGCATGCGGATAGCAGTCGTCTTCCCTGCGCCGTTCGGTCCCAGGAAGCCGTACACGGTCCCAGCGGGGACTGCCAGGTCTACGCCGTCGACCGCCATTGTCTTGCCAAACGTCTTTACGAGGCCGGAAGCCTCGATGGCAAGGGCCGAATCTGAACTCAATTAAGGCCTCCAATTAGATGGGCCAGTGCGTTGCGATTACCCTCGACCCGGTTCTTGTGGCTGTCTTCGGGCGCGCACCGTCCAGCCGACATGATGATAGCGGCATAATAGAACACTACGGGCGCTAATCGATGCTCAGTGTCACTGCTGGCCAACAAGCAGACGTCCCCTCTTGCGGGCCGGCGCCCTTCGCTCACGCCGGCTCGAACAGCTCGATCGGGTTGCCGGAAGGGTCTTCCACCAGGATTTGCTTGCCGCCGTTGCCCACCACGATCTCATTTCGAAAGCGGCATCCTGCAGCCTTCATCCGTCCAACCGTGGCCGTCAGGTCGTCCACCAGAATCTGAATCCGATTCCAGCCGCCGGGGGCGGGTGCGTGGCCGTCCGGCATCGCCTGTCCGGCGCCACCTGCGCCGGGGCGATTGAGCAGAAGCTGCAGATCCCCTCGGGAGAGGCTAGCAAAGCCCGGCGCGGGATGCATATCGACCTGGAACCCGAGCATCTCCGTGTAAAACGGGAGCGCCGCGTCCACGTCGACCACGATGTATCGGACGCTCACTTTACCCATGTCTTTACCTCCCTATCAACGCAGCTGCTGGATGCGGACCATGTTGCCCGCGGGATCGCGCACGGCGCAGTCACGAGCGCCCCAATCCTGCTCGGTCGGCTCCTGCATGACCTCGGCGCCGCCGGCCTGCAGCCGCTCGAATGTGGCGTCGAGGTCCCTGGAGGCCAGCATGATTGAGGCGTAGGTTCCCTTGGCCATCATCTCGAGGATGGTGCGGCGTTCGTCGTCGGTGACGCCGGGGTCGGCGCCTGGCGGGTACAGGACAATGGACGTGCCGGGCTGGCCGACGGGACCGACCGTGATCCAGCGCATCCCCTCGTACCCGACGTCGTTGCGGACCTCGAAGCCCATGATGTCTCGATAAAAGGCCAGGGAGGCGTCTGGGTCGTTGTGCGGAAGAAAGGCCGAGTGAATAGTGATGTCCATGACTGCTACTCCGGACTGGTGGTGATCTCCATTGCAGCCATGCTAGGCGCCCCTCGGCGCCTGCGCTTCTCGATTCCTGACCGGCCTGGTCACCCGCTTCGCCACGCACGGTGGCATCCCCGCCATCGCACGCGCCGCGTTGCGCCGATAGACGCTGGGCGGCATACCGACCAGCTCGGTGAAGCGAGTGCTGAAGGTGCCAAGCGACGAGCAGCCGACCGCGAAACAGATCTCGGTGACGCTGAGGTCGCCACGGCGCAGCAGCGCCATCGCGCGCTCGATGCGCCGCGTCATCAGGTAGCTGTACGGCGACTCGCCATAGGCGCGCCGGAACTGGCGGCTGAGGTGCCCGGCTGACATGTTCACGCCGCGGGCGAGCGCTTCGACATCCAGCGGCTTTGCGTACTCCCGGTCGATCCGGTCGCGAACGCGGCGCAGCCGCGCGAGGTCGCTCAGGTGCTGCGCTGCTGCGGGGCTGCTGA
>JBBDMW010000024.1:0-27412 GCA_040878005.1 Dehalococcoidia bacterium
GACTCGTTTAACCTGCGCTGCCTGGACTGTTCCCAAACCTTTGCCGCCACCGTACGGACTCTGTTCTGCAAGACATGTGGCGGACTGTTCGAAGTCGAATACAACGACTCTCCGCGCCGGGACGGCCCGCGCCTGCCTTTGCGCACACCATCGAACCGGCTGTCACTCGGAGAAGGCGAAACGCCCCTTGTGGAGTTGCGCAGGCTGGGCCGCCAACTGGGACTCGGCAGGCTGTGGGCCAAACTGGAATTCGAGTCCCCCACAGGATCGTTCAAAGACCGTGGCAGTGCGGTGCTTGTGTCGGCAGCGGTTGAAGACGGGGTTACAGAATTTGTAGAAGACTCATCCGGCAACGCCGGCGCCTCTCTTGCCGCGTATGCCGCGGCCGCAGGCATCACGGCGCACATTTTTGCTCCATCGGCCGCCGCCAGGGGCAAACTGGACCAGATTGCGATATTTGGGGCAACGCTCCATGCGATTGACGGGCCGCGCCAGGCAGCGACAGATGCCGCCCGTGAGTTCGTGGACCGTGAAGGGCTGGTGTACCTGTCACACAACTACAGTCCGTTCTTTGCAGAGGGAATGAAACCTTTCAGCCATGAGGTGGCTTCCAGCCCGGCCGCGGGCATCCAGCACATGGTGCTGCCTGTTGGCAATGGGTCGCTCCTTATTGGCGCCCGTAAAGGGTTCGATGAGCTTGTGGCATCCGGCGCCTTGGCCAGGCAGCCGGCCCTCCACTGTGTGCAGGCGGAGGCAGTAAGGCCCATAGTCGCTGCATTGCGCGGCGAAACGTGGCCCGCTGACCTTGCGAAGCCCACGGCCGCATCCGGCATATCGGTATCGAAGCCGCCGCGCATCGCCGAAGCGTTAAGTGCGGTACGTGATACAGGCGGGCAGGGCACCGCCGTAACCGATGAGGCGATCCTCGCCTGGCAACGACGCCTCGCGCGTGCCGAAGGCATCTTTTGCGAGGCCACCTCCGCGGCAGCCTTCGCCGGCCTGGAACAACTCCTTGAAGGCGGAGCGATTCAGCCCGGCGCTGACGTGCTGATCCCTATCACTGGAACCGGGCTGAAGGAACCGCTGACGCCCCAGTTGTAAGGCTTTCGCCTACCTCAACCGGCCAGGAATGTCGCAGACTTACGCATCCCGTGTGTGGGGTGTCCCTCTGGATGCGGCCCGCGGCGTCGCCGTACCGTTGACGCGTAATGCGTTTGTGGAGAAGACCACCGAAGGCAGCCGACAGCATCCCGGGCACCGGACAATCCGGCGCGATCATCCCCGGGCCATTTCCCCTTGTCCGCCACTTCATCGTTGGCAGCGTCTTCGTAATCCTCGCTGCTTTGACCATTGTCAACATGATCTCTTCCAGCGTGGAGCGGTCCATTGTCGAGTCCCGGCTTGAACAGGAAGCGGAGGACGCCGCCCGCATAATCGCGTTCTCGCTCGCTGAACGCATCAGCCCAAACACAATGACCGTCGATCCGGGCAGCCCGGACCTGTTCATGGACCGTGCCGCCATGAACCGCATCGCCCTGAACGTCGTCCGGGGGCAGCCGGTGATGAGACTGGACATCCTCAGCCCGGACGGGGCGGTCGGATACAGCACAGATCCCAGCATCGTCAGCAGCGATGCCAGGGAGTCAGAATCACCGGAACAACTTGAGCGCGTCATTCAGTCCGGCGTCACCAGCAGGTATCTGCCAGACCGTTCACTAACCCTGGTCAGCGGCCAGTCCGGTCAGTTCGACCTGGTGGAAACCATCATTCCACTGCATCACGAGGCGGCGGCAGGCTCAGCCACGGATGAGCCATACGCGGTGCTGGTCGTATACAGGGACGTGACAGCCGGCATCGACGCTGCGACCGCGGAGGGATCGCGTTTCCGCCTGTTCACCATCGCCGGCACCATGTGCGCGATGTTCCTGGCGCTGCTATGGATCGTGTCGCGTGGTCAGCGATTTACCGAACGCATAAGGCGGCGTCTCGCTGAAATGCTGGAGCGAGAGCGTGACCTTCGCACAGAGTTGGACCGAAGAAACGCGGACTTGACCGAGGCCAACGACGCCAAGAACCGGTTCCTCTCAGCCGTTTCGCATGAGTTGAAGACCCCGCTCACCAGCATCATTGCGTTCACCGACATCCTGCGCCGGGACCGGGACGGCAACCTCTCAGAGCGGCAGATACGCCACCTTGACGTAATGAAACGCAGCGGCGTGCAGCTCAAACTTCTGATCGATGACCTCCTGGACCTGTCACGTATCCAGGCCGGCAACTTCAATCTGAAGCCTGAACTGTTCAACGTGCAGCCTCTCCTTGCCGAGGTGTCGGAGGGCATGGAGCCCATCCTCGGGGAGAGGGGTCAGCGCCTGATCATCTCCGCTCCAGTATCACCGCTCACCATTAAGGCGGACCGCGGACGGATTCTCCAGGTGATCACCAACCTGGTCAGCAATGCGTCCAAGTACTCCGATGACGGATCACAGGTGCAGATCGAAGCGGCCATGTCAGACGGCAACGTTATTGTCGTCGTCGAGGACCACGGCATCGGGATGTCCGCCGAGGATACGCAGCGGCTGTTCACGGCCTTCTTCCGCTCTGATAATCCCGCTGTGAGAAAAGTGCCTGGCACCGGCCTGGGCCTGGTCATCGCCCGCTCCATAGTGGAGATGCACAACGGTATGCTCAACCTGGAGAGTGAGTTGGGGCAGGGAACGAAAGTCTGGTTTACGCTGCCATTGGCGCACGATGCAACGGCGCCAGGCAGGGATGAACCTGACGACAAACATGAGCCGGGGTCCGAACTACAATCAGCGGCGTGATGTTCGCATGAGATCTCTGCCACTACACGGACCAATCGCAGCCATCAATGGCATTCCTGTAGCGCAGCTCCGCAATCCACGCTGACTTGCCACTCACATCAACAGCGCCTTCAGTCTGCCAGGGTGAGGGACAACCGGGCTCCGCTATTCCTGCAACACGGGAATGTCGCCGCACGCTGTATAAGTGGCGAACGCGGATGCCGAAAGATGTATGTTCACGACATGGTCGCCATCTGTGATGTCTGCCAGATCACGGACCACGACCGTCTCTGAATGGCCGTTCACCACGTCCTGCAGAACGTCCAGCACATCGCCTACGTTTTCACAACTGCCCTGGTGTATGTGTATCGGCTGCGCGTTTGGCTGCGGAGGTGACACATCAACGATGAGGCGAATGGATTCGCCTTCGTCCTTGATCACAAGCCGTCCTGTCTGGTATTCGCCTGTCGGCTCGGACAGGTGAATGTCGATTGACGTGAGGCCCGATGCGTCCTGCGTGACGACTGCTGTAGGCGTCGGCGTCGCTGCATCAACAATCGTTCCAACCGTCGCCGTAGGCACAGCATCGTCAGATTCGCAGGCTGTGATGATCAGGGCGGTCGCGATCATCAACAGCGGAAACACTCTGCGAATGACGGCTTTGGGCAACAGCGTTTCGATATCAACTGATGCTATTTTGACGTTCAGAATCCGTTTGTGCACCCGCGCAGTATAGGAGCGGATGCCGCAGTACAAGATTGTGAAATCACGCAAGTGTTGTGGGGGAGAATCACGGTTCCGGCCGTCATGGCGATGGCGCCGGATACGGTTTGGCGATGCATTCAGCTACCCGGCCATCGCTATCGATGCAGCCTCACGCGAAGCCGCCCCGGCGGCTAGAACGGGGCGGCTGGGGCGCCTTGGGAGGGGCGCCCGTGGGCCGGTTGAGCCTGCTGGAGGAGCACGGATCCGCGGTGCGACAGGCTTGAACCGGTAACCGGAATGTAACCGCAGGGTTGCACGACGTTCACTAGGGGAACGGGTGATTTCATCCTCATACTTCTGGGATTTCTGCCAGTGGATCTCCCATCAGTGCCTCTGGATCACGAAAAGGGCATTCCGCCCCCTGCCTGGGAATCGCGATCACTGCCGGGCTTCTCTAGAAGCACGCGCTGTGTAGAGCCTCAGTTACGCGCTGCCGCTTCCTCAATCGATTCCCGAAAGCCTTGAAGACAGCCTTCCAGCACCCGGTCTTCAACGCAGTAGGACGCGCGGAAGTATCCCGGAGTGCCAAAGCCCACTCCGGGGACGGTCAGCACCAGCTTCGATTGCAGCAGGGCTACGAATTCCCTGTCGTCAGGCAATGGGGACCTCGGAAACATGTAAAACGCCCCCTGCGGCTTGACGCAGTCGTATCCCATACTGGTGAGCGCCCCGTAAAGGTAATCCCGCTTTTGCCGGTACTCGTCCACATTCACCGTCGCCCCCTGGATATTCGCGACCACACGTTGCATGATCGCTGGAGCGTTAACAAAGCCCAGCGTTCTCAGCGCGAACGTGGCGGCGTCCATGAATTCCCGGCGGCCGGGATCACCGGGGTTTACCGCAATGTGGCCAATGCGCTCTCCCGCCAGCCCCAGGTCTTTGGAGTGGGACGTGGCAACCATTGAACGCTCGTGGTGCTCGAAGATGAACGGGTAGGGCTGGTCCGTGTACATCAGCTTCCTGTAAGGCTCATCCGCCACAAGGTATATCTCCGTGCCGAAGCGCTCCTCAGCCCCCCGGATGACTTTGCCAATGCCCTCAATGACATCCTGCGGGTAAATGACCCCGGTAGGGTTGTTCGGGGAGTTGATTATCACCGCCCGCGTCCGAGGGGTCATCGCCTCGGTCAGCGACTCCATGTCCGGCATGAAACCTTCGTCACACCGTGCCACCCTGGCCACGCCGGACTGGTGCTGAATGTAGAAGACGTACTCGGCAAAGTAGGGCGCCAGTATGACGACCTCATCCCCTTCGTCCAGGATTGAGCGCAGTATCACGTTCAACGCTCCTGCTGCACCGCAGGTCATCAGTACATCGCCTGCTGTGAAAGGCAGGCCGGTATCTTTGGCCAATGAACCGGCGACGGCGGCACGCGTCTCTGGGAACCCGCCGTTGGGCATATAGCGGTGCATGCCGGGCGTTTCGTCTTTGGCGATGCGAATCATCTCCCGCCTGAACTCAGCTGGAGGTTCCAGGAGGGGGTTCCCCAACGAAAGGTCAAAGACGCGGTCTGCTCCATGCTTCTTTCGAAGCTCGATTCCTTCTTCGAACATGCGCCTGATCCACGAGCTCTCTTTCATTTGCCCGCGGACTTTCCTGGAGATGGCCATCATTTATCCCGGTGGGTGGTTGAGTGAATGAATTGGGCGGTCATTATATGCAGCATGGCAGTCGGCAACTGATGCCACTTGTGCCGGTTGCGATTTACCGTTGGCGCACTGCCACACGTGCTGCCGGAAACTGTTCGGACAGATCATGAGCCGTTCTTCTTGTTTGTCCCCATCAACCTCTTGAACAGGAACGATCCGCCGGAGTTGGGACTGTTGACGACGTATGTGCCGGCTATCTTGTCGTGCCATCCCTGGCGTTTGGCGTCAAATACCATCCAGGCCAATCCCACGCCCGCTGCAAGGTACGACACCAGCTTGCCCACCATCTCCCTTGGTATGACCACACCCACGCCTGGGACGCGCCCTTCCTCATCAACGACAATTATGCCCGCAACCCATTTCCCAACCGTGCGGCCCCAGATCCCGGTTGGAAGGATGAAGTAGGCCAGGATGATGAAAATGTCCTGGGGAGCTGAATCAGAACTGAAGACGCGCCCGCCGGATATGGGCGCCACGGTGAAGATGATTCCCAGCAGCAGACCGATGTCTATCAGCCACGCGTACAGCCGCTTGAACGGGCTGGCCATGTTCAACGGATAGGTCCTGGGGCCATCCGCCCGGGTTGAGCGTTCAGCCACGCCTGCCGTCGAAGACGAGCCTTGCGGGGCCTGGGTGTTCTGCTGGCGCCTGCGACGCCGTTTCCTGTGGGGTGCTTTCGTCTGTTCTGCCATTACCAACACAATCTTATCCCTGCTAAGGTTCCGGCGGCATCATTGACCGGCCAGTAGAAGGCTTCTACGATGCCGTGCGTCTATTCTCAATTCCCAGGTTCTTGTTTACCCACTTTGAACGCCAATTCGGAGGCACATACATGACCGGCAGGCTCCAGGACAAGGTAGCGCTGATTACAGGCGCTGGTTCAGGCATCGGTGAGGCCAGCGCTGCGCTATTCGCGGTGGAGGGCGCCAGGGTGGCGGCCACCGATGTCAACCTTAAAGCCGCTGAGGGCGTGGCGAAACGAATAGTGGATGCTGGCGGCGATGCCGTCGCCATGGCAGGTGATGTATCAAAGAAGGCGGATGCCAGGCGCATGGTGGAGGACACAATCGCTCGGCACGGACGGCTGGATGTGCTGGTAAACAGCGCAGGCGTTACGCCAAGGTATGCCCCGGCCGATTGGGATTTCGACGAGAAGTGGGAGTGGGTGATCAGCATCAACCTGAAAGGCACGTATTTGATGTCATGGTTTGCCGTTCAGGAGATGAAAAAGACTGGGTCAGGCTCGATCATCAACCTCGCTTCGATCATCGGCCTTGTCGGATATGCGGAGGGTCTAAGCGATGGTTTCAACGCCTACCCGCACAGCAAGGGCGGGGTGGTGCAGATGAGCCGTGACATGGGAGTCAACCTCGCCAAGCAGGGCATACGAGTCAACGCCCTCTGCCCCGGCTTCACCTACACGAACCTCACGAAGACGCTCACCGACCAGCCAGAGATGCGCGAAAAACTGGAGTCTCTCCACCCAATGGGCCGACTTGGCGAGCCGGACGAAATAGCCAAGGCTGCGCTCTTCCTGGCGTCGGATGACGCGTCCTACATCACCGGTGCGGCGTTACCTGTTGATGGCGGCTATACGGCGCAGTAGCAAGCTGTGTCTGCCACAGCCATCCACTGCGCCGTACAGCAAAGGTCTAGTCCTCCGGCACCACAACCGACAGCAGGGGCCGGTTCTCGGTCAGCCGGACGAAGTTGGACATTGCAAACCTGATGGCGCGCTCGTTGCCTTCGCTGGTCCCACCGGCCCAGTGCGGCGTGACGACAACGTTATCCATCTTCAACAGCGGGTTGTCAGGGTCGGTCGGTTCCACCTCAAGCACGTCCAGCCCCGCGCCTGCTATCTCCCCGGCTTCCAGGGCACGGACCAGCGCAGCCTCGTCAACCACCGGACCTCGGCAGGTGTTGATGAGGACCGCGCTTTTCTTCATTCGCTTGAACTGATCATCGCTCATCATCCCGCGCGTGGAGCGGTTGAGCGGCACGTGAAGTGTGACTATGTCAGACCGTTCCAGTAGCTCATCGAATGGTGTGGCCTTCGCGCCAAGCTCGCGGTCCCGGCCGGGCATCAGCTCCAGGACATCGTAGTAAAGGATATCGGCATCGAAGCCGGACAGCCTCCGGGCGACCTGCCTGCCAATGTTCCCAAAGCCCACTATGCCGACGGTCTTGCCGTTGATCTCGCTCCGGAACGGCAGCTGGTCAATGTTCTGCCGCCAGTGGCCGTCGCGGGTGTTGGTCCACGAGTCCATCAGCCGCCGGTACACCGACAACATGAGCGACATGGCATGCTCGGATACCGATATGGCGTTTGCGCCGCCATTATTGGCTACCTTTATGCCCAGCGCATTCAGCCCCGGAACATCCACCACGTCAAAGCCGGCGGTGAGAAGCTGCACCAGCTTGAGGTCCGGACATTCCCTTGCGAGCGAAACCGGCACCCTCGACAGCCACGGTATCACCGCATTCACGCCCTTTAGCGCCTCTATCAACTCGCCTTCTGAAAGGGTGGGGTCCACCAACCGGGTCTCGATTCCGTCCGGGGCAAGCTTCTGCATGAGGTTCCACCGGCCGGTGTGTTCGGCTGTGGTGATCTTGGCGAGTAGGGCGATGGTGGTCATTTTTCTCCTGTCATGAGCGACCGAATGTAAATAAGAATGGAAGCAGTAAGGGCACGAATTTTACGTAGTGCTTAGCCTAATTTGTTCTCGACTACACATCGGCATGCGGCGGTCTGCTGCTTCATGGCGACGCAAAAACAGCGGGATTCTACCAGCGCCGGGGCAGGCCAGCGCATCATTCTGCGGATCAAAGTCCAAATCTGGCGGTTGAAAATTCCTGTGGCACAGGTGCTTTATCCGGGTCGCCAAGCACCAGCGCTGCGGCCATCTCTGCCATGACAGTGCTGAGAAGGACGCCTTTCTTGCCTGCTCCGCTGACGGCAAACAGGTTATCGGCGGTATCCAGGGGGCCGACAATTGGCACGCCATCGGCTGCGACCGGGCGCAGGCAGGCGGTTTGCTGCACGAGCTCAGCGTCTTTAAGTGACGGCGCATAGGCAAGCGCTCCGCTCAGGATGTGTTCCCTGCCTTCGTTGCGGGGACTTTCATCAAAGCCACGCTCCCACTCGTACGTGCCCACCCATACCAGGCCGTCAGGTTTGCGCCCCACATTGCGGCCGTTCATGCCTACACGGTGGTGGAAGTCGTTGCCAGGCAAGCGCAATCGCAGTATCTCGCCCTTCATCGGCTTCAATGGCAATCGAGGCAGCGCATCTGTGCCCTCGCTGCTCCATGGCCCGGTTGCCAGCACCACGGCGCCGGCAGGAACAAGACCCCCATCCGATGTGAAGACGCCATCCGCTCTTCCGTGGTTGACGGATATACCGGTCACCTCGTCGCGGATGACCCTGCCATCATTCTTCTCGACCGCCCTGGCCAACGACAGGGTAAAGAGGTAGCTGTCCAACTCATAGTGCGATCGCTGCAGCAGTCCTCCGGCAAGGCCTGGCGCCAGGGCAGGTTCCATTGCGTAAAGGTCACGAGCGGAGATAACCTCTGCATCGAAGCCCTCTGACCGTTGCCACTCACAGTCCTTTTCAACGTCTGCGAGGCCCGTCTCGTCTGCTGCGAGGCTGATTGATTCCACCTGGCGCAGGCCGCTGTCGATGCCGGTCTCTTCCCTGAGCAACGTGTGCAGTTCCATGTGCCGTTCAAGGGCCCGGCGTGCCGGCTCCAGGACAGGCCCGGGAATGCCTGCACCCATGGTTGGATACAGGCCTCCCCATGAGAAGCCGGAGGCGTGCGAGCCTATACCGTCCCGCTCCACGATTGTGACTTTCGCACCGGCCTTTGCCAGTTCGTATGCAACCGCACACCCGGCCACACCGCCGCCAACCACGACCACATCAGGACTGCTCACATCAATCTTCCTGTTTGAGGCTCTTCCCAGGAGCCGCTTATACGCCCGCTCTTGCGCAGATGCACATTTTCATACGGAGCGAAGGCCAAACGACAAAAGTCAGAATCGTCAGCAGGGCAGAACGCCGAGTTCCGACAGGTCATCCTCAAGCTGTGCAAGGCCCGTGTACCGGACTGCTGTGATACCTGCGAGTCGTGCTCCGTCCACGTTGTCTTGACGGTCGTCTATGAACAGTATTCTTCCAGGAGCAACGCACGCTTCTCTCGCCAGGGTCTCGTATATGCGACGGTCCGGCTTCATCGCTCCCACAAGGTAAGACACTATCGCCGGATCAAAGCGGTTCCCGAAAGGCAAACGGCCTCTTTCCAGGTTCCAGTGCGGCGCAGCGGTGTTGCTGCACAACGCAAGGCGGTAGCTGGCCGCCAGTCTGTCGATCAGCGGGAATATGGCCTGGTTGGGCGTCAGGACTGATTCGTAGACGCTCCGGAACTGTTCCAGTGTCATTTGAAGCTTGAGCGAGTCTATGGCCCGCAACGCGTGGTCTTCCCAGGATTCCGCGCCAGCTTCGAAGACAGCCTTGCGCTCCGGCGAGAATACGGCCTCGAATACTTCTGCCTCTGCGCGGCCGCACATTTCGGCCAATTGAAGAGTCGCCGGCTGCTCGTCCACCATCGACAGGACATTGCCAAGGTCCAGGGCTATAAGGTCAAAACGCCGCAAATGCTATGCCTGGCCTAATCCTGGCGTCTTGACCCGCAGGCGGTAGACCGATGTCCTCGCGGTGACGTACATGGTGCGCCGGTCGACGTCGCCCCAGGCCAGGTTGGCGGGCAGTTCCGGCAGTTCAATGATCCCAACGCGCGTGCCGTCAGGCTCCCACACCCACACGCCGCCCGGCCCTGTTGAGAATATCCGGCCAGCCTCGTCCACTTTCAGGCCGTCAGGCACACCATCTGCCTCGCCCTGCGGGCCATATGGCATCTCGTCGAACACCTCGCTGTCTGTGAGTGTGCCGTTTTCACGGACCCGGTAAACATGCAGGTGCGGGTTCGGACGGCTGTTGGATACATAGAGGACACTCTCGTCAGGCGAGAATGCGATTCCATTGGGGTGGTTCATGTCCATGGCCACTGGAATCAGCCAGCCTTCAGGCTCAACGCGCCAGATGCTCGAATGGCCCAGGTCTCGCTCCCCCATCGGCAGTTTCTTGTCCGGGTCCGTGAAATAGAGGGCTCCGTCAGACTTGCGGACAACGTCGTTGCAGCGGTTCAGGCGGACGCCCTTATACGAATCTGCGACCACAGACAGGTTGCCGTCCTTGTCCATGCGTACAACGCGGCGTGCGTCCTGTTCGCAAATGACCACGCCGCCTTCGCTGTCGAACGTTGCGCCGTTTGCTCCGCCGCTGTTCTGGCGGATGACGTGCTTCTCCGCAGGGCTGCCGGGGTGGACGCGGTAGTGGACCCGGGCATCCACATCCGAGACGTAGAGGAACCCCGCAGGGTCCCACAGGGGGCCTTCAGTGAACTCGAAGCCAGTCGCAACAAGCTCCGGTTGGCCCGGTTCCAGGATATCGGTCAGGGTTGCAGCCAATAAGGTTCCTCCAGTGTGTGCGAACCGAAGCTACCCGTAGAAGGAGCCCGGTGTCAACTTGGAAGCGGGCCTTGATGAGTGCCGCAAACCCGGCCGCGTCCCGCCGCTTGCGTGATTTCCTACAGATAACGGTGCGGAAATCACTCAGGGCACGACGTGATGAGCCTGTTTCCGCTCGCGGGCGAGACGGCGTTTACTGGATGTGCGGCCCGGCACGTGATGCGCTTTGCATTCCTCCACACCGGCCGTTAAGTACAGTGAGATGACTGCTCCGAATGCCTGGCGACAAGATTCTAATAGTGGAAGATTCAACCGATGTGCGGGAGGGACTGACGATAGCCCTGCAATCAGTGGGCTATGTCGTCGAGGGTGTGGGTGATGGCCGGAAGGCGCTGCGCGCGTTTTATGAATACCAGCCTGCGCTGGTGATGCTGGACCTGGGACTGCCTGGCCTTAGCGGCCTGGAGGTTTGCCAGCGTCTACGGGCAATGTCGAACGCACCAATCATTGTCCTGAGCGGTATGGATGGTGAGCCAAAGAAAATAGAGGCGCTGGAAGCCGGCGCTGATGATTACGTTGTCAAAGGCGCAGGATGGGGCGAGTTGATAGCGCGCGTCCAGGCCAATATTCGGCGGGCCAGGGACCAGGATGCCGTGCATGTGCAGGATTCCTACAGGGATGCCCGCCTGGCAGTGGACTTTGCAGCCCGCACGGTCGAACTGGATGAGCGGCAGGTGGAACTGACTCCGATCGAGTACCAGCTCCTGTGCACGCTCATAAAGAGCAAGGGCCAGCCAGTTCCCGCAGAGAAGCTGCTCCACAGCGTATGGGGGCGTACTTATGAGACAGAGAACCTGGTCAAATGGCACATGTCCAGGCTCAGGAAGAAGCTTTACGGTGACTCTGAAGGGATGATTGTGACGCGCCGGGGCTTCGGATACGTCTACGTTGAAGGAAAGGCTGCCTGAACAAGCACGACAGGTGAATCAGATGACTGATGAACGCGTAACGGAACTACTCCAGCATGCGGATGAAACCGATGAACACGGCAACCCCACCCGCCGGGCGCAGGTCGCCGCGTTGACCAGGCCGCACCTGGCGGAGATCGAGAAAATCAAGGGCAAGCTGGCTGAATCTTCAGCGGAGACACTAAAGCTGGAAGCTGAGGAAACATCATTCGCAGAAAGGCTCGCGGACGAATCAGGCCGCACAACTGACCTCGTGCACGAGGCCCAGGACGAGATGATCCGGACAGTGTTGTCCGAGCCTGCAGGCGAATCAGCGGCTGAGCCGCCACGGGACAGGGATGGGCGGCAGTCGGTACGCGAATTCGAACGCAAATTGGCAGAAGATCACCAGCGCCTCGACAGCATAAGGACTCGACTGAGAGATAAGCGCAAAGAGGTGGACAGGACGCGGGAATTGATGACCCGTAGGCTGAACATCCTCAACTCGCTCATAGACAGCGTTGACAGCGTTTCCGGCCAGGACAATACAAGTACTGCCGCAGCGGATGCTCAGCCACCTGCCGCACGCGGTCATGCCAGGCGTCCGGCAGTGAGCCCGGGCCATCCATCGCGGAGGCCGCGCCGGGTGCGCGTGGTGCGTAGACGAGCCAGCTAGAGATCTGACTCCCGGCCTGCGGCCAGTGTGCGCCGATTGCGTCGCTTACACCACGCCTGTTTGCGCATGATGATGCGCGGCGAGCGTTCATGCTCCTCTTCCCCGTACGTGTAACCCGGAACCACCCACTTGCCATGGGCTGATAGCCCTCATGCGTGATGTCATGCCCTCTTGAGGTGGCTACGGTGTGGGCCTTCAATGCCTTCCGTGCAACTGTTCAAGTTGCACCAGAGGGGGGAACAGATGTTTAAGAAATTCCTGGCGCCGCTTGATGGGTCCGAGAACTCAGAGCGCATCACTGGCGAAGTGGCCGCTCTGGCTAAGAGCCTTGGGTCCGAGGTTGTCCTGCTCGCAGTGGTGGACCCTGATGAAACCGGAGATTTCGCCGGGATCAAGAGCGAAGTCGCGGATCGCCCGTCAGACCCCGGTGGGATAGGCAGCAGAGAGGTCGCACCGCTAGTAGAGCCTGAGTTATCTGCAGTGGCGGGTCCAGTGGCCCGCGGCATGCCGGCCGGCACAGCGCCGCCCGGTCCCAACGTGAACCGGCAACAGATAGTCGAGCGGGCCGTTGAACAGGCCCGGCGCTACCTCGCTCGCTGCGCCGACCGGTTCAAGCGACACGATGTGAAGGTGACCACGAGCGTCGCTGTTGGCAAACCCAGTGATGAGATCCTGGCCGAGGCGAAGCGCCAGGAAGCAGATGTGCTGGCGCTGGCCACCAGCCGGTCGTCCTCGCTCGCCCGCGGGGTCCTGGGCAGCGTAACCGACCGCGTGCTGAGGGAGAGCGAACTGCCGACCCTGGTGATGCGCCCAGACACTGATGCCAGGGACCCCTCGGGAACGGATGCTTCGGGTCCACGGACTGTCATCGTGCCATTGGACGGTTCTGAGCAGAGCGAAATTGCCGCTCCTGTCGGCATTGCCCTGGCGAAGGCGACCGGCGCAAACCTCGTGTTCTTGCATGCCACTGGGTTCGCTACGGGACCTACCGCCAGTTGGCCTGCCAGCTACCAGGCCTTCGAATACGCCCGCGGCGTTGAAGAGGAGGGCACTGGTGCGGAGGCTCGTCGGTACCTGGCCCCGTTTGTAGATCAGGCCAGGGCTGACGGAGTCAACGCAGAGCCCGTCGCATACTCTGGAGGCGCAGCCTCAAGGATCATCGACGCGACAAATGAGCTTCCCGGGTCGATGGTCGTAATGAGCACACGAGGCAGGTCCGGCATCCAGCGCTGGCTTCTTGGCAGCGTGACAGACAAGGTGATCAGGTCTTCTGGCCGTCCCGTGCTGGTCCTGCCTCCCGCCTACGCAAATAAACAGCAGTAGCCAGTTTCCGTATGGTCTGTATCAGATCATTGGACCGGCTATGACAGGAAATGTGCTTATGGAACGGGAAGTATTCAGGGATGCCCGTCCCCAGGTCCACGTCACGAACCCGGATGATCCTGAGGAAGGACGCTGCTTCGTGTGGGCCAAGGGACGCTGGTATGAACGGGTCGAAGGTCAGACGGGCGCTGTGGAGTTTCCGTACCTTGCCGACTCCGACCAGGACCTGCGGGAAGTGCTGATCGGCACGGATGCCTATGACGAGAAGGTTGAACTGGACGATGACTTTGCATCCGAGGTCAGGCGGGAGTTCATGGAACAGACGCCGCTGTATCCGGAAGCGCCTGAACTCTCCCAGGAGTATCGCACGGACGACGAATAAGCCGTGATCGGCGCCAGTCGCTTTAGAACCGCACCGCTATCAGCGCGAGTCCGCAGACCACCATCACCGTTGACGTCAATTTGAGAATGACCTCCCCGCGCGTGAGGTTCTCTGCCAGCAGCCAGCTTGCCTTCCATGCCAGTAGCAGGCTGAACATAAATACAAAGAGCGGCCTCGTCCCCAGCACAGCCGATGCCAGCGAAACCGGGCCGTTCGCAACTGCAAAGATCAGCAGTATGTTGCCAAGCCCGGCCCCTATGGTCTCCGCTCCCACCAGCGGGGCAGCCCGGTGGGGAACCTTCAGGTACGTAATCAAGTCCCTGATGACATTCGGTCGTAGTCCCGGGAGGCCCAGCACCAGGAACAGGCCGACGCTTCGCAGCGCTACCACGTCCCAGAACGACACATCGTCAGTGACCGTCTTCAGCACCAGTTGAGAGCCCGCCGCCAGCCCTGCGCCCACCAGCAGGAATGGGAACCCCGCCCTGAACCGGAACCCTCGCCCCGCCTCCGCCGGGTTCATGGAGACCAATGCTGCCCCGCCAACGGTCAGCAGCACCGCCATCCAGTTCACCAAGCCAAGCTGCTCATCCAGCAGGAAAACCGCGGCCACGGCTACAAAGATCGGGTAGCTCTGGAAGACCGGTATGACACGCGACACTTCATCGCGGCTCAGCATCCAGAACATGAATACGAGCCCCGCTCCCCAGAGAGCGCCGGAACTCACAGTCTGGAGGACCGTCAGGGCGGGCAGCGAAGGGACGCCGGTGAACGCAAAGATGCCAACCGCATACGCCAGCGCACCCAGCCCGGCGAACAGCCGGAATGATGTCAGCCGGAGGTTGAAGCGGGATAGGACCACCTTGTCGGCAATGCTCACGCCGGCAAAGAGCATGGTGCTGCCAAGCGCAGCCGCTATCCAGTCAATCGCTTCATCTCCACGGCTCGTTCAGTTGGCGTGATTCATGGTGTACCGGGAACGCTAGCTTCCGGAGGTCTCATAGCGCGCAACGCCAGCCCCTGCCATCGCGAAAGAAGTCGCGGACACCAGGGTGGTCGCATGGCCACAATCGACCGGATAATTCAGCCGGTGACGTAGTCCACAGCATTCAGCACCAGCCGCTGGAACGACGGGTTCAACTGGCTTACACCGGCGTGGCCAAGGGCGATATTCGCCACCTTTCCACTGCCATAGCTCGTGGTCCACCCCAGCGGCCGCTCTTCATCTTCCACAGGGGCGCCAAGGAACACATCTATTCCCGGCTGGATATCGAGGCCGCAGTAGCACTCGTCGTCAGTTTCAAAGTCCTCCACACCCTTTGCCACCGGGTGATCGGGATTCCTTACGAACACCTTCATGCGGCCAAACGGCGGGTGCCAGCTCGATCCCGACACCCATCCGCCGCCGGTCAGCTTCTTCATTTCCGGCCAGTCAGGGCAGGAGTCCGGGGATATGTGTAGGGATACCAGGCCGCCGCCGTTTTCGACGAAGGACCTCAGCCCCTCGCGCTGGCCATCGGTGAAGTTGTTCCCTTCCGTGTCCCTGCGGCGCGTATTCAGCACTATCGCGTCGTGTTCGCTCACATCGTCGCTGGCCAGTTCAACCGCGGTCTCCGTGACTGACACCGTATGCCCGGCGTCCCGCAGGAACTTCGTCAGCACCGGAGTAGTCTCATGGTAGGGGTGGTTTCCGCCGGTTATTAGCAGAAGATTCATCACAGGCTCCTCTCTGGAAATGTCTTGTCTCGCATGCCGTCAACGCAGGAGCGCCCCGCGTTGCATCAGCCTCTCGCTCCAACCTCATCATTGAGGTTCATGGCCTTCGCCAGCACTAGCTTTTCAGACCCGTAACTCAGGAGGCGATGTGCCTCGCCGGGCCTCAGCCACTGCAGTTCATCAACCTCATGGTTACTCTGAAACGGTGTCTCGTTTTCATGGTTCATCCGGAAATAGACCACCAGCTTCGGGGCTTTGCCAACGTAGTAGCTCACTACTTCCACGAATCCCGTGATGCGGGCTTCCACCCCGGTCTCCTCCAGCACCTCACGTGTTGCCGCCTGCTCAAAGCTTTCCCCTGCCTCCAACTTGCCCTTAGGCAGCGTGAAGTCGCCGTACTTGGGCCGGTGAATCACGGCGACTTCGGAGCCATCAGGCCCTTTCCGGAGCACAACTCCGCCAGCCGCGCAAATCAGTCCTGGGAATTCTTGGTCCACGATTCGTCTTTCAGTCGCTCAATGTCTCTGGTCAAAGGTTAGCCAATGCTTGCCAGCCCCGTTCATAAGCGTACCCGCCATTCAGGAACCGCACCGCAGTCCCACCTTCATCACGCTCAATCGGCCTACCGCAGTCAATCCGGCCGCTAGCTTAGAGTGCTGGGCGCAACTCCTCAACCCGCGGCTCTCGTCGAAGTACCCAGTGGTGGCGCGCGTTGCCCGAATGACGCTATGCTCTGCCTCGCCACCATAGCCGGGATGTCCGGCGGAGGATCGAACATGAAAATCACCGATGTACGCGTGCAGCTCCTTGCCGACCCCATCCCGAAAGAGCGCCAGTGGCGCTCTGACCTGGGCGTAAAGGTCAAGAACGAGGCAGTGCTGGTCTTCATTGACACGGATGAAGGCGTAACCGGCATCGGTTCATCCGTGGGCGGCGCGGAGGCCATAGCGGCCATCATCGAGTCGCAGTTCAAACCGGCGCTGCTCGGTGAAGATCCCATGTTCTCGGAGCGCGCCTGGGAGAAGATGTACGACGGCTCACGCTGGAAGCCCAGCCTGGACCGCGGTTACAGCCAGCCCGGCCACGGACGCCGCGGCGAAACCCTCCACGCCATCGCCGGCGTGGACATCGCCATCTGGGACCTCAAGGCAAAGGCGCTGGGGCTGCCGGTCTACAAGCTCCTGGGAGCATCACGTGACCGCGTCCGCGCATACGGAAGCGGAGGGTGGGCGCCGGGGGACGAAGCGGGGCCGGAGATGGCCGGTTATGCGGCGAAGGGATTCAGCGCAGTGAAGATGCGCGCGGAGGGTCGTGACGGCTTCTCCATTGCAAAGTCAATCCACCGTATTTCGAAGGCCAGGGAGGCCATCGGCCCTGACATCGAGCTCATGGTGGACGCCCACGGCTCGCTGGACGTCTCCACGGCCATCCGCCTGGCGAAGCGCATGGAAGACCTGGATGTGGCGTGGTTTGAAGAACCCATCTCGCCGGACGACCATCGCGGCCTGGCAGAGGTTCGGCAGGCCACTTCCGTGCCCATTGCCACGGGCGAGCGGGAAACCACCCGCTTTGATTTCGAGGACCTGTTCACCCACCGGGCGGTGGACATCGTGCAGCCGGACATCGCCATAGCCGGGGGCTTTACAGAAGTCCGCCGCATCGCCGCCATGGCATCGGCCCGCGGCCTGCGGCTGGCGCCGCATGCGTGGGGCTCGGGGATCCTCTTCGCCGCCAGCATCCATGTGGCGATGGCGGCGCAGAACTGCCACATACTGGAAGTCAGCCAGGGATACATGCCGCTCATGTACGAGATGTTCGAGGAGCCGTTCGATGTCAGGGATGGCTACGTGTACCCGCCGGACGGGCCGGGATTGGGCTTCACGCTGAGAAGCGACCTGGCTGACCGCTTTCCGTGGGTGCCGGGGCCGGATTACGTTTACGAGTAGCGCATAGCAAACACCAGAGGGGATGCCATGAAGCTGGATGGCAGAGTTGCAATCATTACCGGGGCAGGGCGGGGCATTGGCCGCGCCGCTGCCGTCGCCTTCGCTCGCGAAGGTGCAAACGTCACGCTGACAGCCCGGTCCACAGATGAGCTTGAGACCGCAGCTGACGAAGTACGGGAAGCGGGCGGTGAAGCGCTTGTGGTGCAGGCAGACGTGTCCCAGGAGCGGGATGTCACAAACCTGGTCCAGGAGACACTTGGCCGGTTCGGACAGGTGGACATCCTGATCAACAACGCCGCGGTAAACCTCCCACGCATAGACACTGTCGACATGGAAGCCGCTGCCTGGCGGCAGGTGCTGGATGTGAACCTGACCGGCTCGTTCCTGTGTGCCCGCGCCGTTCTGCCGCACATGATCGAGCGACAGAGCGGCAAGATACTCAACGTTTCCAGCATTGGCGGCAGGAGGGGAGGCCGCGGCCGGGGGCCTTACAGGGCCTCGAAGGCAGGTCTGATCAACCTGACCGAAACTCTCGCCGCAGAGGTCATGGAGCACGGCATCACCGTCAACTGCGTATGCCCTGGGGGTACAGATACCGAGATGATGCGCCAGATCGCGTTGAGTGGACCTGGCAGGCAATTGATGGCGCCGGAAGAAATTGCGAATGTGCTCCTCTTCCTCGCTAGCGATGAAAGCTCCGCGATTACCGGCACGTCAATAGACGCCTTCGGCCCCACCAACCCGCTGTTCGCCTGATCCAGCGTGCCGGTCGGCACGGCTCCTAGACGCTGGCCAACTCGCGGTTGTTGACGCCCGTGGGCAGTGGCTCACCCCGAAGCCCGGCAAGGATGTTGTCCACGGTCATCTCCGCCATCCGCCTGCGTGCAGCGGTGCTGGCGCTTGCGATGTGCGGAACTATCGTCACGTTGTCCAGCGTCAGCAGCGGATCATCCATCTTGATCGGCTCCGGGTCTGTCACGTCAAGCGCTGCGTGGGCAATCTCACCGTCCGACAGCGCGTGGTACAACGCCTCCTGGTCCACTATCGGCCCCCTGGCCGTGTTAATCAGCACAGCGGTCGACTTCATTCGCCGGAACTGTGCCTCGCCCAGCATGTGGTGTGTGGCGTCAGTGAGTGGCGCATGCACTGTCACGAAATCCGATCGCTCCAGCAGGTCGTCAAGCGACCGCGCCTCCTCGGCATCCGCGCATCCTTCTGATGGACTGCCGCCGTGGTAGAGCACCTTCATGTCGAAGCCGCTCGCCCTCTTCGCCATCTCGCGTCCTATGCGTCCAAGTCCAATGATCCCCAGCGTCGCGCCATGAATGTCCTGCCCCATGAACCCCATAGGCTCCCAGGTCTGCCAGCGGCCCTCGTGCACATACCGATTGCCTTCAACAATTCGCCGGGCGCCGGCCATGAGGAGTGCGAATGCGAAGTCCGCCGTGGTGCCTGACAGCACATCCGGAGTGTTGCCAACGGCAATGCCACGCTCCGTTGCCGCCGCAACATCTATGTTGTCGAACCCCACAGCCATCTGACCCACCACCTTGAGTGTGGGCGCTGCGTCCATCAGCCCTGCGTCCACCCGGTCGGTGACCAGTGTGAACAGCCCGGCGCAACCCCTGGCACGCCTGCACAGTTCTTCATAGCTCGGCGGCAGCGGCTCCGGCCACACGTCCACCTCCGCCTCTTCAGATAGGCGGGCGATGACGTCTTGGAAGACCGTCCGGCTGACGAACACCCTGGGCTTCTGGCTGTTGCTCATACGCAGTTCTCACTTAATCCTGGATCTGTGAACGTGGCTCCGTTCAGGGTAGGGCCTAGATGCAATAGTCGTGTATCGGGAATGTCACAGGCGCATTGGCCGTGAATATGCTTGGAATACTGTCGCCACGCTCACGCCAACTTGAACGGGCCATCCTCCTTTGTAAGCCATGCCAAATAACCATGCAGTAACGGCCCGGAACGGCATCTGTGTCCGGGCTGGCCGTGGGTTTTCACCCGCATCGCGCCAAAAGAGGCGTGGATGCCGGTAGAATCCCCCGCAGTAACTGACGGCAGCCAAGGAGGACGAGTACGTGCGACTGACGAACCCGGACATAGTCCGAAGCATCACCAGCCAGTGGGAGGGTGATAGGGACGAGAACGGCCGCCCGCTGGTCCCAAAGGACATCCTTAAGCGGATGGAACTCGTGACCACTGAAGAGGCGTGGGGCGTTCTCCGCAGGAACGACTACTTCCATAACTTCTGCGGGAACTTCATAAACCTCCACCCGGACCGCGTCCTTGTCGGCCGCGCCGTCACATGCCGCTGGGTTCCGCGCCGCCCGGATGTCCACGAGGCTATCGACAAACAGGGCGAACAGGACGGGCGCGTCGGTTTCCAGAACTCCTGGGTGATAGATGAGCTTGTCGAGGATGACGTCCTCGTGGTGGACATGTTCGGAAAGGTCCGTGACGGCACTTTCGCCGGCGACAACCTCGCTACTGCCATAAAGGTGAACACCAGGCGCGGCATGGTCATCGATGGCGGCATCCGTGACACGCAGCGCATCGTGGAGATGCCGGATTTCAACGCTTTCATCGGCGGCATGGACCCGTCCGCCATCGCAGATGTCAGCATGCCGGAGATCAACGGAGTCACCCGCATCCGGGAGGCCACCTGCGTCCCCGGTGACGTTGTGCTGGGCACCTTGACCGGCGTCATCTTCATCCCGGCGCACCTCGCTGAGGCCGTCGTAATCCGGTCAGAGGAAGTGCGAATGCGTGACGAGTTCGGCCAGCAGCGCATCGCTGAGGGTGTCTACACACCCGGCGAGGTGGACAGGCAGTACTCTCCGGAAATGGAAGAGGACTTCGCCCGGTGGGCTGAGAACCGAAGGAAACAGGGCTGAGCCGGTAACGCACCCGGCGGCCACCTTATTTACTGAGTAGAAAAGACAACCTGAGGAGAACGTTTTGACGAGTGCAGAAAAGGGACAGGCTTCCACCAGCCTGGAGAATGTGAGGACTGCTTCCAGTCCTTCGGATCTCAAAATCACTGACATGCGGATTGCAGTGGTTGGACATGCCAACTGGCGCTGGCCCATCATCCAGATCTACACCAACCAGGGCATCACCGGCCTGGGCGAAGTAAGAGACGGCGCAAGCGCACGCTACGCCCTGGCCCTGAAGAGCCGGCTGATGGGGGAGAACCCCTGTGATGTCGACCGCCTGTTCCGCAAGATCAAGCAGTTCGGCGGTCACGGCCGCTTCGGCGGCGGCGTCTGTGGCGTGGAGATGGCGCTGATGGACCTCGCCGGCAAGGCGTACAACGTCCCCGCTTTCATGATCGCCGGGGGCAAGTTCCGGGACAAGATACGTGTGTATGCTGACACCCCGGCCCGCAAAGATCCCAAGGAGATGGGCCACGCGCTGAAGGGCCGCATGGATCGTGGCTTCACGTTCCTCAAGATGGACATCGGGTCATGGATTGCGGCTGACGTTGAAGGAGGGATCAGCTATCCCGATGGCATGTTGGAGACCAACCAGGTCATGCACCCGTTCACAGGCATCCAGGTCACCGACAAGGGCATCGAGGCCATGTGCGACTACGTCGCCCAGGTGCGCGAGATCGTCGGCTACAAGGTTCCCATCGCCGCGGACCACTTTGGCCACATCGGCGTGGAGAACTGCATCAAGATAGCCCGCGCCCTGGACCAGTTCAGCCTGGCATGGTACGAGGACATGATTCCCTGGCAGTTCACTGACCAGTGGCTGCGCCTCAAGAACTCCTGCGCCACTCCTGTCTGCACAGGCGAGGACATCTATCTCAAGGAAGGCTTCTACGACCTCTTTGACGCCCGGGCGATCTCCATTGCCCACCCGGACCTGGCCACATCAGGCGGCATCCTTGAGACCAAGAAGATTGGCGACATGGCACAGGAGAAGGGCATTGCCATGGCGTTGCACCAGGCTGGCTCGCCGGTCGTTGCCATGGCCAATGTTCACTGTGCGGCCGCCACCGAGAACTTCACGGGCCTTGAGATGCACTCCGTGGACCTGCCGTGGTGGGATGACCTGGTGGATGGCCTCCCGAAGCCCATCATCCAGGACGGGTACGTCCAGGTTCCTGACGGCCCCGGCCTGGGGATCACGCTGAACGAGGAGGCGTGCAGGGAGCATATGGCTACTGCAGGCACGTACGGCGTGTACCCGCCCGGTGTGTTTGAACCCACCGACGAATGGGACACGTTGGACTCCAGCGACCGTATCTGGAGCTAAGTCTCCCTGGACCTTTGTCCGGTTACGTTCCAATGTGCCCGGCCAGCTTCAGCCAATCACGGCTGAGGCAGGCCGGGCCTCTTTGTTTAATCCCTGCGTGGCGCCCTCTACCCCCATCACGTTTCAATCACGCGCCCGTTGTAGTCGCAGGGTATTACTTCCGCTAACACGGACGGACGCTGCGGAATAGTCCTCCAGAGCGCATGATGCTACCGCGCTGGACGGTGCGGCTCAGTTCACATTGCTCAACTATTGAGCAACGGCGGTTCTTGAATCGGGGGCCGCGTCGTAGCGCGTCCATGGTCTGTCGCGGATGATTGGGCGCTTCAATCTGGTGGGTGGGTTGGGATGTGATGGAGCGGATGAGCCGGATTTTCGTTTGGCGTCGACTGGCGCTCATTGCCCTTGTAGGGATGATCACCCTTGTGCTCAGCGGCCTGCCTATGGCATGGTCCACGCCCGTGTTCGCAGACGACGATGATGATCGGCCGGGCCGCGGTCCGGCACATGACCGTGATGATGACGATGACCGTGACGACGACGATGATCGTGATGACGACGATGATCGTGATGACGACGATGACCGTGGCGACGACGATGACCGTGGCGACGACGATGACCGTGACGACGACGACCGCAGGAGAGGCCCGCCATCATCTTCAGACGCGGCCACAGCCACCTCTGTTCCGCCAACCGAGACAACGGTTCCGCCTACCGCCACTCCGGTTCCGCCCACGGCGACGCCAGTGCCGCCTACTGCCACACCCGTACCCCCGACGCCTACGTCGGTTCCTCCCACTGCGACATCCGTTCCTCCCACGGCCACACTCGTACCACCAACATCGACACCGGAACCGGATCCGACAGATACGCCTGAGCCTACGGCCACAAACACGCCGGAACCTACCAGCACGCCGACGCCCGAACCTACCGCCACGCCCACCTCTGAACCCACCGCTACCGCCACTGCGGCTCCCACCAGCACATCGACGCCTGAGCCTACGGCCACACCTGAACCCACCGCGACAAATGTCCCCCCCGCGGCCACGGCTACACCCACACCCACTCCGATGCCCACGGTGACGCCTGTGCCGCCTACGCCAACACCGTCGCCAACGCGGACGCCGCGCCCCACGTCTACACTTGCGCCTACGGTTGGCGGGCAGGGAGGCTCAAGCGCGGGAGATGGTCCTGGCGGCCAGTCGTTGCCAACGCCCAGCCCCACATCTTCCCTGGACCCATCGCCCACGCCCACAGCCTACGCAACAGCTGTACCTGGTCTGGATCGGAGGGACTGGCCGCCCATGGAGTTGCCACCCACGAATGGTGTGCCCGGGCCAGGCTCATCCCCAACGCCACGCCCGAGGACTGAGCCAACCTCGACCGCAGCACCGGTGACACCCGGAGCCACCCGTACCCCCACCCCGGTCATTGAGTGGCCTGAATGGTCTCCTCCCACCCCTACGCCGGAGGCTGGCGAAGTCGGCGGGATGTCACTGTCGTCGCTCCCCTGGTATTTCTGGGTGGCGATGGCGGCCCTTGCGGCGGCCGGGGTTCGCGGCATCATGGGCCTGGTCGGGTTCATCGCAGACCGCTAAGCCATGTGACTGTCGGCAGGTCACAACCAGCAAGAGAAGGACTCAAAGGATTAGCCTCGCGTCCTCATTTCAGGCAATCGCCAATTCCCCGCACGCGGTGATTGCAGACCGGCTCTTTGGAGCGAACCTTTCACCTAAGGAGGGCACCATGCCAACTTTCGTGATGATGACCCGGCTATCTCCCGAGTCCGTGGAGAAGCCGCAAAAAGTTGAAGAGTTGAACCGGCAGGTGGAAGACAGCATCAGGGAACAGTGCCCGGAGGTCAGATGGATCAGCAACCTGGCCGTACTGGGACCGCATGATTACCTGGACATCTTTGAGGCGCCTGATACTGACACCGCCGCCAAGGTTTCTCTGCTCGTGCGCTCCCTGGGCCACGCCAGTTCAGAGGTATGGGTCGCCACGCCCTGGAGCCGATTTGTGGGCCTTGCCAGGGAACTGGGCGACGGCCAATAGCCGGTTTGGCACGGGGTGCGGGCGAGTCACATCGGCGGGAGAAACCGGGGACTCTCTGCGACTGTATCCGGAGGGCGCTGCGTCACGAGTCACAGCGCCCGTCCGCGGTACAGGCGCGATCAACAGAATTTGAAGACTTTTGATCCTGGTCACGACCGGTTGAACTTGGAGGTGTCGTGATGAACTATGACCACTTTGTACAGCAAGTGCAGCACCATGCGCGGCTTTCGTCAAATGGTGAAGCTGTAAGCGCCATCAGGGCAACTCTGGAAACACTGGGAGAACGCCTCGCTGGCGGGGAGCCAAAGGATCTGGCCGCCCAACTGCCCAGGGAGATAGACAACTACCTGCCTGGTGAGGGCGGCGGCGAACGCTTCTCACTCGATGAGTTTTTCGAGCGGGTCAGCCAGAAAGAAGGCGCAGACCTTCCAGACGCCGTTCACCATGCACGCGCTGTCATGGCTGTCCTCTCGGAAGCCGTCACAGGCGGACAGTTGCAGGACATCCGCGCACAGCTGCCGGATGAGTATCGCCGCCTGTTCGAATACGCAGCCTGACTAACGGCCAGGCGCCACTCCGCCAGAGCCTGATCAGCGAAGGTATTGCCCGCTATTCCTGCGGGGTCGTGTAAGACAACCGACGCCCGCTCCACGGCAGGGGCAACTGGCCTGTTTCCAGGCACGCCCCGTGGGAATCTCAGGGATCTGGCGGAAACCACATCTTTGAGACCGCAGGCGGTTGTAGAACCGGCGTGGTGTATGCGGGCGGCCCTCCTCTGTACAGGCGGCGCTGACACCATGTGTGCCGGATGGCTTCAGATGCGGCAGGTAGGGCGGAGGGTCCCGAGGCTCACCATGTCGGGACTCCCTCAGGGACTCGCCGCCTTCTTGTCTAGTCGTATTTCAGGGGCGGCAACCCCGTTGACGACCGGTCCAAAGTGCTGGACTATATCTTCCTGCGCTGCCAGCTCCGGTGTGCGGTCGGCGCGGGAAATGAGTTGAGCGTAGCGGCCCAGCGACCGTTCATACTGATGATGATAGAACTCTGGCAACACCTGCGATCTGCCTTCGTGGAACTTCAGAAACTGCGGATCGGAAGTGAGCATGTCCAGGATCGTCTGAAACGCTCGTATCCTTTGGCGCGCGACGAGTGTGCGGACTGTGTGGAACATCCGCAAAGGCGTGGAAGGAGTAGCGAAGAAACGCTTGCGGAACATCCCACGGGTAGCCGCGTGTGCTGACATCTCTATGAGTTTTCGGTAGTAGGTGACCGGGTCATAGCCCTTCAGGGTCGTGACGAGGTACGGGGAGTAATAATAGGCAAAGGGCATCGAGGTGAGAATGCGCCCGTTCTTGTAATAGTCGTCGTAGAGGGGAGTGGCGCCGAAGGGCACGGGAATGTTGATGACGGGCCAGGCGAAAGGGGTACGCGTCAGGAACTCCTTGGTCAGCTCCACTGGCTCGTTGCCTTCGTCGGTATCTAGGCCAAAGATCAGGTTGACCTGTATGCCCGACACATACTCATGCAACTCCTGCAAGTGCTCCGCCACCCGCCGGACTTTCTCCCCGCCGGTTACGGCCGATACGCCAGCCTTGTTTGAATAGTTGGACCAGGACTCTATTCCAGGCGCCACGTACATGCAATCGGTATCCCTGAGCCGCTCGAGTCGCGAGCCTCGAAGCACGGACAATGAGCTTTCCATGATGTACGGATTTCGCTTCTTGCCAGGCATCGCTTCCAGGACATCAAGTGTTTGATCGAACTTGACGGCGAAGTTCGGGTCATGGAAGGCGACTTTCACACCTGGCAGGTTGTGCGAAAGGTACCGCAGGTCCTCCGCGAGATGACTGGGAGGGAGCAGGGCGTACGGGTTGTTCCAGTCGGTGCAGAAGTTACAGGTGTACGGGCACCCGGTGCTGGACAGCAGCGGAACAACGGTGGACAAATAGCGCATTCGCCCCCCGAGAAAGGCGGATGCCTTTATTTCCGGCATCCGCTCTTCAACGCTCGGCACGTCTGTAAGAGGACGGCCGCTGGAGATGATGGCGCCTTTGTCGAAGGTGCCGCGGAGAATGTCCTCAATGAGAGTCTTGTCACATTGGGTCACTACCAGGTCAAAGAACCGAAGGGAATCGGTGGGAAACGACTTGGCATGGGGTCCGCCCAAGACTGTGAGAGCCCCGTCCGCTCGGTATACCTTGGCCAGGGCATAAGCTAGGCCGCTGGCCTGTGTATAAGCTGCGATGAAGACGATGTCGAGGTCATCTGGCAACTTTTTCTTGGGATCGCCTCGTCCGTACCAGGTCGCATAGAAGACTTCGTGCCCTAACTGGCGGCACCACACGGCGATGGCCTGCGGCATTATGCTGGCGAACTGCTTCGTGTAAAGCGAGTTGCCGATGGCTTGAGGGATGCTCGTGGTCCGTGTTCCGGTCAGTAGCTCCAGTACTCCGACTCGCATGAATACCTCCCGTCCGGGCCACGGACTCACAGCCCAAATTCCTTGAATTGTGAGAGCGGTGAGGGCCTCGGCCACCGTTCCCATTGCGCGGTCCACGCCCGGACCATGGCGGCTCAGCACGACTTGAACCTCGGACGGCTCGCCAGGGGGCGGGCCGTTCGCCGCATGGCCGGCCCCCAAGGCATGTACGGCTCCCGCACAGGAGAAAAGAACGGTGCGAGAGTCTGCCTTAATATCGGGTGCTTTTCTCGATAGTACACCTCTTACCCCATCTGGCTCGGCATCTAGGAATGGCCGGGCAACTGCCTACGCCGTAACCTCTCCCCAAAAACTCCCAGCCACAACATCTTGACAAACAGAACAAACGTGCGTATATTGAAATGAAGGGACAGAGAAAACAGGCAACGAGAAAGACAGTGGCAGGCAAAAAGCGGCCCAGTGCCCATGGCCAGGCACAAGACGTTCTTTATCTCGACCGCTTTGTTGTCTCGACCACGTTCTTTGTCTCGACCGAACCCCGAGCCGACAGGCGAGCCTCGAAGAGTGTCCGAGCCGAAGGTGAGTATGAACGAGAGACCCGGTCGGGTGGAGAGGCACATGGCCGCTGAAAGCGGCCACGGACTTACCGCCAACCTCAACGCACGAACGCACTGGAGGGCGTCCGCGCACCGATCCGCCGCTTCATACAACAGCACAGAATCCAGCAGGAAAGGAATAACAGATGACGCAACCACAACTCATCCACCGCCCACGACCACCAAACGACCGCTAAAAGCAGCCATCCAAACAGACGGGACCACCCGCAAGCTCACGTGGGGACGCACAAAGTGCGTCCGTAACCGAGCCGACAGGCGAACCTCGTAGAGTGTCCGAAGCGAAGCAAGTACAAACCCAAG
>JBBDMW010000025.1:0-16806 GCA_040878005.1 Dehalococcoidia bacterium
CTCCATGATTGCTGGCTGCTCAAGCGGAATCGAGCCAATATTCTCGCTCGCCTTCCGCAAGCACAACATCCTCGAGGGACAGACGCTCTACTACGTGGACCACAACTTCGAGAGCATCGCACAAGAGCGCGGGTTCTTCAGCAGCGAAGACCTGATGGAGTACATGGCCGACGGCGGGTCCCTGCAGGAACGCGATGACGTGCCGGATGACGTGAAGCGCCTCTTTCATGTGGCGTCTGACATTTCACCGGAGGACCACGTGCTCATGCAGGCGGCCTTCCAGGAGAGCACAGACGCAGGCATTTCGAAGACGATCAACTTCCCGAACTCGGCCACGGTCGAGGACGTGGAGCATGCCTACCTGCTGGCGTGGGAGTCTCACTGCAAGGGCATCACGGTGTACCGCTCTGGCAGCCGTGAGAAAGAGGTCCTGACCAGCGGCCATGAAAAGAAGAAGTCCGCCGAAGAGATGCAGGCTGTTGCCGAGGCAGCAGCACAGGCCGCAGCAGAGGCGACCGCCGAGGCTTATGAGTCGGTCCCGCAGTACGTTGTGCCCCGTGAGAGGCCGGCGGAGCTGCACGGCGTGACCCGCCGGGTCCGCACAGGCCGCGGCAACCTGTACGTGACGGTGAACCTGAGCGCGGACGGTCGTCCGTTCGAGGTGTTCGCAACGCATGGCAAGGCGGGCGGAAATGATGCTGCGATGGCCGAGGCGGTTTCCCGGCTGGCGTCCCTGACGCTCCGCTCAGGGGTGGACCCGCAGGAAGTCATCAAGCAGCTTCGCGGCATTACGGACGTGCCGGCGTGGGATGACGGGGACCTGATCAGGTCAGGGCCTGACGCCATAGCGTTGGTCCTGGAGCGCCTCGTAAACAACGTCAGCGAATCAGCAGATTCACTGGATGGCGCAGAACAGGCACAGCTTGGCCTCTTCAAGCGGCCATCGTCAAAGGAGCTGGGCCTGCCGTCTTCAGCCCGGGTGGATGTGATGAGCAGGCCGTCCAGGGCCACGGTCACGGTCGGCGTGGACGATTCGCTCTGCCCGGATTGCCAGATGACGCTGGCCCATGAAGAGGGATGCCAGAAGTGCTACGGCTGCGGATACAGCAAGTGCTAAGAGAGTGCGAGGGCAAAGGGATCTGACGTCTCGATGACCTTACAAAGAAGAGGCCCCGGAATGTTCCGGGGCCTCTTCTTTCATGCGCCTGCCTAATTCATGCACAGCGACCATGGCTAAGCCAAATTAGGACTTCTGCTTTGCCTTCCACTCTCGGTAGAGCTTGAAGGTCGCATCATCCGGCGGGTAGTACTTACCAGGCGAGAGGTTCTCTTCATCCAACCGGCGCCTGATCCACTCCTCCAGGTCATCGTACTCAATGGCCTTCTCGGCAATCTCTTTGGCTGCAATCCGCGGGATCACCACCACGCCGTCATCATCGGCCAGTATGTAGTCGCCGGGGCGTACAAGCACGCCGTCAACGGTGACAGCATCGTTCGTGGAGTAAGGCGTGCCAATCAGTGTGCCGAGGTTGGAAGTCTTGTCGTAGCCCCACAGCATGACGCCGTAATCTTTGACCGTGTGCATGTCGCGGATGCCGCCATCGCACACCAGGCCGTCGATGTTCCTCTGCTTGAGTCGCAGGAACTTGATGTCGCCGCCGATGGACATCAGCTTTGTCCGCATGGACTCCATCACTATGACATCTCCGGGGCCGGCAAGCTCGAACGCAGCATACTCGGGAGACTGCTCTCCGGAAGGCTTCTCTGCATTCGCGTCGGGCCGGGCAGGAACAAAGCGAACCGTGACAGCGCGTGCGACCAACCTCTCGCCGGGATTCATGGTCTTGATGTTGGGCATGTACACGTAGCGCGGGTCAAAACCGTTGCGGGCCAGCACATCCACGACAGCGGTGGAGTTGACCGACTTCAGTTTCTCGATTGTGTCCGGGTCGAGCACGTGATCGGGAGTAGGCGGAACGTTGGGCATCTGTAGTCCTCTGCGCCGGACATCGCATTTTGTCCGGCCGGATTGTTTACTGTAGCTTGAACAGGGTGCGGAATGGCCCCAAAAAACTGCTGAGGGGCCACATTCTATCGGCACAGGGAGCGATGTTAACAAAGCAGGCGTGGATCGTCGGCACGACGCCTGCCGATACGGGCAGAGATCCTTGTGCTCCGGAGACTCGCATATCCCTGCTGCTGAAACCGTGGTGGCATGCGGAGATAGCCAGGAGGCTGCGGCGGACCGACTTTGACCCGCCTCCATCAGTGGACTGTGTGCTGCTCTGGCTGGCGCGTCGGACAAGGCCTCTCGTTGAACCGTCGCAGGCAGGTCAGTACCGCCAGTTCATTGGCAGGGTGTTCGGGATGCGGGGACAGACCGCACGCGATGGACTGCGCACAGTGTTCACACATTCGCAGGTGGCACGGCTGTCCAGCGACCTGCGGTTCGATGCCGCGGCGTTACCTTCATCGCTGGCATTTGATCAATGGCTCGGCCTGTTTCGCTACTTTGCGCTTACCCATAAAAAGGAGGCCAGGAGCAGACAGCAGCGTCAACGCTTACCCCGGAGGCGCACCACCAAAGTCGATCAAGAACAACGACAGGATGAACCCTATACCCAGCAGCGCAGCCAGCAACTGCCATAGGATAGTGGTCCACTTGCGTTCCTTAGGCTTCTCGAAGGCCTTCTGGTTGGAGCGCTCGATGTCACGTTGGTCGGGGCCGTAGAGCCGCTCTTCTTTGTTTCCGTTCTGGTCGCGGTTTCTTGCCATGTACACGATGATACTGGTTCAGGCGGTCCCACGTGACGCACGCTATGCACACAAATGGCCCCTTACCAGAGAGGCCCAGCTACCAGCCGACAAGACCCTCACGTGTCCATCCTGCTCTCCACAGGCACATGATCCCTGGCGCGAAGCATGATGGCATCCAGGCCGGTGGAGCTTGAGCGCTGGACACAGGCGTTCCCGTCGGCCAAGGTAGTGCGGCTGGAGGCGGCAGGTCACTTTGTGCCGGAGGAGGCCCCAGAGGAGTTGGGTGAAGCGGTTAGAAGGTTCGCCAGGTAAATTGCCTCCGCCCTATCCCAGGCCCCGCTCTCCGAACCTCTCCATGATGAGCGCGGCCTGCTTCGTGCCCAGCAGGAAGTCCTCAATCGTAATATTCTCGTTCGGAGCGTGGATCTTGTGGGACGGATGATCAACGCCGGACGTGGCAACCGGCGTGCCAAGCGTGTCGGCGAAGTCATACATAGGACCAGTGCCAGCCATGTTGGGTGCTATCACCGGCTTGCGGCCGTAAACATCCGACGCAGTCTCGGCCACCAGGCGGACCCATGGCGAGTCTATGGGTGTCCGTGAGGGGTTCACACCGGCCAGGTACTCGACCTCGACATCTTCAAACCCCTGGTCTTTAAGATGCTTTCGAAGTTTCTGGAAGATGTCCCGCGGGCGCTGATCCGGCACCAGGCGGAAGTCCATCTTGGCACTGGCTTCAGCGGGCAGCACCGTTTTCATGCCCGCGCCGTTGTATCCGCTGATGAAACCGTTGATGTTTGCCGTCGGTTCAAGAAGATACTTGTTTCGCAGCGCATCTCCCCTGACCCCGCCTGTGAACTCTTTGACGCCAAACGTGGATTTCCATGCGGCCTCCTCATCTGGGAGCCTCCGAATGGCCTCTTGCTCTTTGCGGGTGACCGGGCGTATGTCGTCATGGAACCCGGGGATCAGGATCCAGTCCTCGGAATCTTTGATGGCGTTCAGCGCCTGCACCAGGCGCCACGCTGCGGCCGGGAGAATAGTGGCATATGAGGAGTGGGCATCACCGGAGAGCTTCTTTACCCTGAGGTTTATGGTCAGGATGCCCTTCAGGCCCAGGTAGATGAACGGATCATTGGACAGCGTGCGGCCACCGCCCTCCCATATGCAGGCGTCCGCCATGAAGTCGCGCCCGCGCTGCTCGATCAGCCCCCCAAGGTTGGGGCTGCCAATCTCCTCTTCGCCCTCAACGAAGAACTTCAGGTTGCAGGGCAGCTCGCCGCGCACTTCACGAAACGCTCTGATGGCGGCAAGGCGGGCGGCGATGTTTCCCTTATCGTCAGACATCCCGCGGCCGTAAAGGCGGTCGCCACGGCGGGTTGGGACGAAAGGCTCCGACTCCCACAACTCCAGCGGCTCTGGCGGCTGCACGTCATAGTGCGTGTAAAAAAGAAGGGTGTGGGCAGAGACGCCGCCGGACTTGCCGAATACCGAGGGCCGGTCTGCATTGGCCACGGGCATGATTTCCGATTCCAGCCCAACTGACTCCAGCTTCTCCTTTACAAGCTGCGGCGCCTTGTCAAATCCAACGTCCTGCGCCGATATGCTGGGCTGGCGGACCAGTTCGAAAAGCAGGTCTATGCTCTCGTCCACGTGCTTTTCGATGTGCTTGTAGATGTCCTGCATGGACATGCTTACGTCCCCTGTGGCCACGACGGGCCGTATTAAGTAAGGTTCGTCAATTCGGGGCTGCACCGCACTGATCAACCGGACGCAACCAGCATGGCCAGGGCGCTAAGAGTGGTGCCATCGTAAATATCACCACCGGCCACCATCTGCCACGCTTCATCCCTGGATACGAACCGTCCCTCCAGTATGGCTTCGCTGCTTTGCAGTGCAAGGGCATCGCCGGGGTCATGACGAACGTCCACGACCGCCACGGTGTGGCGCACTCCAAAGAACCCGGCGTCTGGTGAAAAACTACCCAGGCTGGACACGCTTTCGGCCTGCAGGCCGGTTTCTTCCAGGAGTTCCCGCCTGGCAGCGGATTCCGCATCTTCGCCGTCTGCGCCGTATCCGCGCGGGAACTCCCATGAGTCGGCCCTGACCGCGTAACGGTTGACCCGGATCAGCAGGATTCTGCCGTCAGGCAGCCGGGGAATGACGATGACGCCGCCCCTGCGCCCTGGCGGCTCGACCCAGGCATATGTGCCTGGACTGCCGTCAGGAAGTGTCACCTCGTCGTCGTACAACCGGACCCACGGATTTTCATAGACCACGCGTTCACGAACCAACTTGAAGCGCATGTCGCCTGCCTTCCGTGTTCACATCATGTTCGGCCGGTCGCATATGCGTCACGTACACGATGGCGTGAAGCTTGGCCAACCAGCTGCCAGCCGTGCGCCAGCCATACGACAACAAGGATGGACGCGCATGCTACAGGCTCGGCCCTGCGGAGGCGATCATGCCACCGTCCACCAACAATGTCTCGCCATTGACATATTCGCCCAGGTGAGAGGTCAGGAACAGGACCGCGTTTGCGATGTCGCTGGGCAAGCCGCCTCGTTCAGAAGGTATGCGCCCCTTCATGCCGGGCCGTTCGTCCAGGTTGTACGGCTCTGGATCGATTCCATCTTCTGAAATGGTGTTTACGATGGCGCCTGGTGCAATGGCATTTGCAGTGATGCCGGTGCCGTGGAGGTCGGCAGCGAAGCCCTTGACCATGCGCCGAAGGCCTGCCTTCGCCACACCGTATGCTGTCCAATTTTCCCAGGCACGATAAGCATGAACACTGGACAGGCAAATGATCCGGCCGCCGTCACCGTGGCTCACCATTTCACGGGCGGCCCGTTGCGATGCAAAGAAGTAGCCCTTGAGCGACAGGTTCATCATGCGGTCCCAGTAAGCTTCATCGGTATCGAAGAACGGCCTGGACTGGTCTGGGAAGATGGCGTTGTTGACCAGGACATCTATGCGGCCGTGCTCTGCCACGAAGGCATCAATCAGTGAATTGACCCCTGCGACGGAACTGACGTCCTGGATGTGCACCGACGCCTTCCCGCCCTTCTCACGAGCCATCTCAGCAGTCTTGTGGGTTACGTCGTCATCAACAATGTCATTAATGCCCACGTCCGCGCCTTCGCCAGCCAGTGTCACCGCGATTCCCCGGCCTATGCCCTTGCGTGCTCCGGTGATCAGCGCCTTCTTACCATCCAGCAGTCCCATGCGATCCTCCAAGGTTTGTTATCAGGTTTAACCGGCGCGATGGTACCGGTCTTTCCAGATAAAGTCGCACAACGTTAAACGATCCGAACACACCGGGGATTGGCAGCCGTTACTACGGCTTGAAGACGTGTTCCCTGTGGTGGCGCAGGGCAGCAGGATCAGGCGGGAAGCGCCTCGGCATGGTCATGGCCCGGTGTGACGCCTCAAGGAGAGCCACCCGGTGGAAATCCGGCGGATCTGAAACGTCCAGTTGCGATGACACAACTACACGGAATGACTCGTCTATCGTGATCAGCCCGCGATCAAACGCCCTGTCGTAAAGAGCATTCAACGCTATGCCGTTTGAAGGGTCAGCGCGCCTTTTGGTATTGGCTGCCCAGGGAATTATGTGACTCGCGTTCAGCAATTCAGGCACTGCCAGGCCGCTGATGGCACAGCGGTACTCGTAGCCAGCCAGCACCGTGGCTCTGAAAAAAGCCTGGACGCGCCGTACACGCGTTGTCCGTTCCGCTTCCGTTGGCCCGTCAGGAGCGCTCCCAGGTTCTCCTTCATACCCGGCTTCCTGCCCTGTTGCGCCCTGGAGCCGCTGATATGCAACCTCACATTCAAGGGCAATCCGCTCCCAGTCATCCTGTGCATCCGCCCAGAGAGCACGATCCGCTGCGCTGGAGTTTTGCAGACCGCTCACGTTGCGGGCACGATGATGCGGGTCAAGGTTCGCAAAGTTGACTGCCTTCATGGCGACGGCGCCGGGAGTTCGGCCAATGAGGCCCGCCAGCTCAATGATCTCCGGGTTCCGGGAGTAAAGGCGCCCAAATGGCGTCCGGCAATACAGCCGGAAGACCACCAGCAACTCATGCCGGCTCCACGGTCGCCTCGAAGCAGCAGCAGTGCTAGACAACGTGGACGTTGTGACCCTGCACGTTCAGCCCGCCAGCAGGACTGAGCGGCCACGGCAGCACTCCACAGCGCGCAGCCCATTCCTCGTAAAGACCGGCCATCTCCTTCACCTTCGGCCGGTTTGACGCAGCGAGGTCGTGCAGTTCTGAGCGATCCACGTTCATGTCGTACAACTCCCAGTCGCCGGGGTGCTTGCTCACCAGCTTCCACTGCCCCATGCGCACGGCACGATTGCCTTCGTGCTCCCAGAAGATCGGCGCGTCTCGCGACCATTTCTCGCCGGTAAACACCAGCAGCAGGCTCTCTCCCTCCAGCGGCGTAACTGGTGATCCATTGATCTCCCCGGGATAGGGAGCGTGGGCTGCTGCAATGCATGTCGCTGTTATATCCACGATGTGGACCGGCTCATGCACGATTCCGGCGGAACGAATCCGGGCTGGCCAGTAGGCGATAAACGGCGTGGATATGCCGCCTTCATGAACCCAGTGCTTGAAAAGGCGAAACGGCGTGTTGCTCGCGTTGGCCCAGGGCAGGTCATAGCTCATAAACGTATCGGCTGGTCCGGGTCTCAAGCCCGGCACATTGCCCATTCGCATGCGCCCGCCGTTAGCCATTGGTGTATCGAACTGCGAACGATCAGGGCGTGCAGTGTCCTCGGCCAGGAACTCGGCGCAGCCACCATTGTCTGAAAGGAACATCACAAGAGTATTTTCCGCAATGCCCTCCTCTTCCAGGGCTGACATTATGCGGCCAATGCCCTGGTCCATCCGGTCGATCTGCGCTGCATATACGGCCATCCGCATGTCTTCCCAATCTGTGTCGCCCACCGATTCCCACGGCGGAGCATCCTGGTCCCGTGGCGATATGTCCCACTTGCGGTCCAGCAGGCCCATGCCTTTCATCTGCTCATGACGTGATTTGCGGACTGAATCCCATCCGCCCCGGTACATGCCTTCATAACGAGCGATGTCTTCTTCCAATGCGTGAAGCGGCCAGTGCGGCGCTGTGTAGGCGACGTACTGGAAAAATGGCCGCTCTTGGCCGGAAGCGCTGCGGATCATTGAGACTGCACGGTCTGTGATCGCATCCGTATAGTAGAAGTCATCAGACTCCGCAGAAGTGAAGCTCTCACCATCCATAAGAGTGGGCGGATTGAAGAAGCTGCCTGCGCCCTGGAGCGTGCCATAGAACGTGCCAAAGCCACGTTGGGTGGGAGTGGGATGACCTGGCTCGCCGGCACCCCATGTGTTTGGATGGAGCATGTCGTAGTCCCCGCCAACATGCCACTTGCCAGACATAAGGGTGCGGTAGCCGCCTGCACCAAGGACTTCTGCAACCGTGGCACAGCTATCGTTCAGATAGCCCTGGTAGGCAGAGTGGCCTGTGTTCTTGACCATATGGCCCACGCCTGCCTGGTGAGAATAGAGGCCGGTCAACAGTGAAGCTCGCGAAGGGCAGCACCGGGCAGTGTTGTACATCTGGGTAAAGCGAAGCCCAGAGGCTGCGAGCTTGTCCAGGTTGGGCGTACGTATCTCGGCCCCATAACAGCCGATATCGGAGAACCCCATATCATCGGCAAGAATCAAGATGATGTTGGGCGGAGACTCGGCGGGTGTGTTGGTCATAACGCTGCCCTGCTGCTTATGGATGACGAGCCGGCGCAGCTGCAAAAGCTGGTCGCTGGCGCACGGAGGATACCAGCATCCATATAGACAGCACCGAGGCAGACGTATGACGGGGCTACTCGGCGCCCGCCAGTACTACAAGGCCACGCCGCGCAGCTATGACAAGGGCTTCTGTCCGATTGCGCGCGTTCAACTTTGAGTAAACGTTGGTCAGGTGTAGCTGGATAGCCTTGCCTGATACACCGAGTTCGCCGGCGATTTCATCATTGCTCTTGCCGTCTGCCACCAACTGCAGAATCTCCGCCTCGCGGTTTGTCAGGCTGCTGTTGCCCGGGCTCTTAAGATAACCGGTAACAATACTGGAGCTAATTTGTGAGGAGTAAACGTTGCCGCCCTGGACGACCATCCTTACGGCTTCTGCTATCTGGGTGGGCGGCGTGTCCTTAAGAAGGTATCCATCTACCCCCGCCTCCATCATCGCGCGGACGTACGGCTCTTGAGCAAAATTTGTGAACACGACAATCTTGAGGTTGGGTAACCGGGCACGTAACTCGCGGGCGACTTCTATACCGCTCTTCTCGCCCTTGAGGCGGACATCCAGGAAGACCAGGTCCGGACGAAGGCCATCTGCCATGGAAATCGCTTCGTCAGCGTTATCAGCCTCACCAATTATCTGGGCGCCAGGGATCTTTGAAAGCGCCGATCGGGCGCCCATCCGAACTATCGGATGATCGTCCACCAGTAGAATGCGGCAGATGGCGTCACCTTCTCGGACAGGGTCGGCATCGTGATCACCGTTGCTTCGCGGGAATTCGACGACTGACAAAGTTGTACCTCTAATCACCGCTATGCAGCGTTCAGTCCGCAGCTTCTGTATTCATCTCAGTAGGGTTCGTCGGGTTAAGTGGAATGTATGCGTCCACCGTAGTGCCGCCCGGTCTCCGGGGCGAGATGCTCAACTCTCCGCCCAGCCTGCCAATCCGCTGACGCATGGCACGAAGACCGAGGCCGGAAGAAACCTCACGGTCCTGTATAACCGCCGATTTTGTGAGTCCCACCCCGTCATCTTCGACAAGTATGCACAGATGGCCTTCTGAGACTGAGAGGTTAACCCATACCGATTGTGCTTGTGAATGCTTGCGGCAGTTCGTAAGAGCTTCCTGGACAGTACGGTACGCAACAAGCTCCACATCAGGATTAAACCGGTCATGGGCAGATATGCCATGGGTGGAAAACTCAACCTTGAACTGTGCCTGGCGCCCAATCTCAGCAGTAAGCCATTCCAAGGCCCGGAGCATCCCAAACTCCCGTAGCATTTCTGGGCTTAGGGTGGCACTGGTATTACGGAGATCACGCTCCACGCCCTCCAGCAATCCGGCCAAATCTTCAGCAAGCGACCTTTCACGAAGCCTGGCCACGGCGTAAGCCACCTTTTGAAGAGGCTCGTCGTGCAGGTACGAGGAAATAGCGGAGCGTTCCTCTTCCTGCACGTTTTGCAGTTGTGATGTCAGCTGGCTCAGCTCATCACTCTGGCGCTGTACTTCCTCAAGAAGCTGTGCCCGCGCCAGGGCAGTTGTCACCACCCCGCAAACTGTCTGGAACATCCGGACGTCATCTGCATCAAAGCTGTCGCCAGTCCGCCGCGGCCCAAGGGCTAGAAGACCGGATAGGTCTCTCAACCCCCGCACTGGCCCCACAAGAATTGGACCGGCGATCTCTGACATGTTGACTGTCCATGTGTGCATGCCGCTGCCCATCGGTGCGTCGTAACCGGAGGTGGCGGCCCGTGGCAAATCCATGGGCACAGCGCCCACTCCGGATACGATGCTTGGGGATCCCGGCGATGTCTGAATGTAAGCTCCAAATTCCAGGCCCAGCGCATCGACCACATCTTTCAACACCCTGCGTGCCAGCCGCGGCACGTCTGTGCCCGAACCTGCGGACATGCTCGCGCTCCGAATAATGTCCCGGTGATCCACCACTTCCTTGTAAAGGATACGATCAACAACCGCGAATGCCCCGCGTCGCACGCCCGCCAGCAGCGGAACACCCGTGAACAGCAGCACAAGGAATGCCAGTTCCACCCATGCGGGAGGACCAGACTCAGGAGATATCCCGTGTACAGTCATCAGGCTGGCGCTGTAGAGGACAATAATGCCCACAGAGATGAGCGCGTACGCGGTGCTTCGGTGCACCAGCCGCCGCAAACCCATAAGTTGATGACGCAGTACCGCATACCCGATGCTCAATGGTATGAGTACCACACCGATCACCGAGGTTTCCGGGCGAAGTATGGGATCGTTGGTCAGGATGAGAGGTATCACACTCAGCCATATAAACGGGAGAACGCCAAGGGTAGTGCCCACTGTGACGATCCGCATCTGCTCACGCGCTGTGGCACTACGATTGCGCCAATACCCATACAACAGCATCCCTATCCCGCCGCCCACCGCCCCAAGCAATAGGAGTAACCTCAGGGATTTCAACAACGTCTGCAGTTCCGGTGCTATCGTCGCGGCGAGAATCCAAGGAATCAATAAAACGACGACAATCCCAGCGTATATTTCGGGATAAATCTTCTGCCAAAGAGGGCTCTGGAACGGACGTGCAGCGGCAAATCCTTGAAAGAATCCAAAAAATAACACTGACGTGGCGGCAATCGTCGCACCCTGTGCGATCAAGCCCCAAATGTGGCCGCTCAACGCTGCGGGGGCAATAGCCAATGCGGCACCAGCAGCGAGGCCAAGCCATGAGAACGAGATTGCATCAGGTGGGCGGTGAGCGCGCGCAAACACAAAAACGCTCATCAACGCGAAGGCTAAGCTTATTACGATAAGGCTGGCTATCACGCCGACGTCGTCGGCTGCGTCTGAACGGGGCGATGCTTGAAGCATCTCTCCAGTTGTAGTGGATCTCGCCGAAAACGTATTAACGGGACGGGGTATATCGGCAGCAGTCAGCGGGACCGGAGCGCCATTGATGAAAAGCAACGTATCGCCAGGCCTAACCCCAGCGAGCCAAAACTCACTAGCGGGATGCACTGACTCAACAACCGCAGCCCCAGATGATAATTCCAGTTTGAGCCCTTGGTCGGGGGGCGCTACCCACCCATAAAGGCCAAACCCCAAGGACGCCACGTAAGCAGTGGCGAATGCGATCCATATTCCGACGGTAATCCGACTGCGTCTCAAAGCTGGCACCCTTCCCGGCTATGAAGGGCCCGAAGGTGCTTTGAGTATAGCAATCAGCTTTAACGGAAAGACTAGGCGTTCTATTTCACCTTTTGTGGGTGTCAGCCCTCATTTATCGAAGAAGATGTCCAGCCTTGATGCTGAATTCGTTTTGCGGATGTCTTCGGCGATAGCCATTGCGCGGGCGCGATGGATAGACGCTTGAACCCAGGCAAAATGAATGCCACCGGACTCCAATAGCGCCTTTCGGACCCGGACCTCCATGTCTTTACTCGAGGGCTTTCCACCGGAAACGGCATCCATAAATGCCGCAACTGCGGCATCGGCGTTGAGGTCACTGAGGCGCGCAAAGGAGATGGGCGGGGTACTTCGCCCAAGAGAGAGATCAGTGCTCTCGGAGCCGCCTGGCCACACAGCATCAATGTCATTCATCAACTGGTAGACCGTGCCCAGGTGCTCGCCGAATTTCCCATGTTTATCTATAACGTCAACATCATCTGTCGCTAGCGCTGCACCAATCATTCCCGCGCAGCGACCAAGGGATCCGGATTTAGCCACGGTGGTGGCAAGTGAGTCAGAGATTGATGAGACTGCGGCTCCATCAGCGGATACGTCGACATGCTGCCCAGCGAGCGCCCGCACCTCAAGTTGATTCAATATGCTGAGGCCCTTGAGCACCCGCCTGCCCGGAATGGAATCGCCAGCAATGCCCAGCAATGCCCCTTGTGACAAGACCAACAGCGCCGAAATTAGCTCAGCATGAAATGCTGCCGGGCCGCCTTCATCCGGCGGCCCGGCAGCATCCTGCATATCGTCGAGAACATCACCGGCTGCCAAAAGAAATTCCATGGCAGCACCAGCTGAAGCGGCCAAACTCGCCAATCCACCGCCCGCAGACTCGAACGCGGCGAGCGGCAATGCTGCCAGCGTAGCAGGGTGCCCACTCAACAATACACCGCTGCGCTCTGGTGACTCTTGAAGGATTTCTGCCTGCAACTTACGGGGCAGTCCAGAGCTTAGGACTTGCCGGGAAAGTTCGGCTCTGACTGCATCCAGAAGCCCTGTCACGATCAAGGGCAATCATCCTCAGTGACGAGAGACTATGCTTGGCCACCCACGTGAATTCAGCCGCAAGCAGCTTACCAAGTGTCGTTGACTATCGTCGGAACGGGCGAATCTACCGGACGGGCGACGGCGTCACTCAAAGACTTCATTGACTCTTCTACCAGGGCACGCTCACGCTCGCCCAGGGAAAGGGTCTCGAAGTATGCCGAAAGGTCCGGCGACTGAGGGTTGGCCTTGACTGCCGCTGCCAAAAGCTCCACGCTGCCCACATTGTTCTGCTGTGTCATTTCGTCAGGTCCTCCATCCACATAACACCCGGCAACTATCCGTTACCGTGTTAGGGTTCATTTATATGAGCCGTGACGCCCTCATGTCGCTAGGTTTTTCATACGGGGTTAAGAGTGTTTTTTCTAGGTGTGCATAGGATTTAACCCATATCTACAAGGCGCACGTAATAACAAACTTTTTTTGTGCCTCTATTTCTTCCCGTTGTCCGTATGTCATCTAAATCAACAAGACATACTCAGGTGCTAACTCTCCCACTTTCACTGATCGATGCGTGAAACATGCTGGTGAGATTGACAGGAGAATGGCTCCACGGCGGTGCCTAGCGTTGCCCATCGCTTCCTGCCATGCATGAGGAACCGGTAAGGTCTATGAGCCAGTGCCACAAAGCGGCTTGAGCAAAATCCTGATCGCGCACCAGGATCCTGGGATACGCGAAATCCTTCGCGTTGCGTTCGAACAGGCCGGTAGTAACGCTGTTGTCTTCAAAGACAGCGCCGCAGCGCTGTGTGCCTTGAAACAGCGAGATTTTGACCGCGCCCTTGTTGATCTGCTGATGCCCGGCGTTTCTGGTGAAGCCGCAAGCGAGGATTCCAACGTAGAACAGCCGCAACAACCCGGACGCGTCCTGTTCATTACTGGATACGTGGTCAACCAGGTCACTGTCGGGTTCCTGGTTACGCCGGATCGGCCTTCTGGCGCACATCTATACGCCCTTGATGAGCTGGTTGAAATGGTGACCAGCAAAGTCTAAATCGCCCCCGGGACCTGAATGGCCGCCCAGGCCAACTGCTAAACCAGTCATGCCACAGTGCGCTCTCCAGCGTAACCCGGCGATTCTTCCTGGGGCAGCACTACATCCGTAGTAGTTCCCAAGGGTCTCCCGGGCCTGGTCTTCCCACAGGAAACCCGCGATGTCAGACAGCAGGCCTGATGTCCTGTCCCGCTTGAAACCCACATGTTTCCAGGTTTCCGACGGCTGACATTCCAGTCGAAACCTCGGTGCCCTTCGGCGGACCGTAAACCACTTTAAGCAGCCATGCACTCCTCGGTGCACCACCGGCCAGTGCATCACTGCGGCTCACTGTCATCACCGTAGGCGGCTTGTAGCACTTCCGCGCATCCATCTGAGCCTCCCTCTTGAAGCAGCTTCAGCGACGCATGCCATCGTTGGAGCGGCAGGATTTTAGTATTTGGCCACACCCAGTACGCTCCAATGAGGCTACTTTTTAGTCACAGACACAGAACCTGCGATGGTAGGGCAACCATATCGACTCATCGCAGGAACCGCACATCACGTTTTCCAACCGTGATGAAACCTACATACCCGGGCGAACCCGCGCCCGCCCGCTGTCGAATGCACCCCACCCCACAAAACAAATGGCACGCCGCCGCATTTACCAACGGAGCAGCGAGGTACCAATGCGGCCACCCACACGTGACTTTCATCATCTATGCGGTGAAATCCGGTGAAGACCTGGTGACAGTTCCGTGACTGCAAACTCGACGCCAGTTGGCCGCTGTAGCCGTGCTGCTTGACGGGCCAACAGCCCCAACCTAGCGTGAACTCGTCATCAAGTGCGTAACCGCCGCGTGGCGCAGCATGGGCCTCCTGAAGTCAGCGGCAAAAAAAGGTTGGCAGATCGCCATCAGCACGGGTCACATCTCCATTGAACAGTTTGGCAGGGATGAACTGAGGCGTCCTGTCCGGCCTCTGACGCTCTTGAGGCAAGCATCCGCAGGACAGAAGTGCAATTCGCACTGAAGATTTGCGTAGTTAGCGAGGGGTGGGTAGATGAGCAATACGATTCGGGACGTGAGAAACATTGGACTGGTGCTGCTGCCCGCGGCCCTGGTTGCAATCCTCATGTTCATGGCGCCCGCAGCGCGCCTATCAGCGGCGACTGTCGCTCCCGAGGAGGTCACCTTCGGGGCGGACTCCGAGATTTGCACAGAAGGGAGTCACGAGTTCCAGGTCGAGATCGCTCTGCCTGAGTCAGCAGTTACTGGGCAGGTAGACGTATTCTTCCTGTCTGACGACACGGGCAGTTTCGCAGCATTCGCCAGTGACCTTGCGGCACTCTTTGGTCCCGTGGTGGAGGCACTTGAAACCGACCTGCCAGAAGTAGACTTTGGCTTCGGCGTTGGCCGGTTCGAAGACTACGGCGGCCCGGGAACTGGCTTCTCTCTCGAGGATGAAACTGGGCGCCCATTCATACTTAATCAACCCATAATCACGGTCGAGGATGCAGGCGGCGAATCAGAACGTGATGACTTCATCACGGATGCGTTCGGCCGTGAGGCCCCAGGCTTTGGCGGAGACATTCCAGAGACCGCCCTTGAGGCGCTTCACCAGGCTGCCACTGGCACAGGTTTCGACGCCGACGGTGACGGGGACACGCTTGGAAGCGGCCCTGCCGGGGACCCTGATACTCAGACAGAACCCGGCACAAGCGGGGATGTACCAGCGTTCGACTCTAACGTGGCGCCTGCATCTGGGGACGTTGGCGGCGCAGGTTGGAGGTCAGGTTCTGTTCGAATCGTGGTCCTTGCAACGGACGCAGGCACGGTCGCAGCATTCCCGGACGCAGACTCCACCGGGGACACCATCACTGGTGTGGATGGATCTTCCGAGCCATCCTCAGTGTTCAACTCTCTCGGCAGGTTCGGTCCTGTGAGCGATGAGAAGAGCGCGGACGACAACACGGTCATGGACGCAGTGGCTCCGGAGGGTTCTGCCACCGTCCAGGAGACTATTGATGCACTCAACAGTCTGGGCATAAGGGTGATCGGCATGGCGCCCAGTGGCGCACCAACTTCAGAGGAAGGCCCCTCGTTCGACCCCAGCGTGTTGCTTTCGGCTCTTGGCCGCCTTACAGGTGCAGTGGACGACAGCGACACTCCACTGGTGTTCGACACCTCTGCCGACCCAGGCGACCTTGCAGCCGCTATCGCAGGTGCAATCACCACCACTGCCGCAGAACCAGTCGACGTAACGCTGGATGCCATGGATCTCCCGGACGGCTTGACCTTCGAGTTTGAGCCAGAAGAGGAATCCGATGTGGCGCCCGGAGAATCCGCCACATTCAACGTGACCCTTACAAGTGATGGATCACCGGAATCCGGCACATTCAACATAAGGTTCCTGGATGCCAACAGCGGTGCTGTGCTGGGGATGATTCCAGTCACTGTTGATTGTGACGTCACCGAACCGACGCCAGAACCTGGGACTCCGACTCCGGAACCCACGGAGACCCCAACCCCTGAGCCGGGTACACCAACCCCGACTCCACCCGAGGAGCCAGAACCTGAGTTGCCGGTCTGCAACGAGGCAATTACCTTCGTTCCAGTGGGCTCGACCCAGATGACTGACCTTTCCCCGGTGACTGGCGGACCCGCAGGTACGTTCAGTTTCACGGCCAGGATGACCAATACCAGCTCGGCTGACCTTGAGGACATCGTTACGCCAATTGAGACCCTCACGAACGACAACCTGGTGCTGAACGCTGACGGAGGCCCGTCAGCCGAAGGCGGCCAGGTCACCGTTCCAGAGGTTGGCGACTACACAGACGGTGTTCTCAGCCCTGGCGAGACAGTCGAGGTGGATTACCTGGTTGGACTGGCTGAAGTTAGCCCATTCGACTTCTTCGTGGACGCCACGTGCTCCGTGAACGAACCGGAGAATGACGTTGAGTAGACGGGCTTAGGCCTACGGAACTTCAGCGTTTCCAAAGAAGAGGGGCCGCTCATACGAGCGG
>JBBDMW010000025.1:16816-27408 GCA_040878005.1 Dehalococcoidia bacterium
CCCCCCCCCCCCCCCTCTCTCTATTCCAGCTTCATGCCTGCGAAATCAACTATGGCGACCGAAGTTGCAGTTGTTGCCGAGGCTCTTCTTGCAACTTGCCATCCCGAACTGATGAACGTGCTTCAGGGGGAGGGCCACGACATGGATCGTCATTCGCCTCATCAGCAAGCCTGACGGCAACAACTCATTGCAGCCGTTTCCGCATAAGCAGCCTGACTGGTTCAAATCCAAGGTTATGTGCCATTTTGACAATGTACTCGTTCTTCGCCCAGATAGCGCCCTCAACCTCCGTGGCGCCATGCTCCCGCAGCCAGCACATACCTGCCATGAGCAACTTGAATGCAAGCGGTGTTTGGCGGACTTCAGGCATCACGAAAATGTGGTCGATAAACCCGAAGGCTTCTCTCCGCTGCACCAGCTGAGAATCACGCCGGATCCTCCGGCGCAGCCAACGTTTCACTGATCCTGTCAAAACCGGCCCAGTGCCGGAGCCGACTATCCGGACTTGGATGAAGCCGGCGAACGCCCCGCAGCGCTGTGCCACGAACAGCCGTGTATCGGCCCGCTTGAACTGCGCCTCCACGTGAGCCGTCCAATTAGCTTCTGAGTGGAATTCCAGCAGGGGATCATATTCCAACGCGATGTCTGCTTCATGGCGGAACAACTCCACCATGGGCCGGAGGTCATCAAGCGTGGCAGGGCGGATCGTGGTACGGCCCGCTACTCCCGTGCCGGGGTCCGCGGCTAGTCGTTTGCTGCGTGGCATAGGAAACCAGCAGCGATCATGTCGTCCAACAAAATGGAAACGCTGGCGCGGGCATGATCGAATGTCACATCGAATTCTTCTGTGAGGGACTGCCCTATCTCATCTATGGAATGACCCGACATCAACATGTTCCATATATGAGCGCCTGTTACGTTCAAGCTGTAGTACTTGCGCTTCTGGAGGTGGAGCAGGACGACTTCTCCGCTGCTGAGCGTGGTATGCACCACGTCCGGGCTTGGCGTGGGAATCGTTTCTTGCGTCATGCTGACCACACTTTCACGGGTGCCGGTCGTGTCTGGCCACGTTCATGAAGTTCGCGGTCTCCATTCGCCTCATCTGGCGCCCACATCACCGGGGTCCAGGAGTGATCTTTGAACCGCCTTAGCCAGTCCACCTTCCTGTAGTAAAGAGAGCAATACCAGCAAGGAAAGAAGTCTGTGTCTTTGAATTGCCCGCTGGCCATGTGCCGCAGCTTGTTCTGTTGGAACTGACGGTTTTCCTCTTCCAGGCGGCCGTACGCCTCAGAGAAGCTGACTTCTCGCAGATCACCCATGACGTCACCATCGCCCACGCCATCACCATGACTTGAAAGATGGCAACACTTGCTCAGGTTGCCTTCGTGGTCAATGTTCAGCTCCTGCATATTCAACGGAGCGCATGGAAAGAGGTCTGTGGTGTGAAAGCCCGGCGCCATCCCTATCTTGATTGGATACGAACGCCTCAGTTCCTGAATCTCTGCCTCCACGAGCTTCCGTTCCCATGGAGAGAGATCAAACCCCTGTACGGTTGTCAGGAAGTTAGGCATCAGGTGCCCGAACCGCAGGCCCCGGCTTCCCAGCTGGGTCGCCAGTTCTGCCATCTCACCAAGTTCTCCACGGTTGTGCGCGGTCACTACCATGTTGATGGTGAACGGTATGCTCTCCCCGGTGCAGTAGGCGATCGCTTTCAGTACCCGCAGGAATGAGTTATTCCCCCGCAGCCTGTCATGTGTCTCCTGGGTAGCTCCGTCCATGCTGAACGTGACCACACTGAGGCGATCACGGTAGGCCGCGATTCGTGGATAAATCGTCGTGAAATTCCAGCCGTTGGTGACAAAACTGTAACGATAGCCAGCTTCTGTCGTCTGTCGCACGACCTCCGGAAACCTGGCGTGCACGGTTGGGTCACCGCCTGTAAACGTGATGTGCTCAAAGCCGTGGTCCCGTGCCTCATCCAGGACCTTGCCCAGGACTTCGAGCGGGAGGTCATCGTTCCCGCCATGGCGCCCGGTAAAGCAGTGCTCACACTTCAGGTTGCAACGGTCGGTCAGCTCCATGACTATGCGCTTACTCATTCCGTCGTTGCCCCCCCGCACTGGCCAGTAGACTTGAAATCGCTTCCGGCCGTTCATACACGTCAGTCCCCGCCAGCAGCCGCCAACATGTCACCTGCTCCACCAGGCTCTTGAGCAGGCCAAACTGGGTATTTACAGACGCGGGATCTGTCAAAATGCCTGAACTCTGCCTGAGGAGCCTCGTGAAGCCTTCCGTCTGGTCTACAGGATCAAGCCTGCTTTGAGCTGCCGGGACAATTTCTGGAAACACGATCAGATTAGGCGTACACCGGTCAACAAAACGCCCCTGGTATTGAGTGTCCAGGTCTGCGAGCCACTTGCTGTCGCCGATTTCACGCCATACTCCGCCAGACGGCCGAAGCTCTGGAAAGGCATTCCGCGTCAGATCGGTCGACGAGAATCCTCGCCTGAAAGCCATCACTTCGGCGCCGCCGTCCACAGCACGAATCATCAGGGCGTCATCGGAAAGATATGACCACCCGGCGCGTATCAATGCCAGGGTTGTGGTCGTTTTGCCGCAACCTGAATCCCCCACCAGGAGCGCCCGGGTGTTGGCCAAAACCAGGGCGTTCGCGTGAAGTCCGTAAAGGCCATGGGACCGAAGGGCCATGAGCATGGCGACCAGGAAGAACTCGCGTTGATCCCGGAGGGATTCAGACCAGAAGCCACCTGCAAGCGCCACATCTACGCGGCCCGGGGCCGTATCCAGGCTGGACTCTCCCGACTCAAGGTGGAAGCCTGGTTCCGTCTGCCAGACACGAAGACCCGGAGAATCAAAAACCGGATTCCTGCCGATGAACCCGGTTGTGGTTTCGCGGGCCGGGCGAAGCGTCACTTCAACGCTTCGCCCGGCCAGGATCTCAACTGCCTCAGGCTCCGAAAGGGCAAACAACTCCCGCCACAGGCTCCGGACCCGGCGCCCCAGATCAGGATCACCGTATCGAACTTCGATTGGCACACCACACAACTGGCAGCGCCAGGTGTGCAATGCTGTCGTTTGCACTAAGGTGAACCTGCCTTAAGGAGAGAACGACCCGAAAAAGCCCTTGGTCACATCGTTCAGGTCACCTCGCTGCATAAGCTTGGGCTCAACGAACGTCAGTTTCGGTTCAACAAAGGCCTGTTTTGAACGGACTTCTTCGCCGTTTGCCCTGCTCTCGCCCTCATCACGCTGAGTCAACAGGTTTGATCGTATGGTCACAGTAAGTACCTCCATTCCCCCCAAGAACACATTTGCAGGTTAACCCACGAGCTTCATGATGAGACTGTCTATGAGTTTTGACCTGGTAACTATTCATTGACTTTAAAACTAAGGCTGCCGGAGAGCCGCCGGAAGCGCCGGGCTTGGCATCGGTAGAAATATGGATGGACAGTAGCGGCCGAAGTTTGGGAACAGTGCCCGACGCTCCGCTGCCGGAGACATCCCCTGCAGCTTCGGCTCTCTGGAAAGAGGATGACCTAAAGGTTCGAGCCACCCTTATTCATCTATTCGCCCATATTGAGCGCAGTATTAACAACTCGGTGGCAGCGAATATGAACATCCTCAGGTAAATTCATAGCTTTGCAAGGTGCGGTAACGCGCAGCGAGAGAGAGTGATTCATGGCCGGCCCAGGTCCAGGCATCGCATATAGCATCACCGTTCGGGCAGAGTATCCAAACATGCCCGGCATGCTTGGCAGGATTACGTCTGCCATTGGCAGCGTTGGCGGAGATGTAACAGCTGTGGACGTGGTTTCCACGTCTGGCCGCGTCATGGTCCGGGACGTCACTGTGAACACCACTGGACCGGATCACGGCAAAGCCGTGATTGACGCGATTTCCAGCGTAGGCGGCATAAAGGTCCGCACGGTCTCTGACCCCACGTTCCTGCTGCACCTTGGCGGCAAGATAGAGATGCGGAGCAAGACGCCTGTCACCACCAGGGAGGAAATGTCCAAGGCATACACCCCCGGCGTGGGCAGGGTCTGCATGGCCATCCATGATGACCCTGAGGCGGTGTGGTCGCTGACCGGCAAGGGCCACACGGTGGCGGTTGTCACGGACGGCACCGCGGTGCTTGGCCTCGGGGACATAGGCCCGGAGGCTGCCATGCCGGTGATGGAGGGAAAGGCGCTCCTGTTCAAGGAGTTCGGGGGCGTTGACGCCTGGCCCATCTGCCTGGACACGAAGGACCCGGAGGAGATCATATCCATAGTGAAGGCCATAGCCCCCGGCTTTGGCGGCATAAACCTCGAGGACATAAGCGCCCCCAGGTGCTTCGAGATAGAGGAGCGCCTGAAGAAGGACCTGGACATCCCGGTGTTCCATGATGACCAGCACGGGACCGCGGTGGTGGTGCTGGCAGGACTCATCAACGCTCTCAAGATTGTCAGGAAGAAGCCGGAGGACCTGAAGGCGGTCATTGTTGGCGCAGGGTCGGCAGGCACTGCCTGTGCCAAGATCATGCTGAACTACGGTGTCAAGAACATCATAGGCGTGGACCGCCTGGGCTCCCTATCGCGCCACCATGACTACGGGGACAACGTAGGAATGCAGTGGTTCGCTGACAACACCAACCCGGACAACGTTGACTGCTCCCTTGCTGAAGCCCTTGTGGGAGCTGACGTTTTCCTTGGGGTGGCCGGACCCGGAATTGTCACGCCGGAGCAGGTGTCGAAGATGGCGGACGATGCGATCGTGTTCGCCCTATCGAACCCGAACCCTGAAATATGGCCCGAGGAGGTCCCGGAGAACGTCCGCATCATGGCGACCGGCCGAACGGACTATCCGAACCAGGTGAACAACTCGCTGTGCTTCCCCGGCCTGTTCAGGGGCGTCCTTGATGTGCGGGCGAGGGAGATAAACGACGAGATGAAGGTGGCGGCCGCGCAGGCCATCGCTGCGGTCATACCTGACAACCACATCTCAGAGGACTTCATCATCCCGAGCGTGTTTGACCGGCGGGTCGTGCGCAACGTCTCGCGTGAGGTTTCCAGGGTCGCACAAGCAACTGGGGTCGCCCGTAGACGGCGTCGCGGCAAGATGTACGCCGCCTTCCGGGGATGACCCCAGCAATATCTGCTGCCGTGGCCCCGCATCAATCCACCAGGAGGCGTTTATCAGCAGCGCCAGCCAGCAGCTGCTATCACGCCACAGTGGCGCGGGTTGACATCTCGTTGACCGCCGGGTCCCGCAATGTGGCCTGCGCTGCGGCGAGTCTCGCGAGGGGCACCCTGTACGGCGAACAGGACACGTAGTCGAGACCCAGCTCATGGCAGAAGGTAATGGATGCAGGATCACCGCCATGCTCTCCGCAGATGCCGAGCTTTATGTCAGGCTTGACCTTGCACGCCCTGTCTACAGCGATCTTCATGAGGTCACCGACGCCGTTAATGTCCAGGGTTTCAAACGGATTGGCATCCAGTACCTGGTCCCGAAGATAGCGGCTCAGGAACTTGCCCTCAGCGTCATCCCTTGAGAAGCCCAGCGTGGTCTGTGTGAGGTCATTGGTGCCGAAGCTGAAGAAGTCTGCGTGCACGGCAATCTCATCTGCCCTGAGGCAGGCACGCGGCAATTCGATCATGGTGCCAATCCTGTACTCGCCTGCCTCTTCCTCGTCGGCCACAAGGATGGTCATCTCCCGCAGTCGCCGAAGCTCCTCAGCGAATCCCACCAGGGGATGCATGATCTCAACAAGTGGCGGATTGCCAGACCGCTGCTCTACAGCCTTGGCAGCCCGGATTATGGCCCGGACCTGCATTTCGTATATCTCCGGGTACATGAGTGCCAGTCGGCATCCCCGCGTGCCAAGCATTGGGTTTGCTTCGGTGAGCGCCCGGATGCGCTGTGCCATTTCAGGCGAATCCGCCTCGTTCAGCGGGGGCAGGAACTCGTGAAGGGGAGGGTCGAGCAAACGTATGGTGACAGGCAGGCCGGCCATCGCCTCGAATATGCCTTCGAAGTCCTCCTGCTGCATGGGCAGGAGCTTTTCGAGCGCCTGTCGCCTCTCCTCCTCAGTAGATGCCATGATCATGGCGCGCACCGCGGGCAGACGGTCCTCCGACATGAACATATGCTCGGTCCGGCATAGACCAATGCCCTGCGCGCCCAACTCACGCGCCTTCCTGGCATCTTCGGCTGCATCAGCGTTGGCATACACCTTCAGGCGTCGCACGTCATCAGCCCAGCAGAGTACGGTTTCAAAATCCTCGTTGATTTGCGGCGGAACAAGATCGGTTTCACCGATGATCACATGGCCAGCGGCACCATCAATGGTGATGACCTCTCCTTCTTTGAGTTCCCGGCCTCCAATCTTGATGCTCCGCTCATCCAGGTTTATTGATAAGCCCTCGCAACCGGAGACACATGGCTTGCCCATCCCGCGGGCAACTACTGCCGCGTGCGACGTCATCCCTCCGTGGGCAGTCAACACCCCGCTCGCATGGATAAGACCATGGATATCATCGGGGGTGGTCTCCCAGCGGACCAGTATGACGGCCTCCCCGCGGCGCCCTCGCTCTTCTGCAGTGTCGGCGTCTAAAACGATCTTCCCCACCGCGGCGCCAGGAGAGGCGTTGAGGCCCTTGGCAGCCACATCATACGTGGCTTTTGGGTTGATCATCGGATGGAGAAGCTGGTCTAGTTGATCTGGCTCAATGCGCTCAACTGCCTCATCACGTGAGATGAGGCCTTCTTCAACCATGTCAACCGCTATTTTCAGTGCCGCCGCCGCCGTGCGCTTGCCAGTGCGCGTCTGGAGGATATAAAGCTTTCCCTCTTCAACCGTGAATTCAATGTCCTGCATTTCACGGTAGTGATTCTCAAGGTTGCGCATGGTGTCCAGAAGTTGCGTGAACGCCTGTGGGAGCCGGTCCTTCATTCTCACCAGCGGTTCAGGCGTGCGGATGCCCGCCACCACATCTTCGCCCTGGGCATTGGCGAGGAATTCGCCCCAGAGCCCGGGCTGGCCGGTGGACGGATCTCGCGTGAACGCCACGCCTGTGCCAGAATCTTCCCCCTTGTTGCCGAAGACCATCTGCACCACGTTGACCGCAGTCCCCAGGTCATCCGGGATGCCATGGGCACGCCTGTATACCTTTGCTCGTCTCGTGTCCCATGAGTCGAACACTGCTTGGATGGCGCGCCTTAGCTGCTCGCGCGCATCCGCCGGGAAGTCCATCCCCGTGCTATCGCTGTATATGACCTTGAACCGCCCAACGAGCTCTTTCAAATCATCTGCCGAGAGATCAGTGTCCTGGCTTACGCCCCTGGATTCTTTTATGGAGGCCAACTCCTCAGAGAAACGGTGTTCATCTGCGCCGTCCACTACCACACCGTACATTTGGATCAGCCGACGATAGGCGTCGTAGGCGAATCGTTCGTTCGCAGTGGTGCGCGCCAGCCCCTCAACCGCCACATCATTAAGGCCCAGGTTGAGGATTGTGTCCATCATGCCGGGCATTGAAATCGCAGCGCCGGATCGCACTGAAACCAGGAGAGGATCATCAGCGTCGCCAAACCGCTTCCCAGTGGCCAATTCAAGGATGCTGATGTGCTCCGCGACCTGGTCATCAATCCCCTTCGGCATCTGGCGGCCGGCTCGCATGTACTCGATACAAGCCTGGGTCGTCACCGTGAAACCAAGCGGCACTGGCAAACCGATACTGGTCATCTCAGCCAGGCCGGCGCCCTTGCCGCCCAAGAGCTTCTTGCCAACGTGTCCGGCCTCGGAGTAGTTGTATACGTACTTGGTCATGATGGTGACTAGGAGCCCTCGAGGATCACTGCTCGCCGACAAGCCGATGATAGGTCACAGTCGTTTCGACTCTGTAAATTACGCTCAATTCCGGGCCGAACCTTAACTCTTCAGACGGTGTGGAATAATCACTTAACGTTGCGGAACAAAGCTGCCTTGGCGGGTATCAGGCGGGTACCGTTTTTGTAAGCCCTTTACGTTGGTCTACAAGTTGAATTATCCGATGGGCGGTTTCTTCAATCGCCAGGTTGGACACATCCAACACCGGGCACCCCAGGCGACGATGTACCGCCTTCGCATGGTCAAGCTCTTCATATATCTTGACCAGTTCCACGTAATCCCCTCTTGAGCCGCGCAGCGAGCGGATTCGCTCACGCCTGATATCTGCCAGCCGGTCGGCATCGATTGTCAGGCCGACAATCTTGAACGGCTCCACGTCCCGTAGTTCCTTCGGCGGGTCTATTCCAGGGATGATGGGAATGTTGGCTGTCTTGTACCCGAGGTAACCGAGGTATATGGACAGCGGAGTCTTCGAAGTGCGGGAGACGCCCACCAGCACAATATCGGCGCCAGGCAACGCTCCCGGAGCAAGGCCGTCATCAAATCGGACAGCAAACTCAATGGCGGCCATCCGCTTGAAATAAGCTGAGTCCAGCACAGGCATGGCGTCCGGCCTCATCTTTGCCATGGCGCCCGAAACACGCGCCACAGCGTCGATTGGCTGTCTCAGGAGGTCGCTGTAGTGAAGGCGGTAACGCTTGCAAAGCGCTCGCATGGCATCCCGGAATTTCGGCTCCACAAGGGTGTATAGCGCCACCGCAGGCCTGCCGCGCGCACGTGTGCACGCAAGCTGAACGTCGTCCACGCTCCTGATTCTTGGATGCCGAACCACCGTGAACTGCTGCTCAGGGAACTGCCTGCCAATCGCAGCCGCCACCCTCGCGGCTGTCTCGCCGGTTGAGTCGGAGATCACATGCAGCTCAACCATAGCCTGAAGCTCTTTCCATAGCAGGAGGATATCTCACCTCTGGTTCACAAGACGCTAATATTGTGCCACAGACACACCGCCTGGGATTTCAGCCGTTTTGGGCCGAAGCCGGCCGCCACAAGGTCTTCAGATCCCCGCTTGCCTGGTTGTTGTTCAGGCCGATACATAATAAGTGGCGCCGTTACTCAAGCGACGCGGCCGAACGGCTCATCAAGCGGTCCGACGGGCTCCACACCAGTGAGACGATGAAGGCGCTGGGTACGGATGTAATCAGACGTTCATGGCCGGAGACGTCGCCCGTTCGAATCAATCGCCGGGCCTGTACGGTGGATAAGATGTTCCCGTACATGTCCGGTTGCTGAAAGCAGCATGGCCGGGCAACCTCCGAACGCGACAGGGCCGCCTGAGCGAGGCGGCCCTGTCAACCCTTGGCAATACGTGTGGCGCTTACACGTCCTGCGGCACGTCAAACCAACCGTTGCCCGCGCGTACAGCGTCAACTACTTCCTGGAATATCCATCCCTCTCTGAACGTCTGGTACCCGGTGCTGCCATTGCCTCCGATGTCATCAACAAATTCCCGAGCCAGGACCGTCCAGTTACGCTGAGTATCGTCATCGATGGCGGGAACGAATTCCTTGATGTGCTTGGGTAGAGGCACCTTTTCCCAATCACCGCCGCGCTTGCGGATGTGGACCGGGCCCTGCGCGTATGCCCCGGTGATATGCAGCGCTGCATCACTCCCGTAAAAGGCGACGTAGTCATCGGCGAACCTTGGTTGAAGGCCACCGTGCTTGAACAGGGCGGAAACCGGCTGGTGATGTTCGAACCCCGGGGTGATCCGCGCCATCACCGTGTAAGTCCACTCGGAGTCGACTTCACGCCATTCCCATTTGTCCGGCGCGGCCTCCACTTCAGCAGGGCTGGGCGCGAACTTTCCTCTCTCCCGGAAGTCGTGGATACCCTCTACAACCGGCGCCTTCCGCATATCGTTGCGCGCCTCGCCATTGACCGCTGTGATTTTTCCGTTGAGAACGTGGAGGGCGATCGACAGCTTGTGCGTGAAGTTATTGCTCAGCCTGCCGCCACCGAGGTCAATGCGATGAGACCAGCCGAAGGGAATGAGCGGGTTGAGGTTGTAGTGGGAAATGCACTCAACCTCGTACGGCTCGCCAATGGCGCCCTCGGCCACAAGCTCTTTCGCCAGCAGCGCATGCGGCTGATACCTGAACGAGGCAGCGTAGGCCGTCTTCACTCCCTGCTTTCGAGCGGTCTTGTACAGCTCCTTTGCCTGGGCAGCGGTAGTGGCCAACGGCTTGTCGCAAAGGACATGGCAGCCATGCTCAAGGGCGCCAAGCACCGGCTCGTAGTGCGCACCGCCAGGAGTTCCCACAGCCACCAGGTCCGGTTTCAGTTCCTCCAGCGCCTGCTTCCAGTCGGTCGTGGCGTACGGGATGTTCATATCACCCGCCACGGCCTCTACAACGTCTCGTGTGCGGCTGGCCATTCCGACAATCTCCACGCCAGCCTGCCTGAGGGCTTCAGCATGACCCTGCCCGGCGAATCCAGACCCGAATATAAGGGCGCGCAACGATTTCGACATTACTATCCTCCACTACGTCCACGGTAGCGGATCATCATGTCAGCGCCCGGAACGTCCAAGTTGTTAATTCCAACAGATAGGCCCGGTGTCACACCCGGGGCATCACATCATCGGCAAACAGCCTCATAGAGCGGCGTTCTTCGCCGTACGGGAACCTGGCCATGAACT
>JBBDMW010000026.1:0-25241 GCA_040878005.1 Dehalococcoidia bacterium
TGGCTGACTCTGTCTACATTAAAGACAGGCAGGGACGCTACACCTGGATCAACCCCGCGGGCGCGAGGTTCCTCGGCAGGCCCGCAGGGGAGGTCATCGGCAGACGCACCGGTGAGCTCTTTTCCCGAAGGTCCGCCAGGGGGATAGAAGCAGAAGACAAACACATACTCGAAACTGGCGAGACTGTGACGCGCACTGCTGTGGCCACGGCCACGGGAGTCAGGCGCCCCTACCTGACAACAAAGGGTCCGGTACGCAACGGGCAGGGCGTCATCATCGGCGTGTTCGGTGTCTCACGCGAGATCACGGGCAGCGGGCTGGCCCGGCAACTCGCCATGGCCGTCCCGGTAGATGCGCGGAACGAGGCGGCGAGGAAGGCGGTGCTTGAGGAGCGGAGCCGCATCGCACGTGAGATTCACGACACGCTGACACAGGACCTGGCCGGGATCATCTGGTATCTGAGCGCCATGGACAGGGTCCTGGATGAGGGCAGGGCCAGCGTGGCCGAGGTCCTGGGCGAGGTGCGTACGATGGCCGTCAACTCCCTCAAAGATGTGCGGCGTGCTGTCATGGACCTCCAGCCCGCCGCGCTTGAGGGCGCCTCACTGCAGGATGCAGTCCGTGCCGAGACAGAGGCGCTGGAGAAGCGGGGCATAAGCGCCGTCTTCACAGTCACCGGCAGCCCCCGTCTGCTGGAGCAGCGCGTGGAGGCCACGGTCCTGCGGGTATGCCAGGAGGCCCTATCGAACGTGGTGAAGCACGCTGAGCCGACAGAGGTCAATGTGACGCTCGGGTTCGATGATGACGCCATACATCTGTGTGTACAGGACAACGGGAATGGATTTGACCTGGAGTCGTGCCTGCCTCAGGCGGGTGATCTTGGAGGCTTCGGCCTGGCCGGCATGAGGGAGCGTGCGCGCCTCGCGATGGGAAGGCTTGATGTGGTCAGCAGGCCTGGTGCCGGAACGACCGTCTGCCTGGTAGTTCCGGCCGGAAAGATGAACCAGGGCGACACAGAATCCTGCAACCCATGACCGGGCGCCTGGAAGCAGGGAGGGAATGATCTCCTGCGCGGGCGCATGAAACCAGCCGAATCATTCGTCGAAGCGCCGGAGCGGCCGCTGCGCTTCCACCAGGAATCTCTGCGACACGCCTATCACACCGGCGACAGAAGACACCTTTTCAGGATCACCAGGCATCCAGCGGATCTGGCTTCCTGCCGTTTCCAGGATCCACCGTATGCCGGCAAGTCCCTGTCGCACCTCATCCAGCTCCTGTTTCAATGACTCAAGCCTGCTGTCCCTCTCTTCCTGCAGTACCCAGCGGAGTCTGGTGACCATGCCGCCGTGGCCGCAGACCGGCACCACGGTCATGTCGACCGGGACCGGCCGCCGTTGATGGGACTGAAGGAGGAGTGTCCAGGACGCTGCCTCTCCGCTCCTGCGCACGCGCCTGATGAAGTGGCGGCAACGCGACCGGTGCTGCGGCGGGACCAGGCTGCTGACCGGCCTGCCCAGGAGCCTCTGCTGGTCAGTGTTCAGCAGCCTGAGGGCTGCCATGTCAGCCTCCCTGATCCTGCCTGCAGGATCCGTTACGAGCGAGGCGGCCGACCTGAACCCGTACGGGGAGCGTTGATGGCCGGATTCTTCGGACTCCCCAGGCTGCGGGCTCACTGGTTCATGTGGCCTGTCCATGTGATCCTCCGTGCATCCCTTGGCCTCTTGGAGGCGAGGGTGAAACCGCCGGCGGTTCCTGACAACTCGGTACCGCGTGCGGCGAAGAGTGTGGTCCTTGGGATGCATGGCGCATCTCACCTACGGGCCGTTTTGGTTCAATTCATCTGGTTCTGTCTCACCAAATCTGCACTGCCGGCTATCCTCAACGCGTCGCGAACACGTCGCGGAATGACGACCTTTCCGTGACATGGTGCTGTCAAGAGACTGATGGTTACATCGGGGGCGTTCAACCATATGAACACCAGTCATTTCGAATCGGCTACGGATAAGAACGGCTGCGCGGCCCGCCTGACACTGTGGTGGCCGCCTCGCCCTTACGCTGACCATTCCGCCCGCCATCAGGGCAGGCGCAACACCAGACCCCACCTCTGATCCTTGCTGTCAGAGCCTGACAGCATCGTGGGAATCCTGTCTTCTCACGATGCTGCGCGTTGCGCGTATCGTCGCTGGATGCACCGTCTCGTCTCATTCGCCCTGCTGGCACTGGCAGCGCCCTTGGCCGGACGTGCAGTCGCTCAACCGATGCCTATAGCGCCCGTCGTCACTGCACACAGACTCCCGACCCCACCAAGCTGCTGCGGCCCCCGCGCAGGCAGGCTGCCAGCCGCCGTAGTGCGCGTGGTGGACGATGAAACCTCCGTCGTGCAGATAAACCGGGGCCGGGACACTGTCAGGTACATCGGCATGGACATACATGGGACGGTGTACCCCTCGCGACTGATTGAATAGTTCGGGTGCGAGGCCAGCGCCAGAACAAAGATCTGGTAGAAGGCAAGTCTGTTGTGCCTGCTAACTTGCCAGACAGTTCAGTGCCCGCCGTCGCAGTCGTAGAGCCGTCCATCGAACATGTAGACGCACTCAGACGTGTCATGGGTGCGCTCGCACTCACCGTTGGTACATGGCACCAGCCCATGGCGTGTTTCAGGGTCGCGCCTGAGCACCCCGGCAAGCCGCCTCTTGAGCGCGTTCATTTCGTCCAGGTCCATGATCAGTACATCTTTTCCGTCACGCACAGTCATGCGGCACCCGAGCCTCTCCAGTTTCCTGATTACCTGGACGAACTCCTTCATGTCGCTCCGCTGTTCAGAGGCGTCGTGCATCGTCTCATCTTCCGCGGTCTCTGCATGAACTGGCGCTGAGCCGGCCACCTCGTGTTTCTCAGACTGCTCGCGCAGGTGGTCTGCAACGCCCCGCATCAGTTCAATCTGCTCGATTGTCTTTTCCAGCCTGGCCTGTCCCTCGACCGTTGCCTTCTCTTCTGGTTCCCCCACTTCCGCACATCCTTCCGTCATGTGGTTCAAGTCCGGCGGAACGTAGTGGTCTTTCGCTGCCAGTCGCAACAATAACCGGCGCAGTTTCGGGAGACTTTGAGCCGTTGGGAGCCATGATCCTCTGCGTTGGCAGTGTATAGCCGCTTGGATATGTGTTGCCGTACGGACGCCCGATTACAATGCAGGTCCTGTGTGGATTCAGATCATAAGTAACTTCGGAGTACCTCCTGGACCGGATCGCCGTTTTGGTAGCAGAGGGCGTAAAGGCAGAGATCGCCAAGCATGAGTGGATCTCCCGCGCTCGCCTATATCAGCTAATCGCCGTCGCAAAAGAGCGTGACGTTATTCAGTAATGAAGTAGCAAAAGTGCATATGAGCGCCCGTGGCACCTCTATACAGTGAGTTCGCTTCGAACACAGAACAAGGGAGTCCCGGCTGCCATGGTCCTGGCCATTCTTCTGGTGGTTACCCTTGCAGGAGGTTGGTCAGCCATGGGGGAAGCGGTCACCATGGAGCAGCGACCACTGTTCTCATCGCCGTAGCGTCCCGCAGATCCTGACTCCCCCGCCAGCATCGATCAAGCGAACGGAACCGCACGAGCGCGGCTCCTGGTCCCGTGGCTCTGCTTCTGTGGACTTAGAGGTCATGCGCCGTGACCCTTCCGGCGCAGCCCGCGCAGATACCGTCAGTTACGCTCCAGCAACACACTGCGAGAGATAACTGATCGATGACTGCCAACCAGCCTTTCCACGCGGGCCGCGCACTGGCGCGCCTCAGACACATGCGCAACTGGAGCCAGGAAGACCTTGCCAGGCGGCTTCACAGGGCAAGGCAGCGGGTAAGCCAGCTTGAACAGTCGGAGACGTTCAACCAGACGGCTGACGTGCTGATGCTCGCCGAGGTATTCAACGTTCCTCCCGGCTACTTCATGGGACCGCGGGCGCTGGGCAGCCCGATTGACGATGAACTATTGGACCTGCTGTCGCGTCGCACAGAGGATGAGATAGCGATGGTGAAAGGGTGGCTGCGGCTGCTCGATGACGCCACCCCTTAGGCCGCTGGGCTCGACTCACCGACTCTGGTACATCCGGGGGTCTTTCGTGTATTCGAGTGGGATCAGCGGCAACTGACACCTTCCGGTGCAACCAATTTGGCAAGCAGGTTCAGTGACACCGAGTGTGATGCGGTCACAATGACGGTCCGCGGTTCATGACATCCGATCAGGTTGTGTTCCCGTTGAAGTCTATGGTCCCGGTCAGCAGCAGTATGACGAAGATTAGGAGAATGAGTGCGAGCAGTCCGCCGGGGAAGTATCCCCAGCCGCGGCTGTAGGGGTACACCGGTAGGGCGCCCACCAGCAAGATAATCAACAGTATTATCAGGATCAACGTGAGCATTTCGCCCTCCGTGCGTCACGAACAGGTGGATGGGGCGCTGTTTAACCTTGCCTTCCTGGCCGCTCTGCAGTCGCCACCTGCGGGACTGAACCTCCCATTACACGTATGGATTACGGTAAGGAACCCGTTCCGCGGAGCCGGTAGCAGGATGGGGTGAAGGCTCTGAATGATTGCTGAAGGGATCGACATGGCAATAGTCATCTTTTGGAAACAGAGGATCGGCGACAGGTGGGTGGTCATCCGACGGCATGAGAGTCCTGAAAACGCGACCATGAACGAATCTGTCGAAGGCGAGTTCAACAGCGATCAGGAAACAGAGGCCGACGCCCTGCTCCAGGAACTGACCAGAGAAAACCGGATGACGGAGGCGAAAGGAAGCGTGCCACCGGCCCAGGATGAACCGGAGAGTTCCTGATGGCCATTCAGATCAGGTTGATCATGCCCGTCAATCCACCACGAAGTTGCCGGTAAAGTCCTGATGGATGTAGGCCCAGTCATATCCCACACCAAGTTCAGTGTCGCTCACCGCAGCCCAGAGCAAGTCTAGCCCGAATACCGGCCGCAACTGCACGACTGCTCCACCGGGTCAGGAGCCGGTGGATAGCCTGCCGCAGCAAGGACCGCATCCACGTCCTTCTCATTGAAGTTCTTCGTGTAGCGGACCAGAGTCCGGCCCAACTGAATGAGCACCTCACGGCCAGGGTTACGGCTCTCGCCAGACTCCAGACGGGTCAGATACCTGCTGTCAACACGTGCCCTTTCTGCCAGGCCGTATGCCGTCAATCCAGCTCTTTCCCGCATGCTTTTGATCAACGCAATCGCATCGACCGGTTTCTGTTGCCCCATCCGTGACTGGCGTATTTGAACCTGCTGTCGGTTGACCGATGGTCGCTTTTTTCCGAACATTTGCCTCAACCTCCACAAAACTCAACATGTCGACGTCGATCCGTCAACTTCGGCGCTTCTGCCTTGCCCGCTTTGCCGCGCTCCTGGCAGCCAGCCTGGTGAAGTAGAGCTTCTTGATACGCTTGACTTTGCGGGCGAGTCCATCACCGGCCAGCGTTGGATCGATTTCTAGTGCCTCCCGCACAAACCGGGCATCGAGGCCGGCCCTTGCACGCTTGGCTATGGCGTCTGAATCGCCGTAGGCATGAAGCGCAAGTCCCCCGATGCGTGCCGCTATTTTTCTGGAGTGTGGTGTGATCATGATGGAATCGGCTGTGCGCCTGATTCCTTTTGTAGCGAAGGGGAGCCGCTGGTACAGAAATTCCGTCTCCAGATTTGTTCCAGAAATGTGCCAGATCTGCCCCAGATCTGGTGGCCTGTACGGTCTGGGAACCCGTTGACGAAGGGAGGGTTCGATGCCCGATGAACGGACAGGCAGAGCAGCGTTTGGCCTCTTCAGACGTTTCATGTCTCCGGCTGATGTGGCCGCAAAGCTGAAGCTGTCCCGCACCGCTGCCGACAGGTATCGCCGCGCTTTGAGTCTCATTGATCAGGGAGCCGACAACGAGAAGATAGCGAAGGCAACGGGATGGACAACTAGGACCGCAGCCGCACTCAGGCACTGGGCCAACAGCACCGCGAGCGGGCTTGATGGGAACCAGCAACCATCCGCAGCAAGCGCAGCAGGCGATAGAAATCAGGAAAAGCATCTCGACAACCTTTTGAGTCTGGCGAAAGGGATCGAGCAATCCAAGCTTGTGCCTTCGCCAGGTGCGCTCTCAGGCATCGAGTCGTCCAGGTGGCCCGATGACTGGAGCGGCCATCTGCATGAAGAGCCACGCCTGCAATTCGAGGCTGATGACCTCTTCCCGTTCCTGATGAGTCACATGGCAGGCCGCGGTGCTCCGGAACGGCTTGCAGAACTCAAGCAGGGGTTGATTGGCTACCGGGACACTGTGGTCAGGCTTGCGGCAGCAGCCGAGCGCGTACTTCAGTCCGACAAGCCCGCTGTGCTGGAGGCGTCCCTCCTAAGAGCGCCGGGGCTACGGCTTGCACTCGTAGACCTTGGAGTCGACCTCGCAGTTGATCCGCAGACTAAGTCTCCGTCGACAGCATTCCGGCAGGAGCCGGACGGGTGGGTCGAGATCCAGATAGCTGCCTGGAGCCTTAGAGCAACGACTGTCGAAGAGGTTGAAGCTCTTCTTGCGATGTTTCCTCGCTTCCTTGAAAAGGTGGCTGGGGCGAGAGAGTGCCGGGATGCCATCAGGGCGCGTCAGCGGGTTGAGACGGGAAGCCAGGCGCTTCTCAGCTTGTTCAGACCCATGGACAGAGTCCGCAAGAATGTCACATCGGGCCGGTGCGAATTCTGCCTGGGTTGATTCGCGGCCACACCAGCCGAACTTGCAACAGGTTCACCAGAGCTTAAGTCCTGTGCAGCACGATGTGAGTGACCGCTATCCTGCAGATAGCTCTCCAGCGCGAACGTGCGCCCGCGCATTATGCGTGCGTGGTCAGCACTCGTTTGCAGCCTGTCCAGAGCGGACCGGTGGGGAAACCGCCGGCAGACCACCTCCAAACCGTGTCCAGTCCTTGTGCAGTCAGAGCAGTTGAAGAACGGAGGGTGCCGCATGGCCGCCCTGCCCTATCCACGCTGCACAGTACTGCGTACCGAATGCCGCCCCGCCCGTTTGGCGCCATCCTGGCCACAAGGCGTATCCCGTCAACGACACATATTGAACGTCAAGCTGCCGTATGACTGGCGCGCGTTGAGCTTCCGCACGCGCACACGCGTGGCCCTCATGAACGCGCCACACACCATGCATGCTCTTGCAGATCAGCCGCCGCGTAGCCCTGCGATCCAGCATTGGAGCAGCGGGGTTACCTGATCAGGAGTCCTGAGCGAAAACCAGCTCTGATTCGTTGGAACGCCTGCAAGGAATCAAGTAACGCCAGGCGGAAAACCCGGACCCGAAGCCAGCCCACTTACGCCGTGGCCCAGAGGGCGGATAGAACCTCTGCCTGTTCCAGCACCGTCTGTGTTGCCTTCTCCTGCTTGTCGGGCGGATAGCCGTACTTGCGCAGAATCCGCCTCACCAGCACCCGCAGTTGCGCCCGCACATTCTCACGCACCGTCCAGTCGATGCTCACGTTGCCGCGCACAGTCTCGGCCAGTTCCCGCGCGATGCCCTGCAACGTTGGGTCGCCCAGCACCTTCACCGCGCTGTCGTTGGTCTCCAGGGCGTCGTAGAAGGCCAGCTCGTCCTCGGTCAGCCCCAGCGATTCGCCCCGCGAAGCCGCCAGCCGCATCTCTCTGGCCAGTGCGATAAGCTCCTCGATCACCGCCGCAGTCTCGATCGCGCGGTTCTGATAACGGCGGATCGATTGCTCCAGCATCTCGGAGAAGGAGCGCGCCTGCACCACGTTCCTGCGCCGTCGCGACCTGATCTCGCCTGTGAGCAGCTTGCGCAGCGTCTCAACCGCCAGGTTCCGGTGCGGCATCCCGCGCACCTCGGCCAGGAACTCATCGGAAAGAATTGATATGTCCGGCTTCTTCAGTCCCGCCGCGGCGAAGATGTCCACCACCTGGTCAGATGCCACCGCGTTCGACACGATCTGGCGTATGGCGTGCTCCATCTCCTCGTCACCTCTGCCTCCGCCCGGCGCGCCCTTCACCAGCCCTGCCCGCACAGCCTGGAAGAACCCGATGTCATTCCTGATCCGGAGCGCATCCTCGTGCGGCACAGCCAGCGCAAACGCCTTTGACAGGTCGCCCACAGCCTGCAGCAGCCTATCCCTGCCATCCTGCTGGGCGAGAATGTGCTCCTGTGCCGCGGGCAGCACCGACACCTTCTCGGCAGGCGTGCCAGTAAACAGCTTCGACCAGTCAAAGCCGTGAAAGAGGCCCAGGCACACCTCGTACTTCTCAAGCATCACGGCGACGGCCTCAGATTGATCAACCGCCGTCTTGCCCGTGCCGCCGCTCTCGGTATACGCCGCCAGCGCCTTCCGCAGCTCATCCGCCAGCCCCAGGTAGTCCACCACCAGCCCGCCCGGCTTGTTGGCAAACACGCGGTTGACGCGAGCAATGGCCTGCATCAGCCCGTGGCCGCGCATGGGCTTGTCGATGTACATCGTGTGGAGGCTCGGGGCGTCAAACCCGGTCAGCCACATGTCACGGACTATCACCACCTTGAACGGGTCAGCGGCATCACGGAAGCGCTGGGCCAGCGCCTCTCGCCGGGGCTTGTTTCGGACGTGCTGCTGCCATTCCAGCGGGTCTGAGGCCGAGCCGGTCATCACAACCTTGATTGCGCCCTCGCTGTCTTCGTCGCCGTGCCATTCAGGCCGGAGCGCCACGATCTCGCGGTACAGGTCCACGCAGATGCGGCGGCTCATGCCCACCACCATCGCCTTGCCGGCCATGGCTTCCAGCCGCTTGTCGAAGTGGGCGACAAGGTCCGCGGCGATGAGCTTTACACGCTTCTCGGTACCTACAATCGCCTCAAGCTGCGCCCAGCGGCTTTTCAGCTTCTCCTTGCGTTCAATCTCCTCGCCCTCAGTCGCCTCCTCGAACTCAGCGTCGATCTTCGGGTGCTCGGTCTCGTCCAGCGCCAGCTTCGCCAGGCGGCTCTCGTAGTAGATGGGCACCGTGGCGCCGTCCTGCACGGCCCGCTGGATGTCATACACGCTGATGTGGTTGCCGAACACCGCCGTGGTGTTCTTGTCGGCGGTTTCAATGGGCGTGCCGGTGAAGCCGATGAACGAGGCGTTGGGCAGGGCATCCCGCATATGGGCGGCGAAGCCGTCGATGAAGTCGTACTGGCTGCGGTGGGCTTCGTCCGCGATCACGACGATGTTCCGCCGCTTCGACAGAATGGGGTGGCGGTCGCCCCTCTCATCCGGGAAGAACTTCTGGATGGTGGTGAACACCACGCCGCCCGAGTCCACATTCAGCTTCTCGCGGAGATCTGCGCGGTTGGCCGCCTGCACCGGGGCCTGCCGCAGGAGGTCATGGCAGCGTGCGAACGTTCCGAATAGCTGGTCGTCCAGGTCATTGCGGTCGGTCAGCACGACCACAGTGGGATTCCGCATCTCAGGCTCAAGGATCACGCGCCCGGCGTAGAAGGCCATGGTCAGGCTCTTGCCTGAGCCCTGCGTGTGCCATACGACGCCCACGCGCCTGTCGCCCGGGTCGCCGCCGGGACGAAGGCCAGCCTCGTATCTGCCCTGGATCTCCCTTACGCCGTCAGCGGACGTGCCAAGCGATGCGCGAAGCGTCTCCCTCAGGCCGTGGTTCACGGCGTGGTACTGGTGATAGCCGGCCATCTTCTTGGTCAGCTTCCCAGCGCCTTCATCCTCGAAGACTATGAAGTGCCGGACCAGGTCAAGGAACCTGCGCTTCTCGAACATGCCCTCAAGCAGCACCTGTAGCTGCGGCATCGCTTCCGGCGCAAGCTCCTCCCCGGACACTGTGCGCCAGTGCATGAACCACTCGCGGCCTGCGGTGAGCGTGCCTGCCCTCGCCTGGACGCCGTCCGAGATCACCAGAGCGGCGTTGTAGGTAAATATCGACGGTACTTCAGCCTTGTATGTCTGAAGCTGATTGAACGCGCTCCAGACGGTGGCGTTCTCATCGGCGGCGTTCTTGAGTTCGATGACCGCCAGGGGCAGACCGTTGACGAACAGGACCATGTCCGGGCGGCGCGATCGCTTGTTTTCAATGACGGTGAACTGGTCGACGGCCAGCCAGTCGTTGTTGCCGGGGTCATCGAAGTCCAGCACGCGGGCCTGTGCGCCGGCGATGGAGCCATCGGGACGCTTGTACTCCACGTTGACTCCATCGACGAGCATGGCGTGAAGCGCCTGGTTGCGGGTGATGAGAGCTGTGCCATCGATGCGGGTGAGGCGGCGGAAGGCGTCTTCGAGGGCCTCGGCGGGAAGATCGGGGTTCAGGCGGGAGAGGGAGTTGCGGAGACGCTGGGCGAGGACAACGACGCCGTATTCATCACGCTCTGCGCCAGGCTGGCCGGGGGCGATGTCCGGGCCGGGGCACACTTCATAGCCAAGGCCTTCCAGCCACGAAAGGGCGGCGTCTTCGACTACTGATTCGATGAAGGCGCTCACTCCGCCAGCTGCTCTCGTACCTGTTCACGCTCCGTCCACCTCACCGGCTCCACCCCGTAGTTGCGCAATGCCTCCAGCACTGTGGCGGCAACGGAATGCTCTGAATCGTTCAGCAACGCATAAGCCTGGGATTCCGGAGCGCGCACTTCCCTGGTATCAATCCACGCGAACGCCGTTGCCTCGGCGGAATCACGGCTCGGCCGATTTATCGCGCGCAGTATGCGTTCCGGCCGGACCTTCGACTTCGGGATCACGAAATCGAAGACGTGGTCATAGCCGCTTTTGCCCGTGAATTTCACCTTCGGCGTGTAGCGTACGTCGGACAGATCGAGCCACCCGACTACATCCTCGTAAAAAAGGTGTGCGACCGTAGGTGAGGCAAGATAAAACAGATCGTTGACGGCGAGGGCTGCCTGCACCAGGTTGTGCTTGCGCCTAGCGAAGTTTTCAGCAGTGGCGCGGACCTCCAGCGCATCATCATTGAGCTGAACGCCGAGCCCGTTGAGCGTCATGCGAAGCAGGCTCTGCCGCCTTGGGCTATCGATCTTGCACCCCGACATCTCAAGGTCGTGGAGCACATAGCCGTCATCTGTCAGCAGAAAGCCGTCGGGCTGGCGCTTCGCGTAGATCTGGAGGTAGTCGTTGTGACGGTCCAGGTAGGGCGTGGTGATCTCTACCCAGTCTTTGACCTGCCTGAACGTGGTCTTGTCCTTCAACCAGACCCAATATTGATCCAGAAGCCCCTGGACTTCACTGGTCATGGGATCAGCCCGGCGGGATAGATCATGCCGCGGTCCTGAGGAATCCTTCGAAGCCTTCAGGATCCGACCATCTCGCAACCTCTGAGAGATCCTCCACCAGCTTGAAGTCAGATTCCGACCATACATCCACAGTGTCATCAAACAGTGAAATCAGCGTCACGGGCTCAGGGCCAACCTTCATGTGGCTGAGGTCATACCAGGCGGCGAGTGTGCGCTCCGCTACAGAGTGCGCCGCTCCCCGGCTGCCCGTAGCCAGGACCGTTACCAGTGCACTGCGCTCCCGGGTACGCGTGTGAAAGTCGATGACCCATGACCTTCCGGACCGTCCCGGCAGGCGCTCCGCAGCGGCATATTCAATTCGGCGCTCGTCCAAAAATTCAGCGACTTCCTGGGCTGCTGAGGCGACAGACCGCGTACGAAACGTAAACCAGAGGTCTGAAACACGGAGCGCGGCCTGTGATACGCGGGTGACGATAGCGGCGAAATCCTCTCCCTGGCGATGACGGGCCTGGAGCGCGCCGCGGAAGAATTCCACGCCATGGTTCATGGCCGTGTCGTGAATAAGGGCGTCCTGGCGCTGCGACCGCCTTGACGCTGCGGTCTGCATCCGCAGCCAACGAGTCGTCTCCCCCAGGTCAGTCACGGTCATTCCACCGCCTGCAGTCTCCCTGCAGTACAGGTCTATCACGTCACCATCGGGATAGAGGAACGGGGTGCGGATTCTAACCATGTCTCCCTGCGGAGAACACGTGAAGAGAGCGCTAAGCGAATGTGCCAGGGCGCCGCATACTGATGAGACAGAAGCAGTTGTGGCTTCACCAGGCTGAGTCATACGGGAAACTCCTCCTGCGCGGGTGGCGGAGGTGACAGTGTACCTGTATGGACGATGGCTGCTTCACGACAGAACTGACGCCAAACCTCCACTGGCTCTGCCACAGGAGCGGTGATGTCCTCCGGGACGTAGGCGTCCTTGTCGCGAAACAGTTCCGTCCAACGGTGCTTGTGCACCTCTCCCGTATATGTGCAGGACGGGTTGTGATGGTCAGCGCCCATGTCAAGAGCGTAAATGCGTCCGACGGTCTGGAGAATCATGGCATACGTGAGCTTGCCGGCCAGGCGGTTCCAGCTCCCATTCACGAACAACGGCCACCCTGTGGCTGATGCAACCTCAATTCTAAACTCCACCGCGGGAGAATGATCCTGGTCCTCTGACCATGCGATGTCGCCATCAATGCGCTTGCTCGTATCAGTGATCAACGCCTCAAATTCCGTGGCCCCGAGGGTCATCTTAACTCGCCTCTGTCAGTAGTTTCGTTGCAGCGCTCCCTCGGGCTGATTCCGGGAGCGATGTCCTGGCCGGAGCACACTTCATAGCCAAGGCCTTCCAGCCACGAGAAGGCGGCGTCTTCGACTGTGGATTCGGTGAAAGAAGTCACACTCAAGCTGCGGTATTTGAATTATGGTTTTTACGCCGATGCCAAATCTCGTCCGGAGTTACAGTTTCCAACTCCTCCTTTATGGCCTTTAATGCTCGCTGGGAATATTGCTTGCGTGTCACCTTTCCAATAGTAATTTCTTTGTAATAATCTAAATTTTGCCTAATAGCTAGATGATCCACTATTGCTAGTAGCTTGGGAATAGTAACTCCGACCTTCTCTGCCAATTGCTTAGCGCCTAAGTTATAGAAATCAAGTTCATTGACTCGTTTCATAGCCATAGTGGCTGCGTCGGAAGTACCGGCTTCCACAAGATGAGTGGAAAAGTCGCCCTTCTTGGTAACTCGGAGCGAGAATGTTGGGCCAGTACCTTCAGCCGCGAATTCGATTGTGGTCACACCACGGAATATATTTTGCCAATGTTTACCATCAACCAAGTCTTTTCCAATGCGTTCTAGGTCTTTTGGGCTGGGCTGCCCCTTTTCGTCCCTAATTGCGGCGTCCAAGATCGCGAGGGGACGAAGTCGAGCCTCCGCGGCAATTGATTGCCTCCGGCCAGGGCGAAGCAGCTTAAGGACCTCAGCAACCTCCGAGTCAAACAGGGTCACAAGGTCGGTTGGGGGTGTTGTAGAAATCGGCAAGACCCGGTTGGGCATGCTGGCCGTTAAGTCCCTGTCGAATACGGCCTTCATGATGTCACGGAAAAGAGTTAAACCAGCCTGAGTATGTACATACAGCTGCCCCTCAGAAACAATAAGCAAGTCATGTTGAGCCGCGTCACGTAGACCATTGATCGCCCGGAGAACAAGCGCTTGTTCCTCTGTCAGGAATTTAAGCTTGACATTACTGAGACCCCTTCCCACGCAAGCATCGAAACCTATGGTTTCACCACGTAGTTTTTCACGAATGCTCCCGCCCTTCTGCACGATTACGGCCTTAAGCAGCATCTCAAATGCATGGTCGATAAGTAGCAGGGTAGTAGTGGAGCGTCCAAGGTCGTGAGGTCTGTTGAAGAACTCCGTGCTGAGCACCAATGACTCGAACGCCTTCTTTAAAAACATACCGGCTTGCCGCTTCAACGGACCCACCACCCGTCCTGCCGACTGGCGTCGTGTGATTTGGGGTGGGGCAGAGCCTCTGCGCCTGCATCAACAGGAGAATAAATTGCTCTCAACGATGCTTCTCTTCATGTGTCTCAAAAAGGAAACTGGCGAGAGTGGTAGCGGACCCGACCGCCAGCCTGGCATGGCGTGGAGTCAGGCCCCTCGCGTTCCCATCCTTGCCGTGGCCGGTGCCATAAAGCCCTCGAAGCTCTGCCAAGCCGTTGCCGATCGTGCCAAGGTTGCTGAGGATGCGCTTCATTACATCACTCCCTCGGGCTGATTCCGGGATGTCGTCAGGCAGAAGCTTTAATTCCTTTAGCGTCGCTTTGGTCAGTGCCGGAATGTCTGGTTTCCCTTGTACAGGTTTCCCGCGCTCTGAAAGAATCGTCTTACAACAGGTTTCTATCAGTTCCTTTGCAGTGCCAATCGCGAGGGCCGGGTCTGACTCAATAGAGGATTCCATCCGATGAACCTGCTCGGCCAAATGTTTGGCGTCAAAGGTTACGGCAGCCTTCTTGATGGCATTCAACGCCAACAAGTTCGTCCACCCCAAAATTTGTCCCTCGACGAAATCAAACCCATCTCTCTTTAGAGGGAGGAGAAGTTTATGGATCTCCCTGTTGTGTTCCTTTTCGACCAGCGCAACCTCCTCTGCAGAGGTAAGCACAGCCTCGAAGACTTCGAGCACTTTCTTAACATCATTCCAATCAGCCCAGTCGACTGAGTGGTAGTACTGCTCGATAAGCGTCCGGCGCTGGCCTCCACGTCTTGGCTGAAAAGTAGCGTCACAATCAATTTTGGCTGTATCAAACTCATCGGAAATCTGATCAAGAACCCAATGACCAACCATGTATTCGCGGAAAGCCTGCCGCGTTTTGGCGCTTATGAGGTCTCCGCTCATGCTGTGGAATCCAAAAGTTCAGCAGCATCGCTTGTACGCAGTTCGCCGGTGATGAGCTTTGGTAGCAGCGTGTCACGAATTTTTTCCACAGATGCCGATATGCGGATATTTATCAGGATTCGTTGATTGACCGCTCCAGCTAACCTCGAGAAACAGTCAAGCAGTTCAGCAGGGGGTAAGGCTATGCTGATCTCTCCAACATCCTTTGGTCTAACCCTCTGACGACTGCCCGTGCTGCCGGTAGCGCGGTTAATGATTTCGTTCTGGAACAAATCAGAGCGCGCCAACTCATACAGAAATGGAAGGAACTTCGTCGATTTTGGTATAAATGGCAAGAATTCTGTCGAACAAATAGCAGAGTCTTGATCAGAGACATCGGCCAACCATACTCGTGGAAATTGGGGGTTGAGCTTTGACATCAGTACCGCACCTTGGGGCACAAGGTACTTGCCGCTCTTAATAGTTGCTCCGAGTTCTTTTGAGGGTCGTCGTCCTTCGTCGAATGCGGGGATGCTGTAGTGCTCCCATAGCCTTCCGGGCTCATCACGAGGTTGAATCGCCTTGGTTTGTAGCGTTGCGAACTTATGTAGCGGCGCCACTTCCCATCCAGCCGGAATCTGGCCCAGTTCCGAGTCCTCAAAGCTGTCAGGGAACAGGTTGGCGATGTGCGGGGGCAGGCCGGTGTCACGACCTTCGGATTTGGCCCGGACAGGATCAAAGTCTATGAACCAAGACTTGAAGATTGCCCGGGCCATGGCCTCCAGCGTCTCATTCATCCGCCGGTTCAACTCGATCTTGTCGTCCAGCGTGCCGAGTATGTGGGCGATGGCGCGCTGTTCAGGGAGAGGAGGGACAACCACTGGAACTCGACTCAGAATTTCTTGGTTTAGCGAGGGCATAGTAGTGCCCTCAGAATTTTGAGTAAGCCAAGCACGCGTGGCCGGACTTCTCATTCGGTAGCTGAAGAACCGGCTATCGTGGTTCTTGGACAGCCTCAATCGAATTCCATCGGAACCTAAAAACCAACCTTCTTGAGCGCTCTTAACAACCGCGTTGCGATCTATTCCACCTTTCCGGCCAAAAACGATATCTCCAGCCTCAAGAACAAATTTAGAAAGGCGCTCGACAGTCTTTGCACTCACACGCGGTGTTCCTTCGCCAACCTCGAGGTATCCGTCTCTAATTTCGCGTACAGAGATGAGTGGGACTCCCACTGATGCATACTCGGCCGCTTTCAAAGCAGTGCCGAAAGGGCCAGTCTGCAGATGGGCATCTCCACATTGAATCAATTCACCTAGAACCGCTTGAGGCCACGCACGGTCCATATCCAAGCCTACTGAAGTTGGCTGCATGATCTGACCCAGTTCCCCTGTTTTGGTCTGTTGCTCGTGTGCAAGGGTGAAAGACCGCATCAGAAAAATTTCGCTATCAGCGCATCAGCCTTTTCAACCAGTGCTATACAGCCGCTTATACTGGAAGCTTCCTTGACCGACTCCCATGCAGCCTTAACGATTCCGTAACTTGGCTCGGGCTTAGCAAGTTGTGACTGAATCGTATCAATATCAGCGATCAAGCTCATTTTTTGGATATCTGGCGCCTCAGACCGAGCAATTACTTCACTTAGAGCCGCAAGTGATTCCCCAATATCGCCAAACTTGGCGTTAATCTGATTTCCGTCGCCAAGCGTAATGATGTTCTGACCCGTTGCTTCAATTTTAATTCCATGAAACTTAGGCATTGTGAACTCGCCCTCGCCTTCAATTTTGTCGATGCCAGCTGCTGTGACTTTGTAGAAGGACGTGGAGGAAGGGATTACGGTTCCACCGGGCGCAGTGTAAGACTTCTCCACTGTGTCCTCTTCGACCCATCCTTGGCTGATGAGGTACGTCAGGTTACTTTGCACCTCTGACTGTGTAAGACCGTTGGCTAGTTTGAGTTCCTTCTTGACATCGCTAATCTTTACGGCCGAGCCTCTCTTTCCGCGGGCGCTAGTTGCATTTTTGTTGCGATCGTAGAAGTACTTGAGCATGATGCGCCGAATGTCAGTACTTGTTGGCCGCACACTAGTTGCTTGTCGCTTAGCCATACCCAAACTCCCTCAGGTTCGCGGCGATGGTCGTGTCTAGTTGGGCCGCCTCAGCCTGCTGTTCCTGCAACTGCGCGGACAACCGCGCCATCTTCTCCTCGAACGGCTCGCCGTCGTCCTCAGCTGCTTCCGCGCCCACGTAGCGGCCGGGAGTGAGGACGTGGCTGTGCTTTCGGATGTCATCAAGCGTGGCTGAATTGCAGAAGCCGGGAACATCTTCGTACTCGTCAACATCTGCGTCACCGCGCCAGGCATGGTAAGCGCCAGCTATCCTGGCCATATCCTCAACACTCAGCTCGCGGTGCACGCGATCAACCAGCGAGCCTGATTTCCGGGCGTCGATGAACAGCGTTTCGCCCCGGCGGTCGCGGAACCCGCGGCCGCCCTTTTTGTCGCGGGCGATGAACCACAGGCAAACCGGAATCTGTGTCGAGTAGAACAGCTGGCCGGGCAGGGCCACCATGCAGTCCACCAGGTCAGCCTCGATGATCGCCTTTCGTATCTCGCCCTCGCCAGACTGGTTGGACGACATCGACCCGTTGGCCAGCACAAAGCCGGCCATGCCGGTGGGCGAAAGGTGGTGGATGAAATGCTGCACCCATGCGTAGTTGGCGTTGCGAGCTGGCGGTACCCCGTACTGCCAGCGCCTGTCATCCCGGAGAAGATCACCCTGCCAGTCGCTGTCGTTGAACGGCGGGTTGGCCAGGACGTAGTCGGCCTTCAGGTCCGGGTGCCGGTCGTCATGGAAGCTATCGCCATGCGTGATGTTCCCATCAATGCCGCGGATCGCCAGGTTCATCTTGGCCAGGCGCCACGTTGTGTAGTTGGACTCCTGGCCGTATATGGAGATGTCTGCCCTGGCCCTGCCGCCGTTGCCGTTCCCGTTGGCGTGGGCAGTCACGAACTTCTGGGACTGCACGAACATGCCGCCAGAGCCACAGCAGGGGTCATAAACGCGGCCCTTGTACGGGGCGAGCATCTCCACCAGGAGCTGCACGACGCTCCGGGGCGTGTAGAACTGGCCGCCCTTCTTCCCTTCCGCGCTGGCGAACCTTGACAGGAAGTACTCATAAACCCGGCCGAGAGTATCCATGGACCGGCTGGCCTCATCACCGACGACAACGTTGCTCATGAGGTCGATCAGCTGGCCGAGGCGCTGCTTGTCCAGTCCGGGGCGGGCGAAGTTCTTTGGCAGCACGTCCTTGAGCGATGGGTTGTCCCGCTCGACGGCGTCCATGGCCTCATCCACGATCTGGCCGATGGTGGACTGGCGGGCGCTGTCCTTCAGGTGGGACCAGCGTGCGCCGGGCGGAACCCAGAAGATGTTGGCGGCCTTGTACTCGTCCTGGTCTTCAGGGTCTGCGCCCTGGCCCACCTCCGCAAGGAGCTTCTCGTGGTGGGACTCGAAGGCGTCAGAGATGTACTTCAGGAATATGAGGCCGAGGACGACGTGCTTGTACTCGGCGGCGTCCATGTTGTTGCGGAGGGCGTCGGCGGACTGCCACAACTGGGTCTCTATGCCGAGGGCGGGAGATGTGCCGTTTCCTGAGTTTCTACGTGCCATTTAACGCTATTTCCTAATCTCTATCTTGCAATGTATTAATTGCACGTAGATTTCCCATGCTATTTGTACTGTGGAATGCGCGAGGTTTATGTGGGCGCGTCCGTTGCGAGCAATGGGCGATATATTGTTCGCGCGAGGCTCGGCGTGCGGGGTAAGAATATACCACAGCGGCCAACGGATCATGAGCGCGATCACGGATGCCGCATGGCGGGTAACCGGGAAGCGTTGATTTTGAATTAGGTTCCGTGATTGGGGCGTACTCAGAGCGCTTGGTTCCGCCCGTTTGCCCGCCTTGTGGGCTCCCGCCTACCTGGTGATACCCAGCGGAGAAGACCGTCGCCAACCTCGTCGTGCGCTCCTACCCGTGCGATGCAAAGACCGTGGGAACCTTACCGTCGCCATAACCCCGCGTAGCTCCCGCCTGCGCGGGATCATGGTGCCAGATTCCCGCCTTGCGGGAACGCACGGGAGTGAGGTAGCAACAGCGGGGACACAGCTTCCCCTGCCACCTCCGCCCTCCCATCCTCCAGCTCCGCCAGCAGGCTCCGCTGGACGGCTCGGGATAACACACCAACGCCCACCCCTTGACATGCTGTAGAACATGCCGCATAGTAAATAAAAGAACATTCGTTCTGTTCATTGCCCCGGCTGAGACTCCCGATCTCATCCAACGGCATACATCGATGCGCTAGGACACACGGCGCGACGTACCCGACACATCAAAGGAAACCTCCACCGATGTCCACCTGCGAAACCGCAAAGCCAGACCTGCCCACCAGCCACCATGCTTCGTCAAAGCCAGCATCCGGTCACACAGACCGGCCTTCACTAAACTGGCGCCTGACCATATATGGTTGGCTAAGCGTATGCCACCGGTTTGTCGTTCCAATGGTTGCGGCAGTGGGCTTTAGAGACTTTAGGCCGCTATCCCTTGGCAGAGGGGCCGCATTGCAGCGCGCACCCAAGCCGGTAGTAACGCCCGCAGGGCCGACTCAGTCAAAGGCTTCAACGCTAGAACTAGAATCGGCTGCCGAGGCCGACCCTTCGGTTCGCCAACAGTGCCCTCTCCTGCCCGGATGAGGCGGCGTATCGTGAGAGCATCTCCCGCGATTTCCAGCCCATGTTCCTCATCAGCGATTCTTCGGCACCGCCATCAAGCAGCCAGTAATGGGCAAATGAGTGGCGAAGCTGGTGCACGTGAATTTTCCCTATACCCGCCTGCTCTGCCCTCTGCTCCAATGCGCGGGCGCAACCGGTGGGTGTCAACCTGCCACGCTTGCCCAGCCACAGCCAGGGAAATTCGGCGTCACGATGCCCGGAGCGGATCCTTATGTACCTGTCCAGCGCCTTCACGGTCTTGGGCGTAAGGTCAACGATCCGGTCACGTCCACCCTTCCCTTTTATCAGCGCTCTTGCAGTGTCGAGGTCCAGGTCACACTGCGTCGCGTCACCGTCGCTCCAGCGCAGGTTGCCAATCTCGGACTTCCTCGCCCCGCTGGACATGAAACACATCAGCAGCGCCGTATCCCGGCGTTCGTAAAACCCGGTTCCGCTACACGCCTTGATGAGCCGGGCAAGTTCAACCTCTGAAAGAACAGGAACCAATGACTCAGGCACCTTCGGTGGAGACATCCGTCGCATTGGCGACTCAGTTACCTCGCCTTCTTCTTCAGCCCATTTCCAGAACTGGTGCAGTCCCCTGTACCGGTTATTGGCAGTGGCCGCACTCCGGGACGCGAGCAGGTCCTCAATCCACATCTCAACGTGCTCACGCTTCACATCTGGCATCCGCGCGGGCATGCCGTTCGCTTCAATGAAGCTACAAAACTGCTCCACTGATGCCTGGTAAGAGGCAATAGTGTTGGGGGACAGGTTCTCGGCCCTGAGGTGCCTCAGAAAGCTCTTGGCATTGGTTCGGACAGTGCTCTGGGGCGGAGTTTTGCTTGCAGCTCGTGCCATCTTCGACCTCTAAATCCAAGCTGGAAAAGTGGTCGAATTATGTGACGAATCAGCGCTAAGCGCAAGTCGTCAGGTCGCTGAATGGACCTTTGAACTACCAATGTTGAACGTAAATATGGTGGGGGAGGAGGGATTCGAACCCTCACGCCTTTCGGCACATGCTCCTAAGGCATGCGCGTCTACCATTTCGCCACTCCCCCAAGGCTGCCGGCCTCCGGGCCGACTACTCATTCTAAAGAGAATTCCCGGTGAAATGCCTGTCCCGGCACAAACCTCTGTCTGGTCAGCCACCCACGCAAGATCCTACCGGACTACGTTCATTGCACACATGTCTTGGCAGTGCGATGTCCCACATCAATGGTGATTGCCTGCTTCACGGTTAAGAACCGGTGAAGCACTTCCAGACGCCTCCATACGAAAAGGCACTCCGGGTACAGGAGCCATCCGCAGAATTACCTGTCAAGTTCACTTGTGCCTGTCATTCCCTTCATCGGCCCTAAACACGCGGGGTTAAACGATGTTGTGTTTTCGACCTACCCGGCTAGGCTGATTGGTAACGTCCGTGTGCGTCTAAACCCATAGATACGTTGGAAAACCGTCACGCAATCCATGTCTGAATCATGTTTCATCACTAGTGCGTCAACTATGTAGCCAACTTCAACCAGATTGATAATCGCTGGACAAATTCGTGACAACTGGACCCCATGCATCGGGCACGGACGTTAGCGATGCTGCTCACAATCGCCCAACGCGACCAATTTCCGGCGGGAGATTTACCACCCTGATTGCCGTCAAACGGATGCGACCTTACGCGTTGCTTGCGGCCATCCAGCTTGGCGTCATATTTTTCTTCCTCCTCTGGCCGCAGATGACGGGCGCCACTTCCACGGAGCGAGGCCTCCCCACTAATGACGGCTGGGTGTATCTGCAGTACGGGAGAAACTTTGCGGAGCGCGGCTGGTTTTACTGGAGTCAAAGCGGACCGGCAGTGGCCGGACCAACAAGTTGGTTGTGGACCATCGCTCTTGCTGGCGCCCATCTGACGTTAATTCCAGCCGGGGTTGACCCGGTCCTGTCTGCTCAAATCCTGGGGCTCGCATTTGGCTTCGCCACAGCCGCAATACTTTTTCACCTGGTCAAACGTTTCATACACAGCAGCTACATAGCGTTTGGCGCGTCTGCTGCATTTCTGCTGGATCCGACTTTCGCATTTCAACAGTTATCAGGACAAGCCGGAAGCCTGATGCTGGTGTTTGCAGTGGCACTCGTCGCCCTCTCATTGGAAAGGAAGCAACCAGGCTTACTAGGCGTGAGCATCGCCTTGGCTGCATGGGCCAGACCAGAGGGGTTGGCATTGGCGGTTATCGGCGGCGCTATGGCTAGTTGGCGGCCTCTATTGTGCATGGCCCGCGATCTGCGACTGTTTGAATCACAGATTTGGCGAATGGCAAAAATATGGGGGCCATTTCTCGTTGCATACGGCACATTCTCCCTGTACACCATCGCCGTTCGCGGCGACATCGGCTCCACCGGTCTGGCAGTAAGGTCAGATGCAGATCAATCAGGACTTCTCCTTATACGGGAGCTTCCCAACGCCGTCATCAATTATCTCGGTGGGTTGCCCTGGTTCCAGGGCATCTATTCAGGGCTGACGTCTTTCATCCTCGCCTGTGTAGGAACCATCGCGTTGTTGGCGACTAAAAAGCCAGCGGCCATGTACCTGCTCATCGCCGGAGCGGCCCTCATCTACATCGATGGCACACTTATACCTCTGCCGGACGCCAACTGGACGTTCTGGAGCGAGCGGCGGTACTTCGACGCTGCGACGCCTATCGTGCTCATAGCTCTTGCAGTGGGGCTGGCAACGACAGGCCGCTACTTGCTGAAGTACCTACGATCCGACCGCCGGATCAACACTTTGCGACTCCGTACCAAGGTCGATCTCGAGGCATGCATGCCAGTGGGTGTCATTGCCCTGCTTACCCTGGCATTCCTGCCAGCCATGCTGAACGTACCAGGAGAATGGCAAAACCGGCGCGCTGAACTCTATCGGGATATCGCAGGAGTTGAGCGCACGTATGCAGCACCAGCCAGGTGGATGGCTGAGAACACTGCTGGTGAAGGCCTTGTAGCAGCAGGCATTGGAGGCGCTGCGGCATACCTCAGCGGCCATGAAGTGTTGGACGTGACAGGCGCACAGACACATGAGTTCTTCGGGATACCTTACCCACATATACTGTCGACGCAGCGCCCGGAATACGTTTTCGCCATCCCAGAAGATCGCTACGCCACCAGCCTTCCAGGCGCCGTGATGATCTCCGAAGGCACGCTGCCATATGTACAGGTTTACAAGGTTGATTGGTCACTGGTTGCGGAATCCCCCGCAGATCCAGTGGTGGCAGCCCCTTTAGGAGATCAGTTGGGCTACTTCGAACTGGCTGATGGACAACAATCTGCAGCCCACAACCACAACATCAGCCGTACGGACTTTCTCCAACAGTTATGCTCTACCCTCATTGAAAAGTTGGCGGTATGTGAAACAGGGCCGTTCGTCCGTGCGCCAGCTACCGAGTCGTTTACGATTAGCGCCATCGCAGGAAACGACCTCACACTGGTGCTCCGCCATGATGCAGTGATCGGCGGTACTGCAAGCGTCATGATCGATGGACTGGAATACGGTGAATGGGTCCTTACTGAAGGAACATCAGCCATAACCGAAAGTGCGTTCACTGTGCCAGGTGAATACATAACCGGAAACAATGTAGAGATAATGTTGGGGTGGACCAAAGGCGTAGTGCCCTTCAAATACTGGGCTTCTTCTGCCACTGAGCGGGAGGCGGCGAAATGAAGTCTGAAGTCGAAATGCTGGCGGCAGAAAACGCGGTCGTTGGCGAAGGTCCCCTTTGGGACCCTGACGCACAGAAGCTGTACTGGACCGATATCCGCACGGGCCGGTTTTTCGAGTTTGATCCGCCCACCAACAAAAACAGGTTGATCCATCGTGGTGTGTTCGTTGGCGGCGCTTCGGTTAACAAGCAGGGTGGTTTCACGTTCGGGACCTGGGAAGGCGTGATGCTTTGGCGCTCAGACCAGGATTGGAAGTGGTTGCATCACGACCCGGAGCGCGGCGGGACGATGCAGTTCAATGATGTCACCGCCGGTCCCGACGGCAGCTTTTATGCAGGAAGTTTCTATGAAGACCGGCCCGGCAAACTGTTCCGGTTCTTTCCAGACGGCGCAGTCGAGGTCCTGGCTGAGGGCGTTGGTGTCAGCAACGGCATGGGGTTCTCGCCTGACCTCCGCACCTTCTACCACACGGACACTCGCGCTCGCACCATTTACGCGTACGACTACGATCCATCGACCCATCGGCAGTCGAACCGTCGAACGTTCGTTACGCTTCCAAACACAGAAGGTGCGCCGGACGGCATGACTGTGGACAGTGAAGGCTTTATTTGGTCTGCAACCTGGGGCGGCAGTTCGGTAATTCGCTTTGACCCTGATGGAAAAGAAGAGCGCCGCATCCAGTTTCCTGCTACACAAACGTCCAGTGTAATGTTTGGCGGCTCAGACCTGACCGACCTGTACGTGACCAGTGCCAACAGCGGCGCGGGCAAGTCGCCGGGCGACCGCGAGCACCGCGGCGGAGAGTTGTATCGGGTCAAACAGGAGATACAGGGCAAGCCCGAGTTCAAAACCGACATCCCCTGGCCAGAATAGCTGTTGTTCCGCTGGTGTTGCCGATCCGTTCAGCGGCCTGCCCTGGCTCGTGCCCAACATCCGTCAGTGACTTACAGCTCGCTGACACGCGTCGTGTTCCTGATCAGAGCTTGGTCAACCTGTATCGCACACTCAGTCGCGTTCAGTGAAACCCCGCGCACAACCAGTCACCCGCTCTACAGATGTCGAATCACCCCGCAGGGTGGTGGATACAGGTGCGGCACAACCTACGCTCCGATTGACCGCCCGCGCCACGATTTGCGAATCAGCGCCCGCTGCACACATGGCGGGGCCGCCAGGGGGCTCACACGAATGAACGCCATCGACATGATTAAGGAAGATCACCAGAAGGTTAAGTCACTGTTCAGAGACTTCGAACAGGCCGGTGAAGGAGCGCACAAGAAGAAACAGGACATCGCGGAAAAGGTGTTTGAAGAACTGACCGTTCACTCACGCCTGGAGGAAGAGATTTTCTACCCGGCAGTGCGTGAGAAGTCCAGTGCAGAGGATAAGCACCTGGTCGCAGAAGCGGTAGAAGAGCACCACGTAGTGGACCTGCTCATTGAAGAACTTAAGAAACTCAGTCCAGAAGATGAACAGTTCACCGCCAAGTTTACAGTCCTAATAGAGAACGTCGAGCATCACATTGAAGAGGAAGAAGAAGACATGCTTCCCGATGCCGAAGACATCTTGGGCGATGAACTGGACGAAATTGGCGAAAAGATGGAGCGCCGCAAAAAGGAGATCATGCAGGAGGTCTGATTGGAGTCGTTCCAATCGTGATTTTCACAGGTCTGGCGCGAGACGCCACAATTTTGTTGCCAATCCCTGAAGGTCAATATCGTTCAGGTAGATATTGGTAAATAAATGGGTCCCGGACAGCCGTTCGGGACCCATTTCATGTGCGACATGAATTGAACGTTATTTGCCCCCTTGGGCAAATAGGCATGGGCATCTTTAACTCATAAGCACAACCAGGTTCAACCTGTCAGGTGACGATTGCAAACCGGCCAGAGTCTACGATGCAAGCATGCCCCCACCCGTTCATGACGCACGGAGGGCAAAATGCTCACGGTGATCCTGATCATACTGTTGATTATCTTGCTGGTGGGCGCCCTGCCGGTGTACCCCTACAGCCGCGGCTGGGGATACTTCCCAGGCGGCCTGCTCGCACTGATTCTCCTGATCTTCATCATCCTGCTGCTGACCGGGACCATAGACCTGAACGGGAACACAAC
>JBBDMW010000027.1:0-10604 GCA_040878005.1 Dehalococcoidia bacterium
TACGAAACCAGGTCATTGAGCGTGAAGCCGTCGTGGGCCGTTACAAAGTTGATGCTCGCGTGCGGCCGGCGGCCCGTCTCTTCATAAAGGTCAGAACTGCCCGTGAACCGGCTGGCGAATTCAGCGAGCGTCTGGTCCTCACCGCGCCAGAAGTCGCGCACGGTATCGCGATACTTGCCATTCCACTCGGACCATTGCGTGGGGAAGTTGCCCACCTGGTACCCGCCTTCTCCAACGTCCCACGGCTCCGCTATCAGCTTCACCTGGCTCACGACCGGGTCCTGTTGGATCAGGTCGAAGAAAGCTGACAGGCGGTCCACCTCGTGAAGCCCGCGTGCTAGCGTGGAAGCCAGGTCAAACCTGAACCCGTCAACGTGCATCTCCGTGACCCAGTACCGCAGGCTGTCCATGATTAGCTGCAGCACGTGTGGGTGGCGCACGTTCAGCGTGTTGCCCGTCCCCGTGTAGTCCATGTAGTAACGCGGGTCATCCGGCATGAGGCGGTAGTAGGCACCGTTGTCCAGGCCGCGGAAAGACAGCGTGGGGCCAAGGTGGTTGCCTTCTGCCGTGTGGTTGTACACCACGTCCAGGATCACCTCCATGCCAGCCGCATGCAGGGCCTTGACCATGGTCTTAAACTCCTGCACCTGTGCGCCGGGGCTGCGGTCGCTGCTGTACTCGTTATGCGGCGCGAGGAAGCCAATGGAGTTGTATCCGAAGTAGTTCCTCAGCCCTTTTTCCAGCAGGTGCCCGTCCTGGACAAACTGGTGCACAGGCATCAGCTCTACCGCCGTGATGCCCAAACTGGCGAGATGCTCGATTGCTGCGGGGTGCGCCAGCCCGGCGTACGTGCCGCGCAGTTCATCTGGGATTCCGGGGTGCAGCTTGGTGAAACCCTTTACATGGGTTTCATAGATCATGATCTCGTGCAGCGGCCTGTTCGGCGGCCTATCATTGCCCCAGTCGAATTCACGGCTCGTGACCACTGATTTTGGCATGAATGGAGCGCTATCGGTCTCGTTCGGCCCCGCATCCGGGTCTTCCGGGTCGTAGTCGGATACGGCCATGTCCCACTGGACCTCGCCCTCAATGGCCTTCGCGTATGGATCGATCAGCAGCTTCGCCGGGTTACACCTGTGCCCTTCGGCCGGCGCCCACGGGCCGTGGACCCGAAAGCCATAGCGCTGCCCCGGCCCCACTTCAGGCACGTATCCATGCCAGACATACGCAGTGACCTCCGGCAGGTCTAATCGAGTCTCGTTGCCGGACTCGTCGAACAGGCATAGCTCGATGCGTTCAGCCACTTCCGAGAACACAGCGAAGTTGGCGCCGCCTTCGTCGCTTGTGGCGCCAAGGGGGTAAGGCTCGCCCGGCCAGATGTTCATTTGCGCTTCACGCTTTCCATGGCTGGTGTCCGGCCATTCATGTACTGATTTATGCCCGGAAAACTATGCGCCGCATGCGGATGCCGCACTGGAGACACACGTTTCTCATATGGTCAGTCGCGAAGGATGTCTGAGCGTGCGGCACGAGCGAAACACACAAGCGGCTGATTCAACATCAGCCGCTTGTATAGTGAGAAGACGCGGGGTACGGCGGAACAAAAAAGAGAGCCGCCTTCACAGGCGGCTCTCTTTTAGAAGCCTTAATGGCGACCCCGAGCAGATTCGAACTGCCGATCTCCGCCTTGACAGGGCGGCGTGTTAGGCCGCTACACCACGGGGCCGCGGACCCATCAGACGGACGATGACCGTCGATGTGTGCCTTTGAGATTACGTCTGCATGATGGTGCTAGTCAATATGCGGCCAGCACAGTTATGGCTTCGCGTCATCGTCCGGCGTCTATCTGCTGCTTCTGCCAGCCGTAGTCCACGTCACCTTCATAGAAGCGGTCCGGGTTTTCAATTGCCCATAGTTGCTTGCGCATGTTCCAGTTGCCGGGATCAACCACAACGCCCTCGCGCCATGCGGCCTTTGCGCCTTCCACATCACCAGACTTGTACAGGGCGTAGCCTCGCTCAAAGTGCTCGTGGGCAGGGCTGACTCCTCCGGATTCGGCCGCCTCAGGCGCGTTGCCGGTCCCGGCGAACTGTTGCACCACTTCCAGGCTCTCAGGCTTCCTGATGTCGAACCCGCCGTACTTCTGGTAGCGAAGCACGCCATCCTCATCGATCAGTATCCCGTTTGGAATGGCCCTGAATCCGAACAACTTGGACAGGCTGTTCGCCTGGTCCACCACTGTCACAAACTCGGCGCGTGCCTGCTCGTGATAAGGCCGAGCCTTGTCCGGCCCCTGCAGGTCGACCGCCACCGATAGCAGGTCAGTGTTGCTGGCCTTCAGGTCCTCGTACATTTGCTGCCAGACTGGCAGCTGCTCCCTGCACCCTCACCAGGAGCCCCAGAAGAATATCGCGACCTTGCTGCCGCGAAAGTCAGACAGGCTGACCTGCTTGCCGTCCAACGATGGAAGCGTGAAGTCTGGAACCTGGTCCCCTGGTTGAAAATTGGCGGGCATTGGATTTCCTTTTGGATGTCGATCAAGTGGCCGGGGCTAGTTGAAGTTGCAGCCTATGCCGTTGTAGCCGATCTGCACCTCACCGTCCGCAGTCACCGTCACGGGCGTGATGCGGTCACCGCCAGAGAGACGCTCTATCTCTGTCCAGTAATCCGGCTGCTTGCTGACATCTATCTCGTCGTACTCCACGCCCTTCTTGTCAAGGTCTTCCTTGAGCAATGAGCAGTACCCGCATTCCGGGTGGGTGTACACGATTGCCTTGCCACTTGCGGGTCTTGGCTCGGTGGTGGTCATGCGAACTCCTTTCAGCAATAGTTGGCGCAGCGCTGTGGGGGTAGCCAGTAGTGGCAGCATCCCGTGGCCGGCGCCACAGGTCATTTAGTTTGACGCGCCAACGGGCTCGTTGGGTGCAGGACTGGCCATCCCACTCGTTAGACATAAGCGGACGGGTCCGCTTCAAACTTCTCGCGGCAACTGGCTGAGCAGAAATAGTACGTCTTGCCCTGGTGCTCCGCAGTGCCGCCCGGTGGGTGCCGTGTCTCAACCTCCATTCCGCAGACCGGGTCATCAGCCACGGACGGTCCATAAGACATTTCAGGCGTAGCCATCGCTCTCACCTCCTTACATCGGCAAAGCCGTTGGAGTGAACTGGGGCCGTGGCATCCCTCGTTAGTAACGTAGCACAGGCGACCCCGCACTCAGCAGAGCGGTTACGCCCTCGCCGGACGCGTGGATCAGTGGCCGTCCATCTCAATTTTCTTCTCGCCGCTCAGGTAAGCCGCCGGATCTTTCTGGAAGGCTACTCGACAGCCGGGACCGCAGAAGTAGTACGTCTCGCCCTCGTAATCCGCCACGCCGCCTGGCGGGTTGGACGTGTCCACATCCATATCGCATACAGGATCCACGGCCGTTTCAGACTTGCTGGAGAGAAAAGGAATCTTCATGACTGCCCAATCTTTCATTCATGTTCAACTGTCATCAGGTTTGAGTACGCCTCACTGGCCGACGGCTCAACTTGCTGCACCTGTGGCGGCGCCCCTGTCTCGAACCCGCTCGGGCGTCGACGGTGGTGCAGGTCGACGTGGCATCATGGGCCGCCGTCCAAGCCGCAGGGAGTTCAAAACCACGCTCACCGAACTGAACGCCATGGCCCCCGCCGCAGCGATCGGGTTGAGGAACCCGTGCTGTCCCAGCACCGGCTGCAGCCACCCCGGCACGTCCCCCGACCCAAACACAGGGTAAAGGGCGCCCGCCGCGACCGGTATGAGCAGGACATTGTAGAAAAACGCCCAGAACAGGTTCTGGCGAATCGTGCGCATGGTTGTCCGGCTGAGGTCTATCGCATCCGCCACTCCGCGCGGGTCGCCGCTGGTCAGGGTCACTGAAGCGGCCTCGATCGCCACGTCCGTTCCGCTGCCTATGGCAATGCCCACGTCGGCCAGCGCAAGCGCGGGCGCATCGTTGATGCCATCCCCCACCATTGCCACCATTGCCCCGCCGGACTTCATTTCAGCTACACGGTCTGCCTTGTCAGACGGCAGCACCTCGGCTATGACCTCATTTATGCCAACCTGGCTGGCCACCGCATCAGCAGTGCGGCGGTTGTCGCCGGTGATCATGACAGTGCGTATGCCCATGCGGCGCAGAGTGTCCACAGCCTCCCGCGCTCCGGCCTTGACAGTGTCCGCCACCCCGATCACTCCAAGAGGCTGGCCATCCACAACCACTGCCAGGACGGTCTGGCCCGCGGACGCCAGTTCATCGGCCATCGGGCTGATGGCGTCGGTGTCGATCCCGGCCTCCCTGAGCATGGCGAGGTTCCCCGCCATGGCCTGCCTGCCTTCAACTGTGGCACGCGCGCCGCGGCCGGGCACCGCAGAGAAACCAGAAGCGGAGGGTACGTTAAGGCCCCGCGCCTCCGCTGCTTCTCTCACCGCCAGCGCAACCGGGTGTTCGGAAGCTGCCTCGATGGCTGCTGCGATGCCAAGGAGGCCTTGCTCCGGCCCGCCAACAGTCCGAATGTCAGCTAGCCTGGGCCTTCCTTCTGTGAGGGTGCCGGTCTTGTCGAATACCACGGTGTTCACTTTGTGCGCAGTCTCCAACGCCTCGGCATTGCGTATGAGTATCCCATTGGCCGCGCCGCGTCCCATGCCCACCATGATCGCCGTCGGCGTTGCAAGCCCCAGAGCACACGGGCACGCAATGACCAGCACCGCCACTGTCATGAGCAGGGCGTTGACGAACTGCGGCTCAGGTGCAAGGAATGACCAGACCGCGAACGTGAGGACTGCTGCCATGAGCACGGCGGGCACAAACCGGGCGGTTACCCGGTCCACCAGCCGCTCCACGGGAGCGCGGGACGCCTGCGCCTGTTCCACCATCCGCACGATCTGCGCCAACGCGGTTTCACGTCCAACCCTTGTGGCACGGAACCTTAAGCCGCCGTTCCCGTTGACCGTTCCGGCGAACACTTCTGCGCCCGGTGACTTTTCCATCGGAACGCTCTCGCCAGTCAGCATCGATTCGTCAATGGCGGAGCTGCCGTCTGTGACCTCGCCATCGACAGGCACGCGCTCGCCGGGCCGCAGGATGATGATGTCGCCGACTGAAACATCCGCCACCGGCACTTCGATCGTCGAGCCGCCGCGGTCCACTAGTGCCATGTTCGGTTGAAGACCGATCAGCCGCTTGATTGCCGTAGAGGTACGCCCACGCGCCCGCGCTTCCAGAAAACGGCCAAGCAGTATCAGGCCAATGATTGCGGTGGATACGTCGAAATAAGTTCCTGTGGCATGCCCGCTGACCCCGCCGTGCCCGCCGCCGAACAGCAGTGAGCCTTCGAAGAACGGACGGAAGATGGTGGCAGCCACGCTGTAGAAGTAGGCGGTGGACGTGCCAATGGCCACCAGCGTGTTCATGTTTGAAGTGCCATGTCGCGCTGCCGCCCATGCAGAGCGGTAGAACCGGCCGCCGGCCCAGAACTGCACCGGCGTGGCGAGCAGGAGGAATACGACGTTGACCAGCGTGGGAGACAGGTCGGCAAACGCCGGGACCGCCTCGTACTGCATGGCCGCCATGATGAATGCGGCGACTCCCAGGCTGAAGATAACTCGAATCTTTAGCCTCTTGAGGTCTGCCTCACGCAGAGCGTCCGTATCGTCACTCGATGCGCCCGCCTCTTCGTCTCCGAAGGAGCGAGTGCCATAGCCGGCATCCTCTACAGCCTTCCTGAGGTCACTTCGATCAACAGCGCCGCGCACGAATTCAACCTCGGCCGTCTCTGTGCCGAGGCTGACATCTGCGCGTACCACGCCCGGTAGAGACCGCAGCGCGTTACCCACATGGCCCACGCAGGATGCGCATGTCATGCCCGTTATGCCTAGGGTCGCGGTCCTGGTGGGCACGTCATAGCCCGCTGACCGCACCGTCTTGATGACGTCCGTCAGCAAGGCCCCGTCACGGCCCATGGTGACAGTGGCTCTCTCAGACGCCAGGCTGACCTGCGCCGCCTCTACGCCCGGGACCGATTCGAGCGCGTGCGTTACGTGCGATACGCACGAGGCGCACGTCATCCCTGAAACCGGCAGGGATATGGTCCGGCCAGTGTCCCCGCTGTTGACCTCAGCGGTCGGCGATTTCATATAGCTCCACCAGTTCGCTTAGAACTGCGTCCTCTCGACCTTCACGGACGCCTGAGACGACGCATGTCCGCAGGTGGCTGTCGATGAGCTTGGATTCCAGCTTCTGCAGGGCGCGCCTGATGGCGAAGGTCTGCCGGAGGATGTCGACGCAGTAGCGTTCCTCCTCCACCATCTTCTTGACGCCAGATAGATGGCCCTCAATATATGCGAGGCGCTTCAGGGCGTCCTCCCTTGAGTTGGGCTGCATGGGAATCTCCGGTGAGTCTGGGGACGATCATTGTTCGTAGACCAATACACAGGATACACCCCCCACCAGGGGGTATGGGTATCGGAGGCAAATTTTGTTGACACGCCCCGACGGAGGGCATAACATAGACATATCTCGGAGTATGTCTCTCGCTGCTGGCCCAACTCTGGTTCCCAATTTTTAATAACGCCGTAGTCTCACGCGCTGAACCAAGCGCGTTTGACCGGCGTTTCGCGTGTTTCGCGCTGTCCACCCCGTAAAGCTCCTCTTGGAGAGTGTCCCATGGTCGTCGCCGACTCCCGGCCCATCGTTTCCAACCAGTACGAGTACAGGACCTTCAATACCATCCGGAACGTCGTTGATGTTCCCAACCTTGTCCAGGTCCAGGTCAACTCTTTTGACTGGCTGACCAAGGATGGCTTGAAAGAGCTGTTCGATGAAATCTCGCCGATAGAAGATTTCTCGGGCGGCCGCTTTGAGCTGCGTTTCCTGGAGCACGAGATTCGTGCTCCGAAGAACACCGAGCGGGAGTGCCGGCGCAGGGAGATCACCTACTCTGCGCCCCTCTACGTGACTGTTCAACTGGTCATCAAGGCCACGGGCGAAGTCAAGGAACAGACACTCTTCTTTGGTGACCTGCCAATCATGACCCCGAACGGCACGTTCGTGATCAATGGGGCTGAGCGCGTGGTTGTGTCGCAGCTTGTCCGCTCACCGGGCGCATATTTCACCACTGAGACTGACCCGGTCAGCGGCCGCGCTCTTTGCCATGCCAAGCTCATTCCATACCGCGGGGCGTGGGTGGAGCTTGAAACCAGCAGCAAGGACCTTCTGTCCGTGAAGGTGGACCGGAAGCGCAAGGCGCCGGTTTCCACTCTCCTTCGTGCACTTGGCTTTGAGAAGGATGAAGATATATCCGCCCTGTTCAAGGACGTGGACGTAGACCCGAACCACCAGTACATGGACTCCACGCTTGCGCGGGACTCTGCTGTAACCACGCAGGAAGAGGCGCTCCTTGAGTTCTACCGCCGGCTTCGGCCGGGTGAGCCGCCAAGCGTGGAGAACGCCACGACGCTCCTGGATAACCTCTTCTTCAACGAGCGGAAGTATGACCTCGGCCGCGTGGGGCGCTACAAGCTGAACCGCCGCCTTGGCCTGGAGATACCACGGACCACCCGGACGCTCACCAAGGAAGACATCGTCGAGATGATGCGCCGGATGATAAAGATCAACAACGGCCAGGTGGGGGCGGACGACATCGACCACCTGGGCAACCGGCGTGTGCGCGCTGTTGGGGAACTCATCCAGAACCAGCTCCGTGTGGGGCTGCTCAGGATGGAACGCGTGGTCAAGGAGCGCATGACCACACAGATGGACCCGACCACGACCACGCCGGCGGCGCTTATAAACATCCGCCCGGTGGTGGCGGCAGTGCGAGAGTTCTTCGGCGGTTCCCAGCTTTCACAGTTCATGGACCAGACCAACCCGCTGGCCGAGTTGACGCACAAGAGGCGTCTCTCAGCCCTTGGCCCCGGCGGTCTTTCAAGAGAGCGTGCCGGGTTCGATGTGCGTGACGTCCACCATTCGCACTACGGCCGCATCTGCCCGATCGAGACGCCTGAGGGGCCGAACATTGGCCTTCTTGGCTCGCTGGCGACCTACGCGCGGATAAATGAGTACGGATTCATTGAGACCCCGTACCGCCGGGTGCTCAAGGAGATGTCCACGGACGACCTGGACATGGCGGGCCGTATCCCGCGGGAAGACATAACGGACGAGAACGGAAACGTGATCGCCGAGGCAGGACGCGCCATGACCCGCAGGGTCGCAGAGCAGGTGAATGCTCTAAGCCCGCGAGTGGTGCCGGTGCAGCCGTACGTGTCCATGGACCCGGGTACGATCATGTACCTCTCAGCCGACGAGGAAGAGCAGCACATGATTGGCCAGGCGACCACGCCAATGGACGCCAAGGGGCAGATCACATCCACGATGGTGGAGGTCCGTCGTGCCGACTCGTTCCAGTACGAGCCGCCCATGAACATTGAATTCATGGACGTCTCACCGATGCAGATCGTGAGCGTGTCGACGGCTCTGATTCCGTTCTTGGAGCACGATGACGCCAACCGTGCGTTGATGGGCTCGAACATGCAGCGCCAGGCTGTGCCCCTGGTGAGGCCGCAGGCGCCGCTGGTAGGGACCGGCATGGAAGGCCGCGTGGCCATGGACAGCGGCCAGGTTGTGCTTTCGGAAACTGACGGGGTCGTTGTGTCTGCCGCTGGGGAGAGCGTCAAGGTTATGAACAGCGAGGGTGAGGTTTTCGATCACCCGATCACGAAGTTCATACGCTCGAACCAGGGGACCTGCATAAACCAGCACCCGATTGTCCACAAGGGCGACCGTGTGTCGAAGGGTGGCCCGCTTGCTGACAGTTCTTCCACTGAGAATGGTGAGCTGGCCCTGGGTCAGAACCTGATGGTCGGCTTCATGAGCTGGGAAGGCTACAACTACGAAGACGCCATCATTATCAGTGAAGACCTGGTGAAGGACGACAGGTTCACCTCCATCCACATTGAGAAGCACGAGGTGGAGGCCAGGGAGACCAAGCTGGGCCCTGAAGAGATCACCCGTGACATCCCGAACGTGGGCGAGGAGAGCCTGCGGGACCTGGATGACGAAGGCGTCATCCGCGTCGGCGCCTGGGTCGGCCCTGGCGACATCCTTGTGGGCAAGATCACTCCCAAGGGTGAAACCGAACTGACCGCAGAAGAGAAGCTCTTGCGGGCCATCTTCGGCGAGAAGGCGCGTGACGTTAAGGACACGTCGCTGCGTGTTCCACACGGCCAGCACGGCAAGATCATTGATGTCCGGGTGCTTACCAAGGAGAACGGTGACGACCTTCCGCCAGGTGTGCTCCACATGGTGCGCGTCTGGGTTGCTCACACGCGCAAGGTCACCCAGGGTGACAAGATGGCCGGCCGGCACGGCAACAAGGGCATCGTCGCCAAGATTCTGCCGCGTGAAGACATGCCGTTCCTTCCGGACGGCACGCCCCTGGACATCATCCTGAACCCGATCGGTGTGCCGTCACGCATGAACCTCGGCCAGGTGCTGGAGACTCACCTCGGCTGGGCCGCTGACACGCTGGGATTCCACGCCCGGACGCCTGTGTTTGACGGCGCCCAGGATACCGTGATCGAAGACCAGTTGGCTCGCGCATGGTTCGTTGAAGAGTCAGACGCACTGGACCGGCGTGACCTGGATAAAACCCACATCAGCTGGGAGATAGTGGATGACTGGCTCGCAGAGCGCGGTTACGACCGTGAGCGGCTCTGGAGCGATGCCCCGACCAATCGCGGCCTGGCGCGAGAGGCCTGCCTCCGCATCTGGCTGAAGGAGGCGGGCGAAGACGTGGATGGCCTCAAGCCAGCAGAGCTGTTCAATGAGGCCCTCCGAATTGCCAGGGACAAGAAGCTGTCAGCGCCCATCTTCGGAAAGGCCATGCTGCTTGATGGCCGCACCGGGGATGAGTTCGATCAGCCCATCACCGTGGGCCAAATCTACATGCTGAAGCTCATCCACCTGGTTGAGGACAAGATCCACGCCCGCTCCACTGGACCCTACTCGCTGATCACGCAGCAGCCCCTGGGCGGTAAGGCGCAGTTCGGCGGCCAGCGTTTCGGAGAGATGGAGGTGTGGGCGCTCGAGGCCTACTCAGCCGCGTACACCCTGCAGGAGATGCTGACCATCAAATCTGATGACGTGGTGGGCCGCGTGAAGACGTACGAGGCCATCGTCAAGGGTGAAGAGGTGATTCAGCCAGGCGTGCCGGAGTCGTTCCACGTACTGCTGAAGGAACTGCAGGGCCTCGGCCTATCCGTAGAGCTGCTGAACCAGGAGGTTGAGCAGCACGCCTCGGCAAACGGGGAAGCGGACGCCATCGCCAATGCCCTCAGCGCTCCGCTCACATGGGAAGACTTCGGAGACGGTCCGATGGCCGACCTTGATGGGCCGGTGAACCTGTCTGACGATGACGAGGACGACGAGAGCGGCCTTTCAGATGACGCCGGCTGGGAAGATGACGACGAAGACGATTCTGAGCCTGACGACGAGTCGTTGGAGGCGTTGGCGGAATCTGAAGACGATTCCGATGACGCTGAGGATGATGACGATTAGGAATCACGGCGTGGGGGGGGGGGGGGGG
>JBBDMW010000027.1:10614-15190 GCA_040878005.1 Dehalococcoidia bacterium
CCCCACGCTCCTTGCACCGGTTTATACAGGTTTCATTTTTCACAAAAGGAGGGCAGCCCGCCCACTAAAAGGTCCCCGGTAATGACAGCCATTTTTAAAAGGTTGTAACCGGGGGAGGCTAGACGCTCTACCGCATGAAGCGGCTGAGTGAGGGGGACTGTATCCATATGCCACAATCTGGCGCTGACTTCAACGCAATCCGAATCTCTCTGGCATCACCGGAACAGATCAGGGCATGGTCATACGGAGAGGTGACCAAGCCCGAAACCATCAACTACCGCACGCTGCGGCCGGAGAAAGACGGCCTGTTTTGCGAGCGCATCTTCGGCCCGACGAAGGACTGGGAGTGCTACTGCGGCAAGTACAAGAAGATTCGCTACAAGGGCGTAATCTGTGACCGTTGTGGCGTTGAGGTGGCACGGTCAAAGGTCCGGCGGGAGCGCATGGGCCACATTAAGCTTGCCGCCCCTGTCGCGCACATTTGGTTCTCAAAGGGCACGCCATCCCGCCTGGGACTGCTGCTCGATCTTTCGCCGCGCAACCTTGAGCGGGTCCTTTACTTCGCACAGTACATCGTCACGAATGTGGACGAGGATGCCCGAGGGCGCGCCATCGAGAGCCTCGAGCAGTACCGTGAGTCAGAGATGGCCAGGCTTGATGAAGAGCTACAGGCACAGGTTGGGGGCGCTCCAGCCGCGGTCGAGACCGCCGATGCCGCAGACGAAGAGGCTGAAGGCGCTTCAGGCACTGTTGAGGCAAACGACGAGGCCGTAGCTTCAGAAGATGTTGAGTTGCCCGGCGACGCTTCATCAGTAGAGGAACCTGCCGCTGACGAAGGCGAGCCCTCTGATGTGCACCTGCATTACGAAGAGCTCAAGGCCGAAGTTGACGCAGACATCACCTCAAAGATTGAAGAGCTTGAAAACATCAAGCTGATGGACCTCCTGACCGAGGCCCGCTACCGGGAGCTGCGTGACCGCTTCGGCGAGGTGTTCAGCGCAGGCATGGGCGCAGAGTCCGTGCTCGAAGTACTCAAGAAGGCTGACCTGGATGAGATCCGCAGGAATCTCTCCGGCCAGGTTCGGAACACGTCCGGCCAGCGCCGGAAGAAGGCCATTAAGCGCCTTCGTGTCATCGAGGCCTTCCGTAAGAGCGGCAACAAGCCGGACTGGATGGTCCTTACGGTCCTTCCGGTGCTTCCGCCTGAGCTTCACCCAATGGTGCAGTTGGACGGAGGACGCTTCGCCACCAGCGACCTGAACGACCTGTACCGCCGGGTTATCAACCGGAACAACAGGCTCAAGCACCTGATTGAGCTGCAGGCGCCGGACATCATTGTTCGCAATGAGAAGCGCATGCTGCAGGAAGCTGTGGACGCGCTGATCGACAACGGCCGTCGCGGCCGGGCGATCCAGGGCAGCCATAACCACAAGCTGAAGTCTCTTACAGACCTCCTCCGCGGCAAGCAGGGCCGGTTCCGTCAGAACCTGCTTGGCAAGCGTGTGGACTACAGCGGACGTTCAGTCATTATCGCCGGCCCACAACTCAAACTGCACGAGTGTGGCCTGCCCAAGAAGATGGCGCTGGAACTGTTCAAGCCGTTCGTCATGAACGCGCTGGTGGTAAAGGGCTATGCCCACAACATCAAGAGCGCCAAGCGCATGGCTGAGCGGGCACGCCCGGAGATCTGGGACATCCTTGAAGAGGTGATCCAGAACCACCCGGTGCTGCTGAACCGTGCGCCAACTCTGCACAGGCTTGGTATCCAGGCCTTCCAGCCCACGCTGATTGAAGGCAACGCTATCCAGATCCACCCGTTGGTCTGTGCGGCGTTCAACGCTGACTTTGATGGCGACCAGATGGCCGTGCACGTGCCGCTGTCCCGTGAGTCGGTGCTGGAGGCCCAGCGTTTGATGCTGAGCACGCACAACATGCTTGCTCCAAGCTCAGGCTTCCCGATCGTGTCGCCCACGTTGGACATGGTGCTTGGCATGTACTACCTCACTGGCGTTGACAAGGCGCCAGAGGGTGAAGACCTGCCCAGGTACTCCAGCTTTGAGGATGCCCGCCTGGCCTTTGATATGGGCCTGATCCGGCTGCGCCAGCCCATCCGGGTGCGTGACCTCGACCGGGGCGGCAACATGCTGGAGACTACGACAGGCAGGATCATATTCAACTCGGTCCTGCCAGAGGATTTGGGTTTCCGAAACCAGGTGTTTGACCGGGGAGCGGTCCAGGACCTGGTGACAGAGTGCCACACCAGTTACGGGAACGAACGTACAGCGGAGATGCTGGACCACCTGAAGGACCTGGGGTTCCGCTACGCAACCCAGTCCGGCACCACCATCGCGATCAAGGACATCGTGACGCCGCCGCAGAAGCAGTCACTGCTGTCAGCGGCTGACCAGAAGATCACACGTCTTGAAGACCAGTACCTGGAGGGTCTGATAACGGCCAAGGAACGGTACTCGGCCTCTGTGGACATCTGGACCGACGTCAGCGACAAGATGACCAAGGCAGTTGAGGAGGCCCTCCCCGGCTACCTTGGCATTTACACGATGGCTGACTCGGGCGCCAAAGGTAACATCGCCCAGATCAAGCAGATGGCAGGCATGCGTGGCCTGATGTCTGACCCCAAGGGCCGGATCATTGAGATGCCGATCCGCTCCAGCTTCGCCGAGGGGCTCTCGGTGCTGGAGTACTTCATCTCAACCCACGGCGCCCGTAAGGGGCTTGCTGACACTGCTCTGCGTACTGCGGACTCCGGCTACCTGACGCGGCGTCTTGCTGACGTGGCGCAGGACGTGATCATACTGACCGATGAGTGTGGACCGTCCTCCGGAATCCAGGTTACGCACGGTGAGAGAAGCTCCATGGAATCCGGCATTGCCGACCGGCTGGTCAGCCGGTACCCGGCGCTGCCAATCGTGCACCCAGAGACCGGAGAGGTGCTGGCTGACACGGATACGCTCATCACTCCACTGGTGGCGAAGAAGATCCAGGAGGCTGGGGTCAAGGAGGCGTACGCACGGTCGCCCATAAGCTGCACGGCCCCACGCGGTTTGTGCAGCAAGTGCTATGGGTCCACGCTCGCCACGGGTGAGCCGGCGATCATGGGTGAGGCTGTCGGCATCATCGCCGCTCAGTCCATCGGTGAACCGGGCACGCAGTTGACCATGCGCACCTTCCATACCGGTGGTATCGCCGGGCGGGACATCACCAGCGGTCTTCCGCGTGTGGTGGAGTTGTTTGAAGCCCGGTCACCACGCGGTCTGGCAGTACTGTCAGAGATCGGCGGCACGGTAACGCTTGCAGAGCTGCCGGAAGGCCGGATCATTCGCGTTGTGAACACGGAGCAGTTCCGTGAAGAGATGGAAATCCCGGCAACCCACAAGCAGCTGGTCAAGACCGGTGATTGGGTGGACGCTGGCCAGGCAGTGCTTGGCGTGAAGAGAGCAGCCCAGTCCCAGGCCCAGAAAGAGGGCATTGACCTGGCCCACCCGGACGAGATCACTGCCCCGGTGGCCGGCACCGTGCAGGTCTCCGGCGGAATGTTGAGCATCACGTGGGAAGAGAGCGACGAGCGCGAATACCTCGTGCCCGCAGCCTCCGAGATCTCGGTGGATGACGGACAGGAGATACAGCCTGGGCAGGCGCTCACAGCCGGACCGAAGAACCCGCAGGACATACTTCGCATTGAGGGCCAGGCTGCTGTTCAGCGCTACCTTGTGGATGAAGTGCAGGCGGTATACCGGTCCCAGGGTGTTGACATCCACGACAAGCACATCGAAACGATCATTCGCCAGATGCTGCGCAAGGTCCGTGTGGACGCACCTGGAGACACAGACCTCCTGCCGGGCGAGCTTGTGGACCGGCATGAGTACGAGCGTGTGAACAACAACGTGCTGGCTGAAGGCGGAGAGCCCGCCACGGCCAGCCCGGTGCTGCTTGGTGTAACCAGGGCTTCGCTGAATACAGATAGCTTCCTGGCCGCCGCTTCCTTCCAGGAGACCGCAAGGGTCCTGACGGAGGCTGCTGTCAACGGCAGCGTGGACAGGCTGATGGGCCTGAAGGAGAACGTCATCATTGGCCGGCTCATTCCGGCCAGGATTGACCGCACTCCTGAAGGGCGCAAGAGGCTTGGCCTCGATGACCTCGGCGAGCGTGCTGATGGCCAGTTGACCGGTGTGACGCAGGCGCCAGCGACCTTCGAGGAGGCGCTTGCGGTCATTGGTGGGCGTCAGCTTGTTGGGGCAGGCATCGAGAGGGGCGCCGAAGACGCCATCTCGAATGGCGCCCCGGGAGGCGAATACTCTGACGGTCGTGATGGCGATCTGCAGGCCGCCGCTTCAGCGCTGCGTGCCTCGGCCCAGGTTGGTGAATCTGAAGAGGAAACAGCCGCCCGCGCTGCCTCCGAGAGGCTCATGCAGACTGGTCCCGGGGGCGGAGATTCCGACTTCGAGCCGGAATTCGATGATGACGATGACGACCTGAGTGATGAAGACGGTGAGGAAGAGGCAAAGGAGTAGGCTCCCGCGCCTGTATCATCGTCTCCAGAGTGGTGGGGGGGGGGGGG
>JBBDMW010000027.1:15200-25067 GCA_040878005.1 Dehalococcoidia bacterium
CCCCCCCCCACTTGCGTATGTGACAATTGACCCAGTAGCGGTGTGAGTCGTCTTCGCTCGCTCGCTGAGTGAGCACTGCAGTTCATCACCTTTGATCTGGTTCTCCGCAACGAGAGAATGTTTCATCCTGCGGAGGAAACTACAACGGAGGGGCAACATGAGTTCCAACAGTGCAACGTCACAGGGCCTCCAGGTGCTCGGCATCGCAGGCAGCCTGCGCCAGGGATCCTACAATCGGGCACTGCTGCAGGCCGCCCAGGAACTGGTTCCGGAAGGTATGGGCATTGGCGTCTTCGATCTTTCGCCGATTCCCTTCTACAACTACGACGTTGAGCAGGAGGGTGATCCAGAACCGGTAACGGCTCTAAAGGAGGCGATCGGTGCTGCCGACGCCATCCTGATAGCCACACCTGAATACCAGCGTGGCATCCCGGGTGTGCTAAAGAACGCCCTTGACTGGGCAGCGCGTCCTCCCAGGCAGTCGGTGATGCGTGGGAAGCCAGCTGCCATAATGGGCGCAAGCCCAGGCTTCACTGGCACAGCGCGGGCGCAGACACAGCTAAGGCAGACACTCGAGTACAACCGCACGTACGCTCTACTGCAGCCCGAAGTGCTTATAGGCGGGGCAGGCGACAAGTTCAGGGACGGCCGTCTAGTTGACGAAGAGACCCGCACACGAGTACGTGAGTTGCTCGCGGCGCTGGCGGATTGGACACGTTTGCTTCAACAGGGCGTCGCCGCCCGGACATAGTGCTGCGCCCGCGCCAGGATCCCATCGGCGACCCCTCGAAGGGACTCCGAATTGCGCCGTTCCAGGGGCGCCCGCTGTCTACTTGAATTTGCGTCCCTCGTATACAATTGATTCACATTCAATCATCAGCCCCTGCGAAAATGTTCCGGCGCTCCCGGTCAGTGGGTGCATGAACCGTCGTTCGCAGGCTGATGGGTAAATTGAGAAATGGGCGGTTAGCTCAGTTGGTTAGAGCGCAGCGTTGACATCGCTGAGGTCAGAGGTTCGAGTCCTCTACTGCCCACCACTAACTCCCACCGGTCCCTGGCATATGTTAAGTATTGAGCCATCATTATGGCTCACATATTGCAAAGACACCCGCCCTCTGCGCGGACTGTACTGGCGTGACACGCTGACTACGAAGGCGCGTCGCTTCCAAGCCTCGACGTGCCCTCCTGCCCCCACCGCCGGCGTCCAGTCGATCTGACTCGCCGCCGCCGCGGCTTTCACCATGCTCCTGCGCGTTTTTCCGCCAGTGAGTGCCAACGGAGAAAAGTTAGCAATGTGTCCGCGCCCAAGCTCCAACCTTGAACTTGATGACCTGCGCAGCAAGATGCGTCACTCAGCCGCCCATGTACTGGCAGAAGCCGTACTCAAGCTGTTTCCTAACGCCAAGCTGACCATCGGCCCGCCCACAGAAGACGGGTTTTACTATGACTTTGACGTTGAACGCCCCTTCACTCCAGAAGACTTGGAGAAGATAGAAGGGCTAATGCGGGAATCGGTCAAAGCCAATCACGAGTTCATCGAACGAGAGACCTCTCGCGGCGATGCCGAGGCAATTGTCAGCGACAACCCTTACAAGCTTGAGATTCTCCAGGGCATACCTGAAGGAGAACGAGTCACGTTCTGCAGGCACGGCGAATTCGAAGACCTGTGCCGTGGCGGTCATGTCCGCTCAACGGGCGAAATAAAGGCGTTCAAGCTGCTCAGTGCCGCCGGGGCATACTGGCGCGGCGATGAGCACAACCCCATGCTGCAGCGCATATACGGCACGGCATGGGAGTCCAAAGATGCCTTGAAGGCCCACCTCAAGCGCATTGAAGAGGCGGAGAAGCGGGACCACCGAAGACTGGGCCGTGATCTCAAGCTGTTCTTTTTCGATCCCATATCGCCCGCCAGCCCATTTTTCCTGCCCCGCGGGGCGTTCTTGGTGAATCAACTGGTGGATTACGTACGGAGCCTGTACCGGCGTTATGGCTACGAAGAGGTAATCACACCGCAGATCTTTTCCACTGACCTGTGGAAAAGGTCAGGGCACTATGACTACTACATAGAGAACATGTACATGATGAACGTTGATGACCGGGAGTTCGGCGTGAAGCCAATGAACTGTCCGGCCGCGGCTCTTATGTACAACTCAGATGTGCGGTCATACCGTGATTTGCCAATCCGGCTGGCTGACTTCGGCCGTCTGCACAGGTACGAGCGCTCAGGCGTCACCCACGGTCTCACAAGGGTCCGCAGCCTGGTGCAGGATGATGCTCATATCTTCTGCATGCCTGGACAGATAGGCGCTGAGGTGCTCGGCTTCATTGGCATGCTGCAGGAGTCGTACAAGCTCTTTGGCTTTGACAACGCCCGTTTTACACTCTCCCTCCGTCCCGAGAAGCGCATTGGCACAGATGAGATGTGGGATCGCGCGGAGAGCCAGCTGGCAGAAGTGATGGAGAGTTCAGGCGCTGACTACGAGGCCATTTCGGGTGAAGGGGCGTTCTACGGTCCAAAAATAGACATATTCGTTCCAGATGCCATTGGCCGCGAGTGGCAGTTGGGCACGGTGCAGTTGGACTTCTCACTGCCGGAGCGCTTCGATATGCAGTATGCGGCAGAGGATGGAACCCGCCAGCGGCCGGTAGTGATCCACCGGGCCATGCTCGGCTCTATCGAGCGGTTCCTGGGAGTGCTCATAGAGCACCTGGGCGGCGCATTTCCGCTATGGCTTGCGCCTGTGCAGGCGGTGCTGGTACCCATCGCGGACCGTCACATCGAATACGCGGAGCAGGTGAAGGCGCGCCTGGCAGCGGCGGATCTGCGTATTGAGGTGGATGATTCCAACGAACGCATGAACGCCAAGATCAGGGCAGCACAGTTACAGAAGGTCCCCTATATGCTGGTGGTTGGCGACCGTGAAGCTGAATCGGACGCAGTGGCTGTACGGACGCGTACCGGGGAGAACCTTGGGGCGCTTACAGTGGATGAAGTCTTGGACCGGCTGGTCGCAGAAGCCACTGAACGAACTTGATGGGAGCAGCAGGAGCGGCCGGGCGGCCTTGCTTTTTCAACTTGACACCCTACTGGGCCGGTGCTAGTTTTACGGCGGTCGGACAATCGGTATCTGCACCGGTTTTAACCCTCCTTGAAGGGCCGGATCAGACGGGTGGAAGCCACAAGTATCCCTAACCTAACTCCTGCTGCCATCCGCTCCGCCGAGCCTTCGGCGACGCCAGTCCGGAACACCGTCAAAACAGTCCAGATAACATCCCCCTGTTTCTGCATAGGGGCTATGAGCCATTCCCGATGCGGCGTGTTCGCCGCGGAGCAGTGTTAGTGAAAAACTCCGAAGTTGAAATGCACCGCGGCCTCCAGGGCGTCTACTTTGACCGTACTGAGACAAGCTTCATCGACGGCAAGGACGGAATCCTCGAGTATCGCGGGTACAGCATCCACGACCTGGCGGAGAAGTCCACTTTCGAAGAGACCGCATACCTGCTCCTGTACGGGGACCTGCCGACAAAGTCGCAGTTGGAGGCCTTCGACGCGGAGTTGAAGAGCGCCCGCAACATTCCAGACCAGGCCCTGGACGTGATCGACATCGTCAAGGATTCCCACCCAATGGATGTGCTGCGCACGGCAGTCTCCGCTCTGGGTTCATTTGATCCTGACCGCGAAGATGAGTCACCGGAGGGAGCTCTCCGGAAGGGCATCCGGCTCACTTCACAGGTGCCAACAGTGGTCGCCGCTCACCATGCCATCCGCAATGGAAAGACGCCGGTCAAGCCCAGCGACACCATGACCCACGCGGCCAACTTCCTGTACATGTTGACAGGTGAGGAGCCGACAGAGGACACCGCCCGTCTCATGGACAAGGACTTCGTGCTGCACGCAGATCACGGCTCGAATGCCTCTGCTTTCACAGCGCGTGTTGTCACCAGCACCAGGGCTGACTTCCACGCTGCCATCGCCGCCGCTGTCGCGGCCCTGGCTGGACCGGCACATGGTGGAGCAGCCGAGAATGTCATGAAGATGGCCCAGGAGATCGGTGAGCCTGAGAATGCTGCTAACTATGTGAAGACTCTTCTGGCGCAACGTGAACGCGTCATGGGCTTTGGTCACCGCGTGTATAAGGCTGAGGATCCGAGAGCGGGACATCTCAGGGAGGGCGTGCAGAGGCTTGGCGAGGAGATGGGGCAGCCCAAGTGGTATGCCATTCTCGATGCGGTCGTGGAGGCCATGAAGCCCTACGCCCGCAGGGGTATTCACGTGAACGTGGACTTCTTCGCGGGAGTCATATACCACCTGAACGGCATCCCACAGGACCTGTTTGTGCCAATCTTCGCCGTTGGACGCGTTCCCGGCTGGACAATCCAGGTGGCGGAGCAACTGCGGCACAACATACTGATAAGACCGCTTCTCCAGTACACAGGGCAACATGATCGGAAATACGTGCCGATAGACCAGCGTTAGGGCGGCTGTCACACGAAATGTGAAGTCAGACAGGATAAAGGGGTGCGAATTTGGCGAAGCGCCAGTCCATAAACACGGGGTCTGCCAATGTGACCAGTGGTTGTACACACTTCTGGCGTGTGGAAAGCCCGAACGGTCCTACCAGCAAGGGAACGTGCAAGAACTGCGGTGAAACGCAGGAGTTTATGAACTCGATCCAGATCACCGGCTGGGAGCGAAGCACCCCTGCCACCAGGAAGGCAGCCGCCAATAAACGCTGACCGCACCACTATCTAACTTCACGGGATATTCTTAACGGGACGCCTTATGGCTGTCCCGTTTTCTTTTTTCCCTGGCAGAAGACAAACATGGAACTTAAACAGCCTGTGCTGATAATCGTCACCGGGTACCCGGCATCTGGAAAGACGAGCCTTTCACGAATACTTTGTGAAAAACTCCCCGCGCCACTGTTCAGCAAAGACTCCTTCAAGGAGAAGCTGTTCGATATTCTTGGTTCGGACGGCCGCGCTCATTCAAAGGCGCTTGGCTGGGCGGCGATTGAGATCATGTTCGGAGCGGCTGAGCGTGTACTCGCCGCAGGCGGTGTTGCAATTATAGAAAGCCCCCTAATCGCCAAGCTAACGAATCCGTGGGTTAGACGGATGGAGGATGAGTACGCTTGTTTGACCATACAGCTCATCATGGATGCGTCGCCGCAGGAACTGGTGAAGCGTTTTGCGGAGCGGGCTCAAAACGGCGACCGGCATCCCGGGCACGTGGCGGCTGAGCAAACAGAAGAACTTACGGAGATCGTCCAGACACCGTTTACGCCCATCACAGTGTCTGGCTTGACGATGAGGATTGATGCGAACGACATGGATGCGGTGGACTACGATGCCATCGTGGCACGGGTCAGGGACGCTGTCGGCCTTCCGGTATGAGCACGCAGCTCGAGATAGTCCTGAAACGCCGCATTCGTGAGCGTGGCCCCATTACCTTTGCCGAGTTCATGGAGATCGCGCTGTATGACAGGGACCACGGCTACTATGCGGCGGGCAACCGCATTAGCGAAGGAGGCGACTTTTTCACCAGTCCTTCCGCTCATCCCGCGTTCGGCGCGTTGCTGGCAGTCCAGTTGCATGAGTTCTGGCAGCACCTTGGCCGGCCAGTTCCATTCGTTGTTGTAGAGCCAGGTGCGGCCAATGGCCTGCTGGCCGCCGACATCACAGGTTACGCGCCGCGACTGGATCCTGAATTCGCTCACGCAATGAGCTACAAGGCATTCGACATTGCGCCGGCGGCGGATTCCGTGTACCCCGTACAGCCGCTTTCAGACCTGCCATCAGGCGTAACAGGCTGCGTCGTTTCAAACGAGTTGCTGGACGCCATGCCGGTGCACCGGTTCGTGATCCAGGACGGCGGCGCCGTGAAGGAGTTGTTTGTGGACGTGCACGGCGATGACCTGGTGGAGGTGACAGGCCCGCCTTCAACACCCCTCATTGAGCAGCGGCTGGGTAGCCTTCCTGCGAGTCTCCCGAACGGATACAGGGGCGAGGTGAACCCGGGCATTGACCGATGGGCCGATCTCGTACGAAGCGTGTTGGCCCGCGGGTATGTCCTGACCGTGGATTACGGGTACGACCGGCCAATGTTGTATGCCCCGTCCCGCTGGGCGGGCACTTTGCGGTGCTACTACCGCCACACGCTTGGCCAGGATCCCATGAGCAACGTCGGCGAGCAGGACATAACCACGCATGTTGATTTCACTGCGCTGGAGGAGGCAATGGCCGGATCAGGCTTCGAGAGTGCCGGCCATGCCATGCAGTCCGAGTTCTTGACCAACCTGGGCGCCAGGGAGTTGATCCGGAACCTGAGACGAGCCCGGTTATCGCAGGTAGAAGCTGATACCAACCGTATGGCGATTCTTGAATTGCTGAAGCCGGAAGGCATGGGCAACTTCAGGGTCGTTATTCATCGTCGTGGCGTGCCTGCACTGCATATCACCGGGTTGCGTGGTCCAGCAGACGGAGTTCCGCGTGACGAACTGCCAGTGCCGCTGATCTCGAACTCTGGACGCCATATATCCCTGTTCAGGGGCAGATATCCGGAAGCGGCTCGTATGGCTGGTACCACGTGGGAAGACATGTTCGGCGTTGAGCGATATGAGTGAGTGCAACGCTGGCCGTCACATGCCATGCGGCTATCTGGCCTGTTAGACGCTGCCTATATCCATCTCCTGACGCTCGAGCGGTACCGGCGATACTCATCGCCGAACCTGCGCCCGAGGTAGCGTTCCTCACGCCTTACAACCCCGGCCTCCAGTACCGCTACTGCAACTGGCAGAAGTACCAGGGGCCAGAGGGAGTTGACCAGGAAGGTCACGCCCAGATATCCAATTACATGTGCAAGGTAGATTGGGTGGCGGCTGAACCGGAACGGTCCTTTCGTGACAAGAGCAACAGTCGGCTGACTGGGGTTGGGCGATGTGCCTGCACGATGCATCACGAACAGTGACCACGCGCTCAGCGCCAGCGCCACACTGACCAGTATCACTCCTACTATGAATTCGGTAGTGACGTTCGTAGGGAGGGTTCTTGTGAACGCAAGGTGCAAGATCATGGCGATGAGGAAGACAGCGCCAAAAATGAGTGGGGCGGGCGCGATGATGCCCGGCCTTTCGTCTTCTGATTGCTGCGGCGGGTCACCGTTGCTATTCATGTCGTCCTATGTCACCGCCATGGTGGCGGCGGCCGGATCCAGGATTGCGCTGGCCGCAGTCAGCCGGTCTTGCAGGCCGGTCATCGAAACCTCACGCGTGGTTACTCCAGCCTGGGCTGCCATTGCCGCTGCTGTGCCTGCTGCCTGGCCCATGCCCATGGCGTTGGCCGTCACGCGGCTGGAGGCCAGCGCCTCTGAGGTGGCCGAGTGGCAGCGCCCCGCTACCAGCAGATTGTTGACGCCCTGCGGCAGAAGTGTCCGGTAAGGAATGTCGTAGGGAGGAACCTCCGGCTGGTCGTGGTACCCGGCCTGGCCTTTCGGGTGCCTGTCCAGCCTCCATGCGCCCAGGACTATCACATCGTCGAACCGCCGGGCCTGGCGCACATCATCGCCAGTCAGCATGTAGTCTCCCACGATCCGGCGCGATTCGCGCGCCCCGGCCGTTGGGCCGCTGGTGAAGAAATAGGCGTCTTTGAACTCAGGAAGGGCCTCCTTCCACAGCTCGAACATGGTCCATGCGTCACGTCTGCCCTGGATCTCTGCCCTCGTCCAGTCTGCGGGGTTAGTGGAGTCGCCGGGTGTGCGTATGGCGTTGAAATAGATGTCCCGGCCGGAGAATGTGGCGGGCCATGGACCGCCATATAGACCGAGGCGGCCTTCGCTGTGGGCCTTTGCCAGGACCTCGGCGCACTTCCGGCGCAGTTCGAACGTCAACTCTATGTAGGCAATGCGGAAGTGCAGGCTCATGGGCTGGAGGCTCTCCGCCTTTTCATACGGCGCCCCGGCCCATGCAGCAATATCGCCGTCCCCCGTGCAGTCGACCACCACTTTTGGCTTGACGGCCACCAGCCCGTCCTTGTTGCTGATGATGACTGCGTCGACCCGTCCGTCACGCATTACAACGTCCGATACCTGCGAGTGGTAGAGCGTGCGCACCCCGGCGTCTTCAAGAATGTCATCCGCCGCCCGTTTAAAACGCTCCGGGTCGCAACGGGGAATCAGCCTTTCGGGATGCTTTTCCACTTCCGTGAAATCACCGTTGACGTTGAATGAGAGATTGGGGCCAGTACCCGGCTCTATTACACCCATGCGCTCCAGCATCTCGAAGACAATGCCGCCGACAACAGGCCGTCCCGTGTCTTCGTACACAAAGCCGTCGAATGCCGAGCCAATGATGTTCGTGAAGAACCCGCCTGCGAAACCTGCGCGGTCAATGGCCAGGGTCGTTGCGCCGGACCTTGCGGCGGCCACTGCTGCGCCTATGCCCGCGCACCCGGTCCCGCAAACCAGTACATCCGGCTCGGCAACAACAGGGAGTGAACGCGAATAAGTCAGCATCGTCTCTCCTCAAATCAAGATGGAGACACCCCGGGGTGCGGCCGCAGGTTTTCCTGTCCACCGGTAGCGTTGCATATCCCCGGCGGAGTTACTTGGGCGCCCCGGTGCAGTTATCGGCCTTACCTGGCGCTGACAACGCTAAACCCGCGGCTAAATGTCCCAGCGTGACATTTCCATCAACGCTTTGGCCATGCGTTGCCTTAGTGCCTCAGCAGCCCCTTCGGGCCATTCGTAGAATCCTCTGCCGGTCTTCGTGCCAAGGTCGCCGCTCTCCACTTTCTCCGTGAGCACCCGCGGCAGGTCCTTGGTGTCCTCGATGTCACGGAACAGCTCTCCTGCGATCACTGACACCAGGTCCCAGCCTATCTGCTCCCACACCTCGAACGGTCCGGCGACGGCCAGCCTGCGGCCAAACCCGTACTTGACCACGGTATCCACGTCTTCGGCGGTGGCCACGCCATTTTGGACAAGCGCAAGTGCTTCCCGAAACAGGGCGTTCTGCAGGCGGTTGCCTATGAACCCCAGTATTTCGCGGTTCACGATGGCAGGTTTCTTGCCTGCGCGCACGAGCAGGTCCCGGGCAGTTTCCATTGTTTCGTCTGATGTCTCAGGCCCGCGCACGAGTTCTACTATGGGCAGGAGATGGGGCGGATTGAAGTAGTGTGCCACAGCCACCCGGTCAGGCCGTTTCGTTGCTGAGGCCAGGGCGCTGGGCAGGTAGGTTGACGTGTTGCTGAGGAGGATCGCGTGCGCCGGCGCTACCCGGTCTAATGCTGCGAAAATCTCCTGCTTCAGGGCCAGGTTCTCAAATACGGCCTCGACGACCACGTCTGCGTCCTGCGCCGCCTCTGCCAGGTCAGCGCAGGTGTGAAGCCGGGCGAGGGCAGGTTCGACTTCCGACGTCCCGATGCGTCCGGCCTTGGCCAGCGCGTCCATGCCAGTACGCGCACGTTCTAGCGCCGCCTCCAGCAGCTCAGGGCTGCGGTCGTTGATCCGGACGTGATAGCCCGCCGAAGCGAACTCCAGGGCGATGCCGTGGCCCATCAGTCCCGCGCCTATGACCGCGATGTTCTTTACGCCCTCTGCGCCCATGACCGTGCCTTTCCGAGTTGCTGCTAAACCGAGTATCCGACAGACCCGTCAACGCGCATGGGGATGTTATGGAGGTTCTTTGGCTCAAAGGTGGCGTCCTTAAGGAGATCGTCGTCCAGTTCCACGCCTATGCCCGGAGCGTCCGGCACCGGGATGTATCCGCCCTCCCGCTTCAGCGAGTTCTTGAACACCTTGTTGTGTTCTGCCTCGTCAGCCTTCGAGTACTCCTGCACCACGAAGTTGGGGATGGACGTGTCTATCTG
>JBBDMW010000028.1:0-24444 GCA_040878005.1 Dehalococcoidia bacterium
GTGGGGACGCACACCGTGCGTCCGTCACCGAGCCGCAAGGCGAGCCTCGAAGAGTCGGGGTACCCGCGACAGCGGGTCGAGCCGTCAGGCAAGTACAAACCCAGGCGAGCCTCGAAGAGTGTCCGAAGCCGAAGGCAAGTACAAACCAGACAAAGCCAGGGCAGGCCCATGCGCAAGTACCAGCCATCATACCGATGGCCCCGGCGGCTGCCATGTCTGCTGCAAGCCCCACAAAGGCTTGCAGACGCGGACTTCCTGCGGAACTGACAAAGCCAGTGCAGGCCGGGTGCCGCCTTTAAGGAGGAGGCGCACCAAAGGCTCCCTGAAGAAAAGGGGCCGGTGAGAACAATCTCACCAGCCCAACTTCCAGACAACCGGAAGGCGCCCTTTCCAGGAGAGGGCGCCCTGGAAGTAAATCCGGCCCCTCGGAGAAAAAGTCGATTGGCCTGCACAGGCAGGCAGACCGCAGGAAGCCCGCGCCGCTTCGTGATCAACTAGCACGGCACAGCATACGCGCACGCCCCATAAAAATCCGCCGCCCAGGTAGGGGCGGCCCTGCGTGGCCGCCCTCTTTGGCGATCCACTCAAACCACCACCGCAATGTCATCCTGAGCAAAGCGAAGGATCTCTCCTCGCGCATCCATACCACCAATCACCCATCCCAACCACCACGGCCCACCCGCCGAACCGTCTTTCCCGCGAAGGCGGGAACCCAGTTCGGCCACCCCCCGGCAACCACCCCGTCACGCCTGCAACCATCACGATATGGCGTGGCCGCCCTCTTTGGCGATCCACTCAAACCGCCTCGTTACCCGTACTAAAACAGGTGACATGTTGAATTGCGTTGTGCGCTGGGACAAGGCGATGGCCCAAGACCCCGCCGCACCGGGTCTCTCCGCTGCGGTCGAGACGACATCGTGGTACGGGATTCGCTGGTGGTTGCGATGGATCGCCAAGACCCCGCCGCACCAGGTCTCTCCGCTCCGGTCGAGACGACATGGTGGTGGGAGTTTCGCTGGTGGTTGCGATGGATCGCCAAGACCCCGCCGCACCAGGTCTCTCCGCTCCGGTCGAGACGACATGGTGGTATGGGTTTCGCTGGTGGTTGGAGTGGATCGCCGTGTGAGTGGCCGCCTGTCGGCGGCCAGTTGCCCCCTCTCCCTTAGTCCCTCTCCCACGTTGGCGGTCGAAGTGGTGTTGCCGGGAGGGCAGCCACGCAGGGCTGCCCCTACCAGATGGGACTGGGGGGGCCTTCCTCTATGAATGGCGCGGCCTGGATGACGAGGGGTCTCGTGTGTGCGGGACGGGCGTCGCCATCGAACCAACTGGCTGCCCCCATGCCAGGCGGGGCCTGCGCGTGCGGGGAATTGGGTTTGGCTGGCTGGAATTAACGCATCCTGTGTGAACTCATTTAAGCAGGTGCGGCTTTAAAACGGCTTCAAATTGCTACAATTTACCCATGAGGGTGTAATTAACCTGTAATGAAAACGGGGATTTACTGGTATAAACCCTCGTTGACACATGGAGAACCGTCTCCATATAGTTCGCAGGGACCTGTAATTGCAAGGAGTTCAGAGGTATATGCCCGGTAACGGGCGAACTTTGAGCAACCAAGCGAAAACAGAAAACTGGACAGGCCAATCGGGTTGACATTGCGAGTAACGCAATGGAATAATCGCGAGGGTTTGTCCCGGAGTCAGAAATGCGCGTGTGCCGGTTCACGTGCGTCTGATATTCGTTAAATGAGTTTAATAGGGACCGGCACCCTGGCCGCCGCGTTGGCGGTAGGTACTACAGCATCGGAGACCTCCGAGTTTAGAACCACCCAGGATGGACAGAGGACCATCTGCCTTCTGTCCTGTGATGTGGATAAAAAACGCGGATGCAAGGGGGACTGAGGCTGTGAAGCTTTCAGTGAAATGGCTTGGCGCCGTAGCGGCGCTCGCTCTCTTCGTGGTGGCTGTCGCGGGTTCATCCGCGACTACCAGCGCTGCAGAGGGCACGATTTATGTGGCGAATGAGTGGTCCATGATCACGAATGAGCCAGGAGACCCTGGTGACTACACCACCGGGTCGAGTGTGTACGGCACGTACCCGGCAGACACCACTTCAGGTGAGCCAGTACGGCGTATACAGAACAACGCGGAACTGATCAAGATCGTGATTCTTGACGAAGATCAGGATGAGACGACCAGCATCGTTGATGACAACGGTAACGGCGGCTTTACGTTGGCTGACACGGTCCAAGTCGGAGACAGCGTGGTGTTCACGTTGAACGACGACGCGTCGCCAATTGCGGGCGTCCAAGACGACATCGACCTGCTCCTCGCAGGTACCACGAACGCTGCGACGGCAATTCGTGTCACCAACTTTTATGAAGGTGACCCTGATGCAGTCCCGCCGGTAGCTGGATGGGTGCGGGTGGAGCGTCTTTCGGGCGCAACCGATGTCGACTTTGACATCAGGTACCCCACAAGCGCAGTCGATGTCATTGACGGCCCCGACACCGGCAACTTCACGGCAGTTGCCAAGAGCGACGTTGACACCACCGGTGTGAACCTCATTCTTGAGGAGACCACGCGCAGCAGTGGACGCTTCGAAGGCTACCTTCGCCTGACAGACCGCAACGGTGACCAGGGCGACGGTATTGCTTCGGCTGATGCCACAGGCGCGGCTCCTGGCAACTCTGCGATCCTGCGTGTTGGCAGCGGTCCCGTGTCCATTGAGTACGAAGACACCGATGAGGTGACCCGTATTGCCACGGTGCTGATTGACGTGTCTGCTCCTGTCGTGGCGATAACCTCGCCGACACACGACACAGCGACGCAGAACCGCCGGCCGATTTTCGCCGGCACGGTCAACGAGACCGGCGCCGGCCTGATGATCGATGAGTTCGAACTGTTCCTTGACAAGACCACCGACGTCAACAACAACACCGACATCCTGAATGCAGCAGGCGCTGTGCAGGGTGGCGGCAACGGGCCTGAGGCAGTTTCGACCAGCGGCACCACCGATGGCGCCCTGTCGTTCTCCTTCTCGCACACTCCGAGCGCTGACCTGCCGAACACTGGAGTCGCTGCACCGGACCACCTCGTGGACTTCCAGGTGAAAGCTTCTGACCTGGCAGGCAACATTGGTTTCTCAGACAACGATGGCGACCCGACCCCTGATGCAGAGGCCGGCAACCAGGGCGTGGACGACACGTTCCAGGCCCACGTTGTGAAGGTTGACCAGGTCCTGCCGGCATTCAGCACGGTTGCGAATGCCAACCAGACCGGTATCGGACTTGACGGCGCTGGTGACGAAGTCCTCAACCGGAGGAGCATCCGCATCACGTTCAACGACAATGTCCAGAACGTTGAGGCGAGTGACTTCCTGGTTACGCTGGACAACGGCACCACGTTCGTTGCTGATGCCGCTATCGTGGACGACGACAAGGTGTACCTGCTCGTTTCGTCAGACATTCCTTCGAATGACACTCCGAGAGTGGAACTGCAGGGCACCATCCAGGACCTTGCAGGCAACTCCACGAGCGCCGGCAACATTGACGCAGTAGACGGTCTTCCGCCTATGATCGATGCGTTGCTGTCAGGCGGCACCGGCACGGGCAGTGGCGCCGAGAGCGCTGCCAGCCTGACCAGGACCACGCTTGTCATTGAGGTGACTTCAGACGAGAACCTGTCCCTGCCGCCAAGCGTGCGGGTGTACCAGGAAGCTGACCGGCAGGACGTTATTGACGCCATCGATGGCGGGCTTGCTCTTCCTGCTGCCGAGGCCACGCCAAGCGCCCTCTCACAGGGCTCCAACGTATGGCGCGCAACCTACACCGGTACTGGACTGGCAAGCGGCCAGCGCTTTGTCGTCGTCACGGCTGACGACGCCGCTGCTGGCGCCAACGAGGCCATAATCACCCCCGGTGATGACAAGGCCTTCACGCTGGACACCGACATCCCGTCGGCGGCCAAGACTCCTGCCGACGGTGCTGAGATCAGCCAGCGCAGGCCGTTCATTGACCTCAACTTCAGCTCGGAGACCTCCTCGGTGGAAATCACGGAGCTCCTGCTGAACGGTGACGACGTGACCGATCAGGTTGTGGCTTCTGCCGGCAACAAGAGGTACTTCCTCCTGCCGTCCTCAGACCTCGACCTTGGTGAGCAGACAGTGTCTGTAAAGGCAATCGACGCAGCCGGCAACAACAACACCACGGCGGATACGTTCTCGTTCACAATTGTGGACCGGGGCACGTTCGACCTCGGCCTGTTCGCAGGCTGGAACTCGGTGTCCTTCCCGTCCGACCCTGTGGACCCGGACATCAACACGGTGTTCTCCAACCCGGGCGTTGACCAGGTTGTGGCCTACAACGCCACCACCCCGAACAGCCCGTGGAGGATCGCAACCAAGGACTCCGCAACCGGACTGTTCTCCAGCACGACCTCGCCTGCGCTGAACTCCATCAACGCCGGCCCCGCATACTGGGCGCACACGAACGACTTCGACGCTCAGGAAGTGGAGTTGGTCGGCCGGACCGAGCCGGGCTCAGGCTCACCGCCCGCGGTGATCACGATCCCGACCGGCCAGAACTGGAACTTCGTTGGTGTGGTTGACCAGCGGCGCGAGCAGACTGAAGGCGTTTCCGGCGCAACACTGATGCGCACCACCGTCGGCGGTGGCTCTGCAGCGGTGACAGTCGAAGACTACTTCGGTTCAGTGAACGACCAGCGGGTCTACCGCTACGATGCAACAGGCCTCGAGTTCGTCCAGCTGGGCGGCGCCGATACTGTTGAGATCGGCGAAGGCATCTGGGTGTTCGTAAGCCCGCAGTCTGACGGTTCCCTCCCGGCGATCGTTCCGTAAGGACGACGGCCAAAAGGGCGAGACTTAGAAGACTTTAAGGACGCCCCCCTCCCCCTCGTGGGAGGGGGGCGTTTTAATTACCAGGCACGGAGGAAGCAGGAAAATTCAATGAAGTTGAAGCTGGCGGTGATCGGCATCCTGGCGGCGGTGGTGGCGGGCGTGTTTGCCAGCTTTGATCACCAGGCCGCAGCCCAGGGCCAGCCACCGGAGATCAAGGCGATCAGCTACCAGGGCAATGTGACAGTTGCCGGGGAGATAGCTCCCTTCGGCATGCAGGTCACAGCGCGCGTGGGGGGCTATGAGTCCCTACCGGCGACGATTGGCGAGAATACGATCGATGGCCGTTATGTGTCCCTCACTGTGAATGCAGGCGCCGAGCGTGTTGGCCAGGCGGTTGAGTTCTGGCTGGATGGCCAGATCAAGGCTGACCAGGAAGACGTGTTCGCTCCAAGGACATCAGGCGGGCAGCCGTGCCCGGGCTGCTCATGGACACTGCCCATTTCCAGGACGCTGGACCTGAGCTTTCCCGATGTCCCTGTCGCTACTCCCACGCCAACGCTTACGCCCATGCCCACCGAGGCAGTGGTGCTGCCTTCGTTCTACAGCGGGCGAGTGGTGGCTGGCTCCGACGTTCCGCCGGACGGCACGGAGATCCGCGCAGAGGTGGGCGACTACATCTCAAGGATTACAGAGATATCCGACGGGCGTTTCAGCGTGGTTGTCAACCCGGTTTCAGACGCCTACGTGGGCCAGCCGGTGAGTTTCTACATTGGCAGCGAGCGGGCATTCCAGACGGTCCAGTTCCAGCCGGAGGTGTTCCGGGAGGACCTGAACCTGGTGTTCGAGGAGCTGCCGCCGGCTCCTACCCAGACACCAGGCCCCACGGCAACGCCTGAGGCGACAAGGACTCCGACGGCCACGGTGCCGCCCACGCCCACGGCGACGGCAACTGCCACCCCGACCGAGATCCCGGACTCCACAGCGACGCCTGAGCCGAACGGCGGCGGGTTTTGCAGCGCAAGGTCAGGCGGACCGGCCGGGCTGGGACACCTTGGCCTGCTGTTGACACCTCTCATGCTGGCCGCATGGCGGCGGATGAGGAGTCGTTCTGAGGCCTGATGCGGCAGTGGCACATGCGTGATGTGTTTCCCATGGCCTGCCCAGCGTTGATTGAAGCTCTGCGGCGCGTGCATCGCGCCGCAGAGCACGCTTTTATGACCGTGTAGGCACGGGTTGTTTCCCTGCAAGGCTCATATGGGGTTTCACACGTATGAGTTCATACGCGTGACTCCGGCCAGCACTCAAGTGCAACGCCGGTAAAACGGACAATACTTTGTTGTGGGTTTGGCGTAGCAATGATGCGGCTTGAACGATGATCCCATGCCTGATCGCTGCAATTTGAATGCTTTGCCCCGGCATTTGGCGCATTTACCAGGCTGGACCGATTGGTAACTTTGGCTAAACATCGATTGTTACCATCTTGTTAGTTTGGCCGTGAAATTTGGATGATGACGTTACGGCCAAGTCAATTTCTGCCAGCGCAGGCAGAGAATATTCACTTTGCGGGTTAACCGCGTGAACATCACTTAATGTTCACGTGCGCAAGATAAAATTGGTGACCATCATGAAAAAGTTGCTAAGGGCGCTCACTACAGCGCTCGCTGTATTCCTTATTGGCATTGCCGCGGTTGCATGCAGTTCGGGGCCGCAGGGTGAACCGGGGGCCATTGGTCCCGCAGGTCCGCAAGGAGAACTTGGCCCGGCCGGTCCCCAGGGTGAGCCTGGCCCGCAAGGCGAAACTGGCCCTGCCGGTCCCCGGGGTCCTGAAGGCCCCGCGGGCGCTGGCGCTTCGGCTGGCGTGGGGCTGGTTTCTTCAGGTGGGGAGCTACGGGTGGAGTTTGCCGGGACTGGCTCTGCAAGCACAGTGTCTCGCAGCGACCATAACCACGATGACCGTTACTACACCGCTGACGAGCTGCGCGGTCCGGGGTCTGCCGAGGTCAACTGGGGCAACCTGACGAATGCCCCTGATGGCTTTGCCGATGGTATTGATGCAGACACGCTCGCAGGGCTGTCGTGCGAGAGCGACGCCACGGCTTCCTGGAACGGGACCGCATGGGTGTGCAGTGCTGGCGCCCAGGGCAACCGTGCGAATCCTCCGCAGGTGCTCACACTATCCGCACCGGATGACGAGGGCATAGTCGGGCAATACACGGCGGCCACCATTGGCACGGACGGCCTGCCGCTAATCAGCTACTACGACCAGTCCAGCTCTGACCTGAAGGTTGCGCACTGCTCAGACATGAAGTGCTCAACTGCCACTGTTACCACGTTGGACAGCCCGGGAATCGTGGGCCAGTACACGTCAATTGCAATTGGGGCGGACGGCCTGGGCCTGATCAGCTATTACGACCAGACCAACACGGCTCTTAAAGTCGCCCATTGCTCCAACGTGGCGTGCACAGCCGCAAATACTACGACCGTGGACAATGAACTGAACGTTGGGCGGTTCACGGCCATAACGATAGGCTCTGACGGCCTGGGCCTGATCAGCTACGAAGATCAGACGCGCGCTGTGTTGAAGGTGGCTCACTGCTCCGACGTGGAATGTACCGGGGCCATAGTTTCAACCCTGGACGCCAGCAGCACGGTCGGGGGGTTCACCTCAATTACTGTTGGGGCCGACGGCCGCGGCTTGATCAGCTACTACGATCAGAGCAACACGGCGCTCAAGGTTGCTCACTGCTTCAACATCACATGCAGCAACGCAGTGCTCGCCCTTGTGGACAGCACGGGTGATGTTGGTTCGCACACTTCGATCACCACCGGCGCTGATGGCCTGCCTTTGATCAGCTACCGTGACCGCAACAACACGTCACTGATGGTGGCGCACTGCAACAACCCTTCGTGCGGAAGCGCGACTGTTGCCACAGTGGATTCAGCCGGTGTGGTGGGAGAATACACATCGATCACGATAGGCGCGAATGGGCTGGGCATGATCAGCTACTACGACCTGAGCAGCACTGACCTGAAGGTTGCCCACTGTGCGAACGTCCAGTGCAGCAGCGCGACCAGCGTCGTCGTCGACAGTGAAGGCGTTGTTGGCTGGCACACATCGGTGACCATTGGCGCTGACGGCCTGCCGCTGATCAGCTACTACGACCAGTCGAACACTGCGCTCAAGGTGGCGCACTGCTCAAACGAGCTGTGCGTGCCGTACTTCCGCCGCCGCTAGAAGCCGGCCGGAACCGGCACAGAGAGAGTTAACAAAGAGGCCGTACGGTGATTTCACCGTACGGCCTTTAAATGACATGCCTGCGAGGGCTGCTGCGCTGCCTTAGCTCCTGAGCTGAAGAATGACCGTCGTCACCTCTTCAGGCAGGTTGCTGCGGGTGAGCGACAGCCTGGTCTGCGGGTCGCCCGCCTTTGCGCCAAGCTCCGTCAGCAGGGCGGCCAGCTCCGGCCCGGGCGCGCCGGCATCGGGGTCATATCCAGAGGGCACAATCACCTTCGGCTCGAACGACCTCACAACCGACGAAAGGTCATCCGCTGAGAGAGCGCCGTTCTCGGAGGTGACCAGCAGCACATCAACCTGGCCTACAAGCTGCATGGCCTGTGCGTCCGGCTGAATACCCGGAACGCCCAGTACACCGACGTTAACGCCATCAGCATCAACGATGAATACCGTGTTAATGTCACGGGAGCTCTGCGGGTCCCCGGCGGGCGTTGCCACTCCACGTATACTGAGGCCAGAGATTTCGTACTCGCCGGGGCCGGTGAGGCTCTTCACCTCTTCCGGGAGGCCGCGGAGCGCCGAGTCCCTGCGGCTGAACGTGACGACGGTGTTCGGGTCCTTGAGGGGGCCGTCATCAGTGAACAGGGCGCGGAACGGATCACAGATCACAGTGCCAGCGCTTGCCTTGATTTCAAACGCAGACTGGCCGAGCCAACGTATCTCCATGTATAGGGAGGTCCTTTAGAGCAGTAGAAGGCGTTAGTGAACCGGCCAACTCTAGCAATGCGCCAGTTGGAGCGTCAAACTGATTGACACTTGAAAATGGGGCGTGCTAGGTTCGAGCACCGGCCAATTCAGCGGGTTTGAACTACTGTTGGGTTGCCATGACCACACTTACCAACCGAAAGAGCCAGATCCTCAGCATCATAGTCAATGACTATGTGAACACGGCCGCGCCGGTTGCCTCAGGCACAGTGGTGCGGTCGCACGGCCTCACCGTCAGCTCTGCCACGGTGCGCAACGAGATGGGCGCGCTGGAAGAGGAGGGCTACATCCTCCGGCCGCACATCTCAGCCGGGGGTATCCCTTCAGACAAGGGATATAGATACCACGTGCAGACGCTCGGCCCGGCGCAGGCGATAGCCGGACAGGACGCATGGTTCCTGGACACCGAACTGGGCAGCACGCCGGAAGATGTTGACGGGTGGGCGGATGCTGCTTCGTCAGCGCTTGCCGCTCTCCTGAACACGCTGGCGTTCGCCACGCCGCCGCGGGCGGAGTCCACGACGGTGAAGGGCATAGAGGTGTTCCGCCTGCAGGAGCTGGTGGTGATGCTGGTGGTCATTCTCCAGGAAGCGAGCATCTACAAGCAGCTCATCACGCTTAACGAGGCGGTTTCCGAGTCTGAGCTTGAGGCTACGCGCAACCGCCTGAGCGAGGCGCTGGTGGGGAAATCCGTCAACGCGCTTGAGGCGTCTGGCCCCACGCCCGCAGAGCCGCTGGAGCAGCAGATCATTGCTTCGACCGCGGACATATTGCGAAAGCACGAGGCGCAGGCCCTGAGGAGCCGCCGCATGCAGGGCCTGGCGAGGCTGTTCGCCCAGCCGGAGCTGACATCGCAGCCGCATCAGGCTCGAAACGTTGTTACGGCCATTGAAGACGGCGAGGCGTTTGCTGTGCTGGCGGGCGAGGCGTCTGCGGACGGCGCTCCGGTGGTGCTGATCGGCCGGGAGAACCGCCAGGAGTCGCTGCACGAGTTCAGCGTGGTGGTGTGCCGGTATGGCGTGCCGGGGCAGGCGCAGGGCGTGGTGGGACTGATAGCTCCGACACGCATGCCGTACGGCAGGGCTATTCCCGTTGTACAGTACACAGCAAGCGCGCTGAGCAGCCTGGCGGGCCGAGTGTACGGCATTGGCTGATGCCGGGCCGGTCATTCCCGCGGCGTTTGCTGCAACTGTTCGCCGCTTTCGATCATCAAACTGGTGAATGGAAAGGCCCACACGCAGGCTTTTGCGTGCGAGCCGCATTTATGCGCGGCCGTGCCTGACCCATATAATTGTCTGGATTGCGTCCGCTGAAATCACATGCGCCGCCCGCGTAACGGCGAGCGGTCCTCTTGTACGGTGCCAATGACATCCAAACGCGATTATTACGAAGTCCTTGAGGTTTCGCGCAGCGCTACGACTGAAGATATCAAGAAGTCGTTCCGCAAGCTGGCCCTCAAGTACCACCCAGACCGCAACAAGGAAGCGGACGCCGGAACGCGCTTCAAGGAGATAAGCGAGGCCTACCAGGTCCTGAGCGACCCGGACAGGCGCGCCTCGTACGACCGGTTTGGCCACGCAGGCGTGAATGGCGATGCGGGCCGCGGGTTCGAGGGCTTTGAAGGCTTCGGCGGTTTCGGTGACATATTCGATGCCTTCTTCGGCGGCTCCCAGCGCCAGGGGCCACGGCGCGGCAACGACCTGGAGTACCAGGTGAGCGTGTCGTTCGTCGATGCTGCCTTTGGTGTCGACAAGGCAGTGGAGCTGGACCGGATGGAGCGGTGCGAGCGCTGCAAGGGCACGCGCGCCGAGAAGGACTCCGATCTGAAGACCTGCACCACGTGCAACGGCGCAGGACGTGTGCGCAGGGTGCAGAGGACGGTCTTTGGCCAGTTCCAGCAGGTTGCGCCGTGCTCCACGTGTAACGGCGAGGGCAAGATCGTCGAGAACCCGTGCTCGGAGTGCTACGGCCGTGGCACCGTGCAGCGGCACCGGACGATGTCCATCGAGATACCGGCCGGCATTGACGATTCCTCCAGGATCAGGATGCGCGGCCAGGGTGAGCCGGGCGCGCTGGGCGGCGAGCCGGGCGACCTGTATGTGTTTGTGCGCGTGGAGCAGGACCCGGTGTTCTCACGCCACGGCGACGATGTCCTGGTGGACATCGAGATGAACATGGCGCACGCCGCGCTGGGCGGTGAGATATCGGTGCCCACGTTGGATGGCGAAGAGGACCTGAAGGTACCGGCGGGCACGCAGTCCGGGCAGGTGTTCAGGATTCGCGGCAAGGGCATACCCCACCTGGGCAGGAGCGAACGCCGCGGCGACCAGCTTGTGACGGTGCGGGTGGTTACGCCATCGAAGCTCAACGACCGGCAGCGGGAGCTTATGAAGGAGCTGGCGGACTCGTTTGTCGGCGCGGGCGCATCGGTTAATGGGCGCGGCGATGGCCGGGGCGGGTTCTTCGACCGGATCAAGGACGCGTTTGCCGGCGACGACCAGGGCGATTAGCGTGCCATCGCGCACCGCTGGCTTCCTGGTTCGTACTTCTGCAATGTATTACCGGCAGGTGGCGCAAAAATGCGCTGGATAGAGCTGAGCATCGAAGCGCCCGGCGAGTATGCGGAGCCTCTCGCTCATCTCTTTGCGCGCCACGGTGAGGGCGGCGTGGTGGTGGAGCAGAAGGGCGGCTATAACCCCGACGAGGGCGAGGCGCCGCCGGAGAACGCTCCTGTGACCATACGGGGCTACCTGCCCCTTGACGCCACTACCAAGAGCCGCAGGGCCATGATCGACGTGGGCGTGAGGCTGGTCGCACATCTGCACCCGCTGCCTCCCATGGTGGAGCGTACGGTGGACGAGGAGGAGTGGAGCCACCAGACGTTCGAGCCGGTGCGGATTGGCAGGCGGCTGGTGATCGCCCCGCCTGACAGCGGCGTGGAGGCGCAGGCAGGTGACGTAATCGTTCCGCTGGAGCCGGGCCTGGCGTTTGGCACCGGTCATCACCCGACCACGCGCATGTGCCTGCTGGCACTGGAGCGCCATATAAAGCCCGGCGCGGCCGTGCTGGATGTGGGCTGCGGCTCGGGGATACTCAGCATCGCCGCACTGAAGCTGGGGGCGGCTAAGGCCGTCTGCCTGGACATTGAGGCGGATGCCGTGAAGTCAGCGCGATCCAACCTGCGACTGGCGGGCGTGGACGGGCAGGCCGAGGTCGTTGCAGGATCGCTGCCATCGCCAGCGGCCCCGGACGGTGCATTTGACGCCGTGCTTGCGAATATATCTGCCAAGGTGCTCATAGAGCTTGCGCCGCTGCTGCTGACATCGCTGAAGCCTGGCGGGGTGCTGATTGGATCAGGGGTGCTCGAACAGCGCAAGTTGGACGTCGAGAAGGCGTTTGTGGCTGCGGGTGGCGTCGTGGATGGCTCGGAGATGATAGAGGACTGGGTGGCGTTCACCGTGCGGGCGGGCTAACGTTGCATCGTTTTTTTGTGCCTGCTGAGGCGTTTCACGAAGGGGAGGTTACGCTGCCTGCCCCGGTGGCTGAACAGGTGAGGCGCGTGCTGCGGCTTGGGCCTGGCGACGAGGTGGCGGTGTTCGACGGCAGCGGAGCTGAGTGGACCGCGACGCTGACCAGCGTTGACCGCAGTGGCGCTACGGCGAGGCTGGGGGAGCCGCGGACGCCCGGCGTGGAGCCGCCTGTCGAAATCGCCATTCTCCTGGCTGTCGTCAGGGCAGAGCGGTTCGAGATGGTTTTGCAGAAGGGCACGGAGCTTGGGGCGTCACGGTTTACGCCGGTGGTATCTGAGCGCGTGCAGGGCGGTGACGCCGCGGCGGTTTCGGCGAAACGTCTGGAGCGGTGGCGGCGCATAGTCACCGAGGCGGCTGAGCAGTCGGGCCGGGTGATTGTGCCGCAGATCGATGAGCCGTTGCCGCTGCAAGCTGCGATTCAGGCGGCGGTTGTAGGTGGGCCTGTGGTCCTGCTCTGGGAGGAGGACCGGAGCCAGGGTTTGAGGTCTGCTCTTCGGCCGGTTGTGGCAGCGGGCCCCTCGAAGATGGCGCTGGTGATTGGGCCGGTGGGCGGGCTGGCAGACCACGAAGTGAGAGCGGCCGAGGAGGCTGGCGCAGTTGTGGCCGGCATGGGGCAGCGCGTGCTTCGGACTGAAACGGCGGCTATAGCGGCGCTCACTGCGACGTTATACGAGCTGGGGCTGCTGGGCGGGTAGAGCGCGCCTACAGGCGCACCTCTGGCTGCGGGGCACGCCGCATGAGCTGCCCGATGGCCTGGGACGGCGTGAGCCCTTCAAACAGGACGCGCCGCGTGGCCTCAGCAATGGGCATCTCAACCCTGTGTTTCTTGGCAAGGTTTATTGCGGCACTGGTGGTCGGAACACCTTCGGCAGTTTGGCCGAGCGACCGCAGGATCTCATCCAGGTTTCGTCCTGCTCCAAGCTCCTGGCCGACACGGCGGTTACGGCTGAGGCCGCTGTAGCAGGTGGCCACGAGGTCGCCCATGCCGGTGAGGCCTGCGAAGGTGTCAGGACGTGCGCCCAGGGCCACGCCAAGCCGGGTGATCTCATGCAGGCCGCGGGTTACGAACGCCGCCTTGGCGTTGTCGCCAAGTTTCATGCCATCGATGATTCCTGCGCCAATGGCGATGATGTTCTTGAGCGCTCCGCCAAGCTCCACGCCTGTCACGTCGTCGCTCGTGTACACGCGGAAGACCTCGGAGTTGAGCGCCTCCTGGGCAAGCCGGCCGGTCTCTTCTCCGGGGAACGCCACGGTTGCCGACGCCACTTTGCCCCCGGCCACCTCGGGCGCAAGGTTGGGGCCCGACAGTGCGCCAATTTTCGAGGGGGCTACCTGTGGAAGCTCTTCTGCAATCAGCATGGACATGCGCTTGCCGGTCTCAATCTCGATGCCCTTGGTGCCGCTGACGACTGCGGCGTCGGCAGGGATGGCGTCTGCGACCCGGCGGAGGTTTGCGCGCATTGTCACAGAAGGCACGACCACGAAGACAAGCTCTGCGCCGCCAAACGCGGCTTCGGCTGATGACGAGACGGTAAGCGTGTCCGGGAAGCGCACGCCGGGAACCAGCCGCGCGTTCTGGCGGGCGAGGCTCAGCGCTTCGGCCTCTGATTTCGACCGCGCCCATAGGACGACGTCATGCCCCTGGCGCGCCAGCACAATGCCGAGGGTTGTTGCCCATGCCGTGGTGCCGAGGATTCCGGTGCGCGTCATGGCGGTGTTTCAGGGGTGACGGGTGCGGCTGCTGCCGCGGTTACGGAAACGACGGGGCCGTGGGATGCCGGCCAGCTTGTTCTCCGTTCCTTTCAGCAGGCGCAGCACGTTGGTGGAGTGGCGGATTTCTATCAGGACGAAGGCGGTGATTGCAAATATCAGGTAAGCGACTTCCATGCGGTCGAGCAGGATCAGGACCACCACTGCGGCCATGCCGGCGGCAGCGCCAACCATGGAGCCAAGGGAGACGTAGCGGGTGACAAGCACGATCATCACGCCGATGGCTGCTACTGCGGCGGCTATCGGCGCGATGACGACCAGCGCGCCCAGACCGGTGGCCACTCCCTTGCCACCCTTGAACCTGGCGAATACCGGCCAGGAATGTCCAATGATGGCGAGTATGCCAGAGAGGGAGATCAGTACGGGCGAGTCAGATAGCGCCATTGCAACGAGCACTGCGGCGGCGCCCTTCACCCCGTCAAGCAGCAGCACCATTGCGGCCGCCCGCGGCCCAAGGGTGCGCAGCACGTTTGTTGCGCCGGTGCTGCCGCTCCCATAACTGCGCACGTCCACGCCGCGCCACAGTTTCCCAACCAGGACCCCCGTGGGGAGTGATCCCAGCAGGTAGGCGGCGAAAAGCGCCACGACCCATTCGAACACTTCGCTCATTTGCTGCTGCTTCTAGATCTGAACTGGAGCCGTAATGGAGAGCCGGTGAAACCAAAGGCGTCCCGGAGCCGGTTCTCAAGGTACCGGCGATAAGAGAAGTGTATTAGCTCAGGGTGGCTCGTGTGGAAAACGAAGGTGGGCGGCGCGACCCGCTCCTGCCGTATGTTGTATATCCGGGCACGCACCCTGCCGTGACCGGGGAGCGGATTTGCGCCCAGCGCCTCGGACAGCACGCGGCTCAGGTCTGCCTTCAGCACCCGCCGGGTGAACTGGTCATATACCTCTAAAACCTTCGGCGGGATCTGATCAACTCCCGCGCCTGTGACTGCCGAGGTAAAGAGGATGGGAACATCGGGCAGAAACTTGAACCGCTCCCTGATCTCCGTCTCTGCCGCCTGCTTCGTCAGGCCGGCCTCGCCCGCAAGGTCCCACTTGTTGACCACAATGACAGCGGCGCGCTCGGCCTCGTCGACGTAACCGGAGATATGCGTGTCCTGCGCTGTCACGAACTCCGTGGCATCCATGACGATGAGCACCACGAACGATCGCTCTATTGCCTGGATGGTCCGGAGCGCGCTGAACTTCTCGATGCCCTGCTCTGTTTTACCCCTGCGCCGCAGACCGGCTGTATCCAGGAACGTCAGGTCACGGCCCTCGTATATGAAGCGGCTGTCCAGCGTATCCCTGGTGGTACCGGGCACGGGGCTGACAATGGCACGCTCCTCGCCGGTCAGGGCGTTGAAGAGCGCCGACTTGCCGACGTTGGGCCGTCCGGCGATGGCTATGCGCACCGACCTGGTTTCCCTGGCGTGGAAGCGCTCTGCCGGCATGACTTCAAAAAGCTGTTCCATCAGGTCACTGATGCCAGAGTCGTGATAGGCGCTGACAGGCACAGACGCGCCCACTCCCAGTGCGTAGAAGTCAGCGCTGGCGTATTCACGCGCCAGGTTGTCAGCCTTGTTGGCCGCGATGACCGCCGGCTTGTTGGAGCGGCGGACCATGTCAGCCGCGTCTTCATCCGAAGGAGTGAGCCCTTCGGTGACGTCCACGACAAGTATCACGCCGTCCGCCTGCTTAAGCGCCTGCTCCGTCTGCTGGCGGACGTCTTCCCACAGGAGCGTGCCGGGACGGTCTTCGATGCCGCCGGTGTCCAGCAGCATGAAGCGCCGGTCATTCCAGGACGCGTCCACAGACACCCGGTCACGCGTGGTGCCCGGAATGTCGCTGACAATGGCGATCCTCCGTCCAGCGAGGCGGTTGAAAAGGGTGGATTTGCCGACATTTGGCCGGCCCACTATGGCCACAATCGGGAGTGCCATAAGTACTCGCTAGCCTGCCTGGTTCTTGTGGTCAAACATTCGCCAGCGTCTCCAACAGCGCTGCCTGTGCCCACAGGCGGTTCTCTGCCTGGTCAAACACGATTGAGCGCGGGTCGTCCAGCAGCCCTGTGGAAACCTCTTCACCGGGATGCGCCGGCAGGTCATGCATGAACTTCACCTGCGGACCGGCGGCATCAAGCAGCCGGGGATTCACCTGGTAGCCCTTGAAGGCTTCGAGCCGCGCCTGTGTTTCAGCCTCCTGCCCCATGCTGGTCCATACATCTGTGTACACAATATCCGCGTCGGCGACAGCCTCCCTTGGATGGGTAATCAACTCCACCTCTCCGCCCATCTCCGCACCCAGCGAACGGGCGCGCCTGGCGATGTTCACCGGCAGTTCATACCCCTCTGGCGATGCGATCACGAAACGTCCGCCAGTGGCGGCCACTGCCTGCGCGAGGCTCACGGCGATATTGTTGCCGTCACCTATGTATGCGACAGTCGCGCCTTTCAGGCTGCCCCGGTGCTCCAGGATGGTCATCAGGTCAGCGAGGGCCTGGCATGGATGCTCTGCATCAGAGAGGGCGTTCACCACCGGAATGGACGCAGCGGCCGCGAACTGATCCAGCGTTGACTGGGCAAACGTCCGAATGACCGCTATGTCAACCATGCGCGATATGACCTTCGCCACGTCAGCAACGGGCTCGCGCTTGCCCAGGCCCACCTCTTCCGGGCCAAAGTAAACGGGCCTGCCGCCCAGCTTTTCCGTGCCCACCCAGAAACTTAGCTTGGTGCGGAGGGACGGCTTCTCAAACATCAGCACCACGGACTTGCCGGAAAGCGCGCTGCTGCGCTCTCCCTTCTTCAGGGCAATCGCACGCTCAAGAAGCGGCAGGACGTCAGCCGGCGGCAGGTCAGCAAAATAGAGAAAGTCCCGTTTCATATCGATGAGTCCCCGGATGTGAAAGACGTCCCAGTCACTTGATCCCGGCCATGTGTACGCCAGGACAAGACGTGCGACCTATTGATACTACCTGACCGGACAGATTGAGAATGTCAGTCAAGTGTTGGCCATGGTTCAGGCAGGCGTGAACTTCGGAAGGGTCACCTGGTCAGTCGCCTTCTCGAATACTGCCCGGACTGGCATGCCAATTTCGAGGTTCTCCGGTGCAGGGTCAACTCCGACGACATTGGTGGGCACCCGCGGCCCTTCTTCAAGCTCCACGATGGCCGCGATGTATGGAAGGTCATCGGCAAAGCCGGGGTGGGGAGGCCTGTGCACGATGGTGAATGTGTAGAGCGTTCCGCGGCCAGTTGCCCGCAGCCAACCGACATCCCGTGAGCCGCAGGCAGTGCAGAAGCGCCGCGGGTAGAACTGCGTTGAATGACAAGACTCGCACCTTTGCAGCCACAGTTCGCTGTTGCGTGCGCCTTCCCAGTAGCGGTCAGACTCCGGCTGTGCGACTGGCAGGGGCTTTGTGTATTCAGAAGGCATGGGGCAGTCCCTCGCGGCTGATTATTGCACGGGCATCACCCGAAACAGGATTATTCAGCAGAGCTCAGCACCACGGTGCCGGTGGAAGACAACAGGCCGCCCGTGCCGTGCGCCAGGGCCACCCGGCAGTTGTCCACCTGCCGGTCTCCCGCCTCTCCGCGCAACTGCCGCACCGCTTCCACCACTGTGAATATGCCATACATGCCGGGATGCGTATATGAGAGGCCGCCGCCATTGGTATTCAGGGGGAAGTCTCCGCCGGGCGCAGTGTGCTGGCCCGCCACGAACTCAGGCGCCTCGCCTGCGCCGCAGAACCCCAGGTTCTCCAGGCTCACCAGCACGGTGTAAGTGAACGAGTCATAGATCATTGCGAGGTCGAAGTCGGAATGCTTCACGCCAGCCATGCCCATTGCCTGGGGGCCGGTATTGCGTCCAAACGCCGATGTCAGGTCCGGCATCTGGGAGATCATTGAATGGTCGTGACCTTCGGCCGCACCGAGGATGCTCACGCCGCCCTTGCGCGCGTCCCTTGCTCTCTCAGGCGTGGTAATCACAATGGCAGCGCCTGCATCAGTCACCAGGCAACAGTCCAACAGGTGGAACGGCCACGCCACCCACCTCGACTGGTGGTAGTCCTCGAACGTCATAGGCCTGTCGTGGAAGAATGCCCTCGGGTTCAGGTTGGCCCACTTGCGGGTTGAGACTGCGATCTCGGCCATTGCCTGCCGGGTCCGGTCCTCGCCATAAGTGTGCATATAGCGGTTGCACGCCATGGCGTACGAGACCGGCGGGCCTATGATGCCGTACGGGTACTCATACTGGACCATTGGCAGGGCATCGCTGCGGGGCTGAGGCGCGCGGTCGGACCTGCCCGACTGGCCATGCGTAATCAGGGCCACCTCGCAGTATCCCGCGGCCACGGCGGCCAGAGCATGCGCCACGTGTATCACGAACGATGCGCCGCCCACCGATGTGCTGTCAGTGAATCGCGGCTGAATGCCAAGGTATTCGGCCACGTCCAGCGTGGACCAACCGGCCGTGAACAGGCCATCGACGTCTGAGAGGGCCAGGCCGGCGTCATCCAGGGCGTTAAGCGCTGCCTCGCTGTGCAGGGCCAGCGGTGATCTGTCCGGCACATTGCCAATCTGGTCAGACTCCGCAACGCCTACGATGGCCGCCTGGCCGGAGAGCCGTGCAAGTTTGGTTGTGTCAGGCATGATGAGAGTCGACGTTCCTGGTCACGGCCGCAGCCGTACTGGAGTGTGATAGTCCTACTGCAGCGGTGAGTATGGCGTGGGGATAAGGGTCTGGTTGCGGACGTTCTTCACGATCAGTCCATCTCTGTGTGACTCATCGACCACCTTCTGCCATTCGGGGTCTGCCCTGAAGTTCTTCCACGCCTCAATGCGGGCGTTGGCATCTTCGAAGGCGATCAGGTAGGTCAACTCGTTGTTGCTGGGGCCCACGTCCGTGGTCCAGTAGCCGATGTTCTTCATGCCATGCTTCTCAAATATGCGCATGGTGTTCTCGCTGAAGCGCTTGTGCAGGTTGGGGAGCTTACCGCCGTAGCACTCGTAGATTCGCAGTTCGTAGATCAACGCCGACTCCTTGTGTTCATGCTCACCCGCTGGTGTTGCGCCACGCCCAGGCTCCCACGCCTGCGCCCGCTGATGCTGTTTGGGGATACGTCTTGTGAAGGCGGCGCTGCGCCGTGATTCTGTCTGTGCGCAGGGCCTGCGTCAAGCCAGCGCCGAGCAGGCTGCCTCAACCAGCCGGTCAAGCGCAGGTTCCTCAATGTCTGACGCGAGCTGCCAGGAGAGGCTGGATATGGAGACAAACCCTTCGTGAAGGGCCGATATGTCCGAATCCGGAGGCAGGGATTCATAGTCTGCATGCACGCCGGCCCGGCGGAGTATCCAGAAGTGCTGGTCATTCCCGCGGCCGCCCGGCTCCACGCGGTCTTCGACAGGCCGCGGCGCTGCGATGGTTTTTCGTGCGCCCCTGATGGGACCGACCACGAGCCTGGGGAAGTTCAGGTTGGCGAGGAACGGCCGCGGCGTGGTCTTCTTCGCCAGTTCTGCAGCCACCGACCGCACAATTGCCTGCACGGTCTCATCGTCCGCCTCTTCAATGAGTCCCACGGACACAGCCATGGCGGCAGCGCCGTTCAGGTAGCCCTGGAGGGCCGCGCCCACGGTGCCGGATATGAGGACATCATGGCTTACGTTGTTGCCCGGGTTTATCCCCGTCACCACGGCGTCCACCGGCCCACCCGCAAGGTGGCGCAGGCCCATGATCACGGCATCGCCGGGAGTGCCTTCCACGCCATACGCGCGGACTCCATCAGCGCGTGAGTAGATCTCACGGAAACGAACAGGGTCGTGGAGCGTGAGGCCGGTGCCCACGCCGCTGCGATTGCGGTCGGGAGCGGCGACGATCACCTCTCCCAGGGGCTGGAGCGCCCGGACCAGTGCCCACAGGGCGGAGTTGTTGATGCCGTCGTCGTTGGAAATGAGGATGCGCATGGTTCATGAAGGATACCCGCATGCGTATGTCACGCGCATTAAGGGCTGGGGACGGATTCCAGTCGGCTGCCGATGCCTTCGTGTCTGCGCTTCAATAGGGGGTACTATGCTGTCCGAATTTCGAGTCACAACGTGATGACCGTGCACCCGACAGGTTCGTATCATTCATAGGGTCATGACAAGGCCAATACCACTGCCCAAGTCGCGGCCCGCTTCCAACAGAGCACGGGCTTCGATCATGCGTTCAAACTCATCGACGGGTACCAAGCCTGAGCGGATGATCGTGGAGTCGCTTAGGGAAAGCGGGGTGACCGGATTAAGCGTCAACAACAGTTCCATCCCAGGATCACCTGATTTGACTTTCGATGATCGAAAGCTGGCAGTATTTGTACATGGGTGCTTTTGGCATCGATGCCCTCACTGCAGGCCCCACATGCCGAAATCGAACGTCGCATACTGGGAAGCAAAATTTGCCCGCAATCAAGCGAGAGACAGAAAAGTTACGAGGCAGTTGCGCCAACTGGGTTGGCGAACCATGATCGTGTGGGAATGTCAGGTTAAGTCGCGTCTACCCTCTGTCAGGCGTCGCGTCCTCAGCGCGTTGTCAAAGGAACCACTCTGATGCGCACCGTTTCGATTTTCAGCGGCTGTGGAGGGAGCGACCTCGGTGCACATCGCGCAGGAGCGGAGATTGTTTACGCTCTTGACAAGTATTCATTGGCCATCGAAACCTACCGTCGCCACAAAGACCAGCTTGCCGCTCCAGATGCAAAGATTGTGCACGGTGATATTGCTACCGTTGACAAGCTACCAGCGTGCGAACTGCTTATTGGTTGCTACCCCTGTCAGAGTTTCACGATGGGTGGAAAACGTTCACCATCAGATCACCCTGATAGCGAATTGTTCTTACAGTTTCAACGAGCATTAGAGATTTCTGACGCTAAATACTTTGTGGCCGAAAACGTCTCTGGCCTTGCATGGCTAAAAGGGGGCAGCTTCCTTCAGTCTCATCTTGCAGCATTCGCTGGGGTGGGCAAAGGTTACAAAGTCACGTACGCACTGGTTAATGCACGGGATTTCGGAGTTCCTGCGGATCGAAAGCGCGTCTTCATTGTTGGTGTTAGGAAAGATGTAGGCGAGTACTACTGGTTTCCGCCTCCAACGCATGGACGTCCAGGGTCAGAACTAGAGCAATGGGCTTCACATGGGGATGCAATTGCCAGCCTTCCGCTCGATGCTCCAGGAGAGTATTACCACTATGAAAAAGAGCCATTCTCTTGGTGGTTCATGTCACGTAATCGCAAACGCAGGTGGGAAGAACCAGGTTACGCTATAACGGCAAACTGGCGTCATGTCACTTTGCATCCGGCGTCACCCACAATGCGACTAGTGGAATCTAACTTGGTGGATGGCTCAAAACAGAAATGGGAATTTACACAGGAGCACGACCACCTATTCGACAAAAAAGACCGCCCTGTGCTTGAACAGCCACGGCGTCTTACCTGGCGGGAATGTGCGATACTACAAACGTTCCCCAGTGATTTTGAACCGGCTGGTCCAGTGGAAGCTAAGTACCGCCAAATCGGGAATGCTGTTCCACCGGCATTGATGGAGAAGATTGTCAGCGGGCTGATTGACGGTACAGCGTTGCATGATGATCTGCCTCCGGCTCAACACGGCTATGTTGTGTAATTGAAGGTTTGTCCGGACTCTATCTTGCGAAGTTAAGGCGCTCCCTTCCTTCGCGAATCCTTTGTTTGCACCACTGTGCCCAGTTGTGACCTGGCGGCAATCGGTGCCCGTCTAGACATGAACTGATACGGAGCCTATCGAACAAGATCAATCCAGACGTCTGTCGGCGCCAATCCGTTTCGTCTGCGAGAACGTAGGGGATCGCCATTCCTGTCAACGGTGTGACGTACATATACAGAATACCCTTCCATCGTTCCATATCCAAATCATGTTTCTTGTTTCGCCAATGAATTCCAGTGGCACATTGGACGAATAACTTCAATTTACCTGGTCGTTCGTCAGGAAAGGCTTTCCATCCTGCAACGTCGAGTCCCAAATCATTGTCAGTAGATTGGACGGGGAATCCATCGACACGCAGAGCACCAATTTTTGAACTTAAACAAGTTAGTGCGGCATCAACTCCAACTGGCATCGTATCTCGATGGCTTCCAAATCGTACTGCTTCTCCACCCAAGTAGGCAGCAACTGCCGCTCTGGTCAAGTGTTCGAAAAGAAGGGGAGTTTCATGATCTCTAGAGTGGTAATGTTCGCGATCAGCAACGAGTAGGCAAAATTTGTACGCATCCCAACGATTGCCCACAAGGTTCAGATAACCATCCGCAATTTGGAACGGATATGCACTGCCACATACTTCTCGTCTTCGTTTGATTTCAGCGAGGACGTTTGCCGCAAGCCTTTCAGATGCTTCTTGTTCACGCATTTCATCGGGGTCTTCATCAGATAATTCATCGATCTCATCAGCTAATGAGCCGTCCGAGTCTAGTCGTGTCCTAATGGCCTCTAAGGGTATTCGGTGGTCGGGGTCGTAAAGAACTCGGAGTTCTGCCCAATCGGCGATCACAGATATATCTCGTTCTGCTGCGCTAAATTGCAATTAGCCTCGCCCTTATGTCCGCTGAGTACGTGGCTCGAGAGTATTCAAAAGGACATCTGCGGTGTCATAGCATCTGCGGGCAATGCGTGCTGCTTCCTGGTTACCTCGGTGGTGTACCGCAATAGCGTTTGCCTGACCAAGCATAAAGCTTGCTTGATCTAAAAGACCTATCAGTTCTTGGCGTTCGCCTGGGCTTTTTCGATATGCCTCATCAAGCGAGGCTCCTGCACGCAAGTACCTGGTGGCTTCGCCACTTTCATATACGCTAGCTAATTGTTTGATTTGCCGCGACTCTCGGATCTTTGGGCGTCTCTCGCCATCAGGACTTCCATAAAGATCGAGCATTATATCGACTAGTGTTTCTGTTGCTTCTTCAGGCACCGGGTTAGGTGCTGGATCAGAATATGCTGACGAATCCAGTCCAACCTGTTCTCTAACTGTTGCATAACCTAAGGCGGTATATAAAAATGAAAAATCAAATTCTCGATCAGATACCGGCCATGGCTCTGCAGTGGCGTTGTTGGCCTGCCGAAGCACGTACAGAGTCAGCAGCCATCGTCTGACAACGTCAATCCGCCTGCCCATTCCGACCATTTGCGCGACATCTAGCATCGGCGTGCCCGAATGCACCATATTCTCTATGTATCTGGCCTTAGCCATAGAATTCCACTGTTTAATGCCAGAAATGTGACGCACACCCAAGTATGGAATGATCTGGTCGCGATTTTGGTAAACCCGTACTGGGACAGGATCTAGGCGAGCTCTAGCCATTTCGCTGACCGTCGGCAATGGCGGCCCGCCTGCAACACCTCGAGCATGTTCGTCGGTCAACAACTTTAAGGCTGCCAAGCGTCTGTTTCCTTCAACTACGACATACTGCTGAGGCTGTCCACCTCGGGACGGGTACTTCACGGCGATTAGTGGTTCCTCATCGAAGTAGCCGTTTCTGGCCAGCGACGTCAGCAGATCTTCGATGTCATAAGAAATGACCTCTTTAAGTAGTGCATCTTGACCAGCGGAGTCTGAGTCGAGTGATAAGCGCGGATTCTTCGGGTCAAAGCGCAAATTGACCACCGCGACAGACTCCAGTTCAGATTCAGGTTGACGTGGTTGGGTAGGTGGAGTCGTCATGTTTTGGTAGTGCCATGACCATCATGATGGCGATCAACGATGCTTTTGCGGAATGAACTGGGTTGCCGATAGGTTGAGCCTAGTATATTTCCGATGCCCTAACTAGTGATGGTGCCACCTTAGCTGCTCTGACCGCCATTGCTGCGGAACGTAGAACAAGTCAGCCAACTTGTAGGATCAACTGCATTTATAACCTATGGCGAGTCCGCTGAGGGTAGTCACCGTTGACCGCAGTATACAAGCCTAATTTGATCCGGCAATTTCTTCGATCCCTATTCATGATACCGACTGTTAGCTGGAAGCTACTCCCGCCCCTCCCTCCGCGTTGCCACGAATCCCCTGTTTGAGTTACGTCTGGCTCGCCTTGGCAGGTGGTTTATTACGGCGGGTTCCCGCGTACAATCCCAAGTGCCCTCAGCTACTGACGCGGCCGATGGCGCCAGACATGGGCTGGTGCGGCTACTGGTGCTGCTGGGAAAACCTGTGCGGCGGCCACTTCGTATGCCTGCCCGGTTGCCATTTGCCGCGACGAAGGGTCTGTTTGATGGATAAGCTCTCTGAAATCGGCGCTGACAGATCAATCCT
>JBBDMW010000029.1:0-24270 GCA_040878005.1 Dehalococcoidia bacterium
GAGCCTCGAAGAGTGTCCGACGCGAAGCAAGTACAAACGAGAGACCCGGTAAGGTGCGGGGCAAATGGCCGCCGACGGGCGGCCACAAAAACCACCAGCCCCACGTAGCAACGCACAACGTGAGTCCGCCACCCAGCCTACAACCAAGCCTCGATAGAATGCCCAAGCGAAGCGAGTATCAACAAGTGACCACCACCAAGCCACCAAAGACCACCAAACCAACCCGCGCCCCCGGAAAGCACCGTAGCTGGGAGACCACCGAAGGCGTTGCCCGTGCCCCCCACCGCTCCATGATGCGCGCCATGGGCCTCACCGACGACGACATCAACGCCCCGTTCGTCGGCATAGCCTCCACTCACAACGAAGTCACCCCCTGCAACGCAGGCATCGAGCCACTCGTTGATGAGGTCAAGACCGGCGTCTTCGCTGCCCAGGGCACTCCGTTCACCTTCGGCACCATCACTGTCTCGGACGCCATATCGATGGGCACCGAGGGCATGAAGGGCTCCCTCGTGAGTCGTGAGGTGATCGCCGACTCCATAGAAACCGTCTGCTTTGCGGAGCGCTTCGATGGCGTGGTGGCTGTGGCCGGCTGCGACAAGTCGCTCCCCGGCTCCATGATGGCCATCGCCCGGCTCAACATACCCGCGGTCTTCGTGTACGGCGGCTCCATCCTGCCCGGCAACTGGCGAGGCGAGACCATCCAGATCCAGACGGTGTTCGAAGCGGTCGGCAGGCGACAGGCCGGCCTCATCGATGACGAGGAGCTTCGCAACATAGAGACTCACGCCTGCCCCGGCCCCGGCGCGTGCGGCGGCATGTTCACCGCCAACACCATGTCGTCCATCGGCGAAGCCCTCGGCCTCAGCCTCCCCGGATCAGCCTCTGAGCCTGCCGTGGACCAGCGCAAGCTCGCTTCGTCCCGCCGGGCCGGTGAGGCCGTCATGAACCTGCTCCGCAAGAACATTCGCCCGTCAGACATCCTGACCCGCAAGGCGTTCGAAAACGCAGTGGCGGTGGTGGTGGCCATGGGCGGGTCCACGAACACTGCCCTGCACCTGCCGGCAATAGCCCACGAGGCAGGTGTGGAACTGACCCTGAAGGACATCCATGACATCTCGATGCGCACTCCCCTCCTGGCTGACATGAAGCCGGGCGGACGGTTCGTGATGTTAGATCTCGACCGCGTTGGCGGCGTGCCGCTTGTGATGAAGCGCCTGCTGAGCATGGGCCTGATTCACGGCGACGCCCTGACGGTTACCGGCAAGACGGTGGCAGAAAACCTGGCTGATGTGCAGGTGGACGACTCCGACGAGACTGTCGTGGCGAAGCCGGAAAAGCCTTTATCGAAGACTGGCGGACTGGTAATGCTGTTCGGCAACCTGGCCCCGGAGGGCTGCGTGCTGAAGGTGGCCGGCCACCAGTTCGGCGCTCGCTGGTCCGGTCCCGCAAAGGTGTTCGAGCAGGAGGAGCACGTCATGGAGGCTCTCCGCAAGCGGGAGATCCAGGCGGGCGATGTAGTGGTGATCCGCTATGAAGGCCCCAAGGGCGGTCCCGGCATGCGCGAAATGCTCTCCGTCACTGGTGCAATTGTGGGCCAGGGACTGGGCGAGAAGGTTTTCCTGCTCACCGACGGCCGCTTCTCAGGCGCTTCTCACGGCTCAATGATCGGCCACATTGGCCCTGAGGCAGCAGTGGGCGGACCGATAGCAGCCGTCCAGAACGGCGATACCGTGGAGATCGACCTCGAAAAGTTCGAGTTGAATGTGAAGATCAGCGACGAAGAACTGAAGTCGCGCCTCGCCAACTGGAAACCCCGCCCGGCGCCCTACACCAGGGGCGTCCTGAGCAAGTACATCAAGCTGGTCCAGCCGGCCGCCAGGGGCGCAGTAACCGGTTAAACATGTGGCCGGGCGTCGCCTAGTTTTTGGCGCCCGTCCGCGTTTGTCATTGCTGGCACGTTCTTGTCATCCTGGCGGTCACCCTTGTCATCCTGACGGTCACCCTTGTCATCCTGGCGGTCACCCTTGTCATCCTGAACGCGTGGTCACAATTACACCAGTAAGGTTTGTGATCACCAGTCGGCTGACCTAAGGAAAATGCATGAGGTTCACAAAGCACAAAGCTCGGTAACAACCTTGCCTCCACGTAGTTGCGCCAAGTCGATCTACAACGCATTCATCGAGTCGTTCAACGGAAGGGTCAGGCAGGAATGCCTCTCGCTGGAGGACGCCAGGGAGAAGGTTGAGGAGCGGCAGGAGTACAACCATGAGCGGCCACACAGCGCGCTGAGCCAGCAGGCTCCGGCCCGGTTCGCGATGACGCAAAAGGCAGGAGCCATGGCGGCCGGATGAAGCCCAGAAATTAACCCTTCAACCGGCGCGGCAAGTGGGTCAAGGTCACGCATTAACCATCAGATTGGGCCGGCACCTTCAGCTCTGAATTGCAGGTGCCGGCCCGCCTGGATTCGCCGCAGGAAGCGGCGCTACTTCCTGCTAGGACAGCAGGAAGCCTCCGTCTACCACGATTTGGCTTCCGGTCATGTAGCTGGATGCGGAGCTGGCGAGAAACAGCGCAACCTTGGCTATGTCGTCCGGCTCGCCCATCCTTTTGAGCGGGATCCGCGCCGTGAATGACTCAAGCATCTGCTCCAGAGTCACTCCACTTGTCATCGCTGCCTGGGATTGTGAGGCAACTCCGGGCGTGGAGATGGCACCCGGCAGGATTGCATTCACATAGATGCCATGAACAGCCCACTCCAGGGCCAGGGAGCGGGTCATCATCAGCACTCCGCCTTTCGAGGCATCATAGTGCGCCAGGCTTCCGGCTGGGTGGAGGGCGTCTATAGACGCAATGTTGATGATCTTGCCGCCACCTTTTTCCCTCATGACTTTTGCCGCCGCCTGCGAACAGAAGAAAGTGCCCTTCAAGTTGATGTCGAGCACATGGTCCCACTGTTCTTCAGTCATGGACTCTGCCGAAGCGAACGGGAAGACACCGGCATTGTTCACCAGGATGTCGACGCTGCCGAACCGTTCAACGCACTCGTCAACCATTTTTCGAATATCAGCGACGTTGGAAACGTCCGCGGTCACCGCTTCGACCCTGCTTCCCGCCTTTTGAAGTTCAGCCGCTGTACCGGAGGCTGCCGAACCGTTTACGTCTGCGACAAGTACCGATGCGCCAGCCTCTGCCAGTCTCTCGGCGATGCTACGGCCAATGCCGGCGGCTCCACCGGTGACCACAGCAGCCTTGCCACTGAGATCGAATACCCTGGACACGGATTCCATAATGCAGTCCTTTCACCATGAGCAAAGACGAGGACGAAGACACGCCCGCTGCACAGCGGGCAAGTCAGCAATGTAATCGCCTGAGTCACCGTCAGGTAATCACCGTCAGCGTGAGCGCCAGGTGATGGATGGGACCGGGACATGTGGATTCCGTGATGACCAGGACACCAGGAGGCTGTATCCAGCCGGTCAGTTGTCAAACAGAGCTGCTGGAGCAGGGCGTTGGGTGCCGCCCGTGGTGGTCCACCTTGAGCTTGAATGCTCCATAACCATCTCGATTAAGTGAATTGCACGGGCGCGGCAGTACGTCGGCCAGGGCTACGCAGTGGCGCCAGGCTGATCCGCCATGAACCGGTATCCAACCCCCGGCTCGGTCTTTATCAACGTAGGCCGGGAGGGATCCTTTTCAAGCTTGCGGCGAAGTTGCTTGACGAACGTCCGCAAATACTCTGCTTCCTCGCCATACTCAGGGCCCCACACTGAATGCAACAGTTGCCGGTGCAGAAGCACCTTGCCGGCGTTGACGGCCAGTTCTCGCAGCAGCTCATACTCTGTGCGGGTCAGGCGAATTTCGTTGCCGGCCTTCCTGACGATCCTCGCAGCGAGGTCAACCTCGATGTCTCCTGCGCGCAACAGCGGTTCGTTGACATCTTCAGAAACGGCCAGGCGCTCAGCTCTCCTGAGCGACGCCCGCACACGCGCAAGCAGCTCGTCTGGGCCAAATGGCTTGGTCACATAGTCGTCCGCACCCAGGTCGAGGGCACGCACCTTTTCGCTCTCCAGGTCGGTGGCGGAAAGAATTATGACTGGCTCCGTGTACCACTCCCTCAGGCGTCCCAGGGTTTCGAAGCCGTCCATGCCGGGCATGGAAATATCGAGGATGATCGCAGATGGCTGGTAAAGCGATGCCTGGTGCAGCGCTTCCGGGCCATTGGCCGCCAGGAGCGGCTCGTACTCCGCCTTCTTCAAATGAGCAGCTACTAGCCGGCGGATCTTTGGATCATCATCGACTACCAACACTTCTATGGAATCTTTTTTCAACGCAGCCATTCTTTGCCAAAACCGTTTCTGCCAAGACATTAAGGCTGGTTCAGCGGCAAGCTGAACCAGAAACAGGCGCCCCTTTTGGGCGGTGGGGCGTTGGTAACGCCAATTCTGCCGCCATGCGCGTCCACAACAGCCTTGCACAGCGCCAAACCCAACCCTACGCCCTCTCTACCGTGTGAAGTTCCCCGCTTGATTCGGAAGAACTTGTCGAACAAGTCTCGTGTAAAGGCTTCTGGCACACCGTCTCCGCTGTCCTCTACTTCGGTCACGACTTCTTCGGATTCCCGGTCATGATGGGCGGAAACGGTCACCGGTCCATCTGTGTATTTCAGGGCATTATTCAGAAGGTTGTCCAGCACCCGCCCCAGTTGGGTTACATCAGCGTAGACAGGTGGCAGATCCGGTGGCACATTCACAATGATCTGCCTGCCTGCGCCGTATCGTGATCTCCTGGCGCGCTTGGCTGCATCGCCCGCTACATCCGCCAGGTAACACTCTTCTTTGTCGGTGAGTCCATTGCCGAATTCAACCCTGGACATGTCCAGCAGGTTTGAAACCAGTTCCGATAGATGGTCCATGTCTTCATCCATGGACGTGAGGTAGTGCATCACGGCGGAGTTGGGGTCAGTCTGGCTGATTACCTCTGCGAGCTCTCCCTTAACGGTTGCTACCGGGGTCCGCAAGTCGTGAGTCACCATGGATATGAATTCACGTTTGAGACGATCTACTTCGCGCAGCGGCGACAGGTCCAAAATTGACAGTACCGCGGCCGTGACCCTGTCGGTTCCAGAGGCTCGTACCGGGGCAGCCCTAAGCAGCACAGGGATACTGGACCCGTCAGGCCGTCTGATTTCCAGTTCTTCCGCCCTTGTGCTTGCGCCGGTTGCAAGCGCTGCCTCCAGGGTCGAATTACGCGGTGACGTCCGGATGCCATCGGGGTTGTTCAGGTAGAGCAACCCAAGCAACTCATGTATCTGCTGCCCCTTGGCCCATTCGTGCCCGGTCAATCTCCTGACCTCGCTGTTGGACATCACGACAGACTTATCCTGCACATCAACAATCACGATTCCAGCAGCAGCACTGTCGATCACTGTCTCCAAGTGCCGGAGCGCTTGGTCGGCAGCAACGCGCAGGGCGGATTCCCTCCGGTAGCGGGAAGATGACTCAAGTGCCAACCTCACGTACGAGGCCAGCACGCCAACTTTCTCTTCATCTTCATGTGTGAACTCCGGTCTGCCCGGCTTATTGGCAAGGTACACGTTGGCCCGAAGCCCACCGGCCGCGACCACGTGCACACCCAGAAGCGCGTCCATTGGAGGGTGGCCAGGCGGAAATCCCACTGACCTGCTATCGCGGGAAATCTTGTCGAGCCTGAGTGGGGCATCCGCTGGCCCCAGTCTTCCAAGAACGCCTGTGCCTTCAGGAGGATGTCCAATTTCGGCGGCGCGGTCCTCGGACATGCCGGCGTAGTACATGTGCTGAACACGCCCGTCGGAATCCAGTACAGTCACCGCGCCATAGTCCGCATTCACCAGTTGCCTGGCCAACTCGGGCAGGGCCTTTAGCGCAGGCTCAGGATTGGCTGAATCAGATGCAGCCGCCTGCAGTGTGGAGCGTGTAAGAGCGGGATGCCCCCGCCATTCAGATGTCATATTTTTGATCGTTTGCCGCGTCATGGTGAGCGCTCATCATCCCCACCGGTACCCGGCCGCATCAGGGTAGCAACTGTATCGCCTACACTGCACCGCTCACCCTGGGAGGGATCACGAGCACTGGCCTGCCGGAGCCACGGACTACTTTGTCCGCGACGCTCCCCAGCACCCAACGACTGAGCCCGCTCCTGCCGCGCTCCGACGTGGATCCACTAGGATTCCCCGCCTTGTTCCGCCCGGGACGAGGAGGAGGAACGTAGCAATACAGGTGTGAAAGAGATATGGCTGCGACCCTGGGACGTCCAGCTCTCCATCGAACAGTTCATCGTTCATGAAGTCCATCGACCAGACCTGGTTAGAGGCGGTTGCATCAGGCACCTCGAGACGGTTCATGCTTGAGACATGCCGGCTCCTGGGCTTCTTCGTCCTCATGGCGAAATCTTCCAGCATGTAGAACCGGTAGATGTGCCTGTGGTTCACCTTACAGCCCTCTCTCTACAGTAGGATGTGGATCCACCTGTAGTCGTAGCTGACCCGTACGCGAGACTTCTCCGACGGATGGGCCGTTCTCTGCCTGCCGCAGGGCAAAGCAATCTGCTCCTGCGTGAACCTCGGCTTCCTCACGAGACGATCTTCCTTTCTCAAGGCCGGCATCATCCCGGAAAACTATCACTTAACTCAGCGCGATGTCAGTCAATCTGAAGCCTTGACATGATCTCTCAGGCGTAGATGGCCGGTACCTGAGTGAGCCGTGCAGTCTCAGCGTGTTGTACTCCCTAGCCAGTGTTCTGTCAGTATCTCCATCTCCACCTCCTTTAGCGCATACAACAAAATCTTCCTGTTCAAGATTCCCTCCTTCAGACCGAGGCTGAAACTTTCACAGCAGCGGATGTAACGTGAAATGTCAGGCTTGATGAAGACGCCCCGCCCCACTCGTTTGTCAATGATTGTGACTGTTTCAGCCTGCGGAGCGTTTCATGATCTGCTCGGCGTATGCCGCCGCCTTCCGGGCACAATGCCCCCCCAATAATTAGAACTCAACCTGCCTCGTGAAAGGAACCACACAGGCCACTGCCAGGAAGACAGCCGGATGCTTACCCACAGGTTGTGTGACAAAAGTCACAGCCTGCGGGACGCGGCTTCAATAACCTCGTCATCATGGCGTTCATGCCTTGGCCATAGAGTGGAATAGCGCTGCCATGACAGAGCAGATCTGGCAGTAGCCGGGATAATACCGGCTACTGCTTTGGGTATGTGATACGGGAGACAAGTTGAACACGCAGGCAGGCACAGGCCGAGTACAACAGCAGGTCCCGGGGGCGGCGCACAGGGAGACCGTCCAGCAGGACGACCAATCAGCAGGTGCGCCTGGCGGCTCACGCTACCCAGTGACACCCTGGTCGACGCGGCGTTTCTACCGGCCGTACGTGCAGATCGCACTGGCCGTGGCCCTGACCCTCGGCTTCACCACCGGGGCATTCATGCTGATCACTCCATGGTTTGGGATCGACCGCGGCGTCTGGTGGCTGACCCACGCACAGGCCCATGGCATGGCGCAGATCTTCGGATGGGCGGGCCTGTTCACCATGGGGATTGCATTCCATGTCCTGCCGCGGCTCAGAGGCGGCAACATCGTCTTTCCGTGGCCGCAGCGGATCACGCTGGTCACTGTCACAACGGGCATAATCCTGCGCTTCCTGGGCCAGACCATATACAGCCATCCTGCATCGGATGCAGCGCTGAGCGCATCGGGGATACTGGTGGCCATGGGCACGGTGTTGTTTGGCGCAACCATGTTCGGTGCGCTTTCCCAGGGTAAGACCCGCAGGTCACACCTTGAGCCATGGTTGTGGGCGGGAAGCGGTTGGGCGATCATCGCTGGACTGCTCCACCTCGGTGGAATCCTTGAGATGATGTCCGCGTCGGGCATAGTGGTGCCACATTCATGGAACAACGCGTTCATCACGGTCGCCGTCCTAGGATTTGTCATCAACTTCATTTTCGGCGTAAGCACCCGCGCTCTCGCAGCCTTCATGAGCCTGAGGCCGTGCCACGTCCCGGTGAACCGGCTCGCATTCTGGGCGCTCAACGTCGGTGTTGCGTGCCAGGCTGTTGCGGTGCTGATGCAGTGGGACACGCTGTTGATAGGCACCGGTGTGCTCCTCCAAGCAGTCGGCATTCTGGCGTTTATCGTTAGTTTGAGGATCCTTGAGCGCCGCAACCAGCAGCAGCGTTATCTAGCTGGCACGTACGGCCGTTATGAGTGGTTCCTTCGTGCTGCTTACTGCTGGCTGGCTGCAGCCGGCATCCTGATGTTCCTGCAGGGGGTTGGGCAGGTGACGGGGCGCCCGCTACTGCCCGTGATGGTTGCAGGTCCAATCCTGCACATGCTCACGCTGGGCTTCATAACCGGCGTGATATTCGGCATGGGAGCGCGGATGCTCCCGTTGTTCGAGGGTAGCGAACTCCCGTGGCGGCGGTCGCTGGACATCGCGTTCGCAGCCCTCAACCTTAGCGTGGCGACACGGGTGATTTTCGGGTTCTCCGGCTCCCCCGCAATGTTTGACGGCCTCGCGGTTTCAGGCGTGGTGGGACTTGCAGCCCTCGTGTCCTTTGCCGTTCCCATGTACAGGGCATTCCGGCCCGGGGCGCGTGACGCATACAGGCGCAGAGCTGCCGCCGTCGGTAAGAGGCGTCTTGCCACCATACAGGCGATCAACGAGCAACCGTGACGCAACATCACCAAGTCGACTGCGAGCCAGGCTGGCCGCTCCATGCTCGCTGCCGGCAGTCGTTGCCCAAGAATTGACACATATGGCGGATCGGGAGATCGAACGAATGCTAAACATAACGCGACTGCTATGCGGCGTCCCCACGCCAGGCGATGATCTCCGTTACGGTGAGCGGAAAACTGATGGAACGAGAGCAGAACCTGTTCATGCCAAGCCTGTCGTCGTCTGGAACATCACACGCCGCTGCAACCTGCGCTGCGTACACTGTTACAGTTCCTCAGTTGACTCTCTGTACCCGGGTGAACTCAGCACGACGCAGGCAAAATCTGTGCTGGAGGACCTCTCCTGCTTTGGAATCCCGGTCGTCCTGTTCTCCGGCGGTGAGCCAACAACACGCCTGGACCTTCCCGACCTAGTGCAATACGCCGCTCAGCTGGGGCTACGGCCGGTGCTTTCAACGAACGGCACGCTGTTGACATCGGACCTGGTGGGTTGTCTGTATGAAGCTGGGTTGAGGCGGATCGGTATCAGCTTGGATGGTCTCGGCCCCACTAACGATGCGTTCAGGGGCAAGGATGGTGCCTTCGAGGCTGCACTGTCTGGAATCCGTGAGTCGATTCGTGGCGGCATGCGGCTCAGCCTGCGTGTGACCCTGACGACGCGCACCGTCCGAAGCCTACCCGGGCTGTTTGATCTTGCCGAGCAGGAGGGGATCCCGCGTTTTTGTATTTACCACCTTGCGTATGCGGGAAGAGGCCGTAAGCTGCTGCCGTTCGATCTTAGTCATGAAGACCGTCGCAGAACTGTCGAGTACATCTTTGACAGGACTCTCCAGTCAGCCAGTAACGGCATTGGCTTAGAGGTGCTAACGGTGGATAACCATGCTGATGGTGCACACCTGCTTATGTGGAGTGCTCGTCACGCACCTGACCGAGTTGGTCCGGCACTCAGGCTGCTTCGGCGCAATGGAGGAAACACAGCAGGTAAGGGAATTGCTTGCATTGACAACGTTGGAGACGTGCACCCAGACCAGTTCTGGTGGACCCAAACAGTCGGCAATGTCCTGGAGAGGCCGTTCAGCGAAATATGGACCGACCCTGATATAGACCTGTTGGCCAAGCTCAGAGACAGAAAAGCGTTCCTGCCCAAGCGCTGCAGCGAATGTCGTTGGCTAGACATATGCAACGGCAACCTTCGTGTACGTGCTGAGAGCGCCACCCGCGACCTGTGGAGCAGTGATCCGGCCTGCTATCTCACGGAGGGGGAGATCAGAGTATGAAAAGTTCTATGGCGCATATACCCGCCGCTCCTTCCACTGGCCACCCGCGAAGCCCATTATCCGTAAATATGGATCGGGACCCGATAATTATTTTCTGGGAACTGACACTTTCATGTGCCCTTGCATGCAGCCACTGCCGTGCAGAAGCTCAGCCACAGCGACATCCCCTGGAAATGGATACCCAAAGCTGTTTTCGTCTACTCGAGCAGTTGACTGGGTTTGATCAACCGCCAATTGTGGTGCTTAGTGGCGGGGATCCATTCATGCGTCGCGATCTGTTCAACATCGTCGATCATGCGGTCGGGCTCGGCCTGACGGTTTCAGTTTCTCCGAGTGCAACTGCGCTGGTGACGCGTGATCGTCTGCGCAGGCTTGCGGACGCCGGCGTCTCCCGGGTCTCCTTTAGTCTGGATGGGGCAACGCAAGAGACGCATGACTCCTTCCGCGGCTTCCCCGGCACTTTCCGCAGAACTATGGATATGTTCCAAACCGCCCGTGATGTTGGCCTAGAGTTTCAGATCAACACTACTGTCACACGATCGACGGTGGCTGAATTACCGGCACTGGCGCAACTTGTTTCACACACAGGAGCTGTCCTTTGGGACCTGTTCTTTCTGGTTCCTGTGGGGCGAGGGAATGCGGACGACCTTATGTCCGGTGATCAACATGAGGCAGTGTTTAACTGGATCGTGGATCATCGCCGGACCTGGCCGTTCCAAGTGAAAACTACTCTAGGGCAGCACTACCGGAGGGTTGCCATCCAGAGAAGGCTCGCCGCGGAAGGTCGCTCACTCTCCACATTGTCCAGAGCGGACGTTAAACGCATGTGGCCATTACCGGCTACGAACGATGGACGTGGGATCTTCTTTATTTCACATACGGGCACCATGATGCCAAGTGGTTTCCTGCCCATCCCAGTTGCGGACGTTCGCAGTCAGAATGTGGTTGATGTCTATAGGTGGTTCCCGCTGTTCCAAAAGTTGCGGGACCCCGCGATGCTCCACAGCAAGTGTGGCCGCTGTCCCTTCAACAACGTATGCGGTGGATCGCGAGCACGGGCTTTTGCGATGACGGGCGATATATTTGGTCCGGAGCCACGTTGCATCTTTGATCCTTACACGGGTGGGGATTCGAGTCGGCAGCGACATGAGCCTACCTGTTGAGTCGCTGGATTTCGTTCTGGCCTTGCCCTTGAGATACAGAGTCTGAGAACCTCCATTGGCGCGTGATTCTGAATGGTTATGCCAACGCCTATTTGACAGAACGCCAATACCTCACAGATCAGCACTCAGATAACAACGGGAAAACCCAAGCCAGTATCTGTTCCGCACATACCTCGGGTGAATGCAATTCAATGAATCAGGTACCAGAATGCCGCGCTGTCATGGTCTGTTCTGGATCGACATCGATCATTCGTGGTGGACGTATCTTGGGTGGTGGATAGGTACTTTTACACTTGGCGCATACGTGGCTTACGCGATCTTTGCTGTTCAGAGGCACGCAGCCGTTGCCCTTTGCCGGTACTGAATCAGTGCAACTCAGCCCAAGCGGGTGAACAGAGTTCAATGGGATTACAACCGTCCAAGGCTCCGCTTATCGGCCTGTTAGAACGGGTTGCCCCTCAGGAGGCCAAGGCTTGCAGCTAGAATCGCGAGCACCAAAAGGAGGTTTGCCCTGGCCATCCATCCAATCAGTTTGCGCTGTCGCACCAGTGACCCTTCGCCAGCCTGTTGCCGCGCTACGATCATCCGGCGCGCAAGCCGGGGCCCAAGGACAAAGTCATGGATGGAACTCAGCACAACCATTACAGCAACCAAGACCATCTTCACCCGCAGAATATCGTGGAATTCACCCTCGGTTACGTGTATCCGCGCCAGGTCTACTCCACGCTCATGCAACAGCCATAGGCCCGTGATCACCAGCAACACCAAGGCACCCCAGCCAACACAGCGAAAACGGCGAGCCGCCATCCTGAGCAACAGTAGCCCGGCTCCCGGAGGCTCATGCATACCACGCGCAGTTGGCACCAGAATCGCTGCGATGAAGATCATTCCGCCGATCCATGTCGCGGCGGCCGTAAGGTGTACGTAGGCTAGAGCATGGTACATACAGTCGTTATATCCACCGTTCAGTGCGATCGGGGCCATCATGTGATGCCAGAGCGGCCGATGCCGTTCGTGTGCTACACATGCTCATAATCCAATTGGTTTTTATAGCCCCGGCGGTGCCGCTTGCGGCCAATCATGATCTACCGGAACCGCTGCAGCCAATCACGCCCATTGCCTCCAAGACTCTTGATGGCTTCATGGGCGCCTGGGTCATCCGTACGCCTAGGGCGTCATGGAGCGCGTTCGCAATGGCTCCGACGGGTGGAACGATCGGAACTTCACCCACGCCTCGTACGCCGAACGGGTGAAGTGGGTTCCGGACCTCAACGATGACCGTCTCGATGTTCGGTAAATCCAGCGCTGTGGGCATACGGTAGTCCAGGAAGCTCCGGTTGAGCATGCGGCCGTTGTCGTCGAGGATATATTCTTCGTTGAGTGCCCAGCCTATACCCTGCGCGGCGCCACCCTCCATTTGCCCTTCCACGAACAACGGGTGTACGGCCGTGCCAACATCCTGCACCACTGTGTACCGTAGGATCGACGTCTTGCCTGTTTGCGGGTCTACTTCCACATCCACGATGTGCGTCCCGAAGGCACCGCCAGCTTCGGGAAGGTCTACAACCCCAACCCCGCTTACAGGCTCTCCCTCCGGTTCGAGCCGAGCAGCCAATTCCCGGAACGTCATCGTGAACTCTGCGTCTATCACGGCTTTAAAGACCTTATCGGCATCCACAATGTCTTCGGGCGCAATCCCTCGTAGTTGCGCTACCCTCAATCGCGTATCGCTGATTACCGCGTCTGCCGAAGCCCGGAAGGTGCCGTCTACGTACTCAATATCTTCCTTCTCAATACCCCACAGGCGCGCAGCCCTGAAGCGCATCTCGCGGATTACTATCTGCGCCGCCCTGTACGCCGCCAAGCCGGTGGCATAAGTGGTTCTGCTGCCGCCTGTAACGTCGGTATAACCTGACGTCTCGGTGTCTGCCACACTCGGACGGACATCTTCGACTGGGATCCCCAGAACTTCGGCTGCCTGCATCGCGATGGATGTACGGGTCCCGCCGATGTCCGTGGACCCTTCGATCAGCGATACGCTGCCGTCAGCGTTCACATTGATGTGAACTGTGGACCGGCGTCCGCCATTTGGCCAAAATCCCGTGGCAACCCCACGCCCGCGTCTTGCGCACCCAAGATCCACGTGTTCAAGGGGTGCATTCCAGTGCGCTGACGACCTGGCTGCATTCAGCACCTCCAACAGCCCTATCGAGCCCCACCGTGGCCCGTCGGAACGCCTCCCCCCTGGTCTGGCCGCATTCAGAACCCGGAACTCCAGTGGGTCCATACCGATACTACGGCAGATTGCGTCAATCACAGATTCGACAGCGAACGCCGCCTGCGTAGCGCCAGGAGCACGGTACGCTGCGGTCTTTGGTTTGTTCACCAGGACGTCATAGCCATCGACGCGGACGTTTGGGATATCGTATGCAGCGAAGCAGCATCGTGCGCCAGCAACCACAGGGGAGCCGGGGTAGGCGCCCGCCTCATAACTCATGTCCGCCTCTGCGGCCGTTATCCGGCCCGATGCGTCGACACCCATCCTGATGCGGATCACTGCGGCCGCACCAGGACCGGTGGACTCGAATACAGTTGCCCGGTCCATGCTGATCTTGACCGGCCTACCGCACTTCCTGGAAAGAATTGCCGCAGCGGGCTCGAGATACACGGCGATTTTGCCGCCGAACCCGCCACCAATCTCCATCGGCACAACCTTGATGTGCGACTCTCGCAGGCCGAGCACCGAGGACATTTGGCTCCGTACTCCGAAGGCGCCTTGCGTGCTCGTCCAGACTGTCACGCGGTCACTTGCATCCCAAAATGCTGTGGCCGTCTGCGGCTCTATGTAACCCTGGTGGACCGTGGAGAGTTCGAACTCTTGCTCCACCACGGCGGTTGCGTGGGCGAACCCTGTCGCGGGATCGCCGATACCTTGGCGGAAATGCGTTGCAACATTGGTCCTAGTTACTGGTTCGCCAAGGTGATCGCCCACGAGATCAGGGTGGACCAACGGCGCTCCCGGTGCCGTAGCCTGCCGAATGTCCAAGACGGCGTCCATCGGCTCATACTCGACGCTTATCAATTTTGCAGCTTCGATCGCAGTGTTTCGATCCCCGGCCGCTACAGCGGCCACGGGATGTCCTCTGAACAAGGCCCTGTCGCCGGCCATAACTCGATTGCTGGCCCAGGCGGCGTTCACGGCGCCTTCTTCCCCGATATTGAGCACCCCGTGATTGGTCCGAGGCATATCAGCGCCAGTAATTATGGCTAGTACTCCTGGTAGTGCTTCCGCATATGAGGTATCGATACTCCGTATACGGGCGTGTGCATACGGGCTACATAGAATGGCTCCATGTACGAGGTCTGAAAGCTTCACGTCGGCACCGAACTTGGCCCGACCCGTAACCTTGTCCAGTCCATCATGCCGGACCGGCTTTGTGCCGACGACGGTATATCTTCTGGTTCTGGACTTCTGTTCAACTACCATATGGAGCCCCTCCGGCCGATGTTCAAGACATTTTCGTGTTCGGAGACGGGCAACCACGTATAACGACTAGGTGTCGTGGCGGCGGCCCTCTGGCGCAAGGCTAGAAACCCGCGTACGTCTTGGCTGTGACTTTTGTCACAGCCGGAGGTCCAGAGGGGGCCTATGCGCGTAGAGAACGACCTCCCGTGCCCGGTGTGAGGTGATGCCAATGAAGTCGCTACGGACCCTGTGAGCCGAGCCGGCTTTGCGCCCGCGTGCCGCCGCGAGGCGAGTTCCACCGCGTGGTCCGGAAGTATTACTCGTCCTCGTCCGTCGCCTGCCAGAACGTCACGTGCCAGCCACCATCAGGCGCCATGTCTGTCTCGTGGTAGAAGCCGCGAGACTCCATGAGGCTGTACAGGGGGAACGGCTCGAAGGGTGCTACTACCTCAAGCGGCTCACCGGGTTCAAGCCCATGCACAATCGTCAGTATTGCGCTCAGCGGCTCCTGGCCGGAAGCGAGGTGTTCACGTACATCGATGAATGCCATCTTGGACTCCATGACAGTAGGCGACGGGTTTCACTCGTCTCATGTTGTGCCTGCCTGTGCGGGACCGCAGTGACTTGAGTCACAGAGGCCACTCATGGTTCCAGGCCCTCCGAGGCTTCCCTCAGCAGATCTACGGACACAACTTCCACGTTGCCGCGCTGCCGCCTGATCGCGCCACGCTCCTCCAATGAGCGCAGAGCGCGTGCCACCACCTCTCGTGTGCTGCCGACCATGGCAGCCAAATCCTGCTGGTTTATGGCAATTGCCGCCTGGCCGGTAGCCTCCTGGTAGGTAGCCAGAACCTTTGCCACGCGGCTTGTGACGTCCAGGTGGGTCAGGTCGGCCACCAGTGCTACAAGCCCACGCAGTCTTGCTGCCAGAACCCGTAGCGTCATGTTCACAACATCCGGTCGGGTATTGATGAACTCACGGATGGTCTCAATGGGAATCAGGCCTACCACGCTGGGCACCATGGCGATGGCAGTCGCAGGGCTTGGGCCGCCATCGAATACCGGTACGTCGTTGAACGTCTGGCCCGGCCCCACCACAGTGAGCACCTGTTCGCGCCCTGCCGGAGAGATGCGTGTGACTTTGACGGAACCCTCAATCACGAGGTACAGGCCGAGGCAGGGCGTCCCCTCACTGAACAGAACCTCGTTGACGCCATAGCGCCGTTGCGAAACGGAGCGTGCGACGTCTGCGAGTTCATCCGGGGCAAGGGGTGACAGGTAGGGAATGCTTGATAGAAACTGGGGCTGCAAGACCATCCGCCGGACGCTTGTGCCTGGGCTGGCGATGTATGTCACTGTGCGCCGAGGCCGGTAATTAAAGGCCGTCAGCCAGTGCCCAGCATACATGTCCAGGGAGTGCCGTATCTGCCAGACGGCTTCAGGGCCCAGGCGGTGAGACAGCGCCCGGGCCTGTGACGACCAATGACTACGTTTTAGTTCCGGTTGTAGTCTAGTCGGCCGGTCCGTCCCTGAACACGTCCGGATTTTCCTCACCCTCGACGTGGAGCATTCCTACCAGTCCTCGCTCCAGGCGGGACAGTGCATGGTCTACCAGTACGTAGCTGCCGGGAACCTCAAGGTGGAACTCGACCACCGTTGCGCCACCCGGCGGCACCAGTGTTGTCTGCACGTCGGTCAAGGGAGGTGATGTGATCGACGCCTGGTCGTATACCCGGTCGAATATCTCTCCGATGACGTGGAAGGACGACGGCTAGACTGTCGGGTGAACCGGCGGGGCAGCCCGTGCCGAACCGGGAAGAGGCGCTATGGCACGTATAGGGCCTTTCCGAGACTTCCGTCACCAGATATTGTTCTCATCAACGGGCGACTGGGCCTGCTGACGCATACCCCCGGAACCACGGATAAGTCCCTCAATAATCCATTTACTGGAGCGTACGAAGATATGCAATGATGTCCAAGATGTCATCGTCACTGAGCGCCGGGTTTCCGCCCTTCGGGGGCATGTCCACGCCGGTTGTGTTGGCAGGATCGCTGGCAGGTCTTCCCTGCTTGATGAAATCCAGGAGCTCTTGATCACTGTTATCGGCAATAAAATCAGTGCCAACCAGGGACACTCCCAAACCTGGAATGCCAGTGGCATCTGCGGCGTGGCACCCTGCGCAGGTGCCAAACTTCTGCTGGCCGGCAACCGGATCTCCTCCTGATGGCGCCGCAGTTGCTGTGCTCTGGACCTCTGAAGTCAGTGTAGTCGCCGGAGATGTTTCACCACCGCATGCTACGAGAGCAATAATACTCACCAGGGTCACTGGCAAGACTGCAAGTTTCGCTTTCATTCGCCTCTCCGTTTTCTACGGTTATCCATTGGGAAAATAACTCCCGTAGGCAAGATCGCTACAGATTATGTCGTATATCAACGCCACAGCTCGTACCGCGCAATCACATCCTGCCATCGCAGTACCGTCCCACCATGCGCGGCTGTGGCCATCTCTGCGCGTTCCAGCGATCCATATGCTGCAAGGCCATGTCCCATCGGAGTCGTGATTCCGTCGCTTGAGACGGACCATGCATTATCCGCCTGAAGCCAGTCGAGCGTATCAAAGTCGTGTACCCAGAAGTAAGCGACTTCTTCTCCCCTACTCGCGTGATAGGTTGCCATGTCGCCGATGTCATCGAACAGCCGGGGTGTGCCATCCGCCAACTTGTACGCTGATGCGAACCGCTCATCCGAGATGATCATCCCGCACTGGACGCATACGTCCTGTCCAATCCGCATTGCCGGCGGTTGGTCTATGGCTTCACCCGCGCCGGAACAAGCCACACTCGCCACTGCCAACGTCGCCAAAAACACGGCAATCAACAATTTCATACCGCACCCTTCCTCTTCATCAACGGATAGGAAACGGCAAGTGGCACAACAACCCATAGGCCCAGCGCGGTGAGCAGTCCCGGAAGGAGGCTGCTGCCATACGTCCTGACCGCGTAAGTGCCAGCGGGCCCCAGTACCTCGAGGTTGTCTCTCATGCCCAGGATTACCGCCATCTTGAAGACCTGCAGCGGGTTCGCCATTGCTGTGGCGAAAAGCCCATCAGGCCCGAGACTGCCGGAGACGGCAGTGGCCATCAGGGCGAGGTCACTCAGGAAGACCAGGCCGAGCCAGAATATGACGGCACCGCCCATCGCCGTCGCTGAGCGACGGATGCCGGCAGAGATCGCAAAACCCATGCTCAGCGACCCCAGTGCGAGCAGGATCGTCATACCCACCAGGACCACGAAATCCTCAAAGCGCGCTGCTCCAGCCCGGGTGACGACCAGCAGGCCACTCAATCCGAAACCCAAGGCGAGCGACCCGATAAGTGCCAGCGCCAGACCGACGTACTTACCGAGGAGCATTTCAGCCTGCGTCACGGGCTGCGCCAGCAGGACAAGCATCTCACCGCGCTCCCGTTCACCAGCGATGGCCAGGGCACCAAGCGTCAGACCCATCAGCGGAACGACCAACAGCACAAGGTTGATCATGCCGGCGCTCGTCCGTCCAAAACCGGCTACTCCGTAGCTGCTTGTGAACGCCAGTGCCACCCATGAGAGTCCCATCGCAAGGCAGATAAAGCCTGCGGAGTAGATTACAAACCATCGGTTGCGGAGCGCGTCGCGCAACTCTCTTCGGGCGAGCAAGACAATGATCCGAATATCAAACATCGCCTGCCTCTTCATTTATGCCCAGCACATCGAAATCGATGACCTTTAAACCAGCTGCCACGAGGGTGGTTACAGGAGCGGCTTTTGCATTCTGCCTGATCTGAACGATCACTCCGTTTCCGTTGCGCCGCGCGCGATATCCTGCACACTCGAGCGTCGAGAGGGCTTGATCCACCGACGCCGGGGGCAGGGTCAGATGCATGTCAGAGGCACCAGTTAAGCGCTCTTGGAAATCCTCCACTGTCAGTTCGTCGTTGATCCTCCCGGCCTCCAATACCACCACCCGATCCGCCAATACCCCAATCTCAGCCGGCCTGTGGGAAGCGAGTATGAAGGTTTTGCCTCCACGCTTCAGGCTTTCAAGAACCCTGAGCACGTCCTGGCGCCCCGCGGCGTCAAGATTCGCGGTTGGCTCGTCCATGACCAGTACGGGCGGATCACCGAGCAGAGATACTGCGATGGCCAATCGCTGGCGGAGGCCGCCTGACAGTTGTCGCACCTGCTTTCTCCGGTGCACAGCGAGGCCCATCCGCTGGAGTAATCGGTCGGCGTCGGCATGCCCGGAGCCCCGAAGGCCGGCGAAGAACCGAATCGTGTCTTCAACGGGTGTGTCGGCAGCGAAACCCATCTCCTGTGGAACAAACCCGACGAGCCGGCGCGCCTTACGTCCCTCAGATCGAACGTCATGACCGCCGATAATTACGGTGCCCTCGAAGTGAATAAGCCCTAGCAGGCATCGTATGGCGGTGGTTTTGCCGGCCCCGTTCGCGCCCCACAGGGCAAGCCCTTCGCCCCTGCGGACCTGGAACGAGACATCTCGGAGTGCATGGTTAGCTCCGAACTGCTTGGAAAGCCCCGCTACATGCACCAGCGGGTCAGCACCCCTGGGTGCTTTCGACCGGAGGGATCTGGGCCTGCCGCCGGGCAGGCGGCGCGCGAGCAGGCCGAGGGATACTGCAATACCAAGTAGTCCAACCGAGGAGAAAACAACAGGCGCCAGGGAACCGTCCTGCTGCAGTCTCATGCCAGGAAGCGCTCCCGGAGAAATTAATGGCGCAAGGTCGATCAACTTGGGCTCTGGCCTGGTGAACGGTACCACGCGCGCCGCGAAATCTATGGCCTGGGACGATGGGCTGTAGGAAAGTATGCGCAGTTCGGGATTGCGGCTGACGAGATTTTCAAACAATTTTTCGGAGCGGTAAGGAATGTCGCCCACACCATCGCCATCCGCGTCGTACCCTGCGTAGTCACTCCAGTAGTTGCCACGGCCGTTGACCGCCCAGAGGTTCGCTCCGAGGGCACCTCCGCCGGAGATATTGACCTGTTCATTGTTGTCGATGAACGAGTTGCCCAGGTACTCGTTGTTCCGGACGGACGGCATTAGCCGCAGGCCGAAATCGTTGAATATGAACACATTGGATTCGAACCGTACGGTGCTTCCAATTTCACTCGGCGAGTTATCGATATAGGCACCGACCCGGTTGTCGGCGAACAAATTGCGGTGGATCACCGCCTCGTCCACATCCTTCAGACCAATCGCATACCCGGACGGGCCGCGGTTCTCACCGATCACGTTGTCACGCAGATGAAGTCTGCGTGAGTACATCAGGAACACCCCAACAGAATTTTTGGTGAGGTGATTGCCCGCCACCAGCGCGTCGTCGCAGTACATGAAATGAAATGCGTAACGCCCGTCCGTCACCGTGTTTCCGGTCAACACCACGCTGTTGGAGTAGGACAGCAGTAGGTCCCTTGCACCTCTCACGGAGTTCCCGTCAACCGTAACCCGGTGACTAGACCAGAGGCGTATAGCGTCGCCTCGACGCGCTGGATCCAGATCCTTCCCGACAACTTTATTGTTCCGGACTATGGAATCATGGGACTCGCGGAGGTATATGCCGAACAAGGAGTCGCTTATGCGGTTTCCTTCGATTACAGCTAATGGCGCGTTGACCTGGATGGCGGCGTCTTCAGCGAACAACTGGATGCCGCTGCCACGTATCACGAAGCCGGACATAGAAACGCTGGGCGCCGAGATGGTGACGACCGAGCCAGTCCCGGCACCGTCAATTACCGGCCAATCGTGACCCCGCAGGGTGACGGATGAGGTTATGGCTATCGGGCCCTCGTGCAGGCCGCCATAAACATCAATCGTCTCCCCGTCAGCCGCAACAGCCAGAGCATCATCCAGCGTTGCAAAATGTCCGCGGGGCGATATGACTCCTTCAGTAGCGTGGGCATCGCCGACCGATAGTGGACCGGCGGCGAAGAGTAGCCAGGCGATCAGAGCCGCCGCGAAGAAGTGGCGGGTCATGTCTTCACGCCTGCGAAGCCCGTCTGTTGCGAGGTTTGCTTCGCACGCGCTTCGTCTAGCAGTGGCTTGTAGGCGCGACGGTGAAGGAATATACCGACACCTGTGAGTACCGATACGCCAATTGCCATCCACAGCCCGGGACCCCATATCGCCTGGGTTTCGAACTGGGCGATTTTCGAGTAGCCGATGATAGGCGGCGTAAATGGCTCGATTATGTTGCTGAGCGGCGCAGTCGGGTCGAGATCATTGCCAAACGCCCGCATCCATAACCAGAGGTCGAGCAAGAATATCCCCGGGTACGCCATTACCGGCCAGGTGAGCAGCAGTGCGCAGGGGTTGTGAACAAAAACGCTTGCCACTACAAGGAACGCGAGAGCAGCGATGGAAATTACCGCCACTGAGCGCTCAAATGGCGCCGCCTCGCTGATCGGCCTCATTCCTATGTAGTGGTTCAGCCCGTCGACCTCGTAAACATCGCCTTGCACCCGATTCACATATACCGTCATTTCGAGGCCGCGCGGGTACTGTGGCGCCTTGAGTTCCATTTTCCAGTAAGGCAGGAACATGGATATTAGAAGCAGCCCGGCTGCCACCAGGAGAACAATGGTGGGCAACCAAAACCGCACCCTGGAGCGGGCGAAGATCTCAGCCGGCACAGATGGGCCAAACACTTTTTCCTTGAATTTTCCAAGCGTCATTTCAAAAGATTCCTGACAATACCGGAGTTCCTTCCGGCCGGTCTGCTGTGGAAACTGCAGACCGGCCGGTATGTATGCCTCAGCTAATCCTGTTCAGGCTCTCTATGGCTCGACCAGGAAGAAGCCAGCCATCTCCAGGTGCAGCGCCGAGCAGAACTCCGTGCAGTAGAAGGTGAATACACCTTCCGTAGTCACTTCAAACTCAATCTTCGCTGTCTCGCCAGGCTCAAGGCTTAGGTTGATGTTGTGCCCGGGTAGAGCAAACCCGTGCGTCGCGTCGTGGGCGCGTTCCAGACTCGTGATGTACCAGGTGACGTGGTCACCCTTCTTTACCCTCACGCGCTCGGGGAAGAAGTGGCTCCTTACCGCAGTCATCTTCACGGTTACATGGTTCCCATCACGGAACACCCCTTCATCCCCGCGTAGCGTAGCCTCCGGGTCGACCGCCTGCGTCAGCGGGTTCCAACCTGTCTCTGGATAGATATCCCATGCAGAAAGCTTGTCGGCCTTGATGATCTGCGCATAGTGCGGTTCACCAATTCCTATCGGCATGTCGTAGATCACCGGCATATCAGCGCCCGTCTGAGAGATGTCGATGAGCTGAAAGTTCTGCGGAAGCAGGGGGCCAACCGGTGAGAATCGGTCAATTGCCCATTTGTTCAAGGACACCATGTAGTTTCCGTCGGGCGATACTGTGTCGCCTTCGGCCGTCGCGAGGTGCCCAACGTTGTACTGTATGGGTGTCTTGTGGACCAGACTCCACGGTTCCTCGGGGTTTTTGTCAGCGTATGGCCCCCCCAAGGTCCACCGGGCCACGGCGCTGTCTAGGAACAGGCTGGTGTACGCGTAGCCCTTGTTGTCAAACTGGGTGTGGAGCGGTCCAAGGCCAACCTCTACCTGTGCTTCGACCGTCGCGTCGAAGTCGAGCACAGGTATGCCGAAGCTGTCCCGTTGAGTCGGGCCAGCTGCGATGGCAGCCTTGATCTTCTCGAACGAGTAGATCGTGACCTGAGGGTCGAGCTTGCCCGAAACGACGATGTACTCACCCCCGGGTGTAACATCGGCGCCGTGCGGACTCTTAGGCTCGGGCACCAGGTGCAGGATGCCGTCAGCGGCTGCCGTCTCCAGGGTAATTACCCTGAAGTCGTTGATGGTCGTGTAGTTGCCCGCATCTATCGCTGCCACAGCCTTCGCTGTATCAAAGATGTGCAGGTAGTCCATGTCATTACGGGAGATGCCTGCTTCGAGCGCCGGATTACCGTCCTCTACTCCTCCCGTGTACATTTCAGTGTTGAATGAGCCGCACACGATGTATCCATCGCTGACCTGCTTTCCGGAGTCGCACAGGTCCTGCCAGTAAGGCGGCAGTTCGATCGCGAATGACTCGTCGTAGTTGATCCTCCCGGCGGAGCGGTCGAATTTCCAGTAGGTGATGGCACTCCGGTACTCATCCTCGTACTGCTCAATCGGAGCGTACCCCCCACCCAGGGGCTGTGGGAACTGACCACCTTCGATGACCCACTCAGTATCTGGTGTCACGAATGTGGCGCCGTGGTTCGAGAGCATCAGTGGATTCTTGATGATCTGCTTCGTCTCAAAATCCCTGAGGTCGATCACTGCAACTCGACCGTTGGCCTTCTCGTTGATGAATAGGTACTGACCGTCGTAGTCGCCGTTGGTCTCTGAAAGTGCAGGGTGGTGCGTGTCACCCCAGGTTAGTTTCGTTCCATCATGGAGGTGACCGCCGGAGAGGATCTCCTCTCCTTCCACGTTTCCTACCGCGTATCCCTGCCAGGGTTCAGGCGTAAAGATGCCGATCACCTTTAACAGGCGCATGGACGGCATTCCAATGACGAGTACCTGTCCGGAGTGGCCACCGGAAGCGAACATGATGTATTCATCATGTATACCGCTCGGAGTGAAGGTCTTTAGGGCTGCCTCGATATCAGCCTCAGCCAAACCACGTGACGCGGCAATCTGGCTGGCGCCACCTGAGAGGCCAGCGCCTGCTGTCGGCGTCGCTTCATCGTCTCTAGAACATGCGATAGCCGCAAGCGCGAGCAGGAGGCCAGCGGCGATCATCCCCGTCAGCACCCTCAGGCGCCTAGGGTAATTACCGGCCTTGACCGAGTTCATGAATCCACTCCTATCTCATCTCCGTCTGCGTTCCAGTTCCATGTTGCCGTCACTGTTACAGGGAACATACGGCCAAACGTCTCATGGAGCAGGTGAGGTGCTTGTGAATAGTCATCCTCGCCATGTGAGGATCGTGTGAATGCCACCGAAGTTCCTTTCGTTTCCTGATCGTGACAACGTTCATGCAGGACGTTACGGCAGATCCTAAGAATGCGAAGTGACTCAAGTCACATCGGTGAGGTGGTAGACGTGCGCCAGGTCGCAAGAGCGAGGCCCATGCATGCCGACGTACATGCCCGAAGCATGCCTGACGGCGCCTTTTTGGCCGTACGTGAGCGCGTCGGCATGGCTGACTTAAAAAAACAGCCCAGGAATCAGGTGAACCGTTCGCGGGACTGCCAGTGAAGAGGGAGCGATGAGAGACTGAAATTCTTTACCCGGCGGGAGGGGGAGCCCAGCACTTTGTGCACCAGCACGAGAGCTGGCAGCTATCTAGATGTAGCTCCCACAGAGGTTGTTAGCAGGTGCTGGGGAACCTCACTGTTGCTGCTGTAAATGTAAAAAACAGTAGGCGACAGGAGGTTCCCCAGTGTTGCATGGTAATGCCCGGCTGACGGTCTGCGCACGTCTTGAGATGGTCAAACAGGTCTTGTCCGGCTGGCCCCAGGCCGAGGTGGCAAGGCAGTTCAGGGTCTCAAGAGCCACCGTCTCGAAGTGGCTCGGCAGGTACAGGGCGGAAGGAAGGCCCGGCCTCTTCGACCGCAGCTCAAGGCCCG
>JBBDMW010000030.1:0-105667 GCA_040878005.1 Dehalococcoidia bacterium
TCCGTCCGTCCATTCATCCTGGCTGCGCACTGTCTTGCCAGTGGCGTCTCCAGCCCCGTCAGCACTGAAATGACGTTATGGATTGACGTTCAGCGTCCTGCTTACTAGCCTAGGCGGGCCAGTTGGATTCCAATACAGGCACATAGCTCCCCGGGCTTCACCGGAGGCGACTGGACTGGCTGCGGCTATTCCATGTAGGCCGCTCCACTGTTGCGCAACCGGTTGCCTGCGACCGGCCGCCCGTTGAGCTTGAGAAAGGACCACTCGAATCGTGAACCACGACCAGAAGCCAGAGAAGCTCACGACAGCGTCAGGGATTCCGGTCCCTGACAACCAGAACTCGGTCACCGTAGGTCCACGCGGCCCGGTCCTCATAGAGGACTTTCACCTCATTGAGAAGAACCAGCACTTCAACCGGGAGCGGATACCGGAGCGCGTGGTGCACGCCAAGGGCGCCGCTGCGTTTGGACGCCTGCGCGTCACGGCGGACGTCACGAAGTGGACCAAGGCGAATGCCTTCGCCGAGGTGGGCAAGGAAACCGAGGCTCTCCTCCGGTTCTCCACCGTGGCAGGGGAGAAGGGCTCACCGGACGCCGTCCGTGACCCGCGAGGTTTCGCCCTGAAGCTGTACACGGAGGAAGGCAACTACGACATCGTGGGGAACAACACCCCGGTGTTCTTCATCAGGGACGGAATCAAGTTCCCGGACTTCATCCACTCGCAGAAGAAGCATCCGCAGGCCAACGTGAAGGACCCGAACATGGCATGGGACTTCTGGTCCCACAGCCCGGAGAGCCTGCACCAGGTGACCATACTGTTCTCCGACCGCGGCATTCCGCGCACGTTCCGCCACATGGATGGATTCAGCAGCCACACGTTTAGCTGGATAAACGCCCAGGGCGAGCGGTTCTGGGTCAAGTACCACTTCAAGACCAAGCAGGGCATCGAGTGCCTTACGGCAGATGAAGCAGCGGCAGTCGTGGCCCAGGATGTGGACAGCCACACGCGCGACCTGTTCGATTCCATTGAGCGGGGCGACTACCCGAAGTGGAGGGTCTGCGTGCAGATCATGCCCGAGGCGGACGCCCACACCTACGGCATCAATCCGTTTGACCTTACGAAGGTGTGGCCGCACGGGGATTACCCGCTGGTGGAGTTCGGGGAGCTGACGCTGGACCGCAACCCGCGCAACTACTTCGCTGAAGTGGAGCAGGCGGCGTTCTCACCCGCCAACGTTGTGCCGGGGATAGGCTTCTCGCCAGATAAGATGCTCCAGGCGAGGCTGTTCTCGTACCACGACACGCATTTGCACAGGGTGGGCACGAACTACCAGTCGCTGCCGGTCAACCGGCCCCACGCGGCGCAGGTCCAAAACTACCAGCGGGACGGTGGCATGCGGTCTGACGACAACGGTGGTCCTTCGGTGAACTACGAGCCGAACAGCTTTGGCGGCCCGGTTGAGGACAGGCGCCTGAACGAGGCTGCGTACAACGAGGCGATCCAGGGGCTGGCGGCCCGCCACGATCACCGGGACAACCCTGACTACTACGAACAGGCAGGGAACCTGTTCCGCCTGCTGGACCCCGATCACCGGCAGCGGCTCATTGGCAACATTGTGGCTGACATGAAGACTGTGCGGCGCGACATCCAGGTTCGCCAGATCGGACACTTCTACCAGGCTGACCCTGCGTACGGCCGGGGCGTAGCCGAGGGGCTGGGCATTGACGTGGCCGAGGCGGAAAGGGAACTGGCTGCTACGCGTTAGTCGCTGAGCGGTACTTTTTTACCCAGGTTGATTGGAGAGCCGGCGCATCCAGGTGTGCCGGCTCTCTTTTCGTCTTGATGCTGAGAGTGGGTGCACCTCACGGGAGGGCTGGCGTGCGAATCTGGGATGTGCCGGTGGAAGAACTCTGCAGACAGCACCTGCTTGGAGAGCATCGTGAGTTGCACGCGGTCTGGTCGATACTGACCAACGACAAGACTGGCTATAGCAGGCATCCCGAAACCATGCGATGGAAGGGTCACCTACCAGCGCTTGCACAACGTCATGACCAGCAGGTTTCGGAGATGGTGAGGCGTGGCTACAGCCACAAATCCCCTCTGCCGCTGGCCGAGGGGCCGTTGACGATGCCGGCCCTGATCGATCCGGTAGAGGAGCAGCGCCGGATGCTTATGTCCAGGGACTGTGAATGTCTGCCGGGTGGCTGATTGCGCGGACGCGGACTTGGAGGAGAGACCTGGAGAGGCAGGGTCTTGGCGATTCATCCAGACAACCACGACCCACCGCAATGTCGTCTCGACCGGACATCCGAGCCGCCCATTGCACTTGCTCCGCGTCGGACACTCTTCGAGGCTCCGGTCTTTACTTGCTCCGCTTCGGACAATGTGGCGGCTCGGTGTGTGGCCGCCTTTGGCAGCCATGTTCCCCACACCCGACCAGGTCTCTCCGCTCCGGTCGAGACGACATTGTGGTGGGAGTGACGTGGTGGTTTAAGGCCGGCGCCAGGACCCCGCCTCACCGGGTCTCTGGTTTGTACTTGCTCCGCGTCGGACACTCTGCGAGGTTCGCCTGTTGGCTCAGTGTCGGCTCGGTGATGGACGCACTTTGTGCGTCCCCACGTGGCGTTGGTGGTAGGCGGTGTGGCCGCTTTCAGCGGCCATGTGCCCCACACCCGACCAGGTCTCTCCGCTTCGGTCGAGACAAAAATAGGCGAGACGAAGAGTGGTTGAAGGGGGTCGCGGGGAGGGCGCAGCGAGCTGCGCCTCTACCGCGTCGTGGTGGTTGACGGCGTGGCATCTTCGACGGCATGCCGGGGCCGAACTGGGTTCCCTAAGTTCACAGACGAGTGGAGGGCGGGCGTTGGTGGTGTGGATGCGCGAGGAGAGATCCTTCGCTTTGCTCAGGATGGGCTTAATGACCAAAAATGTGTGATTTCCACCTGTTCACGAGGTTCAAGTACCAGGCGAAGTAGCTGTGCCTCCTTTCGGTGCTGAGGCCCCGGTGCTGACGGTAGCGGGACTTGAGGCGTGAGAAGTAGCCTTCGATCCCGTTGGTTGAGTTCGGGATGCCGGGGTCGTCGAGGTAGTGGAACATGTTCGGCAGGGCCCGCAGGAGCATGCTCCGCGCCTGCTTGACGCCGGTGATGACGCGGCCTCTCCAGGCCCGGGCCCGTATCAGGTCGCCGTACTGGTCCTCCCAGGCGTCCACGAGGCCGAGGAAGCCATCACGCTCCGCCCTGGTCCGGATGCCGGTCACACGAAGGAAGATCTGGCGCAGGCCGCGGGCGTGGTCCGTCTTGGGGTTGACCCGGCACCACATCAACCCCTGACGCTGGATATGGACGAGGCAGCGCTGTATCACCGCCTCCGGCCAGAGCCTCCTGAGTGTCCTGATCACCTGGGGGTTGCCGTCCACGGTGAAGCTCGATGGACTGAGTCCCTGGCTCAGCAGGGGCCCGAAGAAGGAGAGCAACTGTGGCTCGGAGTTCTCGGGAACGTCGTACCGGCCGCTGATCACCGTGTGGGTCTGCCCGTCCATGAGGACCACGAGGCTGCGGCGACCGTGCAGGAAGGTCCCGTCGAAGACGAGGTGGCGGGAGGACCGTGCGTCGATGACCGGTGGAGGAGGAGCCTGATCGAGGAAACGCCAGATCAGCCGTGAGAGCTTCTGCCTGCTGTGGCCGCTCTGCAGGGCCAGTTGGCGCACCGAGTAGCCCTCCACGATCCACCGCCGGAACCACTCCCGCTCCCGGGTCTGTCGCGCCGTGGGATTGCGCCACATGAACGAGCGCAGGCACGTGCGGCAAAACCATCGCTGCCTCCCGTTGGAGTAGTGGCCGTTTCGCACAGGCACGCCGCCACACTCCGGGCAGTGTTTTTGGGGGACATTTCACCCTGATCTCTAATCCGGTTTAATGATTGCGGCCAAAGGTTACGTTTGAACTGAACTCAAAAACAGCCGCCAAAATCACACATTTTTGAGCTTTATGCCCAGGATGACACCGCGCGGGTAGGGCGCGAGCTGCGCCCCTACCGTGTCGTGGTGGTGGGGAGTGATGTTGGGGAAGGTAGCTGGAGCGGCGCTATTTTTTACGCGGGCGTGAGGCTTCGTATTTTTCTATGAACCTGGTGGGCGGGGTGCTGGCTATTGTTTCGGCGATGAGGTCCAGCGGGAGGTCGTCGAGTTTCTTGAATCGGACGCACGATTTGCCCATGTCCAGTTTCTTCCCGCTGGCTTTGTACCGCTCGTGGAACCACTGCTCGGATCCTGGTTCTCCGTAGACGTTCATCAGGTATAGGGACATGTAGTTTTTCTGGGAGGCGAGCGATGCATATGCGAGGGCCTGCTTGTTGTAGGTGTCCGGGTAGGCTTGCAGCGGGATCACGTAGCTGATCATGCCGTACTGCATCGACTCTTCGTAACCTTCGGGGAGGTTGTCAAGTATGACGCTGCGCACCGTGCTGATAGCCTCACGCCGTTCGGGGGGCAACTCGTCGAGGTACTCGTCCACTGTTTGTGCCTTGCTCTGCGCCATGTGAGTCTCGCTCCTGCTGTTGATTCCTGGCTGCGGGCCGGCATCAGCGTATATGCAGTTTCTGAGAATTTGCAACGTCCCGGTGTCACGTGGGCGCTGCCTGAAACCCACTCCTAAATCACACTTGCCCGGCCCCTTTTGAATAGAGACAGGTAGAACGGAATTGCTAGACTTTCGGAAGTCATGCACCTCTGTTCCCTGCGCCCAGTGGGGTCCCGGCCTGCTTTTCGCTGGACTGGAACCCTGCGCTCGGACCTGGTGGCGGCATGCGTCCTGACATCCGCGATCTATACGAGGAGTGCGGGGACCCATGACCAACCGCTCTATTTGGACCTGCTTTAGCAGCGGCCTCCTGGACCTGTGCCGTGGCGGGTAACGGCAAACGGCCCCATCCGCGCGGCGGCTGCTTCCCGTGGTGCGGCCCACCAGCCGGCTCGCAGGGCACCCGCCGGCCGTGGCCCTGTGAGGCAGCGCCAGAGTGCCTGCTGCGACCGAGGCCGTGGGCGTCTGGGACAGGTCGCAGACATCGTGGGCAGCGCAGCGATTCGGCGTTTGCCCGGGAACAAATGGCGAGGAAGTTACGGGGCGGACCGTGATGACCGCGGCAGGCATCCAGGTGGGCTCATTGGCTCTCAATGTTTACGCAAACTTTGACTCACAAGTGTGAGTGAATGACAGCCGCCGATTACTGGCCATATTAGTCAAAAGCCTACGGATCAGTGAGCCGTTTTGCTAATTGATGGAGCGCATCCCCTAGTACCGCCATTCAATGAGTGGGATAACCTCTCGGCACTTAATGGAACCGCGCCTGTTAATCGCACCCCAACCACTGTTCGCTGGCTCCCATATCGGCTGCCATTGTGAACACACGCGTCTAAACGGCCGTTGCGTTGAGTTCAGCCGGAAATATGCGTTCCGAGTTTATGGGTTGACCCCGGCGGGCTCGCATTCCTGCTGATGGCCTTACACCAGCGCGATCGTAATTTGCGGTCGCATAGGAACTTGACGCGCGTGCTGCCAGCAATATCGACACTTCGAGGTGTGTCCAACCTCCACGTCCGATGGGCAGTATCAGTACTACTGGTCACGCTCATTGTTGCGGGCGCAGCGTCGTACTCCGACGCCTGGGCCGATGGAGGCACAGGCGGAACAGGCGGGACTGGCGGTACGGGAGGCACAGGTGGAACTGGTGGCACGGGCGGAACTGGAGGAACTGGAGGTACCGGCGGAACCGGTGGCACAGGCGGCACGGTGGCGCCTGAGACCTTTGCTCTTAGCTTTACGGATGTCGATGACGACCCTGTCACAGGCGTGGTCCTTCCCGAGGTAGGCGGTTCCGAGAGGGTGCGGATTGCAGCCGACGGCATTGGCCAGGGCCAGGCCGACACTCTCCAGATCCTTGTCCTGCATGACCATGCTGTCTTTGCCGTCACCGACCCGGAGTGCATGGGCATGTATGGCGGCGGGTTTGGCTCCAGCGAGGCGAAGCAGACAGAGACTGATGAAGGCAGTGGAACGGCGCTGCTTTGCTCCAAGCCGGCCGGGCCGGTCACCGGCAGCGGCGCGGTGGTGGAGTTCACGCTGACCAGGGTGGGCGATGGCACCGGTCCGCTGGCATTCGGCACAGAGGGACCCTACAAGACCGCCTTTATTCAGCACGGCTCGGTGGTTGTAGACCCCGGTCCATTTGGAATTCTCTCCATTCCCGCGGGCACACCGCAGCCTCCCACGCCAACGGCTACGACCCCTCCGTTAAGTGGAGGCGGGGGCGGCAGCGTTCCTCCGCCTCCACCGCCGCCTACGGCCACACCCGTATGGACCGCACCCGGCCTGCCGCGGACCGTCACCGGAATCGCGGGCGATGGGCAGATAACGGTGTCATGGCAGGGCCCTGAGACGGACGGCGGCAGCCCGATAACGGGGTACTCCGTACGGCTGATTCCCGCCGATGCAGAGCAGGACGAATATGCAACCCTGACCGATCCGCAAACGCTCAGCCACGTCGCCACGGGCCTGGTCGACGGCGTGGGCTACCAGGTGCGGGTTGGCGCTATAAACGCGATTGGCGTGAGCCTTGAGGCCGGTCCCGCCGCGTTTGTCACACCTGCAGGACTGCCCTCCGCACCGGTTGGTGTAACTGCTGCGCCGGGACCTAATGACGCATCTGTCACCGTGGCTTGGGAAGCGCCGGAGTCAGACGGCGGCAGCCCCATCACCGGGTACACGGTCACTGCCGAACCCGGCGACGCCGGTCCGGTACACGCCGGAGCTGACACACGCTCTGCCATGGTCGGCGGCCTGTCCGTGGGCGAGTCCTACTCATTCCGCGTGCGCGCCGTCAATGGAGTGGGCGAAGGACCGGACTCCGAGCCCTCCAACCAGGTGGTCATACAACAGCCGGGGTCATCCCAGTCCAATGAACCGGACACGGACGAGCCCGAGGAGTCGGTGCTTGACACCACTACGGCGCCGGAGCAGGGCCAGCTTGAAGCGCTGAGAGACGCTGCCGCATCAGCCATTGCCGATGGGGTCCAGGTCACGGATGCGCCCATCTCACTCACATCGTCTGACGGCAGGGTGCTGGCTGTGCTTCCACTGGACGGCGTCCCGGACGACGCAACGATCACCGGCACGCTCAATGCCTCCCTTGGCGCAATGACCATCCAGACGGTGGACGGGGTGGGCACGGCGACTGTCAGTCTTGGCGCCAACCTTTCGCTCATGGGCAACGTCCGGCTGGTGGCCAGGGACGGCGGTGTGACAGTGGAGATGGACGAGCCTGAAATCCTGTTCACGCCGCCTGCGCCCGGCAGCCTGGGCAGCGGCACCGGTGCGGAATTCCGCGTACGCCTCACTGAGCTGCGACAGGACGCCAGTTTCTCGGTTTCCTACATGGAAGGCGGCCGCGCTGTTGAGCACGGGGCCGGGACTTACCTGCTGCTCGCCGCCGAAGGACTTGGCGGTGTCGTAGAGAACCCCGGTGATGACATTGCATTCGTGGTGAGCGTCACCAAGACAGGCATCAGCAACGATGACCTGGGGACCAACGTGGCGACGTTCACCGTCAGCAAGTCCTGGTATGACCAGCGGCTGGCGGAAGGCAAGGTGATAGTCGTCACGAAGGTGGGTGACGACGGCGCAACGTACACGGCTGCGGCAAGTTGCGAGGAGGCGGGCAGCGTTGTGCGTTGCACGGCTGAGTTCAGGCGGGAGGCAGCGGGTTTTTCGGCGTTCGGGATCTACGGGTTCAAGCCCCTTTTCGTGGCTGAGCCGACGCCGCATGTCCCTTCGGGTTCCGCCGCCGACGCGACTCCGACCGCCACGCCGACAGGTCCGGCGGCAACGCCTTCGCCCACCAGCATCGGAGCGACGCCGACAGCCAGCCCTCTGCCGGGAGCGGCGCCTACGGCTGGCCCTGGTTACGGTGGGACGCCGGAGCTTGAAGAGTCGCAGCAGGGCATGCCTGCATGGGTGTGGCTGGTGATAGTCGTGGGTGGAATCGGAGGGGTTGGCGGGGCAGTTGTGCTGTCCATGCGCGTAAGGGGTTTCCGGGTTCCCTTTGCGCTGGTGGTTGTGACCGTCGTTGCCGGGACGGTGGTCGTGGGTGATGGCGACTCACGGACGCTGGCGGATGAAGGTGACGTGCCGCAGTTGGCGCCTGGTGAAATCGCTCTGGACTTCGAGCGAAGCAAGCCAAAGTTTGGGCGGCTTGATTCGCAGTTGAACCGCATGGTTGAGGACTATTCCGTGGCGGCAGGGCAGGGCATGAACATGGCGATGTCGGCTGCTCCGCGGGTGAACGTAACCATCTGGCTGGATGGCAACGCTGGTGGAATATCGTCCTTTGCGGGGATCTTCGGTGCTGACGTGCTGAATACCGGAACGGACGCAATGGAGGTGTCGGTCCCGGTTCCGGCTTTGCCCGCGATATCAAGCTTGCACGGTGTGCTCAGGGTTTCGCAGATTGTTCCGCCTGTGCCGCTCCTGACGAACGAAGTCGTCAGTGGAGGAGCGGGGGTTCATGGATCGCCCGAATGGAACGACATGGGTGTCACTGGCAGCGAAATCAGGGTGGGCGTCATAGACGTGGGATTTGAGGGTTACAGCAGCCTGATTGGATCAGAGTTGCCATCTCCAGCAGGTGTTCGCTGTTATGGAGACACAGATGGCGATGGGCACGCGGACGTTGGGGTACATACAGCGAATATCGGGGACTGCGAGATCGGAACCGAACACGGCACGGCAGTGGCCGAGGCGGTTGTTGATATGGCGCCGGATGTGGTTCTCTACATAGCGAATCCTCAATCCATACTTGATCTGGAATCGACCGTACAGTGGATGATCGATGAGGGAGTCCAAGTCATCAATCACTCGGTTGGCTGGACCTGGATGGGGCCTGGTGATGGCAGTTCACCTTTGGTGTTCGCTCCCGTCCACACTGTGGACGCCGCCGTGAGTAGCGACGTGTTGTGGATCAACGCGGCTGGCAACAGTGCCCGTAGTACCTGGTTCGGAGCATTCGCTGATCTCGATTCCGACGGTTACCACAACTTCTCAGAGGAAGGGTACGAAACCAATCCCATATCGTTGGTGGCTGGCCAATCCCTTACGGCCCAACTCAGGTGGGACGACTCTTGGTCAGGTACGGAGAGCGACTTAGACCTGTTACTTTTCCTCGATACCCAGTCAGATCCAGTTGCTGGGAGCGAGGGCAACCAATCTGAAAATCCAACCATGTGGCCCTATCCGATTGAGGGGTTTAGTGGCTTCGTAGCACCATCTACTGACACATACCATTTGGTCATCCGCCACTATGCAGGCTCCGAACCTTCTTGGGTGCAACTCCAAGCGTTCACGGGCCAGCCACTCTACTACTCGACACCCGAGCGCAGTATCGGCAATCCTGCGGAAAGCTCGAATGCTGGAATGCTGGCAGTCGGTGCCGCTCATTGGCAAACGACCAGTGTTATCGAGTGGTTCAGCAGTCAAGGCCCAACGATGGACAACGATCGCGTGAAGCCAGACATAGTTGGCGCAGACGGTGGTGAATCTGCCATTAAGTCTGGATCTTGGAACGGCACCAGCCAGGCATCGCCGCATGTTGCCGGGATGGCGGCGCTGGTGTTGCAAAGGTTCCCTGACATGTCTCCGGAGGATGTTGCTGCTTACCTGAAAGAGCACGCCAGCCCGCGAGGCACTGTGCCAAACAACACTTGGGGCCACGGGTTTGCGCAGATGCCAGACCTGGATGCGCCCGTGGGTTTGCCAGACGAATATTCTGCCATGGGAGGACGGACGCTGACGGTGGCCGCTCCCGGTGTGCTGGAGAACGACTCAGCGTCATACGACGACCCGCTAACCGCGGTGTTGGACGCACCGTCGGCCAACGGAGAAGTAACGCTGAATCCTGACGGCTCATTCAATTACACATCGGACCCCAGTTTTAGCGGCATAGATTCGTTCACGTACCGGGCGAATGATGGGTTCATCGACTCTGATGCGGTGACTGTCACGATTAACGTGTCACCAACGTTCCAGGTGGCCGGGGCCCTGTCATTGCAGGGAGTGAACACCACGGGTGCGTTCAACGCGGTTGGGGCGTCTGTGACGCTTGATGGAGGGCCGGGTGAGACCTTTGACCTGGACGTGACGCCGGATGGGGCGTTCTCGTTCATCGGCATATTGCCAGGCACTTATTCTCTGGCAGCCCAGGCGCCGGGGTTCGTGTCGAGAGTGCTGTCAGATATCGTGGTAGATGACGAAGATGTTGCCGTGGCATCCACGCAGCTACGTGCCGGAGCAGTGACCGGCGGCCCTATTATTGGCGCTGCTGATGCTGAAGCATTGGTGGATGCGTTTGTGGATGGCCTGGCCGGTGGGGGCACGCGACTTGATGCGCATGGGAACGTGGTGGACCTGGATGGGGATGGGCACGTGACTGGCCTCGACATTTCACTGCTCTACACCAACCTTGGGCTTATTGGCCCGATGGAGTGGGACGCCGAGACGTCTGTGCCGCCTGAGACGGTGGTGTTTGTATCGGACAGTGACGGCGCTCCGCAGATATACGTCATGAACTCTGACGGCGCGGGCCAGACGCGCCTGGAGACGGATGGCGAGGCGCACCATCCCCGGTGGTCGCCGGATAAATCGAAGATCCTGTTCGTGAGCAAACTGCCGGGTGAAGATGAATCGCTTTCAGTCATGCACAACGATGGCACCAACGTGGTGCAGGTCATTCAAGACCATGACTTTGGGGGCGACCTCAACGACATTGGCAGGGCGGATTGGTCGCCAGATGGCTCATCGATTGTGGTCGGGGCAAGCCGCTGGTCGGATGAGGACGCGGAGTTCTTGCGCGGCCTGTACCTGATGGATGCCGATGGATCGAATGTCGTCAACCTGACGTGGGGAGACGACCGGCATCCTGCGTGGAGTCCAGACGGGTCCGGCATTGTGTTTGAGCGAAGGGCACCTGGTGAGAACCCAGAGTTGTGGGTGGTTGCAGCGGATGGTTCAGGCGTGGCGCGGCTTACTAATACTGAGTTCGGTGAGAATTACCCCGCCTGGTCGCCTGATAGCAGCCAGATTGCCTTCTCTTATTTGAACGACGTGCGGATTATGGACCACGACGGCTCCGATCGGACGCAAATTGGGGACACTGCTGAGGATGAGTCGGGTTTTGTCTGGTCGCCGGATGGCGATCAGTTTGCGTTCACGATGGTTGATCACCCGTGCCCGTGCACGAACGAAGAAGTCTGGACCATGGGCGCGGATGGTTCTGACCGGGTGAACATTACGAACTCGCCGGGGAACGATTCGCATCCTCACTGGAGGTGATGGTGCGTCGGCCGATGTGCCGTCGGCGCGCCCGCGGGACGCCGAGGACATTGTCCCGCGAGCGGCGGATACAGTCGCGGCCGACTTCGGGCCATCCTGACGGTTAAGTCGTCCCTGCCTGCTGGGAATCCGCTATGTTCTGGGCTGCCTCCCCGCTGCTGATGTTTGCGGCCCTCGCAGCCTCATCAAGATTGGACTGGGTGATGTTCCTGGGGTCGCCGTGGTCATCCTCCGGCTGGCCGCATCCGCAACTTACGCACATGGCTTCACTCCCTCCGGATACCGACGTGACACGTGCGCGACCGGTTACCCAATGTGAGGATCTACCAGGCGATGAAACGCGGCACCACCCATGAGGTTGATTTGGACTCATGCTGCTGAGTCTTACACGTGGCGGCCACTCGTGCGGTCACCGGTGTGCTGGTGCGGATGCACTTAGCCGCACCGTTGCCTGCCGTGCACAGCAGGGAATCACTCGCCAGATGCGCAACGTCTCACCGGTTTGACTGTGTGAAACGTTGCGTGCCATGGTTTTCATTGAGTGCGGAATGTGCACGATGGCACCGTTCGCCACCGGGGGCAGCAATGGCAGCATGTAAACTGTATGTACAGGCAACAACCGGATCAGACCCGTGGAGTACCTCTTCACACTGCCGCGCTTACACACCCAAGGTCCGGCGCCCGCAGGACTGATGCTACGGACGCCTGGAACCATGAGGAAGCATGTTGCGGCTTGCCTCCGGCGTCCGAGCGATTGCCTGCCTTGATCTCACCGGAACTAGCAGAGGGACCCAATGGCCCGACGTGAAACTCAGGAACCTACAGATAAAACTCATACTTCTGACAGGAACGGCCAGGCCGGAACCGCCGGCAAGTCATCTTTGCTGACGCCTGACGATTTCCACCTGTTCAATGAGGGCACCCACCACCGGCTTTACCAGAAGCTGGGCGCTCACCCGGGGACACAGGGCAACCAGTCCGGCGTTCATTTTGCAGTGTGGGCGCCCGGTGCTGACCGCGTGTCCGTCATTGGTGACTTTAACGACTGGCGGGACGACGCCTGTCCCATGAAGGTCGAAGGCTCGTCCGGCATATGGTCAGCGTTCGTCGCCGGCAGCCACCAGGGGGGACGATACAAGTATCGAATCTTCTCCAGTCACAACGGCTACGTCGTGGACAAGGCAGACCCGTTCGCGTTTCGCGCCGAGGAGCCGCCGCGCACCGGGTCAGTTGTATGGGACCTGGCGTATGACTGGAGCGATGGGGAGTGGATGACCTCGCGCGGCCGGGCGAATGCGCTGGATGCACCCATATCAACGTACGAGGTTCACCTTGGCTCGTGGATGCGCGTGCATGAGGAGGGCAATCGCTACCTGACCTACCGGGAGATTGCATCGAAGCTGGCCGAGTACGTTCAGCAGACGGGCTACACACATGTTGAGCTTTTGCCCGTGATGGAGCACCCCTTCTATGGCTCGTGGGGCTACCAGACGTCCGGGTACTTCGCTCCATCGAGCCGGTACGGCACGCCGCAGGACTTCATGTATTTTGTGGACACGCTCCACCAGGCGGGCATTGGCGTCATCCTGGACTGGGTGCCGTCGCACTTCCCGAGCGACGAGCACGGCCTGAGCTACTTCGATGGAACGCACCTGTTTGAGCATGCCGACCGCCGGCAGGGGCATCACCCTGACTGGGACAGCCTGATTTTCAACTATGGCCGGCATGAGGTGCGCAGCTTCCTTATAAGCAGCGCCCTGTACTGGCTGGACCGCTACCACATTGATGGCCTGCGCGTGGATGCCGTGGCATCCATGCTCTACCTGGACTACTCGAGGAAGGCAGGGGAGTGGATCCCCAATAAGCACGGCGGCCGGGAGAACCTGGAGGCCATGTCTTTCCTCCGGCAGTTTAACGAGGCGGTGTACGCGAACTATCCGGATGTGCAGACCATTGCGGAAGAGTCCACGGCGTGGCCGATGGTTTCACGGCCGACGTACGTGGGCGGCCTGGGATTCGGGTTGAAGTGGGATATGGGATGGATGCACGACACGCTGGATTACATGTCCAGGGCGCCTGTGCACCGCAAGTTTCACCACGGGACCCTGACGTTCCGGATGATCTACGCGTTCACGGAGAACTTCATGCTGCCGCTGTCGCATGACGAGGTGGTGCATGGAAAAGGGTCGCTGCTGGGCAAGATGCCCGGCGACGAGTGGCAGAAGTTCGCCAACCTTCGCCTTCTGTTCGGCTACATGTTCGGCCAGCCAGCGAAGAAGTTGAACTTCATGGGCGGCGAGATTGGCCAGGAGTCGGAGTGGTACCACGAGGCGAGCCTGGACTGGCACCTGCTGGAGCGGCCGGCAAACCAGGGATTGCTCCGGTGGGTGTCCGATATCAACAGGCTGTACCGGAATGAGCCGGCGCTGTATGAACTGGACTGCGATTCCGCCGGGTTCGAGTGGGTGGATGCGAATGACAGTGAGCAGAGCCTTCTAAGCTTCATCAGGAAGCCTGCGTCCAGCGATGACCAGATCCTGGCTGTGTATAACTTCACGCCGGTGCCACGCCACAACTACATCGTGGGCGTGCCGAGTGGTGGCTTCTGGCGGGAGCTGATCAACAGTGACGCCGCGGATTATGGCGGGAGCGGCCAGGGCAACATGGGCGGAGCTGAGTCCAATCCTGTTCCCGCACATGGCAGGCCCAACTCGCTGACCATTACTGTGCCGCCACTGGGGGCGGTGTTCTTCAAGAGAGACGGGGGCCGCTGATGAACGCGGCCGATGCTGTGGGCGCAGTGCTGTTGGACGATGGCAGGCGCCTGTTCCGCGTGTGGGCGCCGAAGGTGCAGCAGGTGGAGATCAGCATCAAGTCTGCGCAGGAACGCACCGTCCAAATGGAGAGCCGCCCGTTTGGCTACCACGAGGCGGTGGTGGACGATGTACCGGCGGGGGCTCTCTACATGTACCGGTTGGACGGGGAGCGGGAGCGTCCGGACCCTGCCTCGCGCTCGCAGCCGGAGGGAGTTCATGGACCGTCAGGGGTGGTTGATCCCGCCTTCCAGTGGACGGATGAGTCGTGGTTGAACCTGCCGCTGGAGCAGTACGTCACGTATGAGCTTCACGTGGGGACGTTCACTGGCGAGGGCACCTTCGATGCTGTGATTCCCCACCTTGCGGAACTTAAAGACCTGGGAGTAACGGCGGTTGAACTGCTGCCTGTGTCCCAGTTCCTGGGAGAGCGCAACTGGGGCTATGACGGCGTGTACCCGTACGCTGCACAGTCGACCTACGGGGGGCCGGATGGCCTTCGAAGGCTTGTGGACGCCTGTCATGCGGAGGGCGTGGCACTAATTCTTGATGTGGTCTACAACCACATGGGTCCCGAGGGCAACTACATCACGGAGTTCGGGCACTACTTTTCGGATGAGTACCGGACGCCGTGGGGCTCGCCCATCAACTTTGACGGTCCTGATAGTGACGAGGTGAGAAGGTTCTTCATCCAGAATGCGCTGTACTGGATTGAAGACTGCCATGTGGATGCGCTGCGGCTTGATGCCGTGCATGCAATTTTTGACTTCACCGCGAGACCCTTTCTACAGCAGCTTGGTGAAGAAGTGCATGCGCTTGCTGCCAGGACTGGCCGGCCGGCTTACCTGATCGCCGAGAGCGCGCTGAACGACCCCAGGATCATCCGTGGAACCGAGAAGGGCGGGATCGGACTCGATTCCCAGTGGAACGACGATTTTCACCACGCCCTCCACGTGGCCCTGTCTGGGGAGCAGGATGGCTACTACAAGGATTATGCAGGGCTGCCTGACCTGCGCCGCTCGTTCGAAGAGGGGTATGTGTACACAGGCCAGCGTTCCGAGTTCAGAAACCGCAGGTTCGGCGCACCAGTTCCGGACGCTCCTCCGCACCGGTTCGTGGTGTTCTCGCAGAACCACGACCAGATTGGCAACCGCATGCTGGGCGAGCGCCTGGGCGCGCTTGTGTCCTTTGATGAGTTGAAGCTGGCCGCCGGGCTGGTGCTGCTATCCCCGTACCTGCCGCTCATATTCATGGGAGAGGAGTACGGAGAGGATGCGCCGTTCCTTTATTTCGTGAGTCATTCGGACCCTGACCTGGTGGAGGCGGTACGAAATGGCCGGCGCGAGGAGTTCAGCACGTTCCTGTGGAAAGAAGAGCCGCCGGACCCGCAGTCGGAGGAGACGTTTCTTCGGTCGAAACTGAACCACAGGCTGGCCTCAGGCGGCCACCACCGCGTATTGAGGGAGTTTTACCGCGAGCTGTTGAGGCTGCGGAGAGAGCATCCTGCGCTGGCGAATCCGCAGAGAGATGCCGTGAAGGCAGAGGCGGATGAAGCGAACCAGACGCTGGTGGTGTGGCGCAGGAGCGGATTCAGCAGGGCGGTGATGGCAGCGAACTTCATGGATGCACAGGGCTGGGTGAGCCTGGAGTTGCCTGACGGCCAGTGGCGAGTCGTCGTGGACTCTGCGGATGAGAAGTGGGGCGGGAACGGCGGCCTTACGCAGCGAACAGTAGAATCTGATGGCCCGGAGCGTATTGATATAGCCGCGCATTCATTCGTATTTCTAGAAGGACCGGACAGCACCTGACACATGGATAGGTATATCTGTATACACGGCCACTTTTACCAGCCGCCGCGTGAGAACGCCTGGCTGGAGGCCATAGAGGTCCAGGATTCGGCATACCCATATCACGACTGGAACGAGAGGATCACCGCCGAGTGCTATGCGCCCAATGCGTGGTCGCGCGTCCTTGACCACGAGGGCCAGATCGCGGGGATAGTAAACAACTATTCCCGAATTAGCTTTAACTTCGGCCCGACGCTCCTTAGCTGGATGGCGCCGAATGAGCCGGAGGTTTACCAGGCGATCATGGAGGCCGACAGGGTCAGCCAGGAGCGGTTCACGGGACATGGCTCCGCGCTGGCGCAGGCGTACAACCACCTGATAATGCCACTCGCCAACCACCGGGACCAGCGCACGCAGGTGATCTGGGGAATCCGCGACTTTGAGCATCGCTTCGGCCGGCGCCCGGAGGGCATGTGGCTCCCGGAGGCTGCTGCGAATATAGACAGCCTGGAGGCTTTGGCGGAGCAGGGCATTAAGTTCACGGTCCTCGCACCGATGCAGGCGCGCCGTGTGCGGCCGCTCCAGGGTGGGCGATGGCATGACGTGAGCGGGGAGCGCATAGACCCAACCCGCGCCTACCTCCAGCGACTGCCTTCCGGGCGGTCCATCGCCATATTTTTCTACGACGGCCCCATCTCCAAGGCGGTCGCGTTCGAAGGGCTCCTGAACAACGGGGAAGTCTTCGCAGGCCGACTGCAAAGCGGCATGTCAGATAGCAGGGACCGGCCGCAGCTGGTTCACATAGCGACAGACGGCGAGTCCTATGGGCATCATCACCGCCATGGCGATATGGCGCTGGCCTCAGCCATCAGGCATATAGAGGAGAGAGACCAGGCAAGGCTCACCATCTACGGTGAGTACCTTGAGATGCATCCACCGACGCACGAGGTGGAGATATTCGAGAACAGCTCATGGAGCTGTGTACACGGCGTGGAGCGCTGGCGCAGCAATTGTGGGTGCAACACCGGTGTGCAGCAGGGTTGGAACCAGGAGTGGCGGGGGCCGTTGCGTGCCGCTCTCGACTGGCTCCGGGATGCCACTGCACCAAGGTACGAGACGGAAGCAGCCCGTTACCTGCGCGACCCATGGGTCGCAAGGGACGAGTACATCTCGGTGGTGCTGGACAGGTCGCCTGAGAACCTCAGCCGATTCCTGGAAAAACATTCCCATCGCCTGCTGGACAAGGAGGAGACGATCCATGTGCTGAAGCTGCTGGAACTTCAGCGCCAGTCGATGCTGATGTACACCAGTTGCGGCTGGTTCTTTGATGAACTCTCACGTATTGAGACGGTCCAGGTTATCCAGTACGCAGGCCGCGTAATTCAGCTAGCCGAGGAGGTGTTCGGCGATAGCCTTGAGCCTGAGTTTGTCCACCTGCTCTCCAAGGCGCGAAGCAACCTGCCGCAGCATGGGGATGGCGGCGCAATCTATGAGAAGTGGGTCCGTCCGGCACGGCTGGGGCTGCTGGAGGTAGGCGCTCACTACGCCGTCAGCTCGCTGTTTGAAGAGCCTGAAGACGTCTCGAGGGTTTACGCGTTTGAAGTTCGGTCCATGGAGCGGGGCGCCAGTGATCTCGGCAGGGCCAGGCTGGTTTCCGGCCGCGCCAGGATCGAGTCGGTGATCACTACTGAGTCAGTGGACATCGGCTACGGGGCGCTTTTCCCGGGCGACCACAACGTTTCGGCGGGAGTTCGCAGCTACGTTGGCCCGGAAGCGTTCGATGAATTTGAGCAAGAGGTGAACGCTGCTTTTAACGCGGCAGACTTTCCGGAAGTCATCAGGGCGTTTGACCGTCATTTTGACGCCAGCACATATTCGATAAGGTCGCTGTTCCGCGATGCGCAACGGCGGGTGCTCGACAGCATCCTTGACTCAACGCTGGAAGGCGCCGAGGCCGTCTACAGCACAATTTATGAGCGTGAAGCGCCGATCATGCACTTCCTTGCGGCCATGGATTCCCCGGTGCCCAAGGCCTTCCGGATAGCGGCCGAGTTCTTCATAGACACCAACCTTCGCCGGGTTATCGGCACCAACGGGGACCTTGACCCGGCAAGGGTAAGAGCCCTTGTGGAAGAGGCGCAGGCCATAAAGGTGGAGCTGGATACGGAGGGCCTGGGATACCAACTCACTGCCACCATTCACCGGCTGATGGACAAGTTTGCAGCAGATCCATTTCAGATTGAGTCGCTTCGGGAGTTATCAGCCGCTGTTGCGCTTGCACATGAGGCGCCAGTGAATGTGGACCTGTGGGAGGTTCAGAAGCTTTTCTATGACCTTGCACGGACGGTGTACCCGGCGGTACGCGATGCCTCCGGGTCAGGCAGCCGCGTGAATGCGGAGTGGATTGAAGAGTTCGTCGGCCTTGGAAGGGATCTATCAGTGCGGGTTGGATAGGTGGGGGATGTAATGGGCGCACCGCTTGCGACATACCGTATCCAGGTCACGCCGGACTTCAAGTTCGGTGATGTTCGCGCTGTGCTCGGCTACCTTTCAGACCTGGGTATATCCGACCTTTATACATCCCCGTTGTTTGAGGCAAAGCCTGGCAGTCAGCATGGCTACGACGTGACAGATCCCGGGCGGATCAGGGGCGAGCTTGGAGGTGCGGACGAGTTTCGGTCGCTTGCCGCGGAACTGCGGTCGCATGGCATGGGATTGCTCCTGGATATTGTGCCGAACCACACGGCGGCTACGGCGGATAATCCATGGTGGTCTGATGTTCTGGAGCATGGCCCCACGTCGCCCTTTAACCAGTATTTCGATATTGATTGGCTTGCCGACAGGGAAGGCCGACTTGTGTTGCCTGTGATGGGCCAGCCACTTGATGATGTGATAGCCGCCGGTGAGATGACATTGGACATCGATAGGGCTGGTCTTTGGCTGCGTTATTACGATTCACATTTCCCGCTGGAGGTGCGGTCTTACAGCCACGTTCTGAAGGCATGTCTGCAGCCGGGCGCCCACAGTGAGCTGGTGTCCCTCGCAGGCGAAATCGAGAGCATGCCGGACTGGCGCAGTGCCGGCCCGGGCGCTTCCGAGCGGCATGGACTGGCGCTGGAACTCAAGCAGCGTTTCCTCAGTCTTTTGGAGGCGGATGATGGACAGATTCGGCATGAGATCGAGGCGCGTGCGGATGACACAGCTCTACTGAAGTCCGTGGCTGAGGCGCAGCCTTACAGGCTTGAGTACTGGCGGGACGGCCTGCTGAAAATCAACTACAGGCGGTTCTTCGACATCAATGACCTTGCGGGGATCAGGGCAGAGGAGCCTGCTGTGTTTGACGCTTCCCACCGCCTGGTGCTTGACCTGGTGGCTGACGGGACAGTTACCGGCCTGAGGATTGATCACATCGATGGTCTCTGGGACCCCAAGGGATACCTTGACAGGCTTGCCGCCGCTCTTCCGGCCGATTTGCCCGACCGTTCAGGCATCTACCTGGTGACGGAGAAGATCCTGAGCGCTGATGAAGAGTTGCCCCACGACTGGGTGGCTGATGGAACCACCGGCTACGAGTTCATGAACGCGGTCAATGGAATATGCGTGGACCCGGCCGGACTCGCGTCTCTAAAGCAACTGCATTCAGAAATCACCGGGGAGGAGCGCAGTTTTGAACGCGTCGTTTATGACAAGAAACTACAGGTTATTGGAGACCTCTTCAGGTCAGAGCTGGGTCGCCTTGTTAGAGAACTTGAAGGGCTGGCTGCGTCCGACAGCGCCGGAGCAGGCCTGTCCGTTGAAGACCTATCGGCGGCCGTCAGCCACGTCACTGCCGCACTGGAGGTGTACCGCACCTATACAAGGACCGCAGTGATATCAGCGCATGACCGCGGTCGTATTCAGCACTCCGTTGAGGTTGCCAGGGAGCGTCAGCCGGGACTTACGTCCGCCATCGATTTTCTTTCTCGCGTGCTGTTGCTTCGATTTTCAAGTGACATGACCGCGGAAGACCGGGATGCCTGGGTTGGCTTCGTCATGCGATGGCAACAGTTCACCGGCCCGGTTATGGCGAAGGGCGCAGAAGACACAGCGCTGTATACCTACGTGCCGCTCATATCGTTGAACGATGTGGGGGGTGATCCGGACGGGGCGTTCGCCGGCGTGGACGCGATTCACGAGCTGAACGAGAGGCGGGCGGACGAGTTCCCGGTGTCGCTCAACGGAACTTCCACGCACGACACAAAACGGAGCGAGGATGTACGTGCCCGCATTGATGTGCTGTCAGAGGTCCCGGATGAGTGGGCCGGGCTGTTGAAAAAGTGGCGCGGCATGAGTGGCGTTCAAAATGTCGCCTTCGAGAACGCCGCGGCAGAACTGCTCGTTTACCAGACGCTGGCAGGGGCATGGCCGTTGCATGAAGAAGAGCGCCCGGCATTTGTAGAGCGCCTGAAGGCCTACATGACGAAGGCTTCTCGCGAAGCGAAGACACACTCCTCATGGCTTGACCCCAACGAAGAGTACGAGCAATCGATATCTGAGTTCATTGATCAGTTGCTTACCGGCCCCGCAGCCTCAGAATTCATGGATACGTTCCTGCCATTTCAAGCACGAATTGCCTATTACGGAGCGCTCAATTCCCTTGCACAGGTGACGGTCAAGGCAGCGTCACCCGGGGCGCCTGATTTCTACCAGGGCTCAGAGATGTGGGATTTCAGCATGGTGGACCCGGACAACCGGCGTCCGGTGGACTATGACCTTCGCCGAAGGTCACTGGCCGAAATTCAGAAAGCGACAAAAACGTCACTGGCAGGTTTTGCGTCCAAGCTGCTGTCTACGTGGAGAGACGGCCGTGTGAAACTATTTGTTACGCATGCGGCCCTTCGGGCGCGGCGTGATAACCCGGAAGTTTTCGAGTCAGGCCGCTACATCCCGCTGAGCGGCAGTGGCAGGTATTCGAACCATGTATTTGGTTTCGCGCGAAGGGCCGGAGACAGGTGGGCGATTGCTGCCGTGCCCAGGCTGACGGTCAGCCTTTGTGATGTTGATGAAGCGCCCATCGGCGCAGCGGCCTGGGAAGACACCGCCATCACGCTGCCTGAGGATGCGCCAAGTTCCTGGGTGAACGTCTTCACGGGTGATGAGGCCAGTCATGACAGCGACTATACGGCGCTTCGGATGGCGGACGTATTCTCCACGTTCCCTTTTGCGCTGCTTGTAGGCGACACCAGAGCCGGTTAGGTTGATCGTGTAGGGTATTTACCAATATGCCGCCAGAAACTGCGTCCAAAAAAGCACTAGATACCCGCAGACGCGTGGTAATCGAAAACGTCCAGCCCGAGATAGATTGTGGACGTTACCCGGCCAAGGGAGTCCTTGGCGATGATGTCATGGTCGAGGCGGATATATTCGCCGATGGCCATGACGCTGTGTCCGCTGTGCTTCTTCACCGCTACTGCGGCGATGAAAATGCGCGGGACTGGGTAGAAACGCCATTTGAGCCGCTGATCAATGACCGTTGGAGCGCGTCTTTCTGCGCGGACAAACTGGGTTGTTACGAGTTCACCGTCGAGGGCTGGGCAGATCACTTCAAGACGTGGCGAAGAGATATGGCGAAGCGGGTTGATGCGGGCCAGGAGGTGGCAGTCGATCTTATGATCGGCGCTGACCTCCTGGACGATACCGCTCGACGTGCTCCCGCCAAAGTTCGGCGTCAACTGAAGGAATGGGCTGCAACACTCAGGTCGGGTGAGTCGGACGAGAAGACGGTGAAACTGGCGCTGGCCGACGAGGTAGCCGCAGCGGTGGCGCAGTATCCAGACCGGACCTATGCGACCCGTTATGGGCGCGAGCCTTCGATCCTGGTTGACCCAGTGAAGGCTCAGTTCTCATCCTGGTATGAGATGTTTCCACGGTCCACCGCTGCCGAGCCCGGCAGGCACGGCACTTTCCGTGACTGTGAGCTTCGGCTGCCTTACATAGCCAAAATGGGTTTCGACGTGCTGTACCTGCCACCCATTCACCCAATCGGCCACACCGCGCGCAAGGGTCCCAACAACTGGCCGGTGGCACGTGATGAGGATTATGGAAGCCCCTGGGCGATTGGATCTGAGCTTGGAGGACACAAGGCCATCCACCCGGAGTTGGGAACCATTGAGGATTTTAGGCACCTGGTGCAGGCTGCTTCCGAGTATGGCATTGACATTGCGTTGGATATCGCTTTCCAGTGCTCGCCAGACCATCCTTATGTCAAAGAGCACCCGGAATGGTTCCGGAAACGACCCGATGGCACCATCCAGTATGCTGAGAACCCTCCAAAGAAGTACCAGGACATCTATCCATTCGACTTCGAAAGCGAGGCGCGAGAAGAGCTTTGCCGGGAACTCACAAGCGTCGTCTTGTACTGGGCTGACCAGGGTGTTCGCATATTCAGGGTGGACAACCCGCACACCAAATCCTTCTCATTCTGGGAGCGGCTGATAGGCGACGTGAAGGCAAAGTACCCTGAGGCCATTTTCTTATCTGAGGCCTTTACCAGGCCGAAGGTGATGTACCGGCTTGCCAAACTGGGCTTCACCCAGTCATACACATACTTCGCGTGGAGACAGACCAAGGGGGAATTGACCGAATACTTCACTGAGCTAAGCGAGGCCCCGGCTGTGGACTTCTTCAGGCCGAACCTGTGGCCCAATACGCCAGACATCCTGACCGAGCAGCTTCAGACTGGCGGCAGGCCGGCGTTCATGGCGCGGCTGGTGCTTGCTGCCACTCTCGGCGCGTCGTACGGCATATATGGGCCACCGTTCGAATTGATGGAACATGTGCCGAGGGAAGTGGGCAGCGAGGAATACCTGGATTCTGAGAAGTACGAGGTCCGCCACTGGGAGTTGGAGAGCGAAGACAGCCTGAGCAACTTTGTTGCCAGGGTCAACCAGATCCGCCGCGAGAACGCCGCTCTCCACAGCATCCGCAACCTGATCTTTCACGAAACCGATAACGAGCACATCATTTGCTATTCGAAACAGACGGCAGATGGCAGCAGCACCGTGCTGGTCGTTGTGAACCTGGACCATCAGAACACCCAGCATGGGTGGATAGATTTGCGGCTCAGGGACCTGGGCCTGGACCCAGACTCGCCCTTCCAGGTCCATGACCTTCTCACCGGCGCCAGGTACGCGTGGCAAGGCTACTGGAACTATGTAGAGCTTAATCCGCGCATGGTTCCCGCTCATATTTTCCGCGTCCGCAAAAGAGTTCCCTCAGAGCAGGGAATTGATCAGTTCGCCTAGTTTTCAGTTGAAACGGGTTGGGTGAAAGGTTTTTTAGCGTATGACCACGCGCCGGATACGGCCGCCGCTTTCTGACAATGACCCGCTCTGGTACAGAGATGCTGTCATTTACGAAACTCATGTGAAGGCGTTCAGAGACAGCAATGATGATGGCATCGGCGATTTCCGAGGGTTGACCCGGAGTCTTGATTACCTGCAGGACCTTGGCGTTACGGCCCTGTGGCTGCTGCCTTTCTATCCATCTCCACTGCGCGATGACGGCTACGACACTGCCGATTACACGCGGATCCATGAGAACTACGGAACCATGCGGGACTTCCGCGCTTTTATGCGCGAGGCAGAGCGCCGCGACCTGCGCGTTATTACTGAACTGGTGGTCAATCACACGTCCGACCAACACGAGTGGTTTCAGCGGGCACGCCGCGCCAGGCCGGGCAGCTGGCAGCGTGACTTTTATGTGTGGAGCGACACGCCGGACAAGTACAGCGAAGCACGGATAATTTTCCAGGACTTTGAGGCGTCCAACTGGACCTGGGACCCCATAGCCAAGTCGTACTACTGGCACCGGTTCTATTCCCATCAGCCGGACCTCAATTATGAGAACCCGCGCGTCAGGGAGGCAGTATTCCGGCTTCTAGACTTCTGGATGGAGATGGGGGTGTCAGGCCTCCGCCTGGATGCTGTCCCGTACCTGTTCGAGCGTGAGGGGACGAACTGCGAGAACCTGCCTGAGACGCACCAGTTTCTGAAAGACCTCCGTCGTCACATGGACACGAAGTACCCGGGGCGGATGTTGCTGGCCGAGGCCAACCAGTGGCCGGAAGACGCTGTCGCATACTTTGGCGACGGCGACGAATGCAACATGAACTTCCACTTCCCGCTGATGCCGCGCTTGTTCATGGGCGTGCGGATGGAAGATTACACGCCCATAGCCGACATCCTGGAGCAGACCCCGAAGATCCCGGATAATTCGCAGTGGGCGATCTTCCTCCGGAATCATGATGAGTTGACGTTGGAGATGGTGACGGACGAAGAGCGGGACTACATGTACCGCATGTATGCCCACGACCGGGACATGCGGATAAACCTTGGCATCCGGCGTCGTCTCGCCCCGCTTCTCAGCAACGATCGACGCAAGATTGAGCTGATGAACGGCCTATTATTTTCCCTGCCTGGCGCTCCAGTGTTGTACTACGGCGATGAGATTGGGATGGGTGACAATTTCTTCCTTGGGGACCGCAATGGCGTTCGCACGCCCATGCAATGGAATGGGGATCGCAACGCCGGCTTCTCACGAGCCAACCCCCATCGCCTGTACCTCCCGGTGATCATTGATCCGGAGTACCACTACGAGGCCATCAACGTGGAAGTGCAGCAGAGCAATCCGGACTCGCTGCTCTGGTGGATGCGCCGCCTCATATCAATGCGAAAGCGCTACAAGGCGTTCAGCCGCGGCGATGTGGAGATGTTGCGGCCGGGCAACCAACGAGTGCTCGCGTTCTTGCGGCGCTACGAAGATGAAGTGATCCTGGTGGTGGCAAACCTATCCAGGCACGTCCAGCATGTCGCTCTTGAACTGCCGCAGCTACAGGGCTGCACGCCAGTGGAGTTGTCTAGTTCGAACGAGTTCCCGCCCATTGGTGACAGTCCATATTCACTGACGCTGGGAGCATATAACTTCTTCTGGTTCAAGCTGGAGCCGGTGAAGGTTGAGGCGTCGAGGCAGGCGCAGGCGGCCGCGTCCGGCGCCGGGCCCGTCCTGGACCTGAGGCGCCGCACCTGGGCCAACCTGTTCCGCACCGGAGCGCCGGAGCCCCTGGCAAACATACTTGTTGACAACATACGCGGGCGGAGATGGTTCGGAGGAAAGGCGCGTAGGATCCAATCTGCCTCTATTCGGGATGCGATAGCGGTGCCGTACGGCAACTCCCAGGCGCATCTTGTATTTCTACGGCTGGAATACAGGGAAGGTGAGCCAGATACTTACCTGGTCTCGTTGGCGCTCGCCTCGGGCGAGAAGGCAGAGAAAATCCTGGCGGACCATCCCGAGTCGGTGATCAGCCGCGCCAGGGCAACCGCGGCAGACGGGGGGCCGGAAGCACTGGTTTACGATGCCCTGGTGGAGCCGGAATTCGGGCGTGCCCTGTTTGACGTGATTGCACGCAGGCGGCGCCTTGGGCCGCTGGACGGCGCTCAGTTGTCAGGCTCCCACACGCCTGCGTTCCGGTCACTGCGCAGTGGCATGAACACGCAGTCTGACCCGAAACTGGTTGGTGTTGAGCAGAGCAACACGTCGCTGATCTTTGACGATAAGTTCATTCTCAAGCTGTTCCGAAGGCCGGGAGAGGGTATCAACCCGGACCTGGAGATAGGCCGCAAGCTGACCGGAGGCAAGAACAGGTTCCCGAACACCGCGCCCGTGGCAGGCGCACTGGAATATGCGGCCGCCCGGAATGGTCCTCCAACGACCATCGGCATCATGCACTCTTATGTGCACAACGTGGGTGACGCATGGGCATACACACTGCATGCGCTGGACCATTACTACGAGTGGGCAATGGCACACCCGGAAGTGGATGCGCCGCCTGCTCCGGGCATGTCACCGCTCGACCTTTGCGGGACAGAGCCTTCTCAAACAGTAATGGAGGCCATTGGCCCGTACCTGGTGTCAGCCCGATTGCTGGGCCAACGCACGGCTGAGCTGCACATGGCCCTGGCCGCCGACGGCAGTGATCCGGCGTTCGCACCCGAGCGGTTCACGCGCCTGTACCAGAGGTCGCTGAACCAGGGCGTCCGCACGAACGTCCTGGAGACCATACGCACCCTGAGGCGGCGGCTGTCTTCACTTGATGAGGCGGCCAGGCAAGACGCCCGTACGATCATAGAACGTGAATCGGCCCTCGTAGACCGGCTCGGCGCCCTGACCGATCATCGGATCGATGCTTTCCGGAGCCGTACCCACGGCGATTACCACCTTGGCCAGGTCCTCTACACCGGCCAGGACTTCATGATCATCGACTTTGAGGGCGAGCCGGCGAGGCCGTTGAGTGAGCGTCGTTTGAAGAGGTCGCCCATCCGGGACGTAGCAGGCATGATCCGCTCGTTCCACTATGCGGTCCACTCGGCCATGCGGAGCCAAACGGATGCCATGACCGGCCCAGGCGAGGATACCGACCTTCAAAAGTGGGGGCGCACCTGGTACTCATGGGTGGCATCAGCCTTCCTGGATGAATACCTGAACATATCGTCTGAGAGTGACCTGCTTCCACATGATCGGGCTGACCTGGCTGCGCTGCTTGATGTGTACCTGATCAACAAGGCCGTCTACGAAGTCTTGTATGAACTCAATAACCGGCCAGACTGGGTACACATCCCTCTACAGGGTCTCCTGGACCTTGCGGAGACAAGTCAATGACCTCTCGTGGTCCGGGCCGGCCGCTCAGGGAGTTGGCCCGGATGCATGGCGTCCAGACGGCCTATGACGACGCGACCGGGCTGCGCAAGACATCACCTGCGGAGTCTGTGCTCGCGACGCTCAAGGCACTGGGGGCGCAGGTTGAAGGTCCGGCGGATGTAGAGCCGGCTGTCCGGGCTCGGCGACTGGAACTGGCGGGCCAATTTTTGGAACCAGTCGTTGTCGTGTGGGCAGGCAACGCACTCCAGTTCGAACTGCGTGTGCCTGCGGAGACGGCTGAAGCATCCATCCATGCGAGGATTGAGCTGGAGGATGGTGAAGTACGGGAACTGTCGTGGCGAAACGACCAGGCCCCGGTGACTTCACGCGAGGACCTGGAGGGCCGCAGTTATGTCACACGTAGCGCCGTGGCGCCGGGGGACTTGCCGCTGGGGTACCACCAAGCGGTGGTAGAGGCCGATGGCCTTCGCGGTGAGACAACGGTCATTTCTGCTCCCCGCAGGGCAGTGCAGCCGGAAGGCAAGCAGTGGGGCGTGTTCCTGCCCCTTTACGCCCTGCGGACAAGCAGGACTGGCGCTCATGGCGATTTCACGGACCTGCACAGGTTCCGCGACTGGGCCGGGGACGTGGGTGCTGACATGGTGGGGACACTCCCGCTGCTGCCTGCGTTCCTGGACGAGCCATTCGACCCAAGCCCGTACGCCCCGGTGAGCCGCCTGCTCTGGAATGAACTGTACGTTGATCCCGTCGCTGCAGAGGAGTTTGATCACTGCAATGATGCGAGGAACCTGGTGGCATCGCCTGCGTTTCGAATGGAGATTGATGAACTCGCCAAGTCGAGCCTGGTGGACTACAAGAGGGCATTTCGCTCCAAGCGGGCGGTTCTGGAGCATCTGACCCATTGCTGTGTTGACCACCTGCCGGAGCGGCGGGCTGCCCTTAAGGAATTTGTGGCTTCCAACCCTGAAGTGCAAGCCTATGCAAGGTTCAGGGCAGCGTGTGACCAGAGGCGTACCGGGTGGCAATCGTGGCCTGAGCCGGAACGGTCTGGCCGGGTTTCCAATGCAAATCTCGACGCAGATGCGGTCGAGTTCTACGAGTATGCCCAGTGGCTGGCGTACCTGCAGGTCGCCCGCGAGGGTGGCGCCGGGCTTTACATGGATCTGCCACTGGGTGTTCATTCCGCTGGATTTGATACCTGGCGGTACCGGGATTCATTTGGAATCAACGTCGCGGCTGGGGCTCCGCCGGACATATTCTTCACCCTTGGACAGAACTGGGGCTTTTCGCCGCTTCACCCGGACCGTATGCGCCATGACGGCTATAGCTATTTCAGAGCGTTCGTGCGCCACCACACGCGTCACGCGTCAATGCTCCGCATTGATCATGTGATGGGTTTGCATCGCCTCTACTGGATCCCGGAAGGCGTCGATGCGCAGCGCGGGGCGTACGTGCGGTACAGGTCAGAAGAGATGTACGCCATACTGGCGCTCGAGTCAGTGCGAAGCGGAGCGGTGATTGTTGGCGAGGACCTTGGGACGGTGCCGGGTTACATCCCACCGGCGATGCGCCGGCACGCCATCATCGGGATGTACGCAACTTATTTCTCGCTTGATGCCGAGAGCGATGAGCCAATTGCTCCGCCTCACAGGCAGTCGCTTGCGTGCATAAACACTCACGACATGCCTACGCTGGCTGCTTTCTGGTCTGGCGCAGATATCCTTGACCGCTTGTCCCTAAGCCTGCTTTCGCAGGAGCAGGCTGATGAGGAAATGCGGGAGCGTTCTGCTGTTAAGGAGGCCGTGCTTTCGTTTCTCAGGCGGGAGAGCCTGCTGGGCGATGGCGAATCTGAAGTTGAGCAGGTCCTGCGTGGGCTCGTGGCATTCCTGGCGGCGAGCGACTCCAGGGTTGTCCTTATCAATATGGAGGACATGTGGCTGGAGACTGAGCCACAGAATGTGCCAGGCACCGGACCAGAGCGTCCCAACTGGCAACGGAAGGCGCGCTACTCGCTGGAAGAATGGCAGGAAGTGCCCGGGTTCATGGAGACGCTGGACCTGTGTCGCACGCTCAGGGCCAACGCCTAATTTTTGCCTCTGGATATCGTCGCTGATGATATGCAGGACTTGATCCCACGTCAGCCTGAAGTGGGAGGGCCAACGGTAAGTTGCAGAGATAGATTGTCGGCGTAACCGTGGATGTAGTCGCCTTCACCCGTGAATCGTAGCTCAACCTTGATGAAGGTTGCTCCAACGGGCACGCGGTCCGCGGCTGTCCGATATAGGAGGGCCGTGAGGCTGCCGCGGTTCTCTGGACGTACGGGGCCTACGTTTATCACTTCCAGCACGTTTTGCGATGTGTCCGTGAAGGTCATGATAAGTTCTGCTGCGTCGGCCTGGTCCAAAGTTCCGCCAAGGTGCCCGGATAGTTGGTACCACACCTGGTTTCCGCCGACCAACTGGCCTTCGGACGATATGTCTATGAGCAGCAATGCTCCAGACGTGTCGTTTCCGATTGACGGTCCGCCCGAGATGAAACTCTTGCCACGGAATTGCGGACCCAGAGATTGTTGTGTTGGAAACCCGCCTGCCTGGCCATAGTCAACGGTTGTAAGTCCTCCGTATGTGGTCCATCCGGAAGCGCTCAGAACGTCAGCACCAATCGATGAATCACGTTCGCCATCTCCTCCATTTAGCAGATTCACGTTGAAGCCCGCGAAATCGACCGGCGCAGGGGGCATTGGCGCCGGCGTTGGAGTTGCGGGTGGCAGCGTAGCTGTGGGCTGCAACGTCTCCACCGGCGTCGCCGTTGGTTCATCGGCCGCTGTTGGCATGGGGCTCGGAGTGGCGGTTGCGGCGGGACTGGGCAGGGGACCAGGCATTGCTGGAGTCGCTTCTGGCCCACCCGGTTCGTCGACATCACCAGGCGGTGTCGGCCCTGCTGCCAGGACCGGTCCGGGCGGCAGGGTTGGAGTGGGAGTGAATTCAGTCACGTCACTGGGCGGAGAGTTGGCTGCCGTGCTAATCGCTGTCTGGAGCCGGCGTAGAGTGTCTGCCGCCAGGTGGTTCTGCTGGGCGTTGAATGTTCCGCCGACCCTCTTGAGTTCTTTGGCGAGCTGAGTTTCGTGGTTGCCCAGTTGCTCCAATTCATGCGCAAGGTCTGCTTGCCTGTGCATTAGCCAATTGGTGCTAAGAAGGCTGAAGTCATTTACGCCTGGTACGAGCGTGGCTTCAGGAAGCACACCCTGGGCACGCGCCTCCAGTTCCCTTACGATTTCGAAGAGTTCACGGCGTCTTGGCTCTATCTGGTTTTCCCTGAGCCGTTCCATTGCCATCAGGCGCGGCAGGACCTCTGCTATTTCGTGTTCCTGCGCCGCTGAGAGCGGCGGCTCTATTGTCGATGGAGTGCCCTGGTTCACTGTGCCGCCACATGCAATAAACGGGGTCAGTGCCAGCAATCCAAGGGCAGCCGACAGTGTGCGGAGCCGAGTCCAATTAACAAGATGTTCACGGTTGAGGCTGGCAAGAAAGCTGTTTGGCATGACAATAGTGTCGGGCCAAATGCGACGCACGGCGTCGGGATAACGCGCATATTTACCGGGACCATCTTCCCAGTGTGGCGTTGACGGACTCCGACAGTCCGGATTGCGCGGGAGGGAAGTGAAAGAGCCGGCACATTGATTTACAGTGGCTCCTCATTGCAGTACTTGGTCGGTGCAGGCGCTGGTGTACATTGGCGGCTTGAAGTGAATCGATCCAACGGGAGAATTACGTGACAAGAACCTACGACTGCATCGTTCTGGGAGCGGGTGTGTACGGCCTCGCCACCGCCCGCCAGCTCGCTTCCGATGGCCGTAGCGTTCTTGTGCTGGATCGTTCTCCAGTGGGCCGGGAGGCGTCCGGGTACGCCCTGGGCCGCCTTGACCCGCTGCTAGGTGGCATAGGCTCCGCTCACAGGCCCGGCGCCGAGGTAGACAAGGGCCTGTTGACCAAGCGTTCCGCCGAAGCCCAGCTTGGGTTGGCCGGGTACAACCGCCATCTGTCTGAGTATGAAGACATCTGTGCCGTATCAGGAATCGATTATCAACTCGACCATCAGCCTACTCTGCAACTTTGCGACACGCCGGAACTCAGGGCAGCCGCAGAAGCAAGCCTGGAGGAATGGAACGCCGCCGGGTTCAAATCAGAGGCTCTTGAGCCGTCTGACATCAAGCGCCTGGATAAGCGCATAAACGCGCCAGAATTTGGTGGCGTGCTTGTCTATGGGCCTGTGTTCATCGATAGCTTGAAGTTTGTGCTTGCCCTTGCCGAGTGTGCCAAGTCAGCAGGTGCGACCCTCGTGCAGACCCAGGTTGATGGGCTGGAATTTGGCGGCGGTTCAACAAAGGTGATTACGGGTGACGGCGGGCACTCTGCTCAGGACGTGGTGGTCGCCTTTGGGCCGTGGACCCGCACATTTCTCGAAGGCGCTGGAGTGGATGTGCCAATCTACCCGTCGAAGGGTGAAATTCTACGGATGACGCCGCCCGAGGGTGGGCCCCTGGGCGTGCACGTTCATGGGCCGTGTTCGCTGGTCAACAAACGCGACGGGTTGTTCTGGGTTGCGGCCACCGCCCGGGATGAGGAGTTTGACAGGACTCCCACAGATTGGGCGCGCCAGAAATTGGTCGCCAACGCTCTCCAGATGATTCCGGCGATGTCCGGCAGTGAGATCAGCCAGCATACCGTGTGCTTCAGGCCTGCCACACCGGACGGCCTGCCCATACTCGGCCGTGTGCCAGTCGCCGGGAACGTGCTGGTTGCCAGCGGGGGAGGAGGCAGTGGCATCATGCAGTGCCTTGAGATTGGGCGCCAGGCCGCTGCGATGGTAAAGAACGGCAAGCCGGAGCCAGAATCACCAGAGATTTCGCCAGCCCGCTTCGCTCCTGACGGTTCCTCTCCGTCAGCCTAGTTGTACCGAACGTTTTATTCCGCCGACTCGCGAATTATCAGCGTTGATCGGTGACGTATGGTCGCGATCACCAGACCTTGCTTTACGGCGGTAAACCTTTACGTGGAGTGGTGGTTTTCTCCTAGTAATTGAGTTCGCCCCCGGTCAGACTCGTGCATGGGATAAGAAGTGAAGCAGGGGCTTTCACCAAAACATCAAGCGGGGCGAAAAGCCTTGATTCTACTGCCTCCAAATACCTCGCTCCCCGGAACGGCCAAACCACATGACACTTGGGCAGTCACCTGCTGAGAGGTATTTCGCTCTCCTCTCGTCCTATATGTGTACCTCCAGTACCGAGTTGCTACAGGAGTTCGGTGAAGTAGGCCATGATCTGCGGCGATCAGCCGTCTCGGTGGAAGAAGTTGCCTGTATGCACTCGACGGTGACGCGTCAGTTGGCTGATTCACATCCCGGGTTGGCGACCGCCGATCTACTCGACGTTACATCGCTGCCGTTTTCAACGATGCTCAAGGCCTACAGCGAAAGCCGATGCCCGACAACTGTGAACAGCCTCACGGAACATGCCTTTGAGAACCAGCATCCTTCGTCAAGTTTTATGCAGACGAGCGTTGGCGAGGAAGCCACTCTGGCCGCCATTGGGCGTGCTATCAGCTCCTCGCTGGACATCCAATCCGTTTATGGCGAATTCGCCGCTCACCTTCGGCTCATATTGCCGTTCGACCGCCTCGGCCTAAACACGATCAACTGGGATGAACAATCCACAACCGAGCGCTATATGGCTGGCTGGACCGGCTCGGCCCGTGAGTTGGCGGCGGCCAAGCCAATAGCCGGCACGATAACTGAGGCAGTGGCGTCGAGCAGGCGCGGATTGACTATTTCCAGCGATGGCAAGGGAGACCTGCTGAAGAGGTTCCCCAATACGAATCCTGCGAAGTCTGAAGGTGTGCGGTCCCTGATGGCTGTGCCGCTGATCTTTCATGGCACAGTAATCGGTTCGCTGCATCTGCGTTCAACCGCACCTCAAGTCTATGACGACCGTTCCCTGTGCCTGGCCGAGCGAGTGGCTTCGCAGGTATCCGGTTCCATTGCCATAGCGGATTTGCATGAACGGGTTCGCCGTGATGTCAGGCAGCGCAGCATGCTCGCGGAGTTGGGGCGGATCATCAATTCCTCGTGGAGGATTGAAGATGTCTTCGGACTATGTGCGGAACTAATACAGCAATTGATACCGGCCGAGCGGATCCGGATCAACCAGGTCAACCCTGATGGGAGGACCTACAGTTCCAGGTACGTATACGGAATGCCGCTGGCGTCACGTTACTTTCGTGACTTGAAGCCACTGACAGGGTCGACTACAGGTCGCGCTATCGAAACAGGCGAGGCCATTCTCATAAATGACCTTGAAGCGGAATCGGTATCCAGGGCTTTTCCCCAAACGTTCAATGCATTGAAGGCTGGATTCAGGTCAGTCATCACAGTGCCGCTGATTTCTCATGGCGACGCGTCGGGATCCATAGTCCTGCTCTCCACCAAAAGCAACGCATACCGCCCCAGCGACCTAGTCACGGCAAAGAGCATTGGTTCTCAAATAGCCGGAGCGATCGCCAATGCAGCCCTCCATGAACAGACGCGACTATTTGCTGAGCAAAATGCTGCACTTGCTGAACTAAGCCGCGCAACAAGCGAATCTCCGGATATAGATGATATCACCATTGTGTGTAGACGATTGATCCCATCCCTGATCAATGCAGATCATATATCGATCAATATAGTTGATGATTATGACGGCACTTTTACGACTCACGTAGTGCAGGACAACAGCTTATTGAGGATAGCTGCCAAGGTCGGTGTGCCCGTGGCTGGCTCTGTCACCGAGGCTGTTGTGAAAGCCGGGAAAACCATGTTCCTGCGTGATGAGTACGCGCAACCTGTCAACTCATCACTCCAGACTTTGCCTGACCTTGCACAATCTGGCGTGCGGTCTTCTGTGTCTGCTCCAATGACCATTGACCGGCAGGTGATAGGCAGCGTTGCGCTGCTCTCCGCGGACCCTGATGCATTTTCCGAGCAAGACGCCTTGCTGGCTGAACGCATCGCACATCACATAGCGGGCGCAATAGCGAACGCAGAACTAAAGTCCAAGACGTTACGGCTTGCAGAGGAGAAGGCTCGGCGGATGGAATTGGAACATAAAAACCATGAGTTGCAAGTCGCGAATGATGTGAAATCCCGGGTCATTTCAAATGTATCTCATGAATTAAGGACGCCGCTCACAGGAATGCTGGCGTTCGCTGACATCCTGGTTAAGAACCGGTCAGGAAACCTTGATGAGCGCCAGGTCAAACAGTTGGAGATGATTAGGCGCGGTGGCCGCCTCCTGGATCTCCTGATTGGTGATCTTCTCACTATGTCCCGGCTGGAAACAGGTAATTTCAAACTTCATTTTGTTGAATTCACCGTGACAGATTTACTTGGTGCGGTGATACCTGTGTTGAGTCCCTTATTCGATACCAGGCAGCAGAGGCTACGCGTTGAAATGGTCAATGAACAGCAGCCAGTCATTGCGGATCAGCCACGCCTCGCCCAGGTCCTGTCAAACCTGTTGAGCAACGCCTCCAAGTACTCCACCGAGGGAACGGACATTGATCTGCGGATCGTTGTCGACAATGAAACGCTGACAGTCAGCGTAAGGGACTACGGAATCGGCATGTCCGAGGAAGAGCAGGCACAACTCTTTACACGTTTTTTCCGGGCAGACAATGATTCAACCCGTTCTGAGGCCGGCACCGGGCTGGGGCTCCATATCGTCAAGTCGATCGTAGAGATGCACGAGGGATCGTTGAGTGTGGAGAGTGCGCCCGGTTGCGGCACCACGATGACGCTCAAAGTTCCGTCAACAGCGTCTATCAGCCGCATGGATATGGCGGCCTGAGGCAGAATCATGATCAAAAAGGTTCTAGTGGTAGAAGATTCCGGGGAAGTCAGGTTGGCCCTCGAGATGGCGCTGGAGGAAGAGGGGTACTCAGTGCGTGCCGGGCGGAATGGCAATGAAGGACTCGACCTGTTCCGTGAATTCTCCCCAGACATCGCTTTGCTGGACGTACGGATGCCCGGCTTGAGCGGCATTGAGTTGTGCGCCATTATTCGAGAAACCTCGAATATCCCGGTCATTATCTTCAGCGCAGTTGAAGAGCAGGCCGAGAAAATCTCTGCATTTGAGAAGGGTGCTGACGACTACGTCATCAAGGGGACAGGCGTGGACGAACTGCTGGCGCGTGTCGCTGCCCACCTGCGATGGGACCGGGTACGCCGCAAAGACGTAGAAATCGATGGCGATGAAGGGGACGGACACCATTCTCCGACTGCATTTCAAGTAGTAAGTGGCGGGGTCTATGAGGGCCTCGCCGTATTGCCTGGGCCTGAAAGGCCAGTAACGGTGTTGGTGGCTGACGCCGATCCGGAGACCCGCAGTAAACAGATCAGGATTCTGCAAAGGCTGGGATACCGCGTTGTTGTCTCGGAGCGCGGCCGCCAGACCTTGCGCATGACTGGCAGACACCTGCCTGACTTAATTCTTCTTGACGTCATGATGCCGGATTTCAACGGGTTTCAAGTGCTTTCCACTTTGCGCGCCCACCCCAGGACCAAAGACATTCCTGTGATAGTGGTTTCACGGAAAGGCTCGCCGGAAGACCTGGCACTAGCGCGTGAAAATGGGGCAGTGGACTACGTCGTCAAAGGTTGGAGTGACGGCGAGATTGAACTCCGGGTGCAGTGGGCAATTGAAAAGTCGAAGAGGCGGCTCGGCGTGGAAACACTGCACAGGGCTTCCTGACGAACGCCAGTCGCCTGTTGTCTGAATCGCCTGCTTGTTGCGCACGCTGAGACATCTTTGGCAATGGTGATTACGAGATGGATTCCTAACGCCTTCGTGCCTCAGCAAATCATCCCAACAAGCAATTGCCCAGAGCATATACAACGCAACCCCAGTTCCTCTGCTGGGATGGGAACCCGGCACAGAACATCGGCTCAACGATTTCCTTACCGCCGCTCTCTTACGTAAGAGGGAAGTGGTCTCCCTGGATGAGGAAACCTGCGCGGACATAATTTCGCGGTTGTCCGACGCCCTGGGCTCGACATTAGGTGAGATACGCACGAGCCCCTGAGATACATCTTGAGAGGACGGGCTTCAGGTTCTTGCTGAAGGCTCTGCTAGGGCCACATGTGGCCAAGCTCATGGCGTATAGGCGTCTGAGCCAGGTGTGTGGGCCACGGGAACCACTACGATGCTTCTTTGAGAATATCGAATGCCTGGCGGTATCTTGCAGGCGACATCAGGTATAGCCCACTCCAGCCCTCTTCTTTCACGCGGCATGCCTGCTGGACGGCTATCTCGTGCCCCGCTTTTGCCTGGTCTTCCACCCTGTCATACGAACCAAGCCGGTCGTAAACATACTGCGGGATTACAACGCCCGGCACCTCGCCTATTCTCTGGGCGTGGTCCAGACTGGTAAGCACCATTACCCCCACCAGAATCGGCACCTGTGAGCGGAACGGCTGGAGGATGTCCAGGACCTGGGGCCGGAACGCAGGCTGGGTCATTATGTAGTCTGCCCCGCCTTCAATCTTCCGGCGCAGCTTGTCAATCTCGTTCTCCAAGTTCAGGGCCTCTGGCTCGAACCCGGAGCCGATGGTGAACCGTGTGCGCGGATCTTCCTGCCTGCCAAGGGGCTGCCCGCCAAGGTCAACGCCGGAGTTCAGGTTGAAGTGGGCTGCCCTTATCATCCCCACGGAGTCCAGGTCGAAGACAGCGGTAGACCGTGGATAGGTGGGGGACATCTTCGGCGGGTCGCCGGTGATGAACAGGACATTCCTTATACCAAGGGCGTGGTATCCGATGAGGCGACTTTGCATGCCCATGAGGTTCAGGTCACGCGACGTGAAGTGCGGTATCAGCTCCAAGCCGTCTGTGGTGTCGGACCATCCAAGGCGATGGCGCGTGATCGAAATCAGGTCGGCCGGCGGCATCAGTGGGATTCCCCTTGAGCCGTCGGTGATGTCGATAGCGTCTGCGAGCCCCGAGGCGGCGAGGTCACGTATGAAGTCCACCTTGTCCTGCAGGGTCGTCGGCCCCGTGCCTCGTGGCGGAACCATCTCAAGGCTGACTGCGAACCGTCCCTCCTTGATTTTCCTGGAGAACGGCCCGTTTTCCTTCTTTTCTTCGTCTCCTGTCGGCGGGACCGTTTTGAGAGGCAGAGAATCAAAATGAATAGCGCCAGCCTGGCGTCCACGGAGATAGTTGTGCATCTCCCGGATGTACTCGGGATGCACCTCACAGCAGCCGCCCAAAAGCCGAACCCCACGTTCTGAGAATGTGCGGGCCAGGCGTCCCATGAAATCAGGGTTTACCCGGGACATGTACCTGTGACCGATTCTCTCGAATCCGCCTGCATTGGGCATGGCCGACAGAAGCACACGGCCGGACTTGACGGCGTCTGCATCCTGGGCAGCGTCAACAAATGCGGTGGCTTCCCAAGGTCCGCAGCAATTTACTCCGACGACGCTGGCTCCTGCATCCGCCACTCGCTCAATGAACTCCCTGGGGTCCTGGTGCCAGTGGGCGCCATCGCCACTAAGCCCCACCACCATGTGGACGATCACCGGCGGTGCGCCAGGGAACGACTGGATCAACCCGAGGAGGGACTCGGCCTGCTCAAGCGATGTGAACGTCTCCAGCAGCAGGGCGTCAGCGCCTTCCGAAATGAGCGCTGCCACTTGATCGCTGTAGTTCTCACGAACTTCCCCGGGAGTCTCTCCAAGCTCATATGAAGGGCCGATGGAGCCCAGCACGAAACATTGCTCTGTTGAGGCCGTTTCTCTCGTGAACTCTGCTATGGCCTCACGCGCAACGCGGACGCCAGCGCGATTAAACTCCTCGACGTGACCACGTACGCCCAATCGTTCAAGATTCTCGAGGTTTGCATCGAACGTGTTGGTCGTTATCGCCCTCGCCCCAGCGTACAGGTTGGCGAGATGCACGCCGCGAATAATGCTCGGGTTGTGAACGTTCAGGGCCTCATAGACGTGATTTGGCTCTGACAGCCGGCCTGTCAGTTCAAACACGTATGAGCCCATGGCTCCATCAGTAAGTAGCGGGCCTGCCTTTAATCTCTCGAGAAAATCGCTCATACGTTGCGAACTTTGCACCTGCATACGGCGATGCGGTCTAATGTGAATGATCAGCTTTCAATTGTGGGGCATGTACCGCTGAAAGGGGATCTCGCAGCACGGTATGCCTATATGCCTGGAACAAGTCAGCCTGACAGGTTGACTATGTATCCGCATGCAATGGGCATATTCAGTAGGATGCATTTTCGTGTGCTTTTGTGCACGCGCCAGGCGACGTGGCCTGGATGCACGCACTTCCAGAGGGATCAGTATCTTGCGGGATAAGTATGACGTGGTGGTGATAGGGGCCGGCGGCGCGGGACTGGCTACAAGCTATCACCTCAAACGGCTGGGCGTTGAGCACGTTGTCCTTGAGCGCGGGCGGGCAGGGGAGACCTGGCTGGCGAATCGCTGGGACTCCTTCACACTGGTCAACCCGAACTGGGCTGTGCGTCTACCCGGCTTTCACTACTCAGCCACAGACCCTGATGGATATCTCCCACGTGACGAGGTGGTGGAGTATCTCCGGCGCTACGCCCTGTCTTTCGATGCGCCGCTTCGGGAGGGCATAGACGTCCGACACCTGGAGCGGACGGTAGACGGCGGATATTGCATGGCCACGACGGACGGAGATATTTGCGCACGAATAGTGGTTGTGGCTACGGGGGCATTTGGCGTCCCGGCGAAGCCGGCATTCTCTGACCGGATGTCGCCACGAATAACCCAGGTGCACTCGAATGAGTATCGCAGCGCTGCACAACTTCCGCCCGGTGCGGTTCTGGTGGTTGGCTCCGGGCAATCGGGCGCGCAGATTGCCGAAGACCTGATGGATGCCGGGCGCAAGGTCTATCTCTCGGTGAGCCGGGCGGGGAGACGGCCTCGCCGGTACCGGGGCCGGGACTCTTCCTGGTGGAACAACGAGATGGGGGCCTTTGACCGTACCGCGGATGATGTTGCGTCGATCCACAATGCCAGGTTCTCGAGCAGCTCCCATACGTCTGGCACAAAGGGCGGCCACAACATTTATTTGCGGGCTATGTCAAGGGACGGCGCCGTGCTACTTGGCAGGCTGGAAGATGCTGATGGCGAACGACTTCGCATTGCCCACGACCTTCACGAGAACCTCAATGCGGCGGATGAACATGCGGCAAAGTGGCGACAGGGCGTGGACCGTTGGGTGCAGGAACATGGCCTGGATTTCCCGGCCGAGCCGGATCCGGACCCGCCTGGACTGGACGCCTATCCCGAAGGAGAGCCATTACGCAGCCTGGACATGGCCGCTGCAGAGATCGGTACCGTTATATGGGCCACCGGGTTCCGGTACGACTTTGGCTGGATACGTCTGCCGGTCGCTGGGCCGGACGGGTTTCCGGTGCAGAGCCGTGGGGTTACGGCGTTCCGCGGCCTTTACTTCGTGGGATTGCAGTGGATGTATTCAGCGAAGTCTGCGCAGTTCATTGGAGTTGGCGAGGACGCCGAGTATGTGGCGAGGCACATCGCTGACCGCATCTAATCGCGGCTGATGAAGGCCCGGTTTTCAGCCGTTCCACCGATGCTTCTCAAGTTCCGCTTCAATCAAGTCAGAGCCGAGGCCTGGCCGGTCAGGCACCTTGAGTGATCCATTCTTGACCTCGAATGGGTGAGTCATCAGGTCATCACGCCAGGGCGCATCATCTTGATCGAACTCCAGGATCAGGAAGTTGGGGATCACCGCGCATATGTTTGCCGAGACGAGAGTGTTGAGGGGACTGTGGCAGTTGTGCGGCGCAATCGGCGTGTCGTATGCGAGTGCAAGATCGCAGATGCGTTTGCCCATCGTTATCCCGTTCCATGCGAAGTCAGGCATGATCACATCTTGCGAGTATCTCTCCAGGTACGGCTTGTAACCCTGTATGCCGAACAGGCTTTCTCCGGTGCAGATGGTAGTGCGGGTGGATTGCCTTATGACGCGGAGTGCCTCTGGATCGAAGGTTTCCGTTTCGAGCCACATCAGGTCATATGGCTCCAGTGCCCGCGCCAGTTTGATTGCTCCGCCAAGTTTGAAGTTGAGGGCTATGTCGACCGCTATTCCTACGTCTGGTCCTAAGGCGTCCCTAAAGGTGCTGACGATTGCGCCTGCGTTACGCACGGTGGCCGGTGACGCGTCGCCCACGCTCAGCCTCTTTACGAATGGAGTAGATCCGGTCAGGTCGTCCAGCGGCATAAGGTTGGTCTTGATGCCGGTGTAGCCCTTGGCCAGCACTTCTTCAGAGAGACGGCGCAGGTCGTCGGTAGTCTTCACCGGCGGCACACCCAGCCTGGAGGCATGCCTGGCACGGGTGGAGCCACAGTGGGACCAGTACATGGGCAGCTCATCACGCATCTTGCCGCCAAGCAGCTGCCAGACCGGGGCGCCGAGCGCCTTGCCGCGGATGTCCCAGAGAGCGGAGTCGATTCCGGACATGGCCTTGTAGGCTATGCCTCCGCTCTGGCGCACCGTATCCCCGGCGAGTTCCCACCAAGTTTCTTCAGCGCGCATTGGATCACGGCCGATCATTCTGCCGGTCAGCATATCGACAGTGCTGGCGATGGCCGGGGCTGCGTCCCAATCAGTGCAGTCGCCCCAGCCTACAAGCCCCTCGTCGGTTTCAACCTTCACGAATGTCCAGGGCCGAAACCCGCCATCGACAATGAATGTCTTGATGCCCGTGATTTTCATGAAAGATCCTTACGTTCCTCATGCCCCGTCATCAAACGGGCGTGTCTGCCGAGGGAGTTATGTGCTCCCTGTCGTCCGTCGAACGCCAGTGGTCGCCGTCTTATCCCGGATAGCGGTACTCGCGGATGCTACGCACACCTCGCCATATCACGGCAACGACGACCACAGAAACGAAGCCGCCGATCACCATGGCCGGACCAGCGCCCACTGCGGCAGACACGAAGGCGACTTCCATCTGTCCCACGTGGTTTGCGCCCATGGCTGAGAAGGAGTGCGCGCTGCTCGCCCTGCCGAGGAGGGCATCAGGAGTGGTCAACTGGACTATGGCCTGGCGCATGGTCATGCCGATGGCATCCATCATGCCAAGGCCGGCGACAATCACCAGTCCTACCCAAAAGAATGGGTTCATGCCAAATGCGAACAGCAGTAGTGCGTAAATGAGCGTGGCAACAAGCACCAGCAGCCCTTTGCGGGGCGCTTTGGCGGTGTACAGAACCAGCATGCTGCCAAGAACCCCGCCCAGTGAGTTCGCTGCACCAAGGGCCCCCGCAGCACCAGCGCCCATGCCGTAGAGATCTCGTGCGAAGACCGGAAACAGGAATCGGTAGAAACTTACGACGGTGACTCCGATGTCCAGCATGTACAGGCCTGGCAGGAGCTTGTGGTTTTTGACGAAGCTGAAGCCTTCTTTGAGCGACTGGAGAGTGACTCGCCTAGATCCGCCGTCCGGAGCACCAGAGACGCGAATTAGGAGAGGGCACACTACGCTCAGCACGGCAATGGCAGCGGCGGCGGCGAAAGTGGGGCCAGGGCCTGCGAACGTGTATAGCCCGCCGAAGATGAGCGGGGCGGCAATGCCAGCGACCTGGAAAGTGGCTGTATTGATCGTGACGGCGTGGGTGATGTGAGTCTTTGGCACGACGCGCGAAATCATGGCTGGCCTTGCCGAGGTACCCAGCATGTTGACTATCCCGGTGACGCCGGTGGCCACAAATACGTGCCAGGGTGCGAGTGTCCCGGTGAAGGCTGCAAGGGCGAGGAGTGCCAATGAGCCAAACGAAACGATCTGCGTGAGGCCCATGAGCTTCTTGCGGTCCATGGTGTCCGCCAGTGCTCCGCCGTAAATGACCACGGGCATCTGGAGCAGCTGTATTGCTCCCAAGTAGCCCAGTTGCGCTGCAGAGCCTGTTTCGTCCAGGAGCCACTGGCCGCTCGCGAACATGCGGATCTGCATCGCAACCATCATGGCCACGCCACCCAGCCACAACATGGTGAAGTCGCGGAATGCGAATGCCGACCACGGGCTTAATGCCTTCTGTGGATCAGAGTCAGACGAATCTGCTGTCTGCCGGGTCGTGGTGTCCAAGTGGTTCCGTGGATAGAGCGCAGATTTAACGCTGCGGAATGTTAGCAGGCTGAGACGTTGATGGCCTTCTCATGCTTTGGAGAAACCGGGCGGAGTGATGGAAATTTGAGGCGGGGAATCCTGGGTGGACCGGAGCGGCGATAGGGAGCGCATAGCGATACACAATCAGGCCAGCTGTGCCCGACTTACTCAGATCCCTTAAATATGCCGGTGATTTCCTGATTCAGCTGTGTAGCCGTGATTCCGCCAATCCACTTGCTTTGAACACGGCCGGCCGCATCCAGAAAGTAAGTTGACGGCATGAAGTCCAGGCGCCAGTCAGGAACCACCTGGTGGCTTGCCGCACTTCCTGAAGGGTATGAGATGCCCATCTCTTCCAGGAGGGCTACGCCATCCTCGAACGAACCAAGGCCTACAAAAGGCCCGACGTCGACACCAAGGAATACGACGTCATCCTGGTACTCCTTATAAGCGTCCTGGAGCACCGGCATCTCGGCGCGGCAGGGCGGGCATTGGCCGGCCCAGAAGTTCAGGACGACCGGCTTTCCTTCTTCGATCACGTCTGAGAGTGTCACCTCATCGTCGCCCAGATCCGCTTGTCCGGTATAAAGATTGACGGTGAAATTGCCGCCCGGTTCAGGTTGGCAGGCGGAAGCGGCCAAGCCCAGTAACAACGCGACTGCAAGGACCAACAGGCGAGCCGCATTTGGGTGGGTCTTCAATGGGATTAGCAGAGATCCGTGGTGTGTGGCCTTGAGCAATAGCGGCCCTCTTCAGAGGCTGCTCAATAGATAGTTCAACCGCATGTATTTCAGGGTAGCCGGAAATCGGCGCGTACGTCTCAATCGTTTTGGGCTGCTATCGTGTGCCACGGCAGCCGACGTGCTGCGAGAGGTTCTGCATGCGAAGCAAGGAGGAGGCCAATGGGAGAGTTCGATGGCAAAGTGGTCATTGTGACCGGCGGAGCGCTCGGTATGGGCCGGGCTGCCGCGCTGGCTTTTGCCAGAGAAGGCGCCAGCGTAGCAGTTGCTGACATAGACGAGCCTGCGGGACGAGCGATTGTGGAGGCCATGGATGACCTGATGGGCACAGGGCTTTTTGTAAAGGCCGACGCCGGGAATTCCCGTGACTGCAAGCACGTGGTGGATGAGACGGTATCGGCTTTCGGTGGCGTGGACATACTGTTCAACAACGTGGGGATTCAGCCGCCGGAATCGTACGCCAATGTTGTAGATCTCCCGGAGGAGGTGTGGGACAGGATCATTTCTGTAAACCTTAAGAGCCGGTTCATTATGTCCAAACACTCCATTCCCCACATGCGGCGGCGCGGAGGCGGGGTAATCATCAATAACGCCTCAGTGCAGGGCCTGCAGTCCATGCCCGGCGTTCCGGCCTACGCGGCCAGCAAGGGCGGCGACCTTTCACTGACACGCCAGATGGCGCTGGACTTCGCCCGAGACAATATCAGGGTACTTGCTGTCTGTCCCGGGACCATAGACACGCCCCTGGTCAGGAAGGCCGCAGAGGCCTCCGGGAAAGATGTTGAAAGCGAACTGCAGCAGTACGGAAAGGCTCACCCGTTGGGCAGGGTGGGGCAGTCCGAGGAGGTCGCCGAGGTGGTGCTGTTCCTGGCCAGCGACAGGGCATCCTTTATGACCGGTGAGCACGTGGTGGTCGATGGTGGAATGATGGCGATGGGCGCGTGGGCCGCCGGGGCGGGCGCCGACCTGCAGTAGCACGGTTTACTTCTTCTTGGACTTCTTGGGAGGCAGTCCTGCCGCGTATTCGGCGGCGCTACTGATCCATGCTGCCAGCGATTCATCGTCCGCAGCTTCCTCTACGGGAACATGCACGTACTCCCGCATTGGTCTACCGGCCATCGGCTCGAATTGTTGAGTCTCGCCTGACGAGACCAGCCGGGCGGCCTCGCCTTGCCCGACGCGTGCCACGACCTCATCGCCCCACAGGCATAAAAACATCTGTGAGTTGGCGTCCAGGAACCAGGAATGGGTGCCGAACATTTGCTTACGGGATGCGCCATGGGCAGCGACCAGCGCGTCCACACGCTCAGACTGCCTTTCGTCTGGTTTGGGAAACTTTGCTGGTTCAGGCATGTGTACATCTCTCCGAGTGATGTGACAGCCGGCATGGGATGTTGTTGGCCCATTTTGCGCTATTTCCAGAACTAAACCCAGTAACACTGGCGCACCAAGCTGAATGCGTCCATTGAGATGTAGCACTTTACTGGGCATGTGAGAGCCTGGCACTGCCCGTGAAAGTCCTGGCTGTCAGGCACTGCACACACTGGCCGTTGCCCAACGTCAACTGCTAAGGGCGCGTTCGACCAGTGCGGCGTGCTGTCGCCTGAAGTCGTCCACGGTCGCAGGGAAGCCCACAGCCTCCCAACTTGGGAACCACCTCGCTATATCTGGCATGGGACGGCACAGAGCCGCAATCTCCCAGTATGGGAGCGTTGTCAGGACGCGACCTGTTTCGGCCGTGTATACGTCCACCAGCCTTTGCGCTGCTTCGCTCATCCCCATGTAGCGCATATCGGTGGAGCAGTAGGCAACGTCCGAAGCCGGGTCAGCGAATCCGGCATCTTCCCAATCAACGACTGAGACAAGACCCATGTCACGCCAGAGTGTGTTGCCGGGATGGAAGTCGCCATGGACGAACGTGGCCGTTGGGAATTCCATCCCGGCAAAGAGTGCCCTGCGTTTCCCCCATATTGCGCGTCCCCCTGGGTATTCAGCGATATCGATTGGCGGATCCGGAGAATGGAGCTTTTGCACTTCCTCCTTGTGCACGTCCCTTAAGAGGCTGCGAGTTGCAGCATCGATATCCGCGGCATGAACATTGACGAGCGCCAGCGCCAACTGTTTCGCCCAGTCGAGCGGATCATTCGGCTGGAGCAGCGACATGCCCTCTATGTATGAAATGACGAGGGCGGGCTCACTGAATATTCCGAGTTCGTCAGCCCAGATGAGTTCGGGAACCGGCACGCCGTTTCTTCCGGCAAGAGCAAGCGCCGCCATTTCTCTCCTGGGCACGGGATCAATCCCTTGTTCCCGTGCAGGTGCAAAGTACCGGCGCAGGACCATCTTGCGGTGTGATCCACCACGCTCCTGCACCAGGATTACGTCCATCGTGCAGCCAAGCCCCCCGGTCAGGCGACGCTCGTGGTCTATTGATCCGCCGGGGCAAAGCTCGTCTGAAAGCGTTGCCAACTGCTCAGCGGATGGAACTGGCGAGTATTCCACTGTTCCGGCGCCTATATGTACGCGATGCTGCCGTCCGGGTATACGCGGTCGCCCCGCCGCCAACCCCTCTTGTAAGGACGGGCCTCAATCTCGCTGTCGACTATGTCGATACCCCAGCCTGGCCCTTCTGGAAGAGCAAAGTATCCGGCTTCAGGAGTGGGCGCATGCGTAACGGTCGCGGCTTCTGCTTCGCTCGGTGAGCGGTACTCCTGGATCAGGAAATTGGAAGTCGCGGCGTCAAAGTGCAGGTTAATAGTGGTTGCCACAGGACCGAGCGGGTTGTGCGGAGCAACCGTCAGGTCATGCGCTTCCGCATTGAACGCTACTTTTCGCATCTCAGATAAGCCGCCTACGATGCACACGTCCGGCTGCAGGATGTCAACTGCGTCTTCCCTGATGAGTTCGCCGAGTTCGTACTTCGTGTAAAGGCATTCGCCTGTGGCTATGGGGAACCGCATCTTGCGGCGCAGCAAACCCATCTCATGACGGTTCTCCATGCGGAGGGGCTCTTCCATGAAGTATGGCTTGAATTCGCTTAATACGTCCGACAGTTCCAGCGCCCTGGCCGGCTCAAATATGGCAGCGTGAGCATCAAGACCGATGTCGATGTCTGGCCCGACGGCATTTCTCAGCGCACCAAGTCTCCGTCGGCCTTCATCAATGGCGTCGTTCCACAGCATCTCCCGCCAGTTTGGCGGAACCGGGTTGGTCTTGAGTGCAGTGAAACCGTGCTCTTCAACAAGACGGCGGCCGCTCGCCGCCAGTTCCTCGGCTGACGCGCCACCCACGCCGTGATAGGCGCGAATACGGTCACGCACCCTGCCGCCCAGCAGTTGGTACACGGGTACACCGCGCGCCTTGCCTGTGATGTCCCACAGCGTGTGCTCTATCCCCGAGAGAGCTGCCATTCCAGTTGAGCCTAACGGGAAGCGTGCGCCCTGGTACATGAGCGCCCAAAGCCGCTCGATCTCCGTCGGGTCCCGTCCCACCAGTTGTTCAGCGAAATAGTCCACCCAGTCAACAGTTGCCAGGTCAGGCCCTACTCGATAGGCCTCACCCACTCCGTGAATTCCAGCATCGGTGTGCGTCCGTACCAGGACGATATTGTTGTTGCCCGAATCTGCTACCAGGCATTCGATTTGTGTAATTTTCATGGAGAACTCGCAGCGCTTGATATCTGTGTTGAGTAGTCTCACTGCCAACAGGGGAAGAGAGGCAAGTATTTGGAAAGAGCTAGTTGAATCCTGGGGAGCCGTCCTCATAGACGGGGAATCCGCGGTCCCAGTGCCCGCCGGGATTGGCTTCTATGGCCTCCAAGTTCAACTCTATGCCGAGACCTGGCTTCTGTGGCAGCTCAAAGTAACCATTCACCGGCTGCCAGGCTTCATCAACGAATTCTGCCTTCTTCTTTTTGTGATCACTATGCCACTCGAGAATGGTGAAATTGTTGATGCTGGCTGCGAGGTGAACCCCGGCCGCGGTGGATAGCAGGCCCAGCGGGTTGTGCGGGGCCACCGTTACGTAGTGTGCTTCCGCTATGGCAGCAATCTTCTTTGCTTCCAGAAGTCCCCCGCAACAAAGCAAGTCGGGCTGGATGATGTCGACAGCGTCAGCATTAAGCAGCTCTGTGTAACGCGCAACGCCGTAAAGGTTTTCGCCAGTTGCCAGAGCGACCCTGAAGTCATTGCGCAGGCGGGCAGCCGATTGGATGAACTCCGGTCGTGATGGCTCCTCCACGAACATCAGCCTGTATGGCGCCATGACCTCAACGAGTTCCCTCGCCCTGGCCGGCTCCCGGATGATGACGTGGATGTCAACGGCCAGGTCAGGACCATCCCCGATGGTTTCCCTGATGGTTGCAAGCCGCCTGTCGGTGGCTCGCAGCGCTGCCTGCCACGGCATCTCCCGCCAGTTGTGCGGGAATGGCCCGGTCTTGAATGCCGTGTAACCTTCTTCCATTAGACGAAGGGCCGTCTCGCGCAGCAGCTCCGGAGTGTCTCCATGCAGACCGTGGTAAACGCGTACCTTGTCACGAGTAGGCCCTCCAAGGAGACGATAAACTGGCAGCCCGGCCACTTTCCCCGAAATGTCCCAAAGGGCGAGGTCAATTCCTGACAACGCCGACCACGCGACCTGCCCCAGCGGGAACCGCATGGTGTTTTTGGCGCGCCTGAGCAACCACTCAATTCGCGTTGGGTCTTGGCCGATAAACCACGGCTTCATATCCTCGATCGCGGCAAGGATGGCCCTGTCTGGCCCGATCGAGTAGGGCTCGCCAACCCCAGTCACTCCTTCGTCCGTAAATACTTGTAGGAATATGTTGTTACGGCTTCCATCGTGTGCGTGATAGGTGTGGATGTCTGTGATGCGCATCCGGCCTGCTCTTCCGGTAGTTCGTGGGTATTAATTGCTGCCGGGGGGCAGTATAGGCGCGCTTTCCCAAGGGAGTAAGAGCGGCGATGTGCACGGCACCCATCTTCACTCAGTTAACATGCCTGCATTGGAGACATCTCATGAAAACCGCCGGATGCTTCACGTTGGCATCCATCCAGTCGATATACCGCATGCGCGCGTTCGTCGCCCTGGCGCTGTTGATTTTCGGCATGACCGGGTTGGTGCTCGGTCAGCAGCCTGCGTCGGCGCAGGCCGTGCAGCCGCAAGTGGCAGTTGTGGACCTGGATGGCGCGATTGGAAACGTCACGGCCCGCTACATTGAGCGTGCCCTTCAAGACGCCGAGGCCGACGGTACACAACTGGTCGTGATTCGCATCGACACTCCCGGAGGTCTGTTGTCATCCACCCGGGAGATGGTTGGCCACATATTCGCCTCAGAGGTCCCTGTCGCTGTTTTTGTTTCCCCGGAGGGTGCGCAGGCCGCGAGTGCGGGAACGTTCATTGGCGCTGCGGCGTCGATCCTTGCCATGGCGCCGGCGACCAACATTGGCGCCGCATCAGTGGTCGGCGGCCAGGGTGAAGAACTCCCGGAGACGCTTGGGCGAAAGGCCACCGAGGATGCGGCTGCCTTGATAAGGAGCATTGCCAACCAGCGCGGCCGGAACGTGGAAGCCCTGGAAGCGACGGTATGGGACGCGACTGCATATTCAGCCAACGAGGCCGTCGAACTCAACATTGCTGACCTCATTGCCACAAACATCGATGACCTGATTACCCAAGTGAATGGCATGACTGTTCCGACGGCCGCGGGAGATGTGACGCTAGAACTAACGGGAGCGCAGATCACCCAGACAGAGATGAGCCTCTTTGAGAGGGTCCTGCTTATCCTGGCAGACCCGAACATCGCTTTTCTTTTGATTTCGCTGGGCGGGATTGGCCTCATCGTGGAGTTATGGAACCCTGGCATGTGGATTCCCGGCTCCCTGGGGGCAGCGTTCCTGGTCCTTGGGTTCGCCGGCGTGGGCAACCTTCCATTTTCATGGGCGGGTGTCGCTCTGATAATCCTTGCATTCCTGCTTTTCTATCTTGAAGCGCAAGCACCGGGCATAGGGTACTTCGGAATTGCCGGAGCCGTGGCGTTGATCCTGGGCGGAATCTTCCTGGTCGGCTTCTTCGGCCCGCCGGTACTGCCTCCTGGTTCCACTCTCCAGGTGAACCGTTGGCTACTGGCGGGTGTGGGCATTACCGCTGGTCTATCAGTGCTGTGGCTGGCCAGGCAGATACAGGTGGCACGGAAACTTCCGCCATATTTGAGTCCACTATCGACCGGCCAACTGGTGGGCGAGCCCGGAGAAGTAACGGTAAAGTTGCGGCCCAAAGGTGAGGTTCGGGTGGCCGGCGAGGAATGGAGCGCCGAGTTGGTGTCCGGGGGGGTGCTCGATGTGGGCGGACACGTTAAGGTGTCCGCGGTTGACGGGCTTCGTCTCCTTGTCGAGTCGCTGGACGACGAAAGTGAACAGCCTGCAGACTCAGGCGACTCGGCGTAACGAATCAGGCGGCGTCATGACCGTCATATAAGGAGTGATCAGTTGGCGATAATCAACTTCGTTCGAGACTATGAGCGGGTGGCCCGTTTCCGGTTTGGCCGATTCGAGGGAATGAGGGGGCCTGGCATCGTGTTTGCCATCCCAATCGTTCACCAGATCCAGAAGGTCGACACCCGGACTTCCGTGCTGGATATTCCGCGCCAGACCAACATTACTAAAGACAACGCTCCTATTGAGATCGACTTCCTGATCTACATGCGGGTGGACCTCAACCAGGCTGAAAGAGCAGTGCTTGAAGTTGAGGACTACAGGATGGCTGTGGTTGGCCTGGCCACAACGACGCTTCGGGCGGTGATTGGTGACATTGACCTTGATGATGTGCTGTCGCAGCGTGACCGCATCAACGAGTTGATCAGAGTCAGGCTTGACCATGAAACCGGTCGCTGGGGTATTAAAGTCACGAACGTTGAGATACGTGAGATCGACCCGCCGAGGGAGATCCAGGACGCGATGAACCGCCAGATGTCCGCAGAGCGTGTGCGTCGAGCGGTTGTGCTTGAGGCGGATGGTACTCGCCAGTCCAGCATTACGGTGGCCGAAGGTCAAAAACAGTCGGAAATCCTACGAGCGGAAGGGGAGAAGCAGGCGCAGATCCTCCAGGCCGAAGGTGAGCGACAGGCCGCGGTGCTGCGGGCGCAGGGCTTCAGCGATGCGCTGGCAGAGATCTACAAGGTTGCGCAGGAAGTCGACACCAACACCATGACCCTGCAGTACATGGAAGCTTTGAAGGCCCTTGGTGAGAGCCCTTCAACCAAGTTCATATTCCCGCTGGAGTTCACGGGCCTGCTGGGAAGCCTCAATGCCATTAGCGGCAACGGCGCCAGCCCAGAGAGCCGGGAGCGCAGCAGCAGCTAGGCAGTACACGGCCAGCGAACGTACTTCGCCAGGAGAGCAAACCAGTGCTCTCCTGGCGAAACTTGATTTACCTACCCATAGCCGACCTGGTGGACTGGCAATTGCATCCACCAGATTGGATGGTATTCAAGCGGGTGTTGATCGACCAGCGGCACCGCAATTCGTTGAGGCACAACCCGTTGCCGCTCCCCGGAGCGGTGGTTCCTCCCGCATGGACGGCTCGACAGCCAATTTATGCAGGTTGAACTGGGTCGATTGTCGCCGGCTTTTGCACCACCTGCTTGTGGCATTCTGCATTGCCTGAGGCAGGCAAACAGACAGTGGCATTGGATACGTTTTTCACTAATCGGGGCCGCATGTACCGCTGAAATGGGCCGGAGCGGCGCATGTAGTTCCGAGCGGCGTTTTTGAACTGAAAACAGGGGATTCTGTCACGATTTATACTATCTATTTATAACGGCAAAAGCGCTGTTGTATAAGCCGGGCATTGTGCTGTAAGGGTTAGAAGCGGCGCCTGCCTATGAAATCTTGGCAGCAACGTAATTCGCCGCTTCAATATCCACGCCGGGTATGCTCTCCCTGCAGCGCAGGGAGGATGGGCGATCCCACTCCGGTCTGCTTCCCGGCGTCCTATCGTTGTAGCCCCGTCCGCACCCGGCTCAATTGGGCGGCATGTTCAATTTGCCGGCATCCGTTGTTAACGGCGCTCGGTGGCGGTTGCAGGGACAAGAACTCATGGAGACCCCGCGGGGTTTGTTACTGGGGCGGACCACAGCATCCAGGTAATCCGGTATAAGCATTAGATCCGCTCGGCGCCTGGGTGGTTCGCCGACGGACCGCGCCTGGCGTCGCCGTCAGGAAGGGCTGGAGCATCGCCGCGCTTAGGTGCGCCTCAGCCGAGCGCTCAAAACAGTTTCAGATCGTTGTCTGCAAGGGATCCTGGGCTCTTACCGGGCCGCAGGACGGACGTGGCGTAGTCCGATTCAGGGTGCGAGGCGTCGCCCCCGGCCAGGATTCATGACACGAGGCCGACTATCCCGGCGTTGTTGAGCCAAACAACAGCGCGGGCTGACATGGACAGCTCTCGACTGCAGCCTATGCGATCCACGCATGGGTCCCACTGCACTGTTATTCAAGCCGAGTATGGCGGCAGCGTGCATGGGCAGCCCACTCCAGGCAGTGGTCGATGTGGCCTGCCATCGAATGGCGCCCATGGAATGGTGGTACCAGCCCTAGAGGGAGAGGAGGGCAACTGTACCAACCGCCTCATCCCACTTATCCACACCGGAGCCGCCCTGTGGATAGACGGAAACACCATGGCGGAAACACGCAGGCGCAAACGGAGCATATACGCCGATGAAGAAGGCGTAACAGCGGCATAATATGCCGTGTAATCAGAATTGGACGGCGTAAAATACGGCGATATGCTTCATGTGCGCTGCAAGACGCCCTTCAGGACATTTGGCGGGGATCGTAGAGGGTCACCGGGGTGTGTTCGCTGATGCGCCGCATGTTCAATTGTGTTGCTCAGCGTCTCCGTGGCGGCTGGGCGTATTTGACGGGGAAACCAGTGGGCGGTGTGACGATTCATGGCGAAACTTGGCAGCTTCGAATATCCGGAAATTCCTCTTTCCGAAAGCATAGACCTGGGGCAACGGATCGCCCGTGAGTTCGCTGGTGAGGTATCGCGCCATGGTCTGGCCAGGGCGCTTGGCATGTCCGAGCGGGGCGGCGCATTTGCCGCGAGGCTCGGAGCGCTGCGCATGTGGGGCATAGCTACCGGGCGCAGCAGGATCCGGGTATCACGTGACGGCTTGCGCGCGTCCAGCCCACTGTCCCCTCAAGAATCTGAGTCGGCGAGGAAGGCGCTCGCGTCGTCAGTGCCCCTTTTCGTTGAGCTCTCCACCCGTATCGGTGACGGACCATACGACCATGCCCGCCTGGCTGTCCTGGTGGAAGAACTCACGGGAGAGGGAAGGCAGGAGGTGGCCCGTCGGCTGCCGTTGCTGGACCGGATCTTCTCCGAGGTCAGGCAGTACCTTTCGTCGAGTGCCGGGCGGCGCCAGCAGGGCAGGGCGGAGGAGGTTAATGATACGGAGGCTCAATTGCATGACGAGGTTGACCCGGTTGTACCGGAGCCTCGCCAGGCAACCCCGCGCGCTGCGGACGCGCCTGTTGGAGGCAGAGTTGCCGCTGGTGGAGGAGACAGAATTGAGCTGATCCTGCCAGACGGTGCGCTGTCACTGCCTGAAACGATTAGCAACCTCGATGCGGCGTTGACTGTCCTATGGGCAAGGCGTCAATTGGTAGCGGCGTATGAGGCTGCCAAGGGCCGGCCAGCGCCAACGCCGCCGCGAGAGTTCACGAGGGATGCGGCGCGTCAGCCTCGTCCTACGGCTTAAGCAGGACCTTGTGCACGACGCCCTGTGCAGGGCTTGCGGCTGCTTCATATCCTGCCGCTGCCTGATCGAGGGGCATCACGTGTGAGACAGCGGCAGTCAGATCTATGCTTCCTATCTGCACTGCCATGGCAAGCCGACGTACGCGGTCCTGATCAGGCCAGAGCGCGGTTTTAACCGTCAGATCATTGCGGGTTTCGATGCCAACTGACTGGGATAAACCGGGGCCATAAGGTTCACAAAAAATCACCGTTCCGCCGGGCCTTGCGGCCCGCATGATGCACTCCATGCCAGGGCCTTCCTGCACAGCGCCGGAAATCACGACATCGGCGGCCCCATCCAGGATGGCTTCCCCGGCATCCACGATGACCGCGCCATAAGCCTTGGCGAGGGCAGCCCTGCCTGGATTTTGGTCAACGGCGAAGATTCGAGTAAATCGGTTTCGCCTCAATCTCCGGAGAGTGGCGAGTGCGCCAATACCGCATGGATCGCATCCCACTACGGCCAGCACACCTTCGGGGCACGCCTCCACTGCCAGATCTGCGGCGTGCGCTCCAAGACCGAGGGTCCCACCGGCGAGGAGCGAACGTTCTTCAGAGGCGGGGGTAGTCCTGACGAGAATTCGGTCAGCGTTAGGCACGCGCACGAACTCCGCATGCGCTCCGTCCAGTGTGCCGCACCCGAAGCGTTGGTACTCGCCGGTTGGAAGCTTCCAGGCTGACGGAGCTATCACCAAATCGCCCAAGTCAAAGTGCGCTACGTTCGATCCAATTTCATGTACGGTCCCGGCGAACTCGGTACCGGGCACCAGTCGACCTTGATGCGTGCCGGGACCGGTTTGTCGTGCCACGTCCCACGGTGCGATCGCGGCAGTAGTCACCATCACCACTGCGTCGTCCGGATCGATAACTGATGGGCGCGGGCGTTCCACCAGCTCTACTTTGCCTGATGCCGAAAAGTTGACTGCTATCAAAGGTGACCTGCCCCAGTGATCTACAGGTGCTCCTTGATTTTCTCCGCCGTACGCAGGGTCATGCCTTGCGCCGCTGCAAGTTCCTGTACGGAAGCTTCGCGAATGCCCTTGACTGAGCCAAACTGGCGTATAAGGGCCTTTTTGCGTTTGGGGCCGATTCCCGGCACCAAATCAAGCGCCGACTGGACTGCTGATTTGCCACGCCGGTTACGGTGGTACGTGACTGCGAACCTGTGTGCTTCGTCCCTGGCACGCTGCACCAGGAACAGCGCCTGTGAATTCCGGGGCAGTACCACGGGCTCCGGGCTGTCCGGGAGGTATATCTCTTCCTGGCGCTTCGCCAATGATGCCAGTGGAATGTCCTTCAGGCCCAGGTGGAGGAAGGCTTCCACCGCCGCGCTCAACTGCCCCTTGCCTCCGTCAATCAGCACAAGGTCCGGCACTTCACCAAAGCTGCCCAGCGGTTCACTGCTGTTTCCGTTCGCCGTGGCGGTGGATTCCTTGAGGCGCTTGAAACGACGGGTAAGTACCTCACGCATGGAGCCAAAGTCGTCATTTCCATCCACGGTCTTAATCTTGAAACGCCTGTAGTGGGCGTTCTTTGGCCGGCCGTTTTCGAACACAGACATGCTGGCGACCACGTTGGTGCCCTGGATGTGAGATATGTCGTAGCACTCGATTCGTACTGGCAGACGCGGCAAGTTCAACTGTTCCTGGAGTTCAGACATGGCCGCAGTCATCATGTCCGAATCTGCCATCCACTTGAGTTTCAGTTGCTCCAGGCCTTGCACGGCATTCTCGCGGACCATGTCGATGAGCCGCCTCTTTGGGCCACGCTGGGGTACTGTAATTTCAACGGGGCCGCCCCGCTTTTCGCTTAGCCACTTCTCAATGACGCCGGACTCACCGAGTTCCACAGGCAACAGGACCCGCCGTGGGACATGGGAAGCTGAATCGTAAAACTGCTGTACAAACTGTTCGACGATTGCGGCCTCTGAATCGTCCTGCGTTCCTTCCATGATGAAGTTGTCCCTGCCGATGAGGTTGCCCCGGCGTACGAAGAATATTTCCACCCAGGCCTCGTTGCGGCCATGCGCTACCGCGATGGCGTCCAAGTTCTCCCGGCCCAGGCCAACCACCTTCTGGCCCTCGTACACACGTTCAATTGCCCGCACGCGGTCCCGCAGAGCGGCGGCACGCTCGAACTCCAGGCTGTCCGATGCCTCCTGCATGTTGTCCTGGAGCTCTGTTACAACCTGTCTGGTGTTGCCATCAAGGAACATGACGACCTGGTCGATCACCTTCATGTACTCAGCACGGTCAACGTAGCCTACGCAGGGCGCAACACAACGTTGGATGTGGTACTCCAGGCACGGGCGGTCGTCTGTGCCTGTTATCGCCTTTGTGCAGCTTCGATAAGGGAAAAGGCGGTTCAGCAGGTCCAGCGTCTTACGCACACTGCCGGCGCTGGCGAACGGTCCGAAGTAGCGGGCGCCGTCATTGGCTGCCCGGCGGGTGACGTATACCCGAGGGAAGTCTTCAGTCAGGTCAACCTTGATGTAGGGGTACGTCTTGTCATCTTTGAGTCGAGCGTTAAAGCGCGGCCTGTGCTGCTTGATGAGACTGTTTTCAAGCAGTAGCGCCTCCTGTTCAGACTCAGTGACGATGTATTCAAAATCTTCGATGCGCGCCACCAGGTTGCGCGTCTTGTCAGCCAGCGTGCCGGGGCTGCCGAAGTATGACCGTAGCCGGTTGCGTAGCGAGGCTGATTTGCCGACGTACAGCACCTCACCGTTTGAGCCGCGCATGAGGTACACGCCGGGCTTTTGGGGTACGGCTGCGAGGCGGTCTGTGAATCGAGTTTTGACTGGCATGGTGCAGTCTTCCGACGGCTGGCCTTCTGCAAGGCAAGAAACCCTGCGGGGGGCGGCGGGAGTCGGGCGGCTCGAAGGAGAGCTAGTTCAGGACGACGGTGAGCACGCCCAGAGTGACTGCGATCGCCACGCTGATAACGCCCATCTTTCGTAGTTCTTTTGGGACACTCCGGGTGAACACCTCGGACCTGGGACGTCCCTGGCGTGCGCGTGCCGCTCGCTGCCGCCGTGCCGTGGAGATGGGGCGGGCGGTTGAGAGGGCAGGAGAGCGGGATGCGATGCCGTTCTCCGGTTCCGCCACCGCCTCTTCTTCGTCACGGGAGCGTGAGTCAGTTTTGGGAGGCGCCACATAGACGTTTGGACGGCTCTCACGACGCGACCGCCGCTTTCCGGGGGTTGCTTTGCGGGAAGGTTTCTTACTCGGCATATACCTGTTAACGCTTACTGGGCACTGGCTCCGGCGCCGGTTCGACTGACTGCCGGCGCCCACCTTAGGCCTTTATCGGACATCATCCGGGCAGCGTCCACTGTGACCTGCGCGGCGTACTCAATGCTTACATCTGAAGTGTTCCACATAAAATGATACAGGAATGGGTCTATGGGGCTGGAGTTAAACGCACGCTCGAAATAGCGGTGTTGCGCGGCATCTGAGTGCTTAATGATCTCCTCGGCCTCTTTCTCAGTGACGCGGTCACGCGACATCACCCGCTTTATGCGATCTTCCATGCGGGCCACGACGCCTACCCTCAGCACGCTGGGCAGGTCTCTAAGGATGGCTGCTCCGCCCCGGCTAAGGATGACCTTGTTTCCATCTGCTGCAAGGTCCCGTATGACTTCTGCTGTGGTCGCTACGAAGCGCTGTTCATCGACCTCGTCACCAGAGGTGGCAGGCGGCTCCTCCATTTCCCTGTATGGCCGGGCCAGCAGATGTTCGATGCCCGGCCCAAAATATGGATCTCCACCCATTCCCGCCACTGCAGACCGGTGGAGCATGCGCTGGACTGCCTGGGCCAATCGTCCTCCAAGGGTGGGGACCCTGCGTTCTGAGTCAGCCAAGGCGCCAACTGTAGCGCCGACCCGCTTGGCAATGTCAGCCAGCATCAGCCGGTCTACGAAATCCAGATCCATTTCCTGGGCCACAATTCGACCAATTTCAGGGGCCCCAGCGCCGACGCGCCCTTCGATTGTTATGACTGACATATGCGTCTCCCCCTGTGGTGGCTGTTCATCATACGGCCCTAGGGTGCGCTTTTTCATATTCCAGGCGCACATGTTCGCTGGTGAGGTGAGTGTAAATCTGTGTTGTAGCTATGCTCGCATGCCCCAGCAATTCCTGGACGTGCCTTAACGATGCGCCGCCGTGCAGCAGATGTGTGGCAAAGCTATGCCGGAGCGTATGGGGAGTTATTGGCGTCGTGATACCGGCGAGCGTGGCGCATCGGCGCAGCCGCAGCCAGAAGCCCTGCCTTGTGATGCGGCCGCCCTTCCTGTTCAGGAACAACGCGTCGTTCGCGCCTGCGATTGCAAGCTTTGGCCTGGCCATAACGATGTACTGTTCGACTGACAGCACGGCTGACTCATGCATTGGGACGATGCGTTCCTTGGAACCTTTGCCAAATGAACGTACAGCCGCGTTGTCCAGGTCAACGTCACGGATATCCAGGCTGACCAATTCGCTCACCCTGAGGCCGGATGCGTAGAGCAACTCCAGCATAGCGTTGTCGCGCATCTCTTCAGGAGTCCGGCCCTTTGACGCACTCTCCAGCAGCCGGTCCACGTCCTCAACCGTCATGGCCTTTGGCAGCGGTCGTCCTGCCCTCGGGGAGCGCAGGTTGGCCGCCGGGTTGTCCTTGATCTCTCGTTCGTCTTTTAGGAACCGCATGAACGAGCGGAGGGCGGCAATCTTCCTGGATCTTGTGGCTGGTGAGTACCCGCGTTCGTCCATATCGGCAAGGAAGCGATTTAGATCAGGAGCTTCCACCTGTGGCCATTCTTCAATCCGTGCCGGGAGACCGGAACCACGATCGGCTGGCTCCTGGAGAAAGGCCACGAATGACCTCAAGTCGTTTGAATACGCGGCCAGAGTGTGGCGCGATACGCCCCGTTCAGCAGCAAGGTAATCAAGAAACGACTCGACCGATGAGTTCATGGTGAGCGCCCCGGCGGTGGATGGGGGACAGGGATCGTGAGGAAAGTGGGCAGATTCTAACACGTCAGCCGGTTCAATTAGGAGTTGGATACGGTAACCTGAACTTCATGTTCGGCGTCATGGGCAGTTTGACGCTCTAAGATGTCGAAACCTAGAATCGCACCGGCCCGTAATATTGATTTGCACGGACTTCTTCGTCCGTTGCTCTACCTCACATTCTTAACTCTGAGCTGGCAAGGTATGAATCCGCCTTCACTTCTCGCGATCGAAATCCCTTTCGACCCCAACATCATTTCCAGTGGCGGCTTCACACTGAGCTGGCACGGCTTGTTGAGCTTCGTCGGGGTTGCTGTTGCTGTCTATCTCATAGCCCGGTGGGCGAAACGCGACGGCATTGAGCCTGATGTTGTCTACAACACCGCGATCTGGGCGATCCTGGGCGGCATCATAGGCGCTCGCATAGTGCATGTCGCCGACAACTGGCACCTGTACAGCAATGACCTTGGCAGCGTGTTCGCCATCTGGTCAGGCGGCATTGGCCTGTGGGGTGCGATCCTTGGCGGCTGGCTCGCCGGAGTGGCATACGCCTATGTAGCGAAATATCCGATCGGCAAGCTGATGGACCTGGCGGCCCCGGCGATGCTTATTGGCCAGTCGGTCGGGCGCATCGGGGATATCATCAACGGCGAGCATTGGTCGCGAGCCACAGAGCTCCCGTGGGGCTGGTTCTTCAGTCATCCTGAGAGCCCCGGACGCATTGGCGCCATTCGCCTTTTCGGAGACGGTGACCAGCCAGTCCATCCGACAGTGTTCTACGAGATCATCTGGAACATGGTGTCGCTGGCCATAGTCTGGAAGTTGCGGGGTCGTCTCAAGCCAGACGGCAGCATTTGGATGCTGTACCTGACGCTTTACGCGATTGGGCGCTTCTCAGTTCAATGGCTGAGGCTGGATCCCGTGAAGTTCTGGGGGCTGCAGGAAGCCCACATCATCGCGATACTGGTTCTGCTGGTTACCATCCCGTACCTGGTTCTCAAGACTCGTTTTGTTAAGCCAGGCGAAGAGCCGGACGATCCCTCATCTCAGCGGCCAACGACCAGGCGCGAGCGCCGGGAGAGGGCAAGAGAGCGAGCCCGCGACCGGGCCTGATCAGATACGCTGGCTTCTGAGCGCAGGCGAGCCCACGCAGCCACGGGGGCAGTGGAACACCTCAACGGCGGCGTCGTGGCGGCGACGCGCTGGCATGAGAGAGGCCCGTGTGTGACTACGAGCAGTCTCACCAGCCGTTCAAGATGATGTCAGGGAGTCGACGGGCGAATGTCCCGCAACTGCAGTTCTTTGCGGACTTGACCGTTCCAGTTGTCGGTTCGCAGCGAGTACACGACATCCACATTTCCCCGGCCCAGGTCCGCCTCGCCCAGCCCGAACCCAATGGCGTCTGCCTTCCGGCCGTTGCACTCGAGTGTAATCCGGAGGTGCTTGGCGTCTCGGCCTATGGTTCGAACGTTCGTGGGGCTGAGACCACGTGACACCAGCAGGGGCTGTGTGTTGGCCTCTCCGAACGGCTCCATCACCTTTACGAAGTCCCACATGGAAGCACCGATGCTCTCAAGGGGCGCTTCGGCATCGATATCGAGAACCGGACCACTTCCTGCGCCCATCATGGCCCATGCGGCCCGGCCGCGTATGCTGTCGACAAGGCCATTCAAGCGGTCCAGGCGGACGGTAAAGCCGGCCGCCCTGGCATGCCCGCCGAATCGCTCCAATTCAGCGCCATGGGGTTGAAGCGATGCGTGAATATCAAAGGCGGGCAGGCTGCGGGCACTGGCGCGCGCTATTCCGTCGTCCACGGCGTAGGCAATAGCCGGCCTTCCATACCTGTCACAAAGGCGACCAGCGAGGGGCCCCAGGAGTCCCGCAGGAAATCCATCACACCTCACCACCGTAACTGGCTCATCCGTGCCCAGGCGCGCCAACTGACTCATAGCAGCCTCCCATGCTTGCTCACCCAGGCGCTTACGCTCGTTGTTGAGGGAGTCGAGCCTTGAGGCCAGTATGGCGGCCTCGTTAGGATCGTCAGTGGTCAGTATTCGCATACTTGGCTCAGCGTCACCAAGCCGTCCGGGGGCATTGAGCCTTGGCGCTACGTAAAACGAAATCAACTCAGTATCCGGACGCCCATGTGACCCACGTGGCCGCGAGCACTCGAGCAGCGCACGGAGGCCAGCGTGACGGGTGCGCCCCAGTTCTTCCAGGCCTTCCCGAACGATGGTCCTGTTTTCGCCGGTCAGCGGTGCTGAATCGGCAATCGTTCCCAGGGCGGCAAGGGCGATTATGGGACCTGGCCAATCCACCCCAGCGAGGGAACAAACAGCCTGAGCAAGCTTAAAAGCGACTCCTGATCCAGAAAATTCTGTGCCAGCTTCCGAGGCGAGATGAGGGTTGACTATGGCCAGCGCCGCTGGCAGATCGCCATCGGTCAGGTGATGGTCTGTAATGATGGTTTCTATCCCGGCCTGCCGGGCAGCCCTAACTTCGTCGATTGCAGTTGTGCCGGTGTCGACAGTAATAAGCAACTTGACGCCGGCCGAGACGAACGCCTCTATCGCCTGGATAGAAAGCCCATGGCCATCCTGCTCACGGTGCGGGATATACGGCATTGAGCGCCCGCCGAGGTGCCGGATGGTCTCCAGCACGACCGCAGTGCCGGTGAGGCCATCTACGTCGAAGTCTCCGAACACACCTACTGGTTCATCCGCACGTATCGCCTGCAGAAGCCGCCGGGCGGCCTTGTCCATGTCTGGCATTGCGAACGGGTCTGACAAGGCTGAGGCAGTGGGGTTGAGGAACTGCTTTGCGGCGACGCTGGAGCGGATGCCGCGGTTGTACAGGAGCCTGGCTGGCAAGGGGCCTCGCAATGAGCCGGCGACTCCGTCCAGGTCCAGCCTAAATCCATCAGGCGGCGGAGGGGCCACGCGCCACTGCTGCGTATTGATCACAGGCGCCTGCCGTTCCGCAGGCCATAGGTCGTAGAGCATTCCTGTGGAGCGGGACATTCTGGACGGCTTTTAATTGGTGAACTCCCTGAAAATGATGCTGGCGTTGTGGCCACCGAATCCCAACGAATTGCTCATGGCCGTCTCTACTCTGCCGCGGCGCGGCATGTGTGGCGTGTAGTCCAGGTCGCAGTCAGGGTCCGGCTCTTCAAGATTGATGGTGGGAGGAATCACGGATTCTTTGATGGTCATCACAGCGAAGGCCGCTTCAATTCCCCCCGCTGCCCCCAGCAGGTGGCCAGTCATCGACTTGGTAGAACTGACCGGCACCTTGTACGCGTGCTCGCCAAACACCCGTTTCATCGCCAGAGTCTCAAACTTGTCATTTAGCGGTGTCGACGTGCCGTGAGCGTTCACATATGTAATCTGCTCTGGCTGCATATCAGCCATATCCAGAGCATGCTGCATAGCCCGCGCCGCTCCTTCACCACCTGGATCCGGCTGAGTCACGTGGTGGGCGTCGCTGGTGGCTCCGTAGCCCGTCAACTCCGCAAGTACTGTGGCACCGCGCTTTTCCGCATGCTCCAGAGACTCCAACAGCAGGACACCCGCGCCTTCGCCAAGTACAAACCCATCTCGTCCTGCATCGAAGGGACGGGACGCACCCTGGGGGTCGTCGTTCCGCTTCGATAGGGCCATACAAGAGTTGAAGCCAGCAACAGCGATAGGACATATGGCTGCTTCACTGCCGCCCGCAAGAGCGACATCGGCGCGGTCCCGGCGGATCATCTCCGCCGCTTCGCCTATGGAGTCGGTGCCGGTAGCGCAAGCAGACACGGTTGCAAAGTTGGGCCCCTTCGCTCCGATGAGCATGGAGACTTGGCCCGCGGCCATGTCGCCAAGCATCATGGGAACAAGGAACGGGCTGACGCGGGTTGGACCTCGGCGTTCTAACACCTGAAACTGTTCGGAAAGGGTTAGTAGCCCGCCGACGCCGCTGCCAATCAGCACCGCAACGCGGTCGGCATTCTCGGCACTCATCTCCAGACCGCCGTGTTCCATGGCCTCTACCGTGGCTACACAGGCCAACTGAGCGAACCGGTCGAGTCGTCTTGACTCTTTCTTGCCCAGAGCGCCGGCAGGATCGAAGCCTTTAATTTCAGCGGCGATCCGAGTCTCGAATCCTTCCGCGTCAAACGAGGATATGTGGTCAATACCGGATTGTCCCTTGAGAAGACTTTTCCATGTGGAGCTGCGGTTCAGGCCCAATGGCGTGATGAGCCCGATGCCGGTCACGACTACGCGTCTGTTCATATTTAGAGAGTTCTCCACCGGCAGTCCGGTGACGTTACTGTAAGGCAAGTTCGTTTTCTGAAGGTTCACGCTGCGCCATTCAGGGTAGGGCAATGTGGACCGAGGCGGGATTATAGCAATGGCCCAGTCTAATCTTAGTGTTGCAACCAGGTGCTGCCTGAGGCAATACATGACGGCATTGTTCTTGGTGGGAAACAGCGGGTTGTGGGCTTTAGAATCGAATCTCTAGGATGCTTAGCGATGATGAGAGAACAATGAAAGTCCTCATTGAAACCCACGGCTGCAAGTTGAACACGGCCGACAGCCAACGAATGGCCAAGGAGTTTGTGGAGGCCGGCTACGAGATGGCTGGAAGAGATGATTCCCCCGATGTCTTTGTGCTCAACTCATGCACGGTCACTCACGTTGCCGACCGGAAGGCGAGGCAGTCATTACATTCAGCGCGTCGACGGTTTCCAAGCGCAGTTGTAGTCGCCGCCGGATGTTACCCGTCACACAACCTCGAAAATGTTTCTCGGCTGGAAGCGGTGGACCTTGTGGTCACCAACCAGGACAAGCCGTCGCTCGTGCAGACTGTGAGCAGGCACTTGGGCCCCAGCTTTGGTCAGCGTTGGAAAGGGTCTGCTGGTCCGCCAAGTGAACTGCTTGGGAGGACCAGGGCCTCGGTCAAGATCCAGGAAGGGTGTGACCAGGTCTGCGCCTACTGCATCGTTCCCAAGGTACGGGGCCGCGAGAAGAGCATTCCAGAACGACAAATAGTTCAGCAGGTCAGCGATTTAGCTCGAGGGGGGTGCCCGGAAGTAATTCTCACCGGGACCCAACTAGGTTCTTATGGGTTTGATCTGGAGAATACCTGCCTGTCCGACATGGTGGTGAGGATTCTTCGTGAGACGGACGTCCCACGGTTGAGAGTGTCATCGCTGCAACCGCTGGAGGTTACAGATGATCTCCTGGACCTGTGGTCGGGCATCGGGCGCGGGCGGCTCTGCCCCCACTTCCACTTGCCATTGCAGAGTGGAAGTGATGATGTGCTCAAGAGGATGCGCCGGAGGTATGATGCGGCAGCATTTTTGAGAACGGTGGAACGCGTCAGGCAAGCAGTGCCAGATTGCTCTGTCACGACAGACATCATCGCCGGATTTCCCGGCGAATCTGATGCGGACCAAACGGCAACCCTTGACGTAGTCGAGCAGGCCCGTTTCGCTGACGCTCACGTGTTCCCGTACTCCGTTCGTCCTGGCACAACTGCTGCCCATTTCAATGTCCAGGTTCCCTCGCACGTGCGGTCGGGCAGGGCGGCAGGGATTAGAGAGATCACATCCCGTCATGCCCGGGAACACCGGATGAGCTTTGTTGGAAAGACGAGGCCCGTATTGTGGGAGAAGGTCACTGCTGGTGTGATGACGGGTCTTACGGACAATTATCTACGAGTGAGACTGACCGGCAGCCCTTCAGCCGCGACAGAGGGTTCAATCCAGGACATAGTGCTGACCGGAATTGACAGAGGCGTGATGTTAGGGGAGCCGCTCAGGTCGTAAATCGGTGGATGCGCTTCTTAAACGTAAAGGGCTGCGCCAATGAGGCGCAGCCCTTTACGTTTAACCTGACTGTGCAGTTTTCGAAGTGAAGAGAATTTCTTCCTAGATGTTGACCGGGCGGAGAGCAATCCCGTTGCGGCGGCGCTCAAGGTAACCAGCGCGCTCGGCATAGCCGTGCGAAAAGACCATCAGCCAGCCTTCACGCTCGACCCGTTCCAACATTTCCTTTTTCATTTCAAGTGTCCGGTCCGGGAACCGGTCGAAGGCAGTGATGTAGGGGAGAGGGAGGTGGTTAGGCGTCGGTATGAGGTCAGCCAGGTACACGACTCGCTCGCTGCCTGTGTTCACAGTCACCACCTGGTGGCCGCTTGATGGGCCATCAGTCACCGTAGCCTTGACGCCCGGGGCAATCTCGGTATCGCCATCCATCATGTCGATCATCCCGCGCTCCTCAAGAACCCTGAGGTGATCGCATCCGTGACCATAGCTGGGCACCGACCTCTCATTGGGGTTGAACGCTTCCTGCCACGCCGACCGTTGCACCAGGTAACGGGCCTTTGGGAACGACGGCACAATGTTCCCCTCGCGGTCCAGCCTCGTGGAGCCCCCGCAGTGGTCGAAGTGGAGATGTGTCAACACTACATAGTCGATGTCACGTGCAGTAACACCCTGTGCGCGGAGGTTCCTAAGCAGCTTGCTCGAGCTGTGCCCGTAGATCTCTCGACTCACTTCAGGCTCTTTGGAGCCTATCCCGGCATCTACAAGGATGTTCGCCTCGGGTGTGCGTATAAGGAGTGAGTTCAGTCCCAGGCGGACGCGGTTCTTGCGGTCTGGCTTGGCCTCGCGCTCCCAGAGAATCTTCGGAACCGGGCCAAAGACCGGGCCGCCGTCGAGGAGAAAGGAACCATCGCTGACAACACGAACCGATACGTTGTTCTGTTTCATCTAGTATGCCCCCGGGAGCCGTGGCAGCTCCCCATGTAATCGATAAGCGAGCGGACACTCGCTGAAGTTGACGCCCTTAACCTCGCAGGGCGAAGGCCGGGCGTTTAGTCGCTTTGTGGAACAGCTCATGGAGCCGCAGGCGCCGTTTCTATCCCAAGGCCGGATCGGACACTCCTACCCCCTTGAAACGGTGCCGTCCATCAACAAGATCAGGACACCACGCCGGAAACGTAAAGGTCTTCCACAAGACCTCACAAGGTACTTTTGTACCCTTTTTGTTGCACATCGTATAAACCTGTTCCGAACAAGTTTTAAACAAAGTTCTAAGTTGCAAGGATGGCATCTCGGCGCCGTAGCCCGGCGTACAATGCGGCTCGATGACCGGCTGGCATTAATGTTTTTGTTATGTTTTGGTTCAGTTTTTGCCTGGGCGGTTAAGATGCACGCAAGTTGATTTTGTTCTGCCCTGCACGACCGGGCGGATATTGGCACCTGGAGGGATTTCGAGTGAATATTTCGGTATTTAATGGCGATGTGACGGAGCGTCAGACAGGTGCGCTGGTGGTCAACCTTTTTGAAGGTGTAACGGCTCCGGGTGGCGCGACTGGCGCAGTCGACAGGGCTATGGGAGGGCTGATATCCAGCCTCGTGTCTGACGGAGAGATTCGCGGGAAAAAGGGGGAGTTGACGTTGATTCACACCCCCAGGCCTGTGTACAGGGACTTTGGTCCCTCCCGCGTTCTTGTGGCAGGTCTGGGTACACAGTCCAAGTTTGACCTGGACGCTGTTCGCTCGGTTAGCGCTGGCGTTGCACGGCGCCTGGAACAGGTTGGCATCAGCCAGGCGGCGACAGTTGTTCACGGCGCCGGAATCGGCGGGCTCGATGCCGGAGCATGCGCGGAAGCCATCGCTGAAGGCACGCTCCTGGGAACGTACAGGTTCGACCGGTACAAATCTTCCGGAGACGAAACGCATCGTCGGCTAGAGCACATGGAACTGGTCGAAGTCGACAGCTCGAAGATTGCGGAAATGGAAACAGGCGTGGAACGCGGCAAGGTTATGGCTGAGGCTGCTTCGCTTGCCCGGGACATGGTGAACGAACCGGCAAACATGTTTTCGCCCACCCGCATGGCAGAGATTGCATCTGAAGTCGCACATGCGGCGGGATTGGATTGCAAGGTCCTTGAGCGTGAGGATGCTGAGAAGTTGGGCATGGGCGCGTACCTGGGTGTCGCTGCGGGAAGTGACCAGCCACCCAAGTTCATTCACATGACGTACCAGGGCGATCCCGCGAATCCTGCCAATGACGTCTGGCTGGTTGGCAAGGGAATCACGTTCGATACAGGAGGCATCTCGCTGAAGCCGGCGGCAGGCATGGGCGCGATGAAGGGAGACATGGGCGGAGGGGCGTCCGTAATTGGCGCTATGAAGGCCATAGCGGCCCTTAAACCTGTCCTTAACGTCCACGCTGTGGTGGCAGCGACAGAGAATATGCCTAGCGGTCGTGCTCAGCGGCCAGGCGACGTGGTTCGAGCCATGAACGGCAAGTACATCGAGGTTGACAACACGGATGCGGAGGGCCGCCTCACCCTGGCAGACGCCATTGGTTACGCCAGGTCAAACGGCGCCTCGCGGCTGGTGGACATCGCCACGCTGACTGGTGCGGCTGTAATTGCGCTGGGGTACGGCAACACCGCGGTTTTCGGCAATGACGATGTGCTGGTCGACCAGATGATTGCGGCTGGAAAAAGCCGTGGGGAACCCATGTGGCGCCTTCCTCTTGATCCAGTGTCAAAGGACCAGAACGAGTCCAAAATTGCCGACGTCAAGAACACCGGCGGCCGGCCAGCCGGCTCTATCACCGCCGCCCACTTTATTGCAGAGTTCGTAGGCGATACTCCCTGGGTTCACCTGGACATTGCCGCAACGTCCATGACTGATTCCACTCGGGGCTGGGCAGTGCCTGGGGCGACCGGTGTGCCTGCGAGGTCGCTGGTGCAGTTGGTGCTGGACCTGGCAAGGTAATATGCGCCGAGTTGCCGGCCATTTAGCGAAATCTTTGTTGACGGCGTGGCAAACATCTTAACGAGCGAAGAAGGAAAAACTCCAGTGACTGAACGTTCGATGAAGCCAGTTGAAGTGTCGCAGGCAATCCTGGACAGGTTCAAGAAGGTGCCTGTGGCGACCGTGTGGGGCGCCGTGCACAATCATTTGGGTGTGCCGCTCCCATTCATGGAGGGGGTGAAGGCCTACTCGCCCGGCAAGCGCCTCGCCGCTCGGGCCAGAACCCTGCGCTTTCTGCCGCCGAGGCCAGATATAGACGCTGAGGTGAAGATTGGCGAGGAGTCTCCGGAGTACCGTGCCATGGCCCGTTGCGGACCTGGTGACGTGCTTGTAGCTGACATCATGGGCAAAGAATGGGCAGCGATCGGCGGAGATGTAAAGCTGCTCCAGCTTAAGATGAACAATGCCGATGGGCTTGTGACGGACGGTGCTATCCGTGACCTGGGCGTGCTGGAGGAAGAGAACTACGGCTTGATCGTATATGCCAAGAATCGCACGCCGTACGGCGGGAAGCCATGGGCGGATCCTGCTGAGGAGAATGGGCAAATCCAGTGCGGCGGAGTGCTGGTCAGGCCTGGTGATGTGATCGTGGGTGATGATGACGGCGTGGTGGTGGTGCCATCATGGTTCGCGGAGGAGTGCATCGAGTGGGTGGAGGAGCACGAAGGGGCAGAAGCTTTCATCAAGGAAAAGATCCTGGCTGAAGGCGTGCGCCCGGGTAAGTACTACCCTCCCACGCCTGCCACCAAAGAGGAGTATCGCCGGTCTAAGGGCGGTCAGTAAGGTGCAGGGCAGGGAGTGACCCTCATGATCTGCATCAAGTCACCGTCGATTCAATTGACCGAATGGGCAACTGGATGCTACGTTCGATAGGCACGTGGTGGGCGTAGTGTAGTGGTTAACACGTCAGGTTGTGGCCCTGAAGATCGAGGGTTCGATCCCCTCCGCTCACCCCACATGAATAGTTGATCTGAAAGACACCGGCCCAAGCGGCCGGTGTCTTTGCTGTAGAGCGACCTTGTTTGTTCTCGGGAGGGCCTTTCCGAGGAGGGCTCTCAGAGCGCGGATGCCAATTGCCCGATGGGGCACGGCTCAACTAGACTGGGAAGCGGCTAAATACTTCGTGCGCCCGTAGCTCAGTGGATAGAGCACTGGTCTTCGAAACCAGGTGTCAGAGGTTCGAATCCTCTCGGGCGTACCAATCTCAACTTGAACTGAGGCCAGATTTCACGTCTGGCCTCTCTTTTTGCCGTTTTACCACAACGTTGACAACAACCAGAAAAATCTATGGCACCCGCATTTCCAGTCAACGAGCCATGTCAGGCGGTGCTGTGGTTGGCGTCCGACTCGAAACGGCCACCTGGGCAACCCAGTTCAGACGCGAAAAGATCCGGCCACTGGCCCATATCAATGAGCCTTGCAGGCCGGATCTTTTGTAGTGATCTCATGGTGGAGACGGGGGGGAGTCGAACCCCCCGTCCAGAGAGAGTCCCGGGTCGATCTCTACGGGCATAGTGAGCGATTGGGGTCTCGCCGCCTCATTTGCCTCGCTCACGGGGCAACATGTGGCAGCCAGTCGATGGAGTCTTAAGCGCCGGTCATCGACAACCCCGGCGCTGCACCCCGGATGTTCTGCGCTCCGATCCACTCCCTCCGGGGTTAGAAGTGGCGGAACGTCACTGCTTAAGCAGCGAGGGCGACTTGTCTGTCGTCAGTTACTTTTTTGCTGCCTGATTAACGAGGTGGACAGCACCTCGACCCGCAATCTAGCAGTAGTCTCCCTGTCGAATCCACGCGTCCCCATGTAACTTGATTATACTCTATTGAGACATAATCTCGCCAACGGCACGGACTTGTACTTAGCTGGCTGCAGGCCTTACTTACGTTCAGCGTGGAACGCTCAGCGTTGGCTTCCTGGTCTACCTGGACTTAAGCGCCCGATCCATCTCACGCTTGGCGTCACGTTGCTTGATGGTTTCGCGGCGATCATACTGCCGTTTACCTTTGGCCAGCGCCAGTTCTACTTTGGCCCTCCGCCTGCTGATGTACAGGCGCAGCGGCACGAGTGTGATGCGTTGACGGTCCACCTCGAAGCCAATCCGGGCAATCTGTGACCGGTGCAGGAGTAACTTGCGGGGACGTACTGGGTCATGCTGACCGAAAGGGCCGGCGGCGTTGTACGGAGAAATATGGGCGTTATACAGCCACATCTCACCGTTCTTGACCTGGGCATAGGCCTCACGGATATTCACACGCCCCTGGCGGATGGATTTGATCTCGCTGCCAGTGAGGACTAGGCCTGCCTCGAAGGTTTCGAGTATCTCGTAATCATACCGGGCGCGGCGATTTGTGGTGATTGCGCTTGAAGCGCTCTCGGGCATTTGGACCGGCTCCAGTTGGACTGTTTCAGGGCAGGGCAGCGGCGGCAGCGGACAACTCAAATTCCAACTGCTGGATTGCTGCATTGAGCTGCAGGTCTTCCGTTGCGTCCTCAGGAAGCTCTACAACCACGTCAGGGGAGACGCCCTTTTCTTCCAAGAGGCGCCCATTTGGAGTGTACCAGTGGGCGGTGGTCAGGTAGACGCCACCGCCGTTGCTCAACCCTCTCATCAGGTTGACGCTTCCCTTGCCGAACGTCTGGGTGCCTATGATTATGGCGCGGCCGTGATCTTGGAGGGCGCCAGCCAACACTTCAGAACCGCTGGCGGAGAACTCATCAACCAGAACGACCATGGGCAGGTCAGGGAACCTGCCACCCGACTTGACTTCCCAATCATCACGAATTCCGCGACTGTCTATCTCGTAGGTTACAAGGCCGTCGGTCAGGAATTCGCTGGCGACGTCTACCGTTGCGGTAAGCAGCCCGCCGGGGTTTCTCCTGAGGTCCAGGACAATCCCTGTCGCTCCTCCGTCTACCAAGGATTGCACTGCCTCTCGCGTCTCGCGGAACGTCTCTGCTGTGAACTGGGAGATTTGCACTACACCGTATGGTTGGTCTTCAACCATTCGCCCGTACACGCTGGACTGCTCAATAGTGCCGCGCACGATTGTGATGTCTACCGGGTCCTGACCGTCGACGTGGAGGACAGTAAGTGTCACCGGAGTTCCCCGAGGGCCGCGGATCCTGTTGACGGCCTCCACAACGCTCCAACCTTCAGCATCGACTCCGTCCACTGCAAGTATCCAATCACCAGCCTTGATTCCAGCTTCTTCTGCCGGAGTGTCCGGGAGAGGGGCCACAACTACCACCCAGTTGCCGTCCGGGGATTGCTCGACGTGGGCGCCGATGCCTTCAAACTTGCCCTGGAAATTTTCCTGCTCCAGTTCAAACGTTTGGGGGCCGATGTAGGCGGAGTAGCGGTCATCGAGCGCATCTATCATGCCCTCGACTGCTGCTTCCGCCAGAACGTCCGAGTCAACCTTCGATCCATCCACGTAATCCTGCATCAACAGGCTGTACGTTTCCCAAACTATCTCCATGCCTTCGGGTACATCGCCGGGTGCGGTGATAGTCCCCTGGGTGGCCGGGGTTTCGCCATTTCCTGGAGACTGCGTGGCCGGTTCACCGGATTCGCATGCCACAGCCAGCGACGCGAATAAGGCGACCATTGCGTAAAGCATCGGAGTCCGGAGCATCAAGCTGAACAACCTTTCGATTCGATCTATGCCTCAGGCGTTATGTCAACTACCGCCGAGGCTAACTGGCAACGGAGCCCTTCAACGTAACGTCGGCCCAACGGCCATGCCTTTGGTTCAGCATGGATATCAGCCTAAGGATACGTCGCGATGGGTTGGCGCGATGTAGGTCAAAGAGCCGCGAGACGCCGGTTGGCATGCGAGCGACGTCCAAGCCGGGGTTAACGAGGGCATGAACATTGGTGCGATGACGGAACTATGGAACCAGGAGGTTCGGCGATCCCTACGGGGCTAGCGCCTCTTCTGACTTTACATAACTATGATAGTGCGAACCACTACTACAGTTGAAAGAGCATCCCCCGCGGCCTGAAATCGATTGAGAGGCCTCGCGGCACGAGGGAGGCCTGAGGGGTCTCTCGGCGGCCGGGACGGCGTCTATCGGCCGTCCCGGCTTGAACGGGTTTAAGAAACGGGGATCCACCCCAGGCCATGATTGGCCTCTTCCAAGCCCCCGCAGTACACGAACTCTTGTCCGTCCAGCGACACTTTGCGAGCTGATTCGTCACTCAAGTTGAGCTTGATGACAGCGTCGCGGCATTCGATATCGATTTCCATTCCAGAGTGCCGGGTGACCTTCATCGGCCGGCTAGCCATGACATTGTCAGGTCCCACTGTCAGACTCAACCACGGCTCGGCGCCATGCTTGAAGGCTGCGCCCAGTTGTGCCTGGTCGACTATCAAGAACTGGCTCTCTTCACAGCTAAAAAATGGACGTTGTGGAAAGGATTCAGCCGGGAATCCGGGCATGGGTAACCTCCGCGTAAGTCTATTGGAGAAGTATGGTGCGACTTCAGGAACGGCCGCGAAGGGTCGCGTTGTCTTGCTGGCCGGACAACTAAATGCCGATAGTACCTGCAGGGGTCGTTGCGATGCGGCTCAGTTCCTGGTCGATGACGTTCCTGAGGCGGTCGATTCCCCAGCCTTTGAGTGCCGACGTTAGAGTCACTTGCGTGGCACCGGCGGAGGAAACCGGAACAACCTCAAGATCCTCAGTATCCGGACCATCCGCCACTAGGTCTAGTTTGTTCATTACGAGAATTCGCGGGGTTTCGCCAAGGCCCATGTCCTGCAACACGTCATCGACCACCTGGGCCTGTTCTGCGGCGTACGGACTGCTGATGTCCACCACGTGGACCAGGAGGTCAGCCTCATGCGCCTCCTCAAGAGTTGCCCGAAATGCAGCCACCAGTATTGGAGGAAGCTTGTGCACGAATCCGACAGTGTCACTCAGAGTTGCTCGGGTTCCCGAAGGCAGGTAGAGCTGGCGCACGGTGGTGTCGAGCGTCGAAAAGAGCTGGTCCCTTGAACGCACGTCACCGGAAGTCAGACGGTTGAATATGGCGCTCTTGCCAGCGTTAGTGTAGCCGACCAGCGAGACTATCTTTGTATCACCGCGTGTGCGGTTGCGGCGTTGCTGATCTCGCTGGGTCCGCACCCGCTCCAACTCTTGCTTGATGCGGTTTAGACGACGGCGTACGAGGCGGCGGTCCGTCTCAATCTGGCTCTCACCGGGGCCACGTGTGCCGATGCCGCCTCCAAGGCGCTCCAAATGCGACCACTGCCCGGCGAGCCTCGGCAGCAGGTATTCCGCCTGGGCCAGTTCAATCTGCAACTGACCCTCACGGGTACGGGCTCTCCTGGCGAATACGTCCAGGATTAACGCTGTCCGGTCTATGACCTTGGTTTTCAGCCGATCCTCGAGTGTTCTCTGCTGGGAAGGCGTCAACTCATCATCAAATATGACAGTGGCGACATCTTCGTCACTCACCACAGCTCGCAATTCTTCCAGCTTCCCTTTGCCGAGGTAGGTGGGCGACGGCCTCTGGAGTGTCTGGGTGAGGGTGGCCACCGGATCGGCGCCTGCCGCAATTGCCAACTCACCAAGTTCTTCGATCGAGTCTTCCAGGTCCCAGAGGCCATTGGCGCCACGCACAGCCACGCCGACAAGGCATGCGCGCTCTCTCATCGGACCGGTTGGATGAATGCGGTGTTGTGGCATTAAAAGCAGTGCGACTGTGGATCAGGACCCCGAAGCGGGCGGGACGGTCCAGCCAGACAATCGCTTTAGTCCTTCCTCAATTCTATCGTCCGGCGTAGTAAGGGAAAGCCTGATGTATCCCTCACCTGCGGGGCCGTAGCCATTGCCCGGCGTTACCACAATATCGCGGTCATCGAGCAAAAGCTGGGCAAATTCAGCCGATGTATAGCCATCTGGCACCCTTGTCCAGATATACAGCCCAGCCTTCGGTGCAACGGCCTCCAAGCCGATGCTGCCAAGGCCTTCTACGAGGCGATCGCGCCGTCGGCGGTAAACGTCGTTGTTGGCCCTGAGCCATTCAGCAGAGAGATTGATTGCGGCGATGCCCATTTCCTGAACTGCCTGGGACGTTCCAGAGTCCAGGTTGGACTTCACACGCATGAGTGCGTCTACCATGGAGGAATTTCCCACGGCCATACCGACGCGCCAGCCTGTCATGTTGGCGGTTTTTGATAGCGAGTGGAACTCCATCGCCACGTCCATCGCACCTTTCACCTGCAATACGCTGGGGGCAACGTAACCGTCAAACGTGACTTCTGTGTAGCAGGCATCGTGCAACAAGTAGAGGTCAAATTCCCTGGCGAATGCCACGGCTTCTTTGAAGAATCCGAGCGTAGCCACCCCGCCAGTAGGGTTATTCGGGTAGTTGAGCCAAAGGACTTTGGCCTGACGGGCAACTTCGGTGGGAATATCATCAAACTGCACGAGCCACCCGTGCTCTTCGCTAAGTGGCACTTGGTGAGAGGTGCCGCCGGCGAACATGGTCCCGGTGGAGTACACGGGATACGCCGGATCTGGCACCAAGGCTACATCTCCGGGGTCTATGAAGCAGAGCGAGGCGTGACCTATACCTTCTTTGGCCCCAATCAGGTTCAGCGCTTCTGTGGCTGGGTCCAGAGTCACGTCAAAACGGCGCTGATACCAGTCGGTTATGGCCTTTCTGAACTCAGGAAGACCTTCTGTTTCGGGGTAGCGGTGGTTGGCCGGTTTGCGGGCACCCTCTGTTAACGCGTCCAGCACGGGATCGGGCGTGGGAATGTCAGGATCTCCGATTCCGAATGAGATCACGTCGATTCCCTGGGCCTTCTTTTTTGCGATTGCACGCGATATTCCTACAAATAGGTATGGCGGCAACTGCTGGACGCGTTTGGCAAAAGTCATTTCGTTCCCTGGCTCACGAGGATGCCCGTTTAAGGCTGTTGTTAGGGTAAGTGATGGTCATCCGTATATTAGTGGGTGTGCCGGCCACCGCATAACGTGCGGCTGGAAGACTTGTGCTAGTCTGGCCAAACCCCTGTGAAGACTTCTACTGCGGGGCCTTCCAAATACGCCTCTCCTGCTCCAAGCCACGTTATGTGAAGTATGCCGCCCGGAACCAGGACGTCCACCTCGTCAGCAACCAGACCGTGCAAACGGGATGCTACAGCGGACGCTGTGCTGCCTGTACCTGAAGACAACGTTTCCCCTGCCCCACGTTCGAATATCCTGGCGCGAATCCGGCCTTCATCCAACACGTTGACAATCTCAAAGTTTATGCGGTTTGGAAACAGTGGGTGACTCTCGACGAGTGGGCCAATCTCTAGCAAAGGGAACTCGTCGACCGGCACATCTGGAAACGCTACGGCATGTGGATTGCCCACTGCGAGGCAGGTGACGTTGATGGTTCGCCCCCCCACCTCAAGCGGATAGTCAAATACCCGCTCTGCTTCGCCAACGATGGTTATGTCAACTGGAACCTTGGATGGCTCAAACACAGGCTCACCCATGGCGACGCGCGCAGCAATCATTCGCTCACCGTCCATCGTGGGCCATACGGTGCGAACGCCCCCGCCAGTCTCGACTACGAGGCCATCCTGTCCAGGTACGGCGACCTTGCGGTCGATCACGAACTTCGAGAACAGGCGGATCCCGTTCCCGCTCATTTCTGCTTCAGATCCGTCCGGGTTGTAGACGCGCATCCGAACCTGGGCAACTTCTGACTCCTGCACCAGCACTATTCCGTCAGATCCAACACCAAATGCTGGTTTGCTCATAGCGGCGGACAACGCGCCCCAGTCTCGATCAATTCCGCGTCCATCTATTGCGATGTAGTCATTACCTGCGCCCTGTAACTTTGCAAAAGGCAATCCCAAGTTGTGGTCTCTCCCAATGTGCTGCGTTGAATCGGGGCCGTATCAGCGTCCAATTCTATGCCGGGTCGTCTTCCTATGCTGAACAGTGTATTTTGACGTTATAGTTATATTGAAATATATATGATTTCAACTGGGGCATCGTCAGTTCCATTGAGGTTAGGTGGTCTGCTGGAGCCACTGTTTGACCAAGCTTTTCGCTCTTTCCCCGGCCTGACCGCCCCCTTCGATCCACTTAATCCTGGGGTCCGTTTGTTTGAACCAGTTATTTTGGTGTCTGATCAAGCGATGAGTCGCGACGCGTGCCCTCCGTGCAACTTCCTCAATCGACAATTGCCCCTGGACATGCTCAACCATTTCTCGATATCCAATGCTGTACATCGCCCGAGCATCCGGTGGGACTCCCGAAGATAGAAGGCGCCGTACCTCATCGGCCCAACCACTTTGAATCATCTCGTCGATTCGGCTGTCAGCCCTGGCATGAAGAACCTTGCGGTCCATGTCCAGACCGATGGTCAGATTGTTGTAAGGCGGATGAGCGGCCTTCCTGGGAGGCCCCACAGTTCCTTCTGACGCCTCAGCGCGCTCAATGGCACGAATCACTCGCCTGATGTTGAGGGGGTCAACGCGTTCCGCTGCCGCGGGGTCCAGTCGTTGGAGGCGGGCAAGCAAACTGGCCGCTCCTTCCTGTTCGGCCTCTCGTTCGAGCCTCTCTCGCAAAACTGGATCAGGCGGCACATACGGCACTTCCCAGCCTTCCAGCAGTCCCCACACATACTGACCGGCGCCGCCCACCAGCACTGGCAGATGTCCGCGTTCGGTTACGTCTGAAATTGTCTTCCTGGCCACGTTGAGGAACGCAGCGAGGCTGAATCCTTCTTCTGGCCGAAGCATGTCGATCAGGTGGTGGGGTATTCCGCGACGCTCACCGGTTGACGGTTTCGCCGTGCCAATGTCGAACCCGCGATAGAAAAGGCGGGAGTCTGCATTTATCACCTCGCCGTTGAAGGCCGATGCGACTTCCACCGCCGCTGCAGATTTGCCGGCTGCGGTCGGACCGATGATCGCAACAAGCCTATTCAACTGGTGACGATGCTGGCTGCCACCTGGACAATCCGGGAAAATTCATTAGCCTTTAAGCTAGCGCCGCCGACCAATGCGCCATCTATGTCTGGGCGGTCCAGGAACGGGCCAATGTTCTCGGATGTCACGCTGCCGCCGTACAAAATGGGGATGTTGTCAGCATTGTTTGGGCCAGCGAGCGATGCAAGTTCGGAGCGAACGACCGAAATGATTTCCTGGGCCACGATTGGAGAGGCGGCTTCCCCGGTGCCTATGGCCCATACCGGTTCATACGCCATAACCAACTTGTCCCAAGCCTCGAATCCGTCCAGGCTGGCGCGAACCTGGGCCCTGATTGTGTCCTCCGCCTCTCCGGCCTTCCTTGTTTCCAACCGTTCGCCTACGCAAAGGATCGGTTGCATCTCATGTGCTGCGACCACTATTGCCTTTTTTGCCACGTCAGCGTCAGTTTCGTGAAAAAGGAGCCGCCTCTCTGAATGGCCGACGATGACGTAGGAAACGAGTCCCTGCACCATGGGTGCGGAAACTTCTCCGGTAAACGCTCCAGAAGGCTGGAAATGAACGTTCTGGGCACCAACCTTTATGTCAGACGTGACCAATGCATCGGCCACGGCCTGGAGGCTTACAAAGGGAGGGCATACGACAGCGGTCACACCGGTGACAAACGGCAGCTGCGCAGCTAAGCCATTGGCCAAATCAACGGCGTCGGACGGCGTGGTATTCATTTTCCAGTTGCCGGCTATGACTGGCGTGCGCATCATTGCTCCCCTGCCCTGTTATTGTCTATATCATCAAGCGCCGCCACTCCTGGCAGCACCTTGCCTTCAAGAAATTCCAGTGATGCACCGCCACCCGTCGAGACGTGCGTCACCTTGTCCCGCAGGCCCAGCGAATCGATTGCCTCGGCGGTTGAACCGCCGCCCACGACGGTCACAGCATCTCGGTTTTCAGCGATTGCATTCGCGACTGAGCGGGTTCCTGACGCGAACTGGTCCCACTCATACACACCCATCGGACCGTTCCATATGACGGTGCGTGCGCTGCCAATCTCGTTAGCGTATGTATCCTGGGTAATTGGCCCTATGTCAAGGACCAGCGCGTCATCCGGCACGGCGTCTGCTGGCACTGTGGCAGAATCGGTATCGGCGCTGAAGGATTTTGCGACGATCACATCCTGCGGGATCATCATTCTCGTTTCTTTGCGGTCCAGGAGCCCCTTGGCAGCGGATACTTCATCTTTGCTGATATCAGCCGAACCGCTGCCGTAACCCTGGGCGCGCAGAAATGCCGCCACCATGCCGCCGCCTATGAGAACCGTGTCCACTCGTTCAGAAAGGTTTACGAGAACTTGGATCTTATCGGCGACCTTTGCCCCACCGATGACCGCTACAGCGGGGTGTGTGACGTCGTCGACCACTCGGCCCAACATCTCCAATTCTTTTTGCATCAGGAAACCTGCAACGGCAGGAAGGTGATCAGCCACGCCCACGACTGACGCATGAACTCGATGGGCTGCACCGAACGCATCGTCTACGTAAATGTCAGCGAGTGATGCTAGAGACCGCGCGAACTCCGGGTCATTAGCTTCCTCCCCAGGATCAAACCTCAGGTTTTCAAGTAGTGCCACCTGACCTGGCGCGAGACGTTCCACAACAGCAACCGGCTCAGGTCCTGACGGGCCGCCGGCGTCAACGACTTCGATTTCCAGCAGTTCACTGAGGCGCTTCCTGACTGGCGCCAGGCGCATTTCTTCCACCACCTTGCCTTTGGGCCGGTCAAAATGCGCACATAGAATCACGACTGAATCGTGCTCTGACAGGTAGCGAATAGTGGGGAGTACAGCCCGGATCCGCGAATCATCTGATATCTCTCTGGCGCCGGGGTTCATTGGAACGTTAACGTCCACTCGGACCAGGCAACGCTTCCCTCGAACATCGACGTCCCGGACTGTCTTCTTGTTCATAACTCCGTGCCCTGACCCTACGCTCTTGCCTCGAGAGCGACGACGGCTCTGGCAGCTTCTTTGAGCAGGTCTACTCCGTCAGATGGTAGGCCACTGCTTTCGAGAGCTCTGTCAGCCTGCGACAGCAAACTGTCCAGAGTATTGATGGTGAAATCTTTGCTGCCTGAGGTCTCCAACAGCGCTGCAACATCTCCGAGGGCGGCCGGATCCAGTACACGCCGCATGTATAGCTCGCCCAACTTGCGCTTGGCGCCCGGCTCAGCATGGTTCATGGCGTGCACCACTGGAAGACTCTTCTTCTTGGCGATGAGTCTCCCCTGTTGAACTTGGTCCCGGTCGCCTTCTTTCCAAAGCGCATTGAGGTCAGCCGAAATTTGCCGAGCTGTGCCCAACTTCTCGCCGAACTCAACGAGCCTCGCGGGTATTTCGCTTGTCTCCCCGAGTGACGCGAGCGCTCCAAGTTGGGCTGCGCAGCCCAATAAAGACCCATTCCGTGAGTGCGCCATTGCCAGATAGCTGTCGACTGTTACGGTTAAGCGCTCCTGGTAAGAGATATCCAGGTACTCCCCTTCGCACAGGCGAAGGGTTGCCTCATCCAACGCCCGCACTGCCGCTGCGACCCGTTCAGGAGGGATACCGGCCTCCCTGAGGCGGAACAACGAGAGACGTGCCATGGCATGCATGCCGTCTCCCGCATTAATGGCTTGCGCCGGCCCCCAAGTCCACCATACTGAGGGGCGTCCGTACCGTTCTGTGTTGCCGTCTTCGACATCTCCATGCATCTGCCAGAAGTTGTTCAACAGCTCCAGGGATACACCATATTCGACAGCAGGACGATAGTCGCCGGAAGCGGCCTGCGCTGTTGCCATGGCTACCAATCCGTAGAGGCGCTCAGGAGGCGAGGCCGTCACTGGCTCGCCATTCTCATCTTCCCATCCGAGCTGAAAGGACATGATCCGATAAAGCGGCAAATCCCTGGCAGAAACAAACTCTTTTAACGAACGTTCCAGTTCGGCCGTGGCTTGAGTGGGAAGACCAAGCATCCTGTCAGCAAGCAACAAAGCCTCCGGAGTCCATTGAACGTGGAATTGACGGCATGAGTGCAAGGTATCAGCGGCCGCGCATAATCGCCACGTCACCAATGACTTTTTCCATGTCCTCGAGTGATATCGCACCCGTTCTTACAAGCCGTGGCCTATCACCGGAAAAGTCCACCACGGTGGATGGCGCACCATACTGGCCACACTCGCCAGGTACTACGAAGTCGACGGCCCCACCAAGCTCTCTCTGAACTTCCCACGCCTTTTTCAGCGGGGGGAAGCCAGACTGGTTGGCGCTGGTGCCTGTCACGGGCCTGCCCGCACTCTGAATTATCCGACGCGCTAGTTCGTGGTCCGGCACGCGGAGGCCTACGGTGCTGCGCCCCGCTGTAGTCTCGGCTGGGACGTTAGGGGCAGCCTTTAGCACGATCGTCAGCGGCCCTGGCCAGAAAGCTGCGGCCAAATCCATAGCCAGTTGCGGGAACGTCGTCGCAACCGAAATTACGTCCGCGTCATCAGCAAGCAACACCGGGACAGGCTGGCCCACGTCCCGTCCTTTTGCTGTGAATATCCGCGCGACCGCGGTTGGCTCCAGCGCATCTGCTCCCAATGCGTAGTAAGTGTCTGTTGGAAACGCAACGAGCCCACCGGAACGTATTGTGTCCGAAGCCTTGGCAATGATCCTATCTTCAGAACTTGCAATTGACATTATCAGACCATTTTGAAGGCAACGGCCTCAGGGACCACCACCCTACGCGCTGTTCCAAAGTTACCCCGGCCTCGGTGTCTGCCGCTTCCCATGTTCATCCGTTTCGTCTTCATCTGGTTCTGTTTCCCGCGCAACCATTTCGGAGTCCACATCTTCCGGGCCAGAGGAAGGCGAATCATCGGAATCCTCAGCCATGGATTCATCCAAATGATAGTCGTGGCTGGGCTCCTGACCCTTGCCGGGGCGTTCACTCAAGTCATGATCGGCCTCTGGTCCCGTGTAAGCCTGGTCTTTTTGCTCCTCGGCATATTCGTCAGGTGCATCCGAGCGCGGAACAGGCTCGGATGGTTGGTGCAACCTTTGATTCCGCTTGCGATCGTCTTTTCTGTTTGAACTGCGGCGCTCTGTCATAAGGCCCCCTAGCGTCAATGGACATTCAGTGACATGCCTCTGGGAAGCATATTGGCGTCGCCTTCTAACTTCACCATTCAGCGGGGTGAACGGCTGGCTCACTAATAGTTTAAATGGAGGACCGTTTGGTTCTGGCTTCAGGTTTGGCAGCATGTCCGGAAGCGTATGAATAGCGGTGTACTGCCGAGTCGGCGGTACTGGAGCGTGCTGTTACGTCTGACCCGCACAAGATTATCGAAGCCCGCTCATCAGATCCCTTCTTTTACCCGATCTTTCAATGTGTCCAGCAATCTAACGAACTGCATGATCGACCATGCGAAAGGCATGTATCCGCCGTACCCCAAGAGTGGCATCTCAAAGACTTTGGCAAAGCCAAGAAGCGGGACGTGGTATATCCATTTTGGCGTTGACCAGTAGTTCCAGAATTCCCACAGCATCCCGCACAGCAGGCCAGCCAGCCCAATCGTCACCGCCGCCCGCCACTTGCCGCGCATCAAGTCAGCCGCCAGGCTTCCGCCGCCCATCCTGGCCAACAACCCGTCAATGACCAGGAACGGCGCTACCCACACAAGCGGATACAACTGCGCAGGAAAGATGAACACGCCGGCCTGCATTACCGCTCCCAGGGCGATCTCCCACCATGCGAAGGATGATGATGGCTTCGTCGCAGGTTGTGACGTGCGGCTGGTGAGAGTCGTTATAAACGATGTTGCCGCAACTAACACGGGCGCCACTGTCGCGAACGCGGCAGATGACAGCACCGCGTACTGCAATGGCTCATACTCGAACGGGTGGATGTACTGCCAGTTCTCGGTTCTGGTGTTGACCAATTCGAACCACCACCAGAGTGGGACCGACAGCAATGCCAGCAACGCGTGACGCCTGATTCCCGGATAGCCGCCTTCCGATGCTTCCCACATGAGCAACGCAGCTCCGGTCCACAATGTGGTGAACGCAAGCGGGTTCCAGAACGTTTGCGTGGTCCAAAGAACCGTCCAACCTGATGCGGTGAAAATGAGCCCGGCGATGATGACCGGCATTCTGCTGCGGTTAAGCTGAACCGGCATTACGGCTGCTCAAATACAGCCCTTGCAGCCTCAAGCAAGTCACGGTTGACAGGCTTGAGGCGCCCGGCCACTTCCGTGAGTGGCCGCAGCACAATGTGACCTTCTGAAATTGCGACCATGTTGCCGTGGGGGCCATCCATGGCTGCATCGGCAGCCCGTATTCCAAACCGCGTGGCGAGTATGCGGTCTGCTGCGGACGGTGACCCGCCGCGCTGCAAGTGCCCAATAACGGATACTGTTATTCGCCACGGTGCTCCAGCCTGCTCCGCAAGTTTTTCAGCAAGCCTGCTTCCCACGCCACCCAACTGAAACCGGCCACCTCCCACCTGCGGTCGGCCTGTTTGGGTCTTTTCTCCCTCGAACAGTGCTCCCTCGCCCACCACGATGATGCTGAAACGTTTGCCCCGCTGACGCTGTGCTTTGACCAAATCGATTACACGTTCAACCCGGATCGGCTCCTCCGGCGGCAGGACCAGGTCAGCCCCTCCCGCCATACCTGCGGCCACCGCGATCCATCCGAAGTCGCGGCCCATGGTTTCCACAATCAGCACACGGTCGTGCGACTCAGCCGTTGTCGTCAACCGGTCAATGGCCTCCGTAGCCGTAGCTACTGCTGTGTCATAGCCAATTGTGGTGTCGGTGCCCTCAACATCGTTGTCTATCGTTTTTGGCACTCCCACAACCGGTATTCCAGCATCCTGTGCTGCCAGGGCCGTCGCCATGGAGTTGTTTCCGCCGATCACAATTAGCCCAGTTAGCCTGTGCCGGTCAGCAACTTCAAGAGCCGAGGCAGTCGCGGCTCCATCCACAAACGGATTGGCCCCAGACGAGCCCAAAATTGAACCGCCCCTTGGAAGAATTCCGGCAGTGCGATCCCGGTCAAGGGCGATCCATCTGTCCTCCAAAAGGCCTTCAAATCCATCCTCGAATCCAAGGACGGATACACCGCGCGAGGTGGCACGAAGCACTACGGCCCGAATGGCGGCGTTCAGTCCGGGGCAGTCGCCGCCGCAGGTCATTATCCCAATATGCATAACGGCTCCATCTCGCTGGTTGCAGCACCGGAACAGGCAGGGCCTGGTAACTTACTGGCTCCATGCGACATTGCTCTTGTGGCGTGCTTTCAGAGGTTGTCAATACACATATACGGTTGGTCAGGCATCGGCACGTTCTCTTATGCTTCCGATCTTGACACACCTTAATCAGATTGCGGACCAATGCCGATGTCGAGCTTGGCCGAATTCATCAGCGCATCGAGCACCGTGAATTGCCGCCGCCTGTCATAATTGCTACTTTGACTGCCCCTAGATACATATGACAAAACAACCTGACAACCAGCCAAGTCACCGTGTCGCAACCTCTGGCGATATTGAGGTGGCGACTTATCTGGAAATAGCGCAACGTGAGAAACTCGAGACCAGCAGAGCCAAGAGCGCCCCGCCCAAGCCTGCGCGTGTTGAAACCATTGTCATCATCGACTTCGGTTCGCAGTACAGTCGTCTGATCGCCCGGCGAGTTCGCGAGGCGAACGTCTTTTGTGAAATCATCCCGTACACCGCAGGCAACGAGATCCTCCACGAGCAGGACGTTAAGGGTGTGATTCTTTCAGGCGGCCCTGCCAGCGTGTATGAGGCGGGCGCGCCAATGGCGCCGGGCTGGGTCTATAACGCTGGTGTTCCAGTACTGGGCATTTGCTACGGCATGCAACTTCTTGCTCATCAACTCGGTGGCAAGGTGGCTCCAGGCATAACCCGCGAATATGGCCACGCGGTAATCCATAAAGACGGCCAGGACACCCCGCTTCTTCAAGGCTTGGACACGGATATCCCAGTCTGGATGAGCCATGGGGACCGGCTGGACGAATTGCCTCCAGGGTTTCGAGCCCTGGCCTATTCCGACAATTCTCCCATAGCCGTCATGGGAAATTCCGAGGGAATGTACGGCATACAGTTTCATCCAGAGGTGGCTCACACTCCCCAGGGCGCTGAGATTATTCGCAACTTCGTCCACCGGATCTGTGGAACCAGCGGCTCATGGACCCCCGCTAACTTCGTCAGCGAGGCGATTGAGCGAATACGCTATCGGGTAGGGACCGAAGGACGCGTGATTTGTGCGCTGTCTGGCGGCGTTGACTCCATGGTCGCGGCTGCTCTTATACATCGAGCTGTAGGGGACCGCCTGACCTGCATATTCGTTGATAACGGACTTATGCGCCTGGGTGAAGCCCAGCGCGTGCGCGATGTGTTCGCTCGGAACCTTGGTCTTCAACTGGTGTTCGTGGAAGCTACAGAACGGTTCCTCGGCGCTCTCAAGGGAGTGACAGACCCTGAAATCAAACGTAAGCGCATTGGTGAAGAGTTCATACGTGTCTTTGAGGAGCAGGCAAACAGGTTGGGCGAAGTGGACTTCCTGGCACAGGGAACTTTGTACCCGGACGTAATAGAGAGCACTTCACCGGAGACTTCCGCAGCACACAAAATCAAGACACACCACAACGTTGGTGGACTCCCTGAACGCATGAACCTCAAATTGGTTGAGCCTCTAAGGTACCTGTTCAAGGACGAAGTTCGGCTTGCGGGAGCAGAGCTTGGATTGTCGCCAGAAGTAATCAACCGGCAGCCCTTCCCAGGGCCGGGCCTTGCGATCCGAATCATTGGCGAGGTTACTCACGAAAAGCTGGAGATACTCCGTGCAAGCGACTGGATAGTGATAGACGAAATAAAGGGTGATGGCCTCTACGGCAAGCTCTGGCAAAGTTTCGCAGTGTTAACGGATACCCGCACAGTGGGAGTTATGGGGGACAGGCGCACCTACCAGTATGTGGTTGCCTTGCGAGCTGTCAGCAGCAATGATGCAATGACTGCAGACTGGGCCCGTCTCCCGTACGACACCCTTGGCCGAATCTCTTCACGAATCGTCAACGAGGTAGCGGAGGTCAACCGTGTGGTTTTTGACATCACCAGCAAGCCGCCTGGAACCATCGAGTGGGAATAGCAACTCCTGTGCGTAGCCGGACGAGGTGACACATTGAAAGTTTTGGTTATTGGCTCTGGGGGCAGGGAACACGCTATTTCATGGAAACTGGCACAGAGCCGGCGGGTCAGCGCTCTCTACATAGCACCTGGGAATGCCGGAACTTCCACCATTGGTGAGAACCTGCCTGTCGGAGCGGAGGATTTGGAAGGCCTTATTGCCGCGGCGCATGACCTGGGCATTGACCTCACAATAGTCGGTCCCGAAGGGCCGCTTGTCGCCGGAATTGCCGATGCGTTTTCAGAAGCAGGCTTGAAGGTGTTTGGCCCCACAGCCGCAGCTTCCCGCATCGAGGGTTCAAAGTTGTGGTCGAAGGATTTGATGCGGCGTCACGGCATCCCAACTGGTTGGATGCGATCTTTCACTGAGTCAGGCCCCGCACGTCTCTTTATTAGGGAAAGACCGGTGGACGATATCGTGCTTAAAGTGAATGGCTTGGCTGCCGGCAAGGGCGTCATCCTTCCAGAGAGTCATGCGGAGGCAGATGACGCGATCAGTGCCATCCTCGATGGCCGCATATTTGGCGATGCTGGCAGCAGCCTCCTGGTTGAGGAACGGTTGTCTGGACCTGAAGTGAGCGTTTTTGCGTTTCTTGATGGTGCGACCGTCTCTGCCGAAGTAGCGGCCTGCGACTACAAGCGTATTGATGACGGTGATCAAGGTCCCAACACAGGAGGCATGGGCGCGTACTCGCCGCCAGAGTTTTGGACAGCAGAACTAGCTGCCCGAGTACGGCGAGACATCCTGGAAGCGACTGCAACCGCTATGGTCAAAGAAGGTTGCCCGTTCCGTGGGATTCTTTATGCTGGCCTCATGCTTACCGAAGATGGCCCCAAGGTGATCGAGTTCAACTGCCGGCTCGGGGACCCTGAGGCCGAGGTTGTGCTACCCCGCCTCTCCAGTGACCTGGCAGACGTGTGCATGGCAGTTGTGGATGGACAGCTAGGCGACATTGATGTTTCGTGGGGCGGACTGCCTCACGCAGGCGTGGTACTGGTTTCCGGAGGCTATCCCGGAAAATACAGTACTGGTGTCGAAATCACCGGCCTGGATGCAGCGGGGCAGCACGCATTGGTTTTCCATGCTGGGACACAGTCCGGAGAGAATGGCCAGGTGTTGACTGCCGGTGGACGGGTGCTGGTGACGGTGGGCAGTGGCGAGGACATGAAGTCAGCCCGCATGGATGCCTACCGTGCAGCGGGCGTGATCAAGTTTGAAGGATCTCAGTACCGCAGTGACATCGCCGCGAGGGCGATTACGGCTAGTTGATCATTTATTTGGGCCTTTTTCCTGCGACTATGCGGCTACGATGCGATTTTGTTGATTCGATTGATTCCGCTGCCCCATCCCTGTCAAGCCTGAGAGAATAGCTGGATGATAGATCGTTACTCTCGACCCGCCATGAAGCGGGTGTGGTCTGAAGAAAACTCATTCGAACTCTGGCTCAAGGTCGAGATCGCAGCGGCTCAAGCGTGGTCCGAACTAGGTGTCGTGCCTCAGCAAGACATGGATTTGATACGCGGCGCCAAGTTCGACCGCGTTGCGTACGATCGGTGGTTCGACGAAACGAAGCACGACCTGATTTCATTCACTCGTGCTGTTTCAGAAACGCTTGGGCCGGAGAGTCGTTGGATTCATCACGGCCTGACCTCAAATGATGTGAAGGACACGGCGCTCAGTCTCCAAATGACAGAGGCAGTCGATCTGATTGACGCTGGCGTTGTCCGACTGATGGAATCTCTGCAAAGGCGGGCCGAAGAGTTTAAGGACACGCCTTGCATAGGCCGCTCCCACGGCATACATGCCGAGCCCATGAGTTTCGGCCTGAAACTGGCGCTGTGGTGGGAAGAGATGCGCCGAAACCGCGAACGGCTGGAAGGGACGCGAAAACGCGTTGCAGTTGGAATGCTGTCTGGTCCGGTGGGCACATACGCGGGCATTCCACCGGAAATTGAGGAGTCAGTGTGCCGCCAGCTTGGCCTGACGCCTGCGCCAGTGTCCAACCAGGTGATCCAGCGTGACAGACACGCTGAGTATGTCCAGACACTTGCACTCGTCGGCGCATCACTGGAGAAAATCGCAACTGAGATACGGGGTCTTCAGCGGACTGAAGTCCGGGAGGCAGAGGAGCCATTTGGCAAGCCGGGCTTTGTCACCAAGGGCTCATCATCGATGCCCCATAAGAGGAACCCCGAACTGTCAGAGCGCATTTGCGGCCTCGCTCGCCTTGTCAGGGGCTATTCAGTGACAGCCTTGGAGAACGTGGCTCTCTGGCATGAGCGCGACATATCTCATTCGTCCGCCGAGCGCATGACACTGCCTGACTCCTCGCTGGCCATCGACTACATGCTTGATCTGTGTGCCGGGATCATCTCCGACATGGCGGTCTACCCAGACCGGATGATGACCAACCTTGAGATGACCAAAGGACTGGTGTTCTCACCGCGTGTGATGCTGGCGCTCGTGGAAGCTGGGATGGCCCGGCGAGACGCATATGACGCGGTCCAACGTAATGCCATGCATTCGTGGGAAACAGGCTGTGATTTTAGGGAACTGGTGGCAAATGATCCCCAAATCACGGAGCACATTGGCCCAGGCAGGCTAAACGAGCTTTTCGATTACGGATTCTTCCTCCGGCACGTGGACTACACGTTCGCCCGCTTGGGCTTTTCAACGGCATCAGAGAAAGCTGTGGCCGGGTAATGCAGGCTGTCTATGAAACTAACCTGAGCGGCTTGATACATCGCGGAAAGGTGCGCGATACGTATGACATCGGAGGTGGCTTACTTCTGATGGTTACCTCCGATCGTATATCTGCTTTCGATGTGGTGATGCCAAACCCGGTTCCCGGAAAGGGTGCCATTCTTGCGCAGATGTCAGCCTTCTGGTTTGACTTGACCAGGGACGTGATTCCCAACCATTTCGTGGCGTTGGCGTCTGACAGCGATGCGATTTGCAACGTCCCCAAGACAGGCGCCCTTGCCGAGATTACGCCAAATCTGTTGACCCGGGCGATGGTTGTCCGACGCGCTGAGCGTATAGACATGGAATGTGTGGTGCGAGCTTACATCACAGGTTCTGCGTGGGCCGAATATCAGGAACACGGCACGATGAATGGCGCGCCGCTACCCACTGGCCTGCGGGAAGCGGAGCGGCTTGCGGAACCCGCCTTTACTCCGTCCAGCAAGGCTGAATCCGGCCACGATGTACCACTAATGAGGAGCGAGGCTGAAGACCTGGTGGGTGTCGAGATGCGCGAAGTGTTGGAAGAAAAGAGCCTCGAAGTATTCGCCGTTGCTCATGCTCATGCCCTGAAGCGCGGCATGATCCTAGCGGACACCAAGATGGAGTTCGGTTTTATCAACGGAGAGTTGACCCTCATCGACGAGTTGCTGACCCCAGACTCCAGCAGGTTTTGGGCCGCGAGTGACTGGGTGCCTGGTTCGTCACCGCCCGCGTTCGATAAACAGTTCGTGCGAAACTGGCTTTTGGAGAGTGGTTGGAACCGAGAGCCGCCTGCTCCAGAGTTGCCACAGGACATCACCGAAAAGACTGGGGAGCGTTACATGCAGGCCTTTGAGAGATTAACGGGCCGAACGCTTTCAGTTTGAGCAAACCCCTTAGGCGAGCGGGGACACTACCCGCACAACAAAAGTAATATGGCAGAACGAAAAGCAAGTACACGCCCAGACAATCGACGCGGTATGACAAGGTCCCAAATTCGGGATGAGCGCCGGACGCGCAGCCGGGCAAGGCAAAGACGCCGCAAAGGCATCCTGATGATAGGTGGCATTTCCCTGGCGGTTATCTTTATTGCGGCGCTCATGGTGAGTCCGGGCCTGACTCCTCAGAACACACCAGACAATGGGTTCAACCGTGGCGGTCCGGTGCCCGGGGCCGACACTGACGGTGGCGCCGCACACGTGGTTCCGGGACAGGCACATGATGGCTACAGCATTGTGCCTGCAACGTCTGGTCCTCATTGGCAGGTCTTGCCAGACACCAGCGCAGGTTCGCTACACCCGTACGGCGCCCCTGCGCGGTGGGGATTCTACGATGATGTGCTGCCGGATGAGGTGCTGGTGCACAACTTGGAACACGGTGGGATAGGTCTGCACTATGACTGCTCTGAGAGTTGTCCGGAGGTTGTCCAAGAACTAAAGGACCTCATCCCCAGCAACCCGTCTGCGCCGGTACTTCACTCGCAGTTCATAGTTTCGCCCTATCCTGACATGCCGGCGAAGATAGCAATTACCGCCTGGCGCAAGCACATGTACCTGGAGGAAGTGGATCGCGAGAGGATCCTTGAGTTCATACAGGCTTACCGGAACCGCGCTCCTGAAAGCGTCCCAGGGAACATGTTCTAATGTTCCTCGCAAAGGTGCGCGTTACGCTCAAGCCCACGGTCAACGATCCAGAAGGCATCACTATCGCTCGTGTCCTGGATAGGCTTGGCTTCGATTCAGTGGAGTCTGTCCGATCTGGCAAGTACTTCGAGGTGAAGTTGGACCAGGCCGAGAAAGCAGTTGCCGAGCAACAGGTGCAGGAGATGTGCCAGAAACTACTGGCTAATCCCGTGATTGAGCGCTTTTCGTTTGAGGTTGAGGCAGTCTAAAAACGGGGCATCAAGATGCTTCGAACGCCACTGACCACCCTAAGGACACCGTGTCGCGTGACAACGCCGCCAGTGAAGGCGGCGTTGTCACATTGGTCGCTCCAACAGATTCCTGGTTAAAGTTGGCCTTTTGTGCTGGGGACCATATCTGGCGCCCTTGGATCAATGGTGACCGCTGCCCTGAGAGCCCGGGCGAACGCCTTGAACGATGATTCGATGACATGGTGCTCGTTGAGGCCCGACAGTACTCGCACGTGAAGGCAAAATCTTCCCTCAGTGGCCATCGATTCGAAGAAGTGGCGAGCCATATCCGCGGGAAACTCTCCTATGTTGTTGCTGGATGCCATGTTGACCACGGCATAGCCGCGTCCGCTGAGATCCACAACCACCTGAGACAGAGCCTCATCCAGCGGTACTAAGGCATGGGCCATCCTGGTGACTCCTCGCCGGTCACCGAGCGCCTGGTCTATCGCTCTTCCCAAGACGATAGCCGTGTCCTCTATCGTGTGGTGTGAGCCCGTTTCCACATCCCCGCTGACTCGCACAGTCAGGTCCACCAGGCCGTGCCTGGCAACCTGGTTAAGCATGTGAGTCAGAAAGCCGAAAGGCGTCTCAATGTCTGCCCTGCCCGTCCCATCAAGATTGACCGTGATGGAAATTTTGCTCTCGCCAGTTTCTCTTTGGACGGTAGCTTCACGCTGTTTTGGATTTTCCAGCACTGCCATCAAATTAACCTCAGAATCTGACACCGAAATGTTCCTGCCCACACTGCAACGAGGGCGTCTACAGACACCCGATGCCCCTGGTGGCTAGTATGAAACCGGCACTGCCAAAGTCGACGCGCCAGCAATAGTAAGGGACAGAACAGCTGCAATCCGCAGACGGCATTAAGTGACCTTTTCCAGACTGGTGATCAATCGATCGGTTTGCTCAGGCGTACCAGCGCTTATGCGAAGCGAATCCTGCAGTTTGGGATGTGAAAAGTAACGAACAAATATCCCCTGTTTGGCAAGGTTTTCATACGCCTTCTTGGCTGAAGTCCGCTTGAATTTGCATAATAGGAAGTTGCCGTCGGATGGAAAGTATGTCACTCCATCCATTTTATCGATTGCCTGCTCCAACCGGTGCCGTTGTTCAACGAGGATGCCCGCTCGCTTCAACAGGCTCGCACTATGTTCGAGCGCAGCAATGGCAGCTGCCTCTGCCGCCACATTGATGTTGTATGGCTGTTTGATGTCCATCAGGTGTTGGATCAGGACTTCAGAGCCGAGGGCATATCCCACGCGCAACCCTGCAATTCCGGCCCACTTGCTGAACGATCGAAGAATGACAAGGTTTTCATACTCATCCAACAGATGTGAAAGTGACCGTCCAGAAAACTCGTAATAGGTTTCGTCAATGCCCACGACCAGACCGGTATCAAGGAGCCTGCGAGCCTCTCCCTCAGTAAGTGAATTCCCCGTGGGATTGTTTGGTGATGCGAGGAATATGATCTTGGTAGACTCATCAATGGCCCGGCATACAGCATCCACGTCTACTTCCCAGGCATTGCCTCGTGGCACCGATACCGTCTCCGCAGCCGCTATACGGGCACAGAAGCTATACATTCCAAATGTGGGCTCGCAGTCAAGCACCTTATCTCCTGGTTCTACGAAGAGACGCAGGAGGAGGTCGATGATTTCGTCCCCTCCGGCCCCGGCCATGGTTCGCGACAACGGTTGGCCCGTGTATTTCGCCAGCGCAGCCCTGACTCGGCGTTGGTTCGGGTCCGGGTATTCATGCAGGGGCAAATCCCGAATGGCATCCACTATCTCTGGAGGAGCTCCGTACGGGTTCTCATTCGCATTTAGCCGGATGACATCATCAGAACTAATCCCTGCAGCGCGTGCCAACTCCTCGGAAGGGTCAACGCCCGAATAAGTTGAAACCTTCACCAGGTGACGCCGCATCAGTTTCTCGATAGAAGACATATCAACATTGCTCCGAACCACACGAAACCTATTCGCCCAGCATTCGGCGACGTCGTATCTCCGCTGCGCCCGCATGACCGCCCAACCCCTCAAGCGTGGCAAGTTCAGCGGCATCATTAGCCAGGCTAAGGAACGTATCTTCGTCCAGGTTAAGAAACGGTGTCACTCGCAGGAAGTGCCTAACGCTAAGCGCTGACGCGAACCTTGCCGTTCCGCCAGTGGGCATGACATGACTGGGACCGGCCACATAGTCCGCCATGACCTCTGCCGAACATTCCCCCAAGAACAGCCCACCGGCCGACTGAACCTTCGAAACATGTTGTCCAGCATCTCTGACCATCATGCAAAGGTGCTCGGGAGCGAACGTGTTGGCAACGTCAATAGCCTCATCTACGTCGTTCACAACTATGGTTAGTCCCTGATTGTCGATGGCCGATGAGGCTATGGGCACCCGGTCCAATTTCTGGAGTTGAAGAGCCAGCTCGGCCTCAACTGCATCTGCTATTCCATGTGATGTGACCACCAGTACAGGCATGGCGAGGACATCATGCTCAGCCTGAGCGAGAAGGTCGGCCGCAGTGTACGCGGGGTCCGCTGAATCGTCAGCAATCACCAGGGTTTCGGTTGGGCCATACAGCCCGTCAACGCCCACATCGCCGTACACGTGTTTTTTTGCGGTGGTCACAAATATATTGCCAGGGCCACACACCACATCCACTTTCGGAATAGTCTCAGTGCCGTATGCAAGGGCTGCGATGGCCTGGGCGCCGCCCACCTTAAATACCCTGTCAGCTCCAGCTATTGCAGCGGCTGCCAGGACTGCCGGGTGTGGCATTGCGTTACCTGGGGCCGGAGTAACCAGGACCACCTCATTTACGCCGGCAACGCGCGCTGGCACGACAGTCATGATTACTGTAGACGCCAGCGGTGCTGTGCCGCCCGGGACATAAGCCCCCACCCGTTGCACCGGCGAGACTATTTCGCCGTACATGCCGGACGTGTGCGTCCATCCTGTCGGTTTCGCAGCAGTCTGAAAGTCCCGCACCCGTCCGGCGGCATTTTCAAGGGCAGATCGTGCAGATGCCGTCAGCTTGTCAGCCGCAGAATCAATTTCGGTCTTCGGCACCTCTATGAAGGCTAGCGGTTCACCATCCAGTACGCCTGAGATGCGACGCAACTCTCGGTCGCCTCCATCTCGTACTGTGCCTACGATGCGCCCGACGGCTTCTGACAGGGGCAACTCATGATCGAATAGCCCCCGGCAGTCGGTCATGAATGTTTGCTGAGAAACGGTTCGTATACTGGCAAAATGTCTTTTGGCTGCATCAACACCGGTGATTCGTTTCACCCGGCGCCTCCACCGTTTTTGAAGGCAGCAACATTGGCCACCAGGCGATCATATGACTCGCATCGGCTACGGAACACGTACGACGCCTCGTTGACGGTGATGCCACTGCCGCCAAGTCTTCGGAAGTGATCGACGGCTCGTATCAGGTCGCTCTTCCTTATTACGACCTGCACGGCAAACCACTTGCGACCATCATCGGTGTGAACCTTCGACAACGTTGGGCCCTGTATGCCTGCGAGCTGCCGTACCGACATTACCTTGCAGGCAACCTCATCAGCAGATTCACCTTCGATATTCGCAGTAATGCGCTGGAAGCCACGCGCCCTTAGGGAAGCCTCGATTCGCTCCAACAACTCGCGCGCCAGGGCGAGCTTATTGTCATCCGCTGCTAGTAGCCTCCCATTGCCAATGAGTACCGCCTGAGATTCTATGACAGTGCCATCCACCAGTGGCCTCAGGCGGTTCTCCCTGAGCGTAACGCCAGTAGCGGTTATGTCGGCGATCATGTCTGCATAGCCCATGATCGGCGCAGCCTCCAGGCCGCCACTGGCATGTACCAGCGTGAAGTAGTTGATCCCGTGGGAATTGAGAAACCTTTGCACCAGCCGACGGTACTTGGAGGCGATGCGAAGCTCACGTCCTCGTTCCCGGAATTCAAGCGCGAGGTCTGCTAGGTCCGAAATGGATGTCACATCGAGCCACGAGTCAGGCACTGCCAGCACCAGTTTGGAACTGCCGAAGCTAAGATCATCCTGCACCAGCAGTGTGTCCCCGCCTTCGCGGCGAGATTCATAAAAACGGTCGAGTCCTGCGATGCCCATGTCGGCGCTGCCGTCGTCCACCTCTGATGTGATATCAGATTGGCGTTGGTAAAGCACCTCCAGGCCGGGAAGCGTCGGAATCTCTGCTGTGTACCTCCTGGAACTGGCGCGGCGCACAGGAAGGCCGCAGGATCGCATAAACGCTTCTGCGCTTTCATAGAGCGCCCCTTCTGACGGAAGAGCAAGTCTCAGGGCTGTCACTGGATATCCTCACTCTTGGTCTCACCATTGGCGCTCACTGTGATCACCTTCGTGACGCCAACCTGCCGGGCGAACTGCAGGAGTTCTTGCTGTGAGCGTGCGTCCAACTCCACAATGGCTTGTATTCCATTGCTGCGCTGCGCTGCGGCAACCTTTACTGCGGCGTTGTGTGCGGATGAGTCTGCAGGTTGCACCAGGACCGCACGGTGTTTGCCAGGTGAGTCCTCTCTGGGAATCGCTGCGAGAACTGCATGCATGTTGTAGGCAAACCCAAGCGCCCCTATATCGACATCTGCTCCCAACGCACGTGGCAAACCGTCATATCTGCCTCCACCGCCCAGCGAACCGCCGTCTCCACGCCCTGAGACGACGTCAAAAACCATGCCTGTGTAGTAGGCAATACCGCGTGCAAGTCCAAAATTTACGCTGATGGCTTCCGCTGCCACCCCTTCATCCTTAGCGCAAACCACAACCTCCCGCAGTGCCTGGAACACACCAGTATCCTGTCCGTGTTCGTGAGTAATTCTCACTCCCTCGTCTAAGGCTTCATCAGTCGGCCCGTTTACTACGGCTATGTCTGTGAGCAAGCCAAGCGCCTTTTTAAACGCTTCAGGATCATCAGCCGTGGTCAACTTGCGGGCCAGCCTGGCGACGATTTCAGCAGACGTACGTGATCCAGCGTAGCGGTCAAGGGGGCCGCCCAGAGTTTCGCCCAAGACTGACTGTACAAGTGCAAGCGCCTCATCGTCTTCAGTGTCCGGCACAGTCACTGGTCCAGCAGGAGCGACACTCGGTAAAAGGCCCAGTTCCCTTGCGCGCTCTTGCACGCGTTCTGCGCCAAGTTGACCGCATCTAAGTTCACCCACGCTGTTGACGAGGAACAGGCGCGCCCGATCCGACAAGCCATATGGCCGCAGGAGCGCCCATATCAGCCCGATATGACCGATGACGATCTTGGGTTCCGGCACGCCAAGCTTGCGCAGCCCACCCAAGGCCATTGCGATGATTTCACCGTCCGCTTGAGGCGAGGATGTACCGATGAGTTCCGCGCCCAGTTGCATGAACTGCGGAGATTGGGCGTTGTCGGGATCACCTGGCATGGCGTACCGAAACACCGGGCCAGCGTATTGAAGCCTCAAGGGCAACGTGGCCGCTGCCCCGCTTTCGATGGCATAACGAATGACTGGAGCCGTAAATTCCGGTCTCAGACTTACCGGATACCCACCGGGCTCACTGAAGCTGAACAGGCGACTGGACAGCTCTCCGCCGGACTTCCTGAGAAATAGCTCCGTTTGTTCAAGGAGTGGAGTGTCCACACGGGTATAGCCCCGTAGAGCGAACATATGCATGCAGGATCTCTGTGCTGCCTCTATCGCCTCCATCTCTCCTTCTGAGAGATCGTTCATCCCGGGCAGCCGACGGACCGGCCTCGCATCGGTCAATGTATAAACCGCCGTTCAGTCTGTGTGCGCTATGTGAAATTGCGCCTTAAAGATTCTCGAATTGTGGCGTCAATTCTAAGCTGTTATCCAGCCAGCGCGCATGCTGGGTGTTAAAAACGGACATACAGAGTACTTTGACCCCGCACCAAACACGCCAGATAATCAGTCATCCATGTGCCAAACTCCGCCCAAACCCGAACAACCCATCGCTCACCGCCAGGTTGCAGTCGTGACCGATTCCGCCACGGCGCTGCCTGATTCCATCTCGGCTCAGGCCGGCCTGGCCATCACTCGAATGGAAGTCACCATCGGGGACCATACCTATATTGACGGTCCGGATGGAGATCTTCGCGACTTTTATGAACTCCTACGACACGCCCGGCGCATGCCAAAGACGTCGGCTCCAAGGCCGCAGGCGTGGCTGGAGACGTTTCGCGATGCTTCCAGGGCGGCTGAATCCATCTTCTGCATTACCATTTCAGCTCAACTGAGCGCAGCATACGATTCGGCGCTTGTGGCCGCGGATCTGGCATCGGATGAATTACCAGGCGTTGAGATCCAAGTATTCGATTCACGGGCGGCGGCAGGCTCCCAGGCGCTTATTGCCCTGGAGGCGGCGCGTGCGGCAGCGACCGGCGCCGACCTGAAATCCATTGGTCAGGTGGCTACAACGGTTGCGAACCGGGTTCGTCTTGTCGCTTATCTGGATACTCTGGAATACATATGGCGCGGCGGGCGGGTTCCGAAGATTGCGGTGTGGGCGACGAATCTTCTTAATATCAAACCTCTCATGGAGTTTTCGGCCGGCAAGGTCGGCGTAATAGCCAGGCCCAGGTCACGGCGCCGGGCATTCGGCAGGCTGCTTGCCGAGGCCCGCAGGGACCTTGCCGGTCGCCGGGCGCACGTCAACGTGATGCACGCCGATGCAGAGTGGGAGGCCGATGAACTTCGGCGTCAAATGGAAGACGAATTCAACTGCGTCGAAATTTTCGTGACGCAGTTTCACCCGTTCATGGGCGCTCACACTGGACCAGGCCTACTTGCTGCGGCCTACTGGGCGGAGTGACCCCTCTTATTGACGCGGGTCAGCGAACCCCCAAATATTGGCCGCCGTTTTTCCCATGACCCATTCGGCATCATCACTGCCGCTGAAGGCGGGATGGTCGCGCACAGCCTCGAGAGTATTTCGGTAGCCCTCACGCCCGGCGCTCGGGGGGAAGTCGCTTCCCCACATCATGCGTTGCACACCAAATGCGTCCTTCGCCATTTCAAACAATGGAGGCACATTTTCAAACCGGAACTCAGGCAGGAGTCGTGATGGGCGTGGCACGATCTCACCGAGGCCAGGCACCTTTATACTGGTGTTCGGTCGTTGTGCGCACTCCAGTGCGGACTTGTAGTCAGTGTACGGTGGCTGTGCGATGCCCACACCGGCAAGATGCTCAATCACCACGTGGGTATCTGGGCATGCGTCAAGAACCTTCTTGAACTCATCCGAGGCAAATAGTGGCGCTTTTCCCAGTGAACTGACGACAAGTCCCAATTGACCGGCCTTTTTCCACAACGCCAATGGGTCTGGACCGGACACACGTGCCTCAGGCGACAGCCGAATCCCGGATGCACCACGCTCTGCCAACTGCTCCAACGTTCCTGTGGGGTCTGAATCCTCAGGGTCCACCATGACCACCACCCTGAAGCGACCTGGGAACCTGGATGAGCACTTGAACAGGTAATTGTTGTCGTACGTGCCGCCGTGCTGAATCAGCACAGCCGCGTCCACATCATTCGTATCCATCTGGTAGACGAGCGTCTCTATTGGCTCAAACCAGTTGCGCCCCGCGTGGCAATGTGTATCAATGGTCAACATGTCGTATTCCTGATCCTGTTATCTGGAGCAACTTCAACCCGCGTTAGCTTATGGCCCGGCATCTCCTGCTTTGCCGACGCCCGAGCCTTCACTCAAGACGAGGTCATCGATAGTCTTCTTGACGTTCGATGGCATATCCCAGTCACCGCCCAAGTCGTCCTTCACCTCCGCTGGATTCTTTGCGCCGGCCAACGCGACCGTTACTGCGGGGTTGGCCAACACCCATGCGATCGCCAGTTGTGGCATGGTCTTGCCATTGTCAGCGGCGATCTGTTTGAGCTTCTCGACGACAGTGACGTTTCTGGGCAGGTTCTCCGCACTCCACGTCTCAAGGCCGAAGTTGGCCCCATTTCGCCGCCAGTCGTCCTCATCAAAGCCTTGGCTGGCGCTCCATGTCCCCGTCAGAAGGCCATGAGCCATGGAGCCGTAAGCCATTATGCCCATCCCATGGTCTTTCACGAACGGGAATATCTCTGCCTCCGGCCGCCTGTCGAAAATGTGATAGCCGACTTGGTTACAAATGATGGGACTGGTGCGAAGGGACTCCTCCATCATCGGCACGGTGAAATTTGAGACGCCTGCGTGCCGTATCTTTCCAGCCGACTTGGCCTCTTCAAGCACGCCCATGGGTTCTGAGTATGGCCGGGTCTTGTCCGGCCAGTGAATCAGGAACAGGTCGATGTAGTCCGTCTGCAGGCGCTCCAAGCTTTCGTCTATGGTCTTGCGAATGTACCCGGGATCACTGTCGCTGACTGTGGCCTGGCGTCGGTCAGCACTGCCTTCTTCCCACCGTCGCCCACCCTTCGTCACCAGCACAACCTGATCGCGGATGCCCTTGAGGGCCTTGCCCATGAGCTCTTCACCGTATCCCCAGCCGTAAACAGCCGCGGTATCGAAGAGCGTGACACCGCCGTCATATGCAGCGCGCACCGCTGCAATCGCCTCGTCGTCATCAAACGCACCGTACATCCCACGCCCCATGGGCCATCCGCCGAAGCCAATCACACTGCTTTCAAGGCCTGAATTGCCGAATACTCGCTTGCGCATTCTGTGTTCCGTATTCCTTATCGATCGCGAATCTGGAGAGCTAAGACTTTGCGAACAACACCCGCCCAGACGGGTCAACCCTGGTGACCTCTCCAGACCCCGCGTATGCGATGGCCTTGATGGTGGCCCTGATGGTTTGGCCTGCCTGGAACGTGAGCGCCGTTCCATTCTCCTGTGCTTGTTTCAGGCCGCCGTTGTGGAAGCTGGTGCATGGTTCCAGGCCGATGTTGTAGCAGCGGCCGTACCACGGGTATCCCCAGCCGCCGCCCAGGTTTCGCCAAAACCATAGGTACTTGAACAGGTCTGCCGGGTACGAAACAGCCCAGCCAATTCCGGTTTCCTCGTTGCTGACGGCGTACCAGCCTTCCTCCATACCCGCCATGTAAGCCATGTCCAGTGACCTGTCTTCCTTGGGTGGAATACGGCTGAAATCGATGGAGCCGCCGTCCCCTGTTGCTGCATGTGGCCAGGGGCCCTCCCACCCAGACTTTAACTTTGACGACGTGGCTGCCGGTTCGGGGTGGTTTACTATCCTGTTTGAAGGGACGTAAAGGCGGCATCGGTCGGACAAGAATGGCGGACCGATTGCAATGTGCTCCAGCCAGACACAATCAATTTCCTCTTCAGCATCGTTTGATACCGCCTCGTCCAGCGTCAGGACCGGGCTGCCGGTCTCGATGGTAAGCGTTTTCTCGGCCGAGAACGGCATCCGGATGCCGTTGACTCTGAAGCGCACACTGACACGCTCGATTGAGTCCTCCACGATTTCGACGTCCCATGGCATTGTGTTGACCTCGCCATGTAGTCCAACCTCCGCACCGTAGACCTTGTCCGGGTAACCCCCATGAGGCAGGGCGGTCTGCCAGCCGCCCTCGTATACATCAAGCCAGACCGACTCCGGCGCACCGCTGGTAGGCAGGAACTTTGATGGATCGCGTACGCCCCAGGGAGTGCGCCACATAAACTCAGTGTCCGAAGGCTTATGGACAAAGCTGTAGATATCAGCGCCCTTATCCGCCAGGACGATGACACGGATAACTTCGTTTTCCAGCACCACGGTCTTCAGACCACGGTAGGTCCACGCATCAGAGATCCGGCAGCCGTAGGTTCGTTCATCCTGGTAGTGCATCCAGCATTCTCCATTGTTCGCTTATTCACAGCGGCTAAATTTGGCGTTGTGCAATGGGATAGCTCACTGACCGGGATTCACAAGGATTCGGAAGACATCCTTTGATGGCTCAAGCATCCGATTGAAACCATCTTCGATCACTCGGCTCAGCGGCACTTTGGCAGATATGAGGTTCTTTACCTTAAGCTTCCCGGCAGAGATAAGGGCCACCGCCGCTTCCATGTCACCTACGCCGGCTGCAACCGAACCAACCACGGTCCGTTCAAAGCTGACGATTTCGTTGAAGTCCATTTCCGGCTTGGCCGAATAAATACCTACAAGTACCGTCGTGCCACCGCGTCGGGTCCAGTTGATGGCCTGCCGAGGCGTGTTAGAGGCGCCTGCTGTCTCCACGACGATATCGGGACCCACACCGCCGGTCATTTCCCTCAGCCTTTCTCCAGGGTCCCCAGTGCCAGAGTTAAGAGTCTCATCCGCGCCGAGTTGCGCCGCTGCAGTCAAGCTCTGGTCACGGATATCCACGGCGATTACGCGTGCCCCGGCAGCTTTGAAAGCTTGCAAAGTAAGCAGCCCAACAGTGCCGCAGCCGACCACCGTAACGTTGTCGCCTATCTGCACACCGGATCGACGCACTGCTCGGGTAGCGACCGTGGACGGCTCAACCAGGGCCCCCTCTTCATCAGAGACATTGTCCGGGAGCGGTACAACCTGGTCGGCTGGCCACGTCATGTACTCCGCCAGACCGCCGTCGGCGGACAGCCCCGCAATTGCCATGTTGGGACATACTGCCTGGTGCCCTCGCCTGCACCAGAAGCAACGCTTGCAGGTGCGAACGTTATTTACCGCTACGCGGTCGCCGACTCTAATACCGTCCACCCCTGCACCGAGACCGGATATACGGCCCGTGATCTCGTGGCCCAGTATGAGAGGGGCCATACGGCCGCTCAGGGGGTTGGGTTCGCCGTATTGAACCCACAGCGGGCCGTACTGCCACTCCTCAATATCAGTTGCGCAAATGCCAGTATGGGTTAGCTGTATCTTGACTTCACCCGGCACCGGGCTTGGTTCCTGGACATCTTCCAGACGGATGTCCTTATTCCCGTGGTATACGAGCGCCTGCATTGTCCTCGACCTCTTGTTCACTGTTTGAGATGCGGGCCGCATTCTTGCACGCTGAATCCAGACCGGCAAGTTTGCTTCGTCGACAACCGGAGAACAGCAAGCCGCTCGTGCTAACATGCCGCCCGTCGGGTCTTCTGCACCTTTATGCAGTGGTTGCGGCGGCTCATCAAAGGATCGTCGCGGATGGCAGCCTGGAGTGAAACAGTGAAAGACAGCCCCAAGATAACGAAGATTGAAGTCACCACGTTTGAGCACACGCTGGAAAACGTTGGACGGGACTACAACACATTCAACACGGTGTACGAAGAAGGTGCAACGCAGAGACAGCGAGGAAACGTGCTGCGTATACACACGGACCAGGGGATCGTTGGAGAGTACCCGGGAGTTGGCGGCCCCACCCTGGAGCAGGTGAAGATGGCAGCGAACTATCTCATCGGCAAGGACGCTCTCGAAAGGGAAAAGATCTATAACGATGTAAAAAGGGGCCTTCGCCACTACGACATGACAGGCGTGGGCATCATTGACATCTGCCTCTGGGACATCGCCGGCAAACTCTACGGAGAGCCGCTTTACAGGCTTCTAGGGGGCACACGCAAGCCCCTTCCCGCCTACGCCTCCACTCTGCATGGCGATGAGAATGGAGGTCTCAGCACGCCAGAACAGTTCTCCGAGTTCGCAGAACAGTGTTACGAGATGGGCTACAGGGCATTCAAGATTCACGGCTGGGGGTTGGCCGGTCAGAACATCCAGAGAGAGATAGACAATGTCTTGATGATTGGGGAGCGCATGCGAGGCCGCATGGCACTTCTGATCGATCCTGCCTGCGAAATTGAAAACTTCGGACAGGCCCTGGCCCTTGGGCGCGCATGTGACGAAGCTGGCTTCTTCTGGTGGGAGGACCCGTTCAAGGATGGGGGTGTCTCGCAGTTCGCCCACCGAAAGCTGCGCCAGATGGTGAAGACGCCGCTCCTTCAGACGGAGCACATAAGGCTCCTGGAACAGCACGTGGACTTTATTGTTGCTGACGCTACAGACTATGTGCGTTGTGGGGCACATGAGGATGGTGGTGTAACCGGTGCAATGAAGATTGCCCACGCGTCGGAAGGCTTTGGCCTGGACATGGAGTTGCACGGCCCTGGGCCGGTGCACAGGCACATCATGTCGTCCATTCGCAACACCAACTTCTTTGAGCTGGGGTTGGTGCATCCCAAGGTCAAGTCGACCAAGTCTCCGGTGTACGTTGACTACAACGACAACCTGGACGGTATAGACAAGAATGGCAACGTTTTCGCCCCTGAGGGGCCTGGCATTGGGGTGGAACTGGACTGGGACTGGATCCGCGCCCACCAGGTGGACGAAGGAATCCTGGCCGAAGCAAAGTAGCCCGACTGACGTTCGGACGTAATGAAGTACAGGCCCCGGCAGCCGTTTCAGGCTCCGGGGCCTGGTCATTTGACCCACAACGTTTCGTGATCATCTGGTGGAATTGTTGGGCGCACCTTTTCCGGCCTGAACGCCATCAGTGCATGGATTCGGTGTAGTGAAACACTGCTTGAGTGGATGGGCAGCGGCAGTACATGACGACCAGACTGCGTACAATCCCGTATCCGTGACTGGTATCACCGACAGGGCATGATGGTTGGGGAGAGTGAGAACATGCGAGTAGTTTGTGGATGACCTTCTCAAGGCACAGTGATGTAAGCTGCGCATGCTCAAGTATGCCGTCCGGAGTTATGTCATGAAGTTGTGCCTTATGAGCAACGTTTTACAGTCCTGGTATTCGGAACGCCATTTGGTTATGGAAAATTTTGCACTGCGAATAGCATGCAGCTATCCCGGCATAGCTCCACACGAGCTCGGGCGAGCAGAGGGAGGTGACGCTTGGCTCGTATCCTCATAGTTGATGACAGTCCGGATGTGCGACTGGCCCTGCTCACGATTCTGGAAGATGCCGAGCATGAGGTCCTCGAAGCCGAAGACGGCGATGAGGTATTCGATATTGCACTTGAAGAGAAACCGGAGTTGGTGCTCCTGGACGTGATGATGCCGCGCGTCAACGGCTTCGATGCACTGGCGGCGCTTAAGGCCGATACGCGAACGAGCCAGATACCGGTCATCATGGTGACAGCGAAGGGGCGTCCTGAGGATATGGCGATGGCCAGGTCCCTCGGCGCGGTCGAATACATCACCAAGCCGTGGGCAGACGGCGATGTTGAACTGCGCGTTGAATGGGCGCTTGCAGCAGCACAGGAACGTAGCAAACGCTGAGACCTGAGGCGCTGAAATTAAAGATTAAACGGTGACTGGCCTCGCCATAACGCTTGTGCTGCTTTCAGCCGGTGCGCATGCGGGATGGAATTTCCTGGCGAAACGATCCTCCACGCCAGAAGTGTTCACCTGGTGGCTTACGGTCGCAGGCGGTGTGCTCGCTTTGCCGGTGGCTGCCTATCTGCTCATCACCGACCCGCCGACGGTGACAGGATGGTGGTTTATCGCGGCCACGGTCACTCTCCACACGGGGTACTTCTTCACATTGGGGCGTGCTTATCGCCACGGTGACCTATCGATCGTGTATCCCGCGGCCCGTGGCGGGGGCATCGTGCTTATACCAGTGCTGGCCGTGCTGTTCCTTGGTGAGACTATGGCATGGTCAGCCGCCGCCGGAACCGGGTTGATCGTCGCCGGAATCTTCTGTATAGGCCTTAGCAGCCGCGGCGGGAACGCGCTGTCCGGGCTGAAGCACAGCATTTTCCAACCCGGGTTTTTATACGCCATGGCTACCGGCCTGATCATCGCTGCGTATTCTGTCGTAGACAAGGAGGGGGTGCAGCATGTGACGCCCTTCTTGTACATGTTCATGCTATCCACCGGTGGCGGCCTGGGCATGCTCGCTTTGATTTCCAGGCATTACCCGCTAGCGACATTCAAGGCTGAAGCCATGAGACATCCGCGATCCATAGTCGCGGGGGCCGTGCTTCAGTACGCTGCATATGTGCTTGTGCTGAGCGCGTTCAGGTTGTCGCCCGTCAGCTATGTAGGACCGTTCCGGGAAGTAGGGATAGTGTTCGGAGTGGCACTCGCCGCATTCATACTGCGTGAGCGGGTAACGAAGGCCCGGCTGGCCGGTGTAGGCGCCGTGGCTACAGGGGCAGCAGCGATAGCGCTGTCCCCATGACCGGGACATCTCCGTTCAACCGGTTTGTCACAGGGGTCGCGCGTCCTTCAATAGACGAATGGACTATTCGTGGCAGACCAACCTTTGGGAACTTTTTGTCCGATTATCCGAACTGTTCGTCGCGCCACGAGTACTTCGGCTGCCAGCCAATCACCTGTCGAGCGCGTTCCGTAGATATGGGGGCCCGGAACCCTTCAAGCGGTTCTTTGAGAGGCACGCTCGGGTAGACCACTTTGATCGCTTCCTCAGTAGGAATATCTATCATCGTGTCATCAGCGTTAAGGAACAGCCTCTCATGACCCGTCCACCCATCCGACTCAACTGACATTCGGCACGCTATCGCTGCGTCACGGATATGCAAATATGTCCAGAAGCCCTGGCACCTCACCCACGGGTCTGTGATGGGACTAGCGTGTAGTTCGCTGAAGCGCTCATCGTCCCACATACCATTGAAGCGCATGCTGGCTATCTGCATGTCTGGGGTGCGGCGGGCAAATGCCTGGCCGGTCTCCTCTCCAAGCCACTTCGCAACGCTATAAGGGTCTTCGGACCTCGTGTACACCTTGTCATCAAGCGGGAAGTACTCTGGTGGCTTTACTTCTTTCGGCTCCCATCTGGCGGCCGTGCCCATCGCGCCTACAGCGTTATATGAAGATCCAAGCACTACCTTATTGATTTTCAGTTGCTCCGCCGCTCTCAGTACATTCCACATGGACGTGGTGTTTGTCATGAACACGAACTCTTCGGTGTAGTAGGCAGCGCTCGGGCAGGCGGCGAGGTGTATGACTGCATCACAGCCGTCCATTGCAGATATGACCTGTCCGTAGTTGGTCACATCCACTTGAAAGAACGTGGGAAGCCTGCCCCATGACTGGCGCATCTCCACGGCTTTGGACTGTCCAGCTCCAGCGGTGCCACTGTGGGACAGGTTGCCCCAGCGCACAAGGTCGGCGTTTACGACCTGGTGCCCAGCTTGAATTAGCTCATCTATTACATAATGTCCGACTATTCCGGAGCCCCCGGTCACAAGTACCTTCACGGAATTACCTCCCTGCCCTATTTTTGATCAAACCCAGTGGACTATCGCGATGCGGCCCGCAGGGAATACCCGGCGGGCCGCTCAATTGATCGCCGGTCAGACGGCCGGAAACCGTTGCCTAAACAGGCATCTTGCGGTTTGTCAGCTTGCGGCCAGCTTTCGCCTGCTCTTCGCCGCCTCCAGAGAAAATCCTGGCACCCCAGTCCCGCAGGAACTGCACGTTTTCTTCGACCGACTTTGACCTGTCATTCCATGAGCTCAGGAAGAACAACCCATTGTCATCGCATGCCTTTTTGATCTCATTCCGCGCAGCGTCCAGCTCTGGCGGGTAAGGCGGATCGTGGGCGTCCTCATATCCGTACGACATACCCATGTCTCCCGGACCCCACTCGGCAAATGCCAGACCAGGCGTCTTGCAAATGTACCGAGCATTTGCCACGCACTCCCGGTCCTCCAACTTGAGGCCCAGCAGGAGCTCGCCGTTGGGGTTCAGCGGCCACGGGTCTGCGATCTTGGTGTACTCCACCGGGGACACGCCCCAAGTCTCGGCTGGCTCTCGCTGACCGCCGGCGCCGCGCTGCCCTTCCCCAAGTCCCTTGCCTACTCCTGCCTTCTGGAACGGGTACCGGCACGACTCCACAAACGCCCGGACTGCGTCGGCTTGCCGGGCATGAGTGTGCAGGATTCCGTGAACGCCAGCGCCAAGAACCTGTCTGATCTGCCACGCGTTGGCGTGGACCTCAGCTTCTGTCCTGGCATTTGACGGCAGCGTGGACATGACAGTCGGCATCCGGTGTCCGCTGTTGGTAGGCCCACCGTCGACCAGACCCTTCATGAATGCCTTAAGGCCCACCACGTCGAATGGATTGTGCTCAAAGTCAGTGATCAGGAAGTCAGCCCAGGTCTTTGCCTGAGCCTTTCCATTCTCATAAGTCAACGGGCCGGTGGCCGTGTAGTACAGGTTTTCGCCCTGCTCCAAAAGTTCTATCGCCCGGTTAATCCTCGGCATCTATCTACACCTTTCAATGTTCCGTTACCGCACTCAGGCGGCTGGCGGAGTGTAACGGAAGGCAGGCGAAAGCGCACCCGGTGGTCAACGCCTACCTTTTTTCCCTGTTTCACTGCTGCGTCAATCGTTGGTCAGTCGCCAATCGAGACCTAGTTCGGCGGAGATTCCACGGAACCAGTCGATCACCTCTGGGTGGTATGGGATTCCGTGAGCGTTTCGCTCCTCCTCCTCCTCAGCCTCTGGGAGCCCTGCATAGTAAACCCGGTCATGGCCAGGCGCGGGTGGGCATTCCCGCAGCCCCTTCATGTATTCGTCCATTGTGTCCTTGAACTCATCAAGGTCCGTGAAAGCTTCTATCTTGTACGCGATGAAGTGGTGCGATGCCACACCGCGATTCAGGAATCCAGGTCCACCGCCTGCCAGCAGGGATGAGAGGATGTCTACCATTACTGCCAAACTGTAACCCTTGTGGGATCCGCCCTCACGAGTACCGCCCAGGGGGAGCATGATCTGGCCGTCCTCTGGTTCCACCTCTTCCATGATGGGCGTCCCCTCGGAAGTGGCCACCCAGCCAGGCGCCAGCTTCACCCCAAGGCGCTTGGCGAGCGCCACCTTGTTTCCTGCCACACCGCTCATTGATGCGTCGAAGATAAAGGGCGCTTCGTTCCGCGTCGGCGCCGCTACAGCAATTGGATTAAGGCCGACCATCGCCTTCGAGCCAAACGTAGGGGCAACGATGTTTCCGCCCACGGTCATGGATATGCCGATCATGTCGTGTTCAATTGCCATGTGAGCGTGATACGCGGCTGCCCCGTAATGTCGGCCATTGCCTGCCGAAACTGCGCCGATCCCGGTCTTTTCTGCCTTCTCTATTGCAAGCTTCATGGCCCGTGGTCCCACTGCCAGGCCGAGGCCGCGATCGCTATCTAACGACGCTGCTGAAGGAGCGTCTCTTATTACTTTGACGTCTGGAGTGGGGTTTATTGATCCGGCGCCAAAGCCTTCTACGTAGCGGCGGAGCATGTTACTGACGCCGTGGGTTTCTATTCCCCGGACATCCGCGTAGACCAGCACGTCTGCTGACTGAGCGGCATCAGCTTGCGGCATGCCCATCTTGCGGAAAATGTCCTCCACGGTTGCCCGCATATCATTGGGCCTTACGCGGATAGCGAGATCTGTTGGTACGTGAAACCGCTCTAACAAGTCATTTGATCCTTTCGAAGTATCCGGCTGCTCTCCGCTCATTGGCGGGAAGTTGTGAATCGGGCGGAGTATACCTGTTGGGGCAGTGCCGGACGTGACTTCAGAGGTGAGGTCTCGTACAGGTGCGGGGTTATGTATGGGGAGACGTCATTTGTCTGCGGGACAACAGCTGAGGCTCAGACTTAGGCAAACCAGCCGATTGGCTGTGACTCCCAAGCGTCAAAGGCAGTTGCGGGTGACTTGAAGTCGGGATGATTGGATAGGATATTGGCCTGATGCCTAGG
>JBBDMW010000031.1:0-23845 GCA_040878005.1 Dehalococcoidia bacterium
ACGCTCGAGAAGGCCACCGAGCCGGAATGGTGGGACATGCTGGCAGAGGTGACGCAGGGCGGATGATGAAGCTGGGCGATGCGTCTTCGCCTGGCCCTAAATTTCGCGCGCCAGGACCAGTGCTCCGACCCACGCCGCCCCTGCCTGCCGGAGCGTGCTGGCACAAGCGTTAAGGGTGCTGCCGGTGGTCGCCACATCATCCACCAGCAGCACGCGGCGGTCTCCGAAGCCGTCGCCTGACCTGAATGCGCCTGCCATGGCGCGTATTCGGGATGACTCATCCTGTGCCTTCACCTGTGGCGGGGTGTTGACCACCCTGCGGAGCGCGTGATCGTCAACCGGCCAGTCCAGCGCCTTTGCCAGCCGGCTGGCCAGCAGATCCGACTGGTTGTAGCCCCTTGCCCGCACGCGGGACGGGTGCATGGGCGTTGGCACGACGACATCCACCTTCATCCTTTGCACTGCCGGCAGCGCGGCCATTTCGGCGGCCAGGACTGGCGCCAGGGCGCGCAGATCGTTGTACTTGAGGGCATGCACGGCGTCACGGATGGGGCCGTCCATCTGGAACACTGCCAGCATGCGGTCCAGGGCTGGCGGTGAGGCTGCGCACTTCTGACACCTGGACCCCTGCGGCATGGGGAGCGCGCACCGGTCGCAGACAGGCCCGTCGAGGCGGACCGCCTGGTCCAGGCAAACGTCGCACAGCAGGCTGCCGGACTTGCCGCAATGGACACACCGGCCGGGGAAAAGGAGTTCCACAGCGGATTGGACTGCAGAAGTCAGCATTGATTTCATGTTCGTATCCCGAATGCATACCGGCGGCATGGGCACTAGAATAGCCTTCCGGGCGGAACGTCGTCCGGTCACTTACTCAAGCAATTTGCATTGCACCGGAGGCAGTCAAGTGGAGTTAACCATCTCGGCAAACCACACGACTCTCACGGACGCCATCAAGGACTACGCGGAAAAGCGTCTGTCCAAGCTGGACCGGCGGTTTCGCCAACCCGTCCCCGTGCACCTCATGATCCGCAAGGAGGGTACCAAGCGGGATGAAGACCGATACATTGCCGAGGTAACGATCCGCCTGAAACGCGGCCTGATCCGCAGTGAAGAGCGCGCCGCCACGCCGTACGCGGCAATTGACCTGGTGGAAGAGACGGTCAACCGCCGCATCCACAAGTACAAGACGCGGTTTGAGCGCAAGCGCCGGGAGACTACCAAATTCGATGAGGCAATGGCAGCAGAGCTGGCCGAGGCCGCTGTTGAGCCTGAGCCCGAACCGGTGCGTGAGATTGGCGACGGGCAACTGGTCCGCACCAAGGCGCACCAGATTGTGCCCATGACGGTTGAGGAGGCGGCGGCGCAGATGGACCTGCTGGGCCACACGTTCTACATGTTCCTCAACAGGGAGACGGGTCTCATCAATGTGGTTTACCGCCGGCATGATGACGACTACGGCCTGATCGTCCCGGATAACGGGGGATAAGGCGACGCTCTCAAGCGGAGATGCCCAGCCGGGGCATCTCCGCTTACCGTCTATCCGCCAGGCGAGTACTCGTAGATGGTGACGGCATCGTCTTCGTATGCGGGTCGCAGGCCGCGGTCCTCCATCTGGTCGAACTTGGCCAGGCCTTCTTCCGAGTAGTAGAGCCGCTCCAGGTCTCCCACGTATACATACCGGACCTCGTACCGGTCCAGGAACTTGATTGCCTGCGTCACGTCCTGAGTGTTATAGAACTGCTCCACCTGGGACCTCCGCTGCGTGACAGCCCAGGCGTAATCGACACGCTGCTGCCGCTGGTGCCAGTCCCAGCCGACAACCGCCGGCAGGCCGGTGTATACCGAGACGCGGTTGCCCCACCGGTACATATCGGTCAGGCCCTCCACGATCACGGGCGAGCCTTCCACGTTGCGTTGGAGCCACTCGATGGCATCCCTGTCGTTGCCTAGGTGGAGAGTCCCCATTGGCTCCGAGTAGGTTGCCTCATCCATGAAGTCCATGCCATCGAGGCCCAGCCCGGACGTGACAAACCTGTCATCCACGCGTGCCTTGGTGCCAAGAACCGGGTACACCATCATCCCGAGGGCAAGCAATGCCAGAACCGCCATCCATGCAGCGCGGGTGATCGTAAGCCGACCCGGCGAGAACCATCCGCTGGAAGCCATCAGCCACATGAAGTAGGCGGATGCAAGACCCAGGAGCCACCACGCCTGAAGGTAAAACTTGAACACAGTGTTCATGCGGCCGATGTCGCCCTTGACGGTGATAACGTCCACTGCTGCGCCTATGCCGAGCGCCATGACCACCATGGCGGCGGCGGCCACGATATACCGGGCGCCGGACGTGCGGCCCGCGACAGCGAGCAGGGCCGCTCCGCCAACCACGGCAGCAAGTGCGAGGGCGAACACGGCTGTGGCCCACTGAGTGAACATGAATGCTGCGACCAGGGCCACCAGGCCCACCAACCCCAGTGATACCGCCCAGGCAGGCATCCCTGCGTTATTGAGCCAGCCTTCGATCCGCTGCCTGACGGTCAGGCTGTGACGCCACTGGTAGACGATCCAGCCAGGCAGTATGAGAAGAAAGATGGCGTGTATGGCCATGTAGCGCCAAAGCGGGGTCTGCGTCTGACTGGCCTGAACACCGTTGTTGAACAGCTCGAAGTGCTGGTGGAAGGGCAGGAAGAACAGGTAGCCCACCGCCGCCACGAAGATCCACTTGATGACACCGGCCATCAGCCCCCGCATTGGCGCGTGCCGGGTGGAAAACAGTTCGCCGCCCACTATGAACAGCCCGGCAAGGCCCAACTGCGTCGGAAAGTCCCAGGTGTTGATAATGCGGAGCGCTCCGATCACCAACCCCAGGATCACCAGGGCGCTCCATGACTCGATCACAGGACGCCGTAGGCCGGTACGCGCGAACACTGCGAGGCCAATGCCTAGCGCAAGCACGGCAAACGGGATGGCTATGAGGTGGGCGTGCAGGTCAGCGAAGAGGAACGTGAAAAACGGGAATTCAGTTATCTCGAACCCCAGCGAACCCGGCTCCATCATCCGGGAGCTGCGCCAGTAGTCGAACGTGCCGAACGGCAGGTCCCGCACCAGGGTGCGCCATGTGCCTTCAGCGACCTGCACCATGCCGTCTATATTTCCTGCCACCGCCACCAGGAAAATCGCGGCCAGGCCCGCATAGATTGGTGACCGTGATGAATGAGATAGAGCGCCGCGTGCGCGACGTGTCAACTCCGCAAGGTTGTAGACGATGGAGAACACACCGCCGACGGTCAGGGCGAAGAGCAACGGGATTGACAGGTTGTATGCGACCTGCGGAATGATGCCTGTGAACCTGATGAGCGTTGCCACGATGAACTGGCCGAAGTAGTAGTAGTTCAGGTATCCGCCGGCGAACCACGGGTCGTACGGGGGCATCAGGGTGGATCGGGCCACTGCGTTCAGGTAGGCGAAATCCATTGGCTTTTCGCCGCCGCGGTACGGGTGCCACAGGTCAGGGTTGGCCATCCTGATCAACATGAACGCCAGGAACGCCGCAACGAAGAGTGCCTCGCAGAACAGTACGAACTTCAGGCGCGTCCTGAAGAACCCGATCATCTCCTCCCGGTACTTCCACCACGCAAGGCCTGATAGCACCGCCACCGACAGCAGCCCAGCCAGGACGCCCACGAATCCAAATCCCACCCAGCCGAGGCTCGCCAGGAGCCATGCGACAGAAGCCACCAGGATCAACCCGAGGGACTTGCTCAGCAGGTAGCCGCGGTCTGGCAGGGAGCGGAAGACCATGAACGAGAGCGGCAGCGCGGCCAGCGCGAACACCTGCGCTCCCAGCAGCCAGACAATCCACGACAGGCCATCCGGGATGCCGCGGAGGAACGCCAGGTCAGTCCATGTCCCGCCTGCACGTTGCGTTGCCTTTTCTTCATCGGTTAGTAGCAGGCCTACCTCTGCCTCAGTGTCCGGCCATACTGACCCGCCCAGGCCGACAACGTCCATCAACTCGGCCGCGCTGAGCCTGTCGGCGTTGGCGAAGACCATCGACTGCGGATGGTCGTAGACCGTGAAGCTCTCGTCGGCCCACCCCATGTCCAGCGTGGCGATGGCACCCTGCGGCCTCTCAAAATTCTCCGGCGGACCGAACGGGACGCGGGCGAACGGGTCGTCGTAGTACACGAACCCTGGAGATGCGATGGGCCGCTGCGGGTTGTAGACAAGCTCATAGCCCAAAGATCCGTCAAACAAAGCCCGGTAGAACTCGGTGCTTACGGGATAGCGGTCCGGCAGGCGGGCCACCGTGCCGTACAGGCGGTTGCTGAACAGCACAAAGTAGTCGCCCCCGGCCATTGCCTCGGTGATGCGTTCAAACTTCGCAACGCTGTCCGAGTTGTATATCTCCAGGCGCTCCGGGTACTGGAGGCCGGGCACATGTGGAACGCCCTCCTCCCAGTGCTCCTGCAACACCGCTGAGCCTGGTTCCGCGTTCTGGCGGAGCCAGTCAGACACGGCCTGGCCGGGATGCTGCTCCGTGTACATGAGCGAGAACGAGAGAGCGTAGTGTGCTGTGGCGACCAGCACTATCGCAGCCGGAACCACCGCGACGTAGCGCCAGCCGGGGAAGAAGGCGCGTGCGACTCCCCCGAGCCACCACAGGAGCCGCGCTGCGTACAGGATGAGGAAAGGCGTCAGAGGAAGCATGTACCGCATGAACTTGACGTCGAACCAGCCGGTCAGCAGCAGGTAAGGCAGGACCCAGGCGAGGATTACAAGGTCCACCTTGCGGCGAGTGAACCACACGGCCACGAGCGATGCGCCGAATCCCAGCCACGCTGCTGCGCCCAGCACTGGCCCCAGCCCCCATGCGCCAAGCTGCCACGCCTGGTACCAGTACTTCGGCGTGTCGATGTACTGACGCGTGTACGGGTAATCGACGATGCGCCTTACCATCTCCGACTGCTCGCCCACGTTGGCGAAGAACGTTTCCCAGTCCAGCACCATGTATGGCTGGGTCACAAGCAGGGCGACAAGCGCCGTCACGCCGGCCAGCAGCAGGCCCTTGTACGCCCGCCACTGCCTGCGTGCTCCATCGCCTGAAAATGCGCCGCGTATATCGAGTGCTTCGCCGGGCAGCGAAAAGGCGTATACGGCGTGACCGGCTATCACCGCCAGCACTATGGGGGCAATGGACGCCTTAGTGGCGAGGCCAAACCCCACCATGAGGCCGGCCAGCAGAGAGTCTGAGACGCGGCCCGTATAGGCAACTCTTGCAGAGAAAAAGACTGCGCCCACTATGAAGAGCGTCAGGATGCCGTCCACCGCGAAGAAGTGCGCCAACTGTATGTGCAGCACGGCCAGGGTCGTGAGGGCGGCGGCCAACAGGCCCACCCTGCGGCCGTACCAGTTGCGGCCAAGGAAGTAGACCAGCGCCACCGTTGCGGTGTCCGCCAACGCGGATATCACCCTGCCCGGGATGCGGAGGTCGAAGATGTCGAAGTCAATGAACGGCGATGACGCCACCTGCACGCCTTTCAGCAGGTACAGGGGCAGGCTTCCATAGTTGAACCAGCCGGGGTTGAGCGGGCTGCGCTCAGCGTCGAGCAGGTCGCCAAGTTCCGACGAATCGGGAACTTCGAGATCGACCACCCGCATGAGGATGGCGCGCTCGTCCGGGTGAAATAGCCCGCCATCATCCCAATCCAATCCGAACAGACGCAGCGCCAGGGCCAGGGCAAGCAGCACCGCCAGCGCCAGCGTAAAGCCGCGCCCGGCCCGCCCGCCCGGCTGTTCACGGGCGGCCTCTGGGTGATGCTCTCCGGGTTCCTGCATCAAATGCGAATTGGGACGTCCCCGCGTCCAGAAGGTGAATCCTGCATGGAGAAACGCCGGGACAGGGTATCCGAAGTCGTTCCGCTCGCAGTTATGTCAGACATGGCTGGCATGAAGGTTACACGGGAGTTGATACGGCTGGCCCGGCTATAAAGACGTGTAGGGCGCCTGCCAGATCAAAAGTTTGACCGTCCGCGCGGTGAGCCATACGCTTGCATGCAGGTGTCTATCCGCACCGGGTGCGAGGCTGGGGAAGTAGCATGGGAGTGCTGCGTTGATCATGCCGAATATTTGAATGCATGGCGTCGCGGTGTTCCGCATAACGTGAAAGACTGACATGGATGATGAAGCGCCCCGACATCGTATCGCAGTGAATGTTCCGGCACATGTTGAACATCCAATCGAACTTTAGATTTTTACCGAAGGACAGCCTGCCCGCATGACCGAAACACAAACCCTGGCGCCCGCTTTCAACCGCACGGTACTGCCATCCGGGCTGCGCATTCTCACAAGCACGCTGCCACACACCAACGCTGTCAGCATCAATTTCCTGTTCGGCGCAGGTTCCCGGTATGAGACCGAGAGGCTCGCAGGCGCTTCACACCTGTTCGAGCACGTTCTCTTTAAGGGCACATCAAAGCGACCCACTCCGCGGGAGATCGCAGAGGTGGTGGAAGGCGTTGGCGGCACGCTGAACGCCTTTACCGACCGCGAGATCACAGGCTATTGGTGCCGCCTGGCAAAGCCGCACTACCGCAACGGCATAGACCTGATTGCGGACATGGTGCGGAACTCCAAGCTGCGTGACGACGATATTGAAAAAGAGAAGCAGGTTGTCTTCGAGGAGATCCGTGCCTCCAATGACTCGCCCGGGGGGCGGGTGGCGCATCTGCTCGATGGCCTGATATGGCCTGACCAGCCCATGGGGCGGGACATCGCCGGGTCTGTTGAGTCAGTCCAGGCCATCTCCCGTGATGAGATGCTGGAGTACCTGCACACGCAGTACGTGGCATCAAACACCGTGATCACCGTCGCAGGCAATATTTCGCACGACGAAGTGGTGGACCAGCTAAACGACCTGATGGGCGACTTCGGGGACGGCACGATTTTGCCGATACGCCCATTTGAAGACAACCTGGACGGCCCGCAGGTAAAGGTGGAGTACCGGAAGACTGAGCAGGCCCACATGGCGCTTGGGTTGCACGGCGTGTCCATGAATGATGACGACCGCCACGCCCTGTCGCTCCTTTCCGTGATACTGGGTGAATCCATGAGCAGCCGCCTTTTCGAGGAGGTCAGGGAGCAACGCGGCCTGGCGTATGACATACACAGCGCCATGGCGACGTTCACGGACTGTGGGGCGTTCCTCGTTGAGTCAGGCGTCGACCCGGCCAGGGCCAAAGAAGCCCTTCCAGTGATCATTGAGGAGCTTGCCAAGGTCAGGGACGGCGTGACTGAGCGGGAGTTTGAGCAGGCCCGCGAGTTGTCCAAGGGACGGCTGTTGCTGCGTATGGAGGACAGCCGCGCTGTGGGCATGTTCATGGGTGTGCAGGAGATGCTTCGCGGCGAGGTCAAGACCATAGAGGACATCGTCGCGGACATTGAGTCCGTGAAGCCTGAGGACATCAAGCGGGTCGCAGAGCGGGTCATCCGTCCGAACAAGCTCGCTATGGCCGTAGTGGGGCCGCTCCGAAGCGCCGCCCCGTTTGAGCGGAGCCTGGACTTCTAGGAACTCTGCACGAATACCAGCACACGGTTCATCATTCGCCGGCGCTTGTCGTGGCGCATGATGAAACTGGTTTCGACCTGTCGAATAGCCTGCCCTGGACATGCAGGGCGTTGATGGTCTGAACGAACGCCGCACAACTGACGGAGACAGCAGCAAATGGCAAGGCAAAAGTGTGTCGTCGCTTACAGCGGGGGCATGGACTCCACGATCTCTGTGGTATGGATCCAGGAACAGTACGACATGGATGTCGTCACTCTCACAGTGGACCTGGGAGCAGGACCGGAGATTGAGGGTGTGAAGGAGCGCGCTGCGAAAGCCGGCGCTATTGAGTCGCTGATATGGGACGTCCGGGATGAGTTTGTTGACGGCTATGTATTTCCCGGTTTGAAGGCAGGGGCTGTGTACGAGGGCGTATACGCGCTTTCGACTGCGTTCGGACGCCCGCTCATGGCGAAGAAGCTGGTGGAGGCGGCCCGGCAGGTGGGCGCGGTGGCTGTGGCGCATGGCTGCACGGGCAAGGGCAACGACCAGGTGCGGTTCGATGCGGGCATCAAGACGCTTGCAGCCCACGGTGAGCCGCTCCGCATCATTGCGCCAGCCCGCGAGTGGGGCATGACTCGCGATGAGGAGAAGCAGTACGCCGCAAAAGCGGGGCTGCAACTGCGCGAGGTGGGCAGCGATCAGCGGGTGTACTCGATTGACCGGAACCTGTGGGGCCAGGCCATTGAGGGTGAAGACCTTGAGGACACATGGTTCGCCCCGCCCGAAGACGCCTACTCGTGGACAAAGCCGATCGCAGAGACGCCGCACGAGCCTGAAGAGGTGGAGGTATCGTTCGAAGAAGGCCGGCCCGTTGGGCTGAACGGCAAGAAGCTTGGCGGAGTGGAGCTGATCGAGCAGTTAAACGAGGTCGCAGGCAGGCACGGAGTGGGCCGGGTGGACCACCTGGAGAACCGGCTGGTGGGCATCAAGTCACGCGAAGTTTATGAAACACCCGCCGCCGTGGTGCTGCACATGGCGCTCAGGGCGCTGGAGACGGCCACGCTCTCCCGGGACCAGCAGCGGCTCAAATCGCATATTGCGAGCATCTACTCTGACCTCGTCTATGATGGCCGCTGGTTCACGGAGCTGCGCACGAACATGGACGCGTTCGTGAACAGTTGCATGAAGTACACCAGCGGTGACGTGCGGGTGCGCCTGCATAAAGCGAATGCCACGGTGACAGGCCGCCGCTCGCCATATTCGCTCTACGACTACGGCCTCGCGACATACTCGACGCAGGACTCTTTTGACCACAACGCTGCGATTGGCTTCATAGACATCTACAGCCTGCCCGCACGCACACAGGCCAAGAGCCAGACCATGCGGGACGCGAGGTAAGACCGAGAGGGTGTCTAATTAACGATTTAATGGTAAGCTCGTCTTCACCTATGTCGATTTCTGGGTTTGTGGCTTGGGCCAGGGATCTCACCTTATGATTACTGAACTTGAAATAGAAGGCTTCAAGAGTTTTGGGAAATCTACTCAACGAATCAAGTTGAGTAGATTAAATTTTATTGTGGGTGCTAATTCTTCAGGGAAGACTAATTTCTTGAGTGCCCTAAAATTTCTACAAACTGCGCTTAATGAAGATGTGCAATATGCGGTTACCGGTTTAGGAGGGTCTTCTCAGGTGTCCCATAAGGTTCCTTATGGGCTTAATAAAGACCTGCCACTCAGGATTTTGATAAAAGGCGTCCCACAAATCAATGGGCCATTGAGATTTGAGGAATCGGATCGCCATATCGAAGTCAAGATTCCTTCGTATGAATATGAAGTGTCTATCGATCCTGGTGATGATGAGTTGCCTGCAACTGTGATCAGTGAACAATTAAAAGCAAACATAATTATTAATGGTAAACGAGGGATATATAAACTTAGCAGGACCAACGATACTTTTACGATAACGGATCCAATTGATTCTTATTTACGTGACGTTACACCCGCTCGTAAACGCGGATCACGGCGCAGTATACGAAAGAAAATCCAGGATGCAGATGCCTCGCGTCTTGTATTGAGTACGGGATTCCTATCCATAACTAATGCGTTCATCCGCCGAGGGCTTACAAGCTGGAGGTTCTTCAACATAAATCCTGATGTGGCACGTCAGCCATATATGGAGTCTCCAAATATAGAACTCGGTTCTTCTGGAGAACATCTGGCGGCCGTTCTACATAAAATCTCGACCACGACGTCAACTAAGGAATTTCAGGCAGTCCGGGAAGGCCTGCGAGAAGTTGTTCCTGCATTCGCTGATGTTTCAACCCGCAAATTGCCTATCGAAGGGAAGTGGGCGTTTGAGATTGCAGAACAGACGATGGAAGAGCCCATTTCACCGGCTTCGGCATCCGATGGGACAATACGCCTTCTTGCATTACTGGTGATCACGTCCTGGGTATCTAAAAGAGCTGACATTACAGCCATAGAAGAACCAGAAGCAGGGCTGCATCCTCATTTGTCAGAACATATTGTGCAAATACTGAAACATGCTGCAGAAAACACACAAGTTATTGTTACAACTCATAATCCTCAATTTCTAGACTTTGTAGAGCCAAAAAATATACTTCTCTGTGATAAAATTGACGGGTTGACTAATATTCGTAATGCTTCAGATCAAGAAGACATAGAAATATTCCGAAAACACTTCAGTCTTGGTGACTTATGGACCCAAGGGGCGCTTGGCGGTATTCCGTGAAAATTGGAGTTGTTGTAGAAGGAGCTTCTGAAAAGAAGTTTCTGGATCGTGTATTGCATAAGTATAATCCGAATGTTCAATTTGATGTTAGGATTATGAAAGGTCGGAATAAACTTATTCAATCGTCCGTGTCAATGATGCAGCAATTTTATAGTGCGCGCTATCAAAGAGGGTTTTTCATAACAGACTTAGATGATAATGAATGCCCACTACAAATCATTCATGAATTCCCAGATGAGGTACGTGAAAACGCACTGAAACCAAAAGCTATCCGGTTTGTCACTATTTGTGTGGCCATGAGAGATCTGGAGGGGTGGCTGCTGGCAGATCAAGAAGCAATTCGCTCGGTACTGCCTCAGTGCGAATATATCGCACCGTCTGACACTAGTAACTTGAATACTGGAAAATTATTGACCAAATTATGGAATTCTGAGCACCCTAATACTGCTCTTAATAAAATCAGCTTCGCCGCTAGTATGTCTTACAATTTCGATCCTGCGCGCGCCGCCGTTAACTCACCTTCCTTTGAATACTTCTGGAAACGCCTAAGATCATGTATTTCAAATTGCTAAAAGACCTCATCAATGCGCGGAAGTGAAAAAGACCCGGCCTCTGCAGCCAGGGGCTCCGAACTGGCCAGCGAATTCACGGTGTCGTTGCATTATGACCAGCGCCTGTACCGGGAGGATATTGCCGGGTCGGCGGCGCATGCACGCATGCTGGCGCGGCAGGACATCATCCCGCAGGGTGACGCCGAGAAGATCATCGATGGCCTTGAGCAAATCAGGCAGGAGATAGAGTCCGGGAAGTTCAAGTGGAAGCCGGAGCTGGAAGACATCCACATGAACATAGAGTCCCGCCTGTACGAGCTTATTGGCGATGCAGCGGGCAGGCTGCACACGGCGCGATCCCGCAATGACCAGGTGGCCACGGACACAAGGCTGTATACGAAGCGCATGGCGGCTGACGCGGTGCGGAACTGCCGGCGGCTCCAGCGGTCAATGCTGACGCTCGCCGAAAGCCACATCGAAACGGTGCTGCCCGGCTACACGCACCTACAGCGGGGCCAGCCCGTTGTGCTGGCGCACCATGCGCTGGCGTACTTCGAGATGTTTGACCGCGACGCCGGCAGGTTCCTGGCGGTTGCGGACGCCGCCGACGTGATGCCGCTGGGCAGTGGGGCGATGGCCGGGCTGCCGTACCCGCTGGACCGTGAGTCGGTGGCAGAGGAACTTGGCTTCTCACGCATCAGCGCCAACAGCATGGATGCGGTGTCAGACCGGGACTTCGCTGTGGAGTTCCTGAGCGCCGCGGCAATTTGCATGGCACACCTGTCGCGACTCGCAGAAGAACTGATCACCTGGTCGTCGGAGGAGTTTGGCTTCGTTCGCCTGAGCGACGAATACACCTCCGGTTCCAGCATCATGCCGCAGAAGAGGAACCCTGACTTTGCCGAACTGGTGCGCGGCAAGACGGGCCGGGTTTATGGGCGCCTGGTGGGCCTGTTGACCACGCTCAAGGGGCTGCCGATGACGTACAACCGGGACCTCCAGGAGGACAAGGAGGGGCTGTTCGACGCTGCTGACACGGTTGTGGCGGCGCTGGACGCGGCATCCGGCATGGTGGATGGCATTACAGTCCACCCCGAGCGTATGCGACAGGCGGCGGAGCGCAGCTTTGTGCTGGCAACGGACATCGCCGACTACCTGGTGTCGAAGGGCGTCCCGTTCCGTGAGGCGTACATAGTGGTTGCAGACCTTTCGAAGCGTGCCATGAGCGATGGCAGGGGCCTTGGCGAACTGACCATTGATGACTATCGGGCCGCTTCGCCTCATTTTGAAGACGATGTCATGCAGATCACGGTTGATTCCGCCGTAGCGGCCCGTGACGTACCGGGCGGCACAGCGCCCAACAGGGTGCGGGAAGCGATGCAGGACTGCTACCGGCGGTTGTCGATGGCCCGCCTGGAGGGCCAGTGGTAATCTTCTTGACTGGCGCCCGCTCCCGCGCCTGGCAATGAACCGCTGAGAGCTTTTCCAACAACAGAATGATCACTCACCTGTCTGCGTCGGCACGTATGGCATGGCTGCTGTTCGCCCTGGTGGTCCTCCTGGGGCTGACAGGGTGCATGGCCTTCGGCACGTATTCGTCTGGGACCAGCCTGTACATTGGCGACCAGGTGACCATGACCCTCAAGGACGACACTCTGACCATAATTTTCCTGAGGGTTGAGAATGATTCCAGGTGCCCCTCAGATACCGAGTGCCCCGCGGCGGGAGAGGCGACGGTGGTCATACAGGCTGAGACTCCGAATGACAGCGAGGAGATCACCCTGTTCGCTGGCCGTGACCGGCCTGACAGGGTCAAATTCGGGGTTTACACCATCACGCTTGAAAGGCTGTTGCCTGACCCTCCGCCCCAGGGAGGCGTTGAACAGTCTGAATACCTTGCCAGTTTCAACGTCACTCGCCGCTGAACCGTTGTCTCCGGGCACCTGGACCGCACCATGCGCAACCTGAAAATTTCTGCCTCGCTCCTTGCAGCTGACTTTGCCCACCTGGCGGATTCTGTGCGGGCCGCAGAGGAAGGCGGGTGCGATGAGCTTCACTTCGACGTGATGGACGGGCACTTTGTGCCGAACATCACTGTGGGCGTGCCTGTACTGGAGGCCATCAGGCCGCTCACCAGGCTGCCCGTAGACGTCCACATGATGGTGGATGAGCCGGGGCGATTCGCCGAGGCGTTCGCAGATGCAGGCGGAGACATATTCACGGTTCACATCGAGGCCTGCAAAGACGTTCGGGCAACCATCGAGGCGGCGCGGGCGGCCGGGATGCGGCCGGCGGTTTCAATCAAGCCGGCGACGCCGGTCTCTGACATTGAGCCGCTGCTGGGCAGCATTGACCGGGTCCTGGTGATGACAGTAGAGCCGGGAGCGGGCGGGCAGTCGTTCATGCCCGAGATGCTTCCCAAGGTGCGTGAGATCCAGAGGATTTCAGCAGGGCGCGGCCTGGACGTGGAGATTGCGGTGGACGGCGGCATCAAGGCAGGCACAGCGCCGCAGGCGGTCCAAGCCGGCGCACGAACACTTATCTCCGGAACCGGAGTGTTCGGTCATCCTGGCGGCATCCGGGCTGCCGTGGATGCCCTGCGTGCCGCCAATGCGGGCGGTTAGGGCTTCCATAGCCGCATCCATGTGAAGGCCGGACACAGGCAGGGTTGCAACGGATAAGCCGGGCAACAAAAAAGCCCTCCCCGGAGGGAAGGCTTTCACAGGCACATTTTGCAGGTTGCCTCTAGCGCGCCTTAGTCTGCGTGCGCAGGCAGCGAGCGCAAATCTTGACGCTCTTGGCCTCGCCGTTGATCACCATGTTGCGCTTGAACACATTTGGCTGGGAGATCTTACGCGTCGCGTTGAGGGCGTGGCTGCGATTGTGCCCGAACTGCGGACCCTTGCCGCAAACCTCGCACTTGGCCATGACGTGATCCTTACGTAGAAAAGTAGCTGATCCAGAAAGTGAGCCGACAATAAAATAACGGGGTTGCGCCCGTTGTTCGCCAAGCTCCAACTTTGTGGAGAGTAAACATCTAAGTTAACATGCAGCCAATCTGGCGGCAAGTTGAACCGCCTCGCGCGGCTCTTGAAAAAATGCGTGCGGCCCTACTGCCGTGTACGCCGACGCCGGAGGAGCATACGGAGCATGAACAAGAGACTCTCCGGGACCCAGACACCCGCCGCCCTCGACGGCGCAGCCCTCCGCGTGATGATGCAGGCAGCGACGGCGGCGCTTGAGGCCAACCGTGAGCAAATAAACGCCCTCAACGTGTTCCCTGTGCCAGACGGGGACACGGGGACAAACATGCACCTCACCATGCTGACGGTGGTGGAAGAGGCTGTGGCCGCAGCGAATGAGGGCGCAGGCGACACGGCGAATGGGATGGCCCGTTCTGCGCTGTTGGGGGCCAGGGGCAACAGCGGCCTGATACTGGCGCAGTTTTTCAGGGGCCTGGCTGACGCCCTGGCCACCGAGCACTTTCTCTTTGGCCACACGCTTGCCACCGCGCTCCGAAAGGCGTCTGACAGGGCGTACTCGTCTGTGCCTGACCCCAAAGAAGGCACGATGCTCACGGTCTTCCGGGAGTGCGCAGAGGCTCTTGAGAAGAACGTGAGGCACGGCCAGACCATCGAAGAAGCATGGACCATAGCGGTGGATCAGACGCGGGATACGGTGGCCCGCACACCGTCCATGCTGGATGTGCTGCGGGAGGCCGGTGTCGTGGACTCCGGCGGCCATGGCTTCTCTGTGATGCTGTCTGGCGCCTTACAGGCTTTGCGGGGCGAGGGTGATGGCTCGGCAATAGTTGCGGCGCCTGCACCGGAGGGCATGGATGCACTCGGCGATGGAGTGATTCGGGCCGGGTTCTTTGAGTCGGTCCAGGAAGAGATCTGGGGCTACTGCACAGTGTTTGCCATCGAGGGGCAGTCACTTAACCCTGATGCAGTGCGGGCAGAGATAGCACATCTTGGCAAGTCAGCAGTTGTGGCGGGAGACAGCCAGGCTGTGAAGGTTCACATCCACATGCAGGACCCCGGCCAGGCAATCAGCTACGGCACCTCGCTGGGCACCCTGTCCCATATAGATATCAAGAACATGGACGAGCAGGCGCATGAGCTTGCCGCAACGCAACGGAAGCAGCCTGTGCCAGCCTTTGAGGCGTCCGTGGTTGCTGTGGCGGCTGGAGATGGCCTGGTGGAGCTGTTCCGCAGCACCGGCCTGGGCGCATGCTCGATTGTGCCGGGCGGCGATTCCATGAACCCCAGCACGCGGGACCTGCTGGAAGCAGTTGAGCGCTCACCGTGCGATAAGGTGATACTCCTACCGAACAACAAGAACATCATGGGCACGGCGGAGCAGGTCGATGAGCTGACGGAAAAGCAGGTCGTGGTGGTGCCAACCCGTTCCATACAGGCGGGCGTCGCAGCGCTGCTGGCCTATTCTCCAGATGCAACGCTAGAGGACAATGTCCGGGAGATGCAGCAGGCAGCGTCAGCAGTCCGGTCCGGCGCTGTGTTCAAAGCCACCCGTGATGTCACCTCGGGCGATTTGCAGGTAAAGACGGGAGAGTACACCGCTCTCCTGGACGAAGAGATATGCGGTTCGGGCGACGACCCCGAATCCGTACTCATCTCAATGCTGGATGGACAGGTCCCGCCTGACAGCCTTGTAACTATCTACTGGGGCGACGGCATTGAGGCCGACGCCGCGAATGAGACGTGCGAGCGGGTCCGCTCCTGCCTGCCTGGCGCCGAGGTTGAACTGGTGCCGGGCGGTCAGCAGCATTATGAATACCTGGTGTCGATAGAGTAATCTGCCTGCTTCATCGTCCCCAGGTGATGTCGCTCGTGGTATCGCTGGGCAGTGAGGAACCGGGAGCCTGCTTGCAGAGTCAAGCTGAGAAGGACGAACGTGAACGGATGACACCGCCATGAAGATCGCCGTTGTAACCGATAGCACCTCTGATATCCCGCCCGGCCTCGCGGCGGAGCGTAGTATCTGCGTGATTCCGCTCAACGTTCATATTGGCTCCGAGACTTACCTGGATGGCGTGACGCTTAAGGCGGACGAGTTTTACAAGCGCCTGCAGTCGGGCGGTGAGTTGCCGACGACTTCACAGCCGTCGGCCGGCGCGTTCGTCGAGGCGTACCAGAAACTTGCGGAATCGTTCGATGCGATTGTGTCAGTGCACATATCTTCCAGGGTAAGCGGCACACACAACTCTGCAGTGCAGGCGAAAGAGGAGATGAGCGACAGCGGAACGCGCATTGAGGTTGTGGACACGCTCCAGGCGTCGATGGGGCTGGGGCTGGTTGCGCTGGGCGTCGCTGATGCCGTCAAAGCTGGCGCAAACGTGGATGAAACGGTGGAGACGGCAAAGTCACTGAGCGGTCGAGCCAGCTTTTTTGGCCTGGTGGACACACTGGAGTATCTTCAAAAGGGCGGGCGAATAGGCAGGGCGCAGATGTATCTTGGCTCCCTGCTTCGCATCAAGCCCATTCTCAGCCTGGTGGATGGCGTGGCACACCCACTGGACCGTGCCCGCACCTGGTCACGCGGGTACGCCCGGGTCAAGGAGATCACGGAGGAGGCAGCCCCGTTGTCAGCTCTTGCGGTGATGCACAGCACTGATTCTGAACCAACAGACCGCCTTGCCTCAGAGCTTGCCCGCCTGGTGCCCGGTGGCGAGGTCGTCAAAGCCCAGTTCGGACCGGTGCTGGGCACCTACCTCGGCCCTGGCTCAATCGGCATAAGCCTGATCAGGGCAACGGAGGACTGACACGTTGGACCGGACGCCCCGTCGTGCGTCCGCCAGCCCGGCACGGGGCCAGGCGCGTCAACCCGGCCGCGCTAGCGCGCTTATCAGGATCCTTGCGCTGGAAAGCAGGCAGGGGTTCACCGACCGGGCCGTGATAGGCGGGCTGGACAGGTTTATATCCGCCGCCGCTGGTGAAATTCCGTGGCTGTCCGCCGAGCCTCCACTGCAAGGGCGTTCATATGCGGCGCTATCTCCAGTGGAACGTCGGCGCTGGGCCGCCAGTGTGCAGGCGAGGCTGGAAGGACGAGCCTCGGCGCAGCCAGCTGAGAACGCATCCAGAGACGCTCCCACAACGCTTTCAAGAGGTCACCAGGCAGCAGCAGGAGCCAACGCACCTAAGAAAGCAGGCAGGCAGGCGGCTTCGAGGAAAGCGCCAAAGCAACCGCTGTTCCTGCGGTCCACCTTTGAAGAGTTGCCGTTCATAACGAAGGTCACTCGTCCGAAGTTGGAGCGCATGGGGCTTCGCACGCTCCATGATCTCCTCTGGCTGTTCCCGCATCGTCACATCGACTACTCGAAGGTCACGAAGATCGGCGAGGTGGAGCTGGGAATGGAGACCACTGTCGTTGGGCACGTGGTCAGGTCAGAAAGCGTGCAGATTGGGCCAAAGCCGGGGGCTGCGCGCACGCTCATAAGCGATGGAACCGGGCTCCTGAGCGCCACTTTCTTCCGGCAGTCGTACCTTGTGAACAGGTTCCGCCCGGGGCTCAACCTGGCCCTGAGCGGCGTCATCGGGGAGTTCAATGGCCGGGCCCAGATGGAGAACCCTGAGCACGATGTGCTGCCACGGTCAGGTGATACTTCCAGCCTGACACATGCCGGCATACTGGTGCCCGTGTATCCCGCGACCGAGGGTCTGCAACAGCGAACGCTGCGCACCGCGGTACGCAATGCGCTGGATGCCGGCCTGCCAATGATCGAAGAGCACCTCCCGACCGACATTCGGGACCGGCACGGCATGCCCCCGGTCGATAAGGCTGTGGCCGACATGCACTTTCCTGCGGACCAGGTTGTGCGTGAATCAGCAAGGCGACGGCTGGCGTTCGATGAACTGTTCATAAACCAGCTTGGAGTGCTGCGCCGCAAGATGGCGTGGCGAAACCGGGGAGGCGGCATTGAGATACCGGACGCCATGCCTCGCCTGGAACGGTTCATCGGTTCGCTTGACTTCAATCTGACCGACGATCAGCAGGAATCCCTGTCGGCCATACTGGCGGACATGGCGACCGGCGCTCCAATGGGCCGGCTTTTGCAGGGCGAGGTCGGCAGCGGCAAGACGGTAGTGGCGCTCGCCTCCATGCTCGCTGTGGCGGCCGAGGGGTACCAGGGTGCGCTTATGGCGCCCACGGAGGTGCTGGCGGAGCAGCACTTTCTGAGCATTACCCGGCAGATGGGCGCGGCCGAGTCAGGCTGGGGCCTGGACACCATCCGGGAAGTCACCGTGCCCGGCCTGGGACGGGAACCGGTGCGGGTCGGGCTGCTGATAGGCAGCCTCAGGGCTGGTGTGAAATCAGAGATGCACCGCCTCATCGCAGAGGGCCAGGTGGACATCCTGATCGGCACGCATGCCCTGTTACAGGAGACGGTGAACATCCCGCGCCTGGCGCTGGCGGTAGTCGACGAACAGCACCGCTTCGGCGTGGAGCAGCGTGGCGCCCTGACGGCAAGGGAGCCGCGTCCCCACCTGCTGGCCATGTCTGCCACACCGATACCGCGCTCGCTCAACCTGACCGTGTTTGGCGACCTGGATATCTCGACATTGCGTGTATTGCCTGTGGGCCGCCAGCCCATTGAGACCCGATGGGCCAAGTCGGCCAAGGCAGCGGAGCGGGCGTTTGACCTGGTGCGGACTGAGGTGGCGGCGGGCAGGCAGGCGTTCGTGGTGTGTCCGCTGGTTGAGGAGTCGGAGCAGGTGCAGGCGCGAGCGGCGACAATGGAGTACGAGCGACTGTCCGAAGGAGAGTTCGCAGGGCTGAACGTGGGCCTGCTTCACGGCAGGATGACATTGGCTGAGAAGCAGGAGGTCATGGACCGGTTCAGGTCCGGAGAGACGGATGCACTGGTGGCGACTCCTGTCATCGAGGTTGGTGTGGATGTGCCAAATGCAACCGTGATGCTCATAGAGAGCGCGGACCGCTTTGGCCTGGCGCAGCTTCACCAGTTCCGCGGCAGGGTTGGCCGCGGCGCTCACAAGAGCTACTGCGTGCTGCTGGCGGACAACCCGTCATCGGACGCGCGGGCCAGGTTGTCGGTTGTGGAGCGCACATCGGACGGGTTTGAACTGGCTGAAGAAGACCTTCGACTGCGCGGCCCCGGTGATTATCTTGGCACCCGCCAGAGCGGCTGGGCGGAGCTTAAAGTAGCCACGATCACCGACGTGGACCTTTTGGGCCTGGCTCGCGCTGAGGCGACCGACATCCTGGCCGCTGACCCCGGCCTCGCCGCACCCGGCCACCGTGCGCTGGCAGCTGAGTTGAAGCGGGTCACGGAGCACCGCCCGGCAGAGTTTTCGTAAACTGCCCGCACCCGGCCGTGGCGCTGGCTGCGGATTTGAACTATATCTCTGGAGGGGATGATGCCTGACAGCAAGAAGATACTCGTCACCGGCATGAGCGGGCTTATCGGCGGCCTTGCCGGGCGCCGGCTGGCAGAGCGCTATGAAGTCCGTGCCTTGAACCGCCGGCCGGTCGAAGGCTTCGAGACTGTGGAAGCAGACATCACCGATATGGACGCTATTCGGCCGGCGTTCGAAGGCGTGGACACGGTGGTCCACATGGCGGCCTACCTGGGCGATGACGACGGCATGCAGATGGAAGTGAACGTCAACGGGACGTACAACGTTTTTGAAGCTGCACGCGAGGCAGGAGTGCGCCGGGTGGTGTTCGGCAGTTCAGGCGCAACCATGCAGGCATATGAGAATGAAGAGCCGTTCAAGGCGTTGACCGAGGGGCGGCCCGGCGACATCTCAGGTCCGCGCCCGCTCATAACGCACCTGGACCCTGTGCGGCCCTACCGGATCTATGGCGTTGCGAAGGTCTGGGGCGAGACTCTGGGCCGGCAGTGTTCAGAGGCCTACGGGATGTCGGTGCTGTGCATTCGCCTGGGGCGGGTGCGCGAGGACGACCGCCCGGCCAATGCCCGGGAGGCGGCTGTATACCTGAGCCACCGCGACGCGGCGCAGATCATTGAAAGGTGCGTTGACGCCCCGGACCATGTGAAGTTCGACATCTTCTACGGCGTTTCTGACAACTTCACGAGGTTCCGCGACATAGCGCACGCCGCCGAAGTGCTTGGCTATGTTCCGCAGGACGGCATCAAGCATTGGCCTCTGCCCGGTTAACGGCGTACAGGTGAATATGCGGTCGCTTTTGGCGGCTCAAGACAGGCTGTTGCCGGTGTCTCAACCGCCGTACCGCTGAATCTGCTCCTCATATTGTTGGGATTCGTCTATCTGTGTCTGCCTGACGTCTTCTGGCCAGAAGGTCTTTATGTATGCCACCACGGCCCTGACCTCTTCCTCAGAAAGCTCTTCGCGCCAGGTGGGCATCACATCGCCGCCTGGCACGCCGTCCAGGATCCAATCCACCAGGAGCCTGTCCGGATGATGCGCGGTGTGCCCCGCGTCGGTATGAGGGGGCGCAGAGGCCAGTGGCGGCGGAGTCGTCGCATCTCCATGGCATAAGGCACAGTTCTCCTGGTAAATGGGCTGCCCCCGGCCCACCAGCTCATCCGTGGGAACTATTGGGTATGACGAGGCGCCCGCATCGCTGCCGCATGCGGTGAGGATGATCGATGCCGCCATGACAATGAAAGCGACTACCGGCAACGGGCGCCTGACGCCACTTTTGCGTGCGACACGTAAGTATGAACGGGTCAACCCCAACCCTCGCTGACTCCCTGGCGCTGGATGTTTAACCGGCAGGTGCAGCCCCGCTGTTGCCCTGAACGGAGGAAGTCTGCGCCTGCCGGTCTTGAGACTTTCAACAAGACCCGATTCCTAGACCATCACCTGTCCGCCATCACATTGGATGGTTTGGCCCGTGATGTTCCTTGCGTCTTCGGAGGCCAGGAATGCCGCCAGGGCGCCGATGTCTGATGGCTCCTGCGCGCGGCCAAGAGGCATGACTTCCTTGAGCGCGGCATCAAACACAGCACGCTTATCCTGACCCACAATCGCGGCGTCGCCCTGCTTCTCGCGGTTTGCCATCCAGTCCTGGTGGAACTGCGTCCAGATGCGGCCGGGGCCAATGCCGTTCACATTGATGTTATCCGCTGCAGCCTCTTTGGCCACGGCCTGCGTGTAGGCGATAACCGCGATTTTGGTGGTGGCATAGTACGCGGTTGAGTACCGCGGGGCACGGGCGGCGACCGATGCAATGTTGATGATCTTGCCGTACTTGCGCTCACGCATGTGCGGCAGAACAGCCTCGGTAACGTCTGCGAGGCCCTTCACGTTCACCTTCCAGGTGAACTCCCAGTCGATATCCCTGGCAGCACCGACACCGGTCGATCCGGGCGCCCCGGCAACACCTGCGTTGTTGACCAGTATGTCTATCTGGCCCAACTCTGAAAGCACTTTCTGAACGCCTTCAGTGATGCTCTCATTGTTGGTCACGTCCATATGAACGGCGACAGCCTTTCGCCCCAGCTTGCGGACCTGCTCGGCGGCGTTCGCTGAATTGTCATCGTTGATGTCAGATATGGCTATGTCAGCGCCCTGCTCCGCGAGCCTGAGCACGATGCCGAGCCCGAGGCCCTGCCCGCCGCCGGTTACAAGCGCGGTCTTTCCTGAAAGGTCTGCCAGCATTCCGTTTCCTCCATTGGGCCGGTTCTAGTTCCGGCCTGTTACTGCTCTAATGTCCAATCACGAAACCTACCACCAGCGAGGCGGTCTTGCACGTCCGGCCGCAACGGGGACATGTTGTGCCCATGCGCCGTTCGGCCCGCTCCGCTGCTAAAGTGTCTGCGGCCTGTGACTGTATGCCCGGCTTCAGGGTCCGTTAAACCTACAGATATCCAGGAATTCTTGATGATAAGAAGCATCCTCAAAGTTGAGGGGTTGGCATTGCTTGTGGCATCGGTCTACTTCTACTTTGCCCATGCCGACGGCGGGTGGATCATGTTTGCGGTGCTTCTGCTCGCGCCGGACATCTCGCTGCTGGGCTTCGTCACTGGAGACAACCGAATCGGCGCCGTTGTATACAACGCCGTTCACAATTACGTGCTGGCCGCCGGGCTGATTGTGATTGGCGCTGCGCTTGATTCCAGCCTGGCGGTGCAGCTTGGACTCATTCTCGCGGCGCACGTGTCAATGGACCGGGCAATTGGCTATGGCCTAAAGTACACCACACATTTCAAGCACACGCATATCCAGGCGGTTTGATTCGAGTCGCACACAAGAGTCGTACCCACCTGTTACGAGAAAAGCCGCCGTGTCCTGTCATGGCGTACCATGAGCGGCGTTTGATCCATTAAGCCAACCATGCAAGAGAAACATGTCAATCAAACCCGCAACCGCTGAAACTGTTTACGAGCCGGTGCCCGGCTGGGCGAAGATCCCGCATGGCTATTGGCTGAAGGAAGCGACATCGGTCGCTGTCGACTCCCAGGACCGCGTGTACGTCTTTAACCGGGGCAACATGCCGATGCTGGTGTTCGACCCGGACGGCAACCTTGTGGACCACTGGGGCAATGACAAGCCGTGGGGCGATGTCGTAATCCGCACTGACCCGTACGGCAACAAGCTCCAGTTCTGGAACACGTGGTTCCAGCGGCCGCACGCAGTATCGTTCGATAAGGACGACAATCTGTGGCTGGTGGATGACGTTGGGCACCAGGTGCTCAAGGCGGACCGCAAGGGCAACATCCTGATGACCATAGGTTCCGGTGAGCCGGCGCCTCGACAGAGCGGTGGCATGTTCAACCGGCCCACGGACGTTGCGGTGTCACCCACGACCGGCGAAGTGTTCATCTCAGACGGATACGGCAACTCACGTGTCCACAGGCTGGACAGGGACGGCAATCACATCCTGTCGTTTGGCGAACCTGGCACGGACCCCGGCCAGTTCAGCCTGCCTCACAACCTGGCGCTGGTGGGCGAGGACATGCTTGCCGTATGCGACCGTGAGAATCACCGTGTGCAGATGTTCACCATTGATGGCGAGTTTGTCAGGCAGTGGCATGTCCACAAGGCAGTGGCGGTATTCGCGGGAAGGGACGGTGATGCCAACCTGTACGTGGCAGAGCAGGGTCCGCCACCGGTGCAACGAGGCGTGCCGAACCTGGGCCAGCGAGTGTCTATCTACACGCGCGACGGCCAGTTGGTTAAAAGGTTCGGCAACCCTCTGCCGGGCGAGGAGCCTGACCAGTTCCTGTGGCCGCACAGTGTGTCAGTAGACTCAAGGGGCGACGTATATGTGGCAGAGGTGTCGTTCGTGGAGGTTGGCCGGCACCTGGACCCGCCGCGAGAGATGGCCAGCCTTCGCAAGTGGCGCAGAGTCAGCGGCTAAGCGCACTTCACGCTGCCCGGGTGTCAGGCGTAAGACCACGCTGCAAGGTGCGGTCATCTCCCGCCCGGCCAGAGGCGTTGATGATCATCCCTCTCCCGGTCCCCGGAGGTGTAGAGCGGCCAAGTGCCAGAGTAATCCTCATAGCCCGCAATCAGCCAGCGCCCACCAACTCGTTCCAGGCTCAGCCGGTGCATGGCGGTCTGCCCAGACTCCAACTCAAGCCGCGAATGCGAAACGGCACTGTCGCCGAGGAAATTCGTTTGGACAGCATAATCAAGGATTCTCTCACTGCCAGGGCTGGTTGCCTGTGCCCGGTTGATGAAATCTTCTTTGCTTTGCCCTGCGCGCAATGACTCAGAAGCCAGGTTCCACATGCGGCTGTAGTCACCTGAATACACAGCGCGTTCATAGTCCATCACGGCTCCGGGCGCACCCAGGCCTGATCCTGCCTGCGTGATCACGACAAATCCGGCGAGGCCGACGAGGCCAATGAGCAGCGATGCGACCCTGATACGGTCGAGCATGTGATTCCCTCGGTTCCCAACCCAAACTATCACGTCGTGGTGAAAATGCTCAACCTACTGGCCATCCTAGAAGTCCACAGCCATCGGCAACGCAGTTCGCCCCCATTCGGACAGGTCGCCCGAGGTGGGCTGGTACTTG
>JBBDMW010000032.1:0-23181 GCA_040878005.1 Dehalococcoidia bacterium
GGCCCTGGCCGGGACTCAACTAACCGGGTCTCCATGAAACCCGGGGCGGTTCACACTGCAGGGCGTCCGTGCACCGATCCGCCGCTTCACCAACCGACGCAACAATCCACTCAAAGGAGTAGGTAAAACAATGCACCCAACACACCGCCCAAGGCCGCCAAACGGCCGCTAAAGCAGACGTCCATAGACAGTCATGATGGCCAGCCGCGTCCATGGCGGCCCCATTTAGGCGGGAAGGCTCGCCAACCACAAGTCCAAACAGCATCCGACGCGAAGGCAAGTACAAACGAGGCTAACGGCTGCTGCTGATAGGCACCCAGAAAAACAATCCCGGCCCGGCTCACTCTCTGACCTCACCAGGGACAGAAAGCGAAACAGGCGTCAAACCAATGACCAGCCGGAGACCGGTCCCAGTCCGAAAAACAAGCGGCGGCTCACCCACATGTCCTTCATCAATGAAGGACAGGGTGAAAAAGGTGTCAAGCCAATGACCAGCCGTGCGGCTTCCCGTACACATACCAGCCGGCCAACCCGTACTCCCGCTCCACGGGATGAGGAGCCAGCCTAGCAGGCGGAAAACAATAGGCGCCTGTTTAGCCAGGTGAGTGCCACATCACGAGAGTGAAGAACACGCACCCGGCTCCCAGACAAGTAAAACCTGCCGCGAAAATCAGCAGCAGCCGGCCCACGCCGGACGACTACGACGACCACGACGAAGGTCATCAATAGCCGGTTCACGCCAGACCACGAACCAAACCAGCAAAAGAAAAGAGAAATTGATGAAACGCCAGCAGGCGACGACCCCACGCGCCCAAAACCAAATAGCCCCGCAAGCCGCCAGCCTCGAAGCGTCGGCGAAATACGTAACGACCAAAACCCCACCTCCCCGGGTCTCTCCGCTTCGGTCGAGACAACATCGCGGTGAGACATATGGGGTTCCCGCCGCTCAGCTAGCAAAGAACCTCAGGCTGGCTGGCCCAGCGTTGGCGGGGTTGTCATCTCGTCTGTCCACGGCTGTTCGGTTCGACGGGAGCTTGCCCGGCGCCAGCGCTCTGCCTCGTGTGGCAGGTGGGTTATGTCCCGCAGTGTGATGTCCGGGGTGACCATTGGCTCGTTGAGGTCGTATCCGGTGATCCAGGCGGTGCGCATGCCGATGGCAGCGGCCCCCGAAACGTCGGTCAGCAGGTTGTCGCCCACATGCAGGGCGCTTGCGGGCTCTACGCCCAGCGCCTCAAGGGTAGGGTGGAAGATGTCAGGGCTGGGCTTGGCAGTGGCCATGTCGTTTGAGAACGAGAGAACCTTGAAGAAGAGTGTCAGGCCCACGTTGTCAAAGAAGCGCCTGTAGGCATCACCTGACGTGAAGCCTGTGTTGGAGATCAGGCCAAGTTGAAGGCCCATCTGCTGCAGCGCTTCGAGGGTCTCCGGCACCCCGGGCAGGAGATGCGGCGGACTGGTATCGAAGGCCCTGTCCACTGCCTCAGCGACTGTTGCAATGCCTCCAGGTCCGATGCGCTCCGGCAGTTCCGGGTCAACAAGAAGCAAAACCTGGGTGACCCTGTCATCGAAGTGCATGTCGACGCCGATCAGGTGGTCAGCAGCAATCATCTGTGTGATCTGGGAAAAGGCCGCCTCCAAAGCGGTTTCAGGAACGAACTCACCCAGGCCGGCCAGTGCTTCCAGTGTGTTCTGCAACCGGATGGTGTTCCTCGTCGGCGAGTAGGCCGTCCCATCCGGTTGTGCGATCAACGTCTGCCAGAGGTCCAGCGTGACCGCTCGTTTACTATCAGGGTCCATCTCTTTCCTGTCAGTGCCAGTTGTTTTCGTGGGGGCTGATTATCGCCGATTTTCATTGTGAGGCAAGGGTCAGTACGTCACCAGAGAGTAAACGTCCGTTCCTGCGAGATGTTCACGGCCGTTCAGGCCTGTCAGTTCCACAACAAACGCATAAGTATCCACTTCGGCGCCGAGCCAGTTGACGACCTGCCCGGCTGCAGCGGATGTGCCGCCGGTGGCGAGCAGGTCATCCACGATACCAACCTTCTGGCCGGGCTGGATGGCGTTCGAGCGGATCTCCAGTCTCGCAGTTCCGTACTCCAGCGAGTAGTCCGCCCCCACCGTTTCAGGCGGCAGCTTACCAGCCTTGCGGAGCGGAATGAGAGGCAACTCCAGCGCGACTGCGACGGGTGACGCGAACAGGAACCCGCGTGCATCGATGGCGCAGATGGCGTCCACGTTTCGTGAGCGCAGGTGATCTGCCAGTGCGTCCACTGTGTAACGCAACGCCGGGGGGTGAGCCAGGAGCGGGGTCAGGTCCCGGAACATTATGCCGGGGCCGGGATAGTCGGACACATCTCTAATCCACTGCTTCAGGTCCAAGGCAAAGACCTCTCATTCTGATGGTTGCGACGTGGAGATACGAAGGCGGGTAATTCTAACTGTGTTTTAAGTTCGACTCTCATCAGCAGTGACCCGGCTTTGATTACCGGGGTTGATTGCCTACGACTGCGCAATCCAGACAGAAGAACTTATGCCAGCGCGCCCTGGTCGTGAGGCTTAAAGCCGACCGCTGGCAAGGCGGCTTTAAGCAGTTAAAACCAGGCTCTCAATGCCACTGAGGGTATGTGCCAAAGCCAGCTTGTAGACCCGGCGCCGCACCCGAAGTGACCTGTGCTGCGGCTATGGATGTGAAGGTCAACGAACAGGTGATTGTTAGAGACTTTTGTAATCGCCAACGGCGGCTCTGCCTTCTCAATCAGTAACAAACCGTTCCTGTACTGTCCCTGTCCTGTTTCTCAAAAAATTGACGCCTCGCTTGCGCCCAAAGACTTGTCTTATATCGTTGAAACCAGGTCTACAACGGGGCATGCGATGTTCAGTGTGATTCTACGGGGGCAGGAAGCGGAGGCGTGTTATGACTCGAAAGCTACGAGATTCAGTGATGGTGATCACCGGGGCATCCAGCGGTATTGGCCGCGCCACCGCCCTCGCTGCTGCCCGTCGTGGATCGACGGTGGTACTTGCCGCACGGCGGGAACAGGCACTGCAGGAACTGGCCTCAGAATGCCAGGGTCTTGGCGGTCGCGCATTGGCTGTCCAGACGGACGTGCGAAATGAAGAGGCCGTGCGCAACCTGGCGAGGCGGGCAATAGAGAACTACGGGCGAATTGACGTCTGGGTCAACAATGCCGCTGTGACGCTCTTTGCCCGTTTTGAAGAAGCTCCGCCTGACATCTACCGCCAGGTGTTTGAAACCAACCTCTTCGGCCAGATCCACGGCGCCCGGGCTGTCCTGCCGTACTTCCGGGAACAGGGCAGCGGCGTCCTAATCAACCTGTCATCGGTAGTCGCCAAGGTTGGCCAGCCCTATGCGAGCGCCTATGTAACCACCAAGCATGCCATACGCGGCTTCTCAGAGTGCCTCAGGCAGGAAGTCCTGGATGCTGATGACATTCATGTCTGCACGATACTCCCCGCAGCCATAGACACACCGCTGTACCAGCAGGCGGCCAACTACACCGGGCGAGCGCCCAAGCCCATGAACCCCGTGTACTCGGCGGAGAAGGTGGCAGAGGCGATCATCTCCTGCGCAGAGCATCCAAAGCGAGAAGTGGAGGTCGGCGGGAGCAGCCGGGCCATAGGGGCCATGCGCGCTGTTGCCCCAGGGATGTCCGAGAAGGCCGCTGCGAAGGCTGTCGAGAAGGACCACTTCACGGATACTGTCGTCCCACCCGGCCCCGGCAACGTACTGGAACCAGTGCCGGAGTGGGCGGAGGTCAGCGGCGGATGGCAGACCACAGGCGAAATGCCGACAGGCAAGATTGCCGCGGGCGCTGCCGGGGCCGCAGCTGTAAGCGGCATGGCAGTGGCCGGATGGCTGTGGATGCGCAACAGGGACGACGGTTGGAAGAAAACCATCCGCAAGGTCCAGCGCAAATGAGCGCGGCCGGCCGTGTAGCGATTGCTCACGCAAAGGGCGCTGTCACAAAGCCAGCATGACGCAACGGACAGGGAAGCTGGTGAGCCGCTGGACTCGTGTGAATGGCCAGCGCTGGCACGCCATGGCATCCGTACCGCCTGCCGAAAAGCCATCGCCAGTGGTTGTGATGGTTCACGGGATAGGCATCGCCAGCAGCTACTTCGTGCCGCTTGCCGAGCGTCTTGCTCCGCGGTACCGGGTGTATGCCATTGATCTGCCGGGCTTTGGTCAAACCGCCAAGCCGGGTAGGCCGCTCAATTTTGTTGAGCTATCCGATGCGCTTGACGACTGGATGAAAGCATCCAGCATTGAGAGCGCCGCGGTAATTGGAAATTCCGTGGGATGCCAGATTGCGGTGAACCTGGCCGTACGTCATCCGGGGCGGGTCCGGCGCATGGTGCTGGTGGGGCCGACGGTGGACCCGGAAGGAAGGACGATCCTGTCTCAACTCACGCGGTGGGGTGTTGATTTGCCAAGGGAAGATCCCGGGCAACTACCAATGACCCTCCGTGACTACTGGCGGGCCGGTCCCCGACGCATAGTGGCCACTTTCAAATTCTCCCTTGAGGACCGAATCGAGGAGAAACTGCCGAGAGTTTCGGCCCCGACGATGGTTGTGCGGGGCGCCCGGGACCCAATTGTCCCCCAGCAATGGGCCGAGGAGGCCGTGCGCCTTTTGCCGAACGGGCGCCTGATCGTCATACCGGGGGCGCCTCATGCGCTGAACTTTGCAGCCCCACTGGAGGTATCGCGCGTGATCAGGCCATTTCTCGATGAGCAGCCGGCAATGCTAAATGCAGGAGGAACCCAATAGTCATGAAATCTCTTACCTTCTCAGCCATGCGGCGTGTCATGCCCAGGTTTGCAGCCAGTTTTGATTCGACATCAGGCATGGTCCGCGCCAATGGCAGGTACCTCCGCGGGAAAGACCTCCCGGGCGCTGGCATCCAACCGGATATGCCGATACTTGGAGCAGCGGTGAACGCCCTGCCCAAGGCAGTGCGGGAGCAGCTTTATATATGGAGCGGGTGGATGGAGGCGATCCCTCCGGAAAAGGCAGGCGATATCCGCGCTGAAGAGTTCTCCAAGTGGGTGGTCAGCGAGTACCCGGAGCGCGATTACCCGGCGGTGATGATCGGGTCTTCCAACGGGGCAATGACTCACCTCGCCTGCGCAATGGGCATTCCGTTCCTGCCACAGACCTTTCTCATTCCAGTTCGCCAGCCGCAGGTGCACCCGGATGAGCCGTGGCACGGCATGGAGGAGGCCAAAGAGCCGGCGCACGCGCTTCTCCAGGCGAATCCAGAGTTGGAACTGCACCACATGCATGATGCCAACCAGGACCGCCTGATGATTGAGCGGATGACCTACTTCCGCACCAAGCGCCTGACCCTTGGCGAGACATACGAGCAGTTCCTCCTGGACCACCTGCCTGAAGGCGGCACGATCTTCCTGGTTGAGTGCGAGCTAAAGTGGCCGACGACGCAGATTGCTGACCGCCACATCTTCCAGACAGGTGCGCTGGGAGGCGCTACGCCAGAAGAATTCCTGCACGGCGGTGAGCGGGTGGAGGAGTACCTGAAGCGGTACGGTTCGCACCGCAGGAAGTGGGTTGCGCCTGAGCCGGACGGCGACCGGCCTGAAGCGGAGTGGGGTTTTGCGCCGGAACTCCGGGAAGACCTTGAGAAGCTGGCACGCAGGCGAGGCTACCGTATCCGGAGGGTTGTGTTCGACCACCCCGAGAACGTTAGCCCGCTGGTCGCTGACCTTTACCGCTGGTGGTACCGGGAGCGCCAGCTGCCGCCCAACCGTCTCCTGGCCGAGTGTTTCGTCATCATGGACCCGTGGTGGGCGATGCGCACCGGCTCAGCACCGTACTGGATGGTCTTCAACAAGGAAGAGTCTGCGGAGAACCTGGAGAAGTACCTGGACAGCGCCGAAGCGTACGACTACATACACATGATGCTGCTTTCGCACGGCGTGGAGTCAGTGGGCCTGGTCCCAATAGAACGGTGGAAGTCCATCCTGGACCGTGGCCGCAAGGGCGGGGGCTTTATTGGCATGGAGGAAGAAAAGTACCCCCGGGACTTTGGTGTGTTTGCCCGGTACAACAGGGACCTGTCAAAAATACCGGCGCGCTACGCCATGCCCGGCCCGCTCCCGGAAAGCCAACTGGACAAGTTCCTGGAGCAGTCCGGGGACAAGTACGGGGTCCAGTGGATTGAACACCCGGTGGCAGCGACCGTTTAGGCGCTGATGCCCGATACGATCAAGCCCTGGGGTATGAGCCGAGCACCTTGAGCGTGGAGGCGTGCCTGCCGATCTCTTCCAGCGCCTCGCGTACCAGGGGGTCCTCACGATGGCCATCGAAGTCCAGCAGAAACATGTAGCTGCCGAGCTCTGAGCCTGTGGGGCGCGACTCAATCTTGGTGAGGTTTATGCCGCGGTCTGCAAAAGGCCGCAGTGCCGCATAAACCAGGCCGGGCTGATCGCCGCGCACGAAGTCAAAGGCTATGGACGTCTTGTCGTGGCCGGTGCGCGGATGGTCTTCAGTGCCCAGTATCACGAATCTTGTGATGTTGTTGCTGCTGTCCTGGATGCCTTCGGCCAGTATCTCCAGGCCGTACATCTCGGCGGCACGCCGGGGTGCTATGGCCGCGGCTGAGTCGTCGCCCTGTTGCAGGTCCGCAACGGCTGCTGCTGTGCTGACGGTGGCGACCTGTTCGGCGTCTGGAAGTGTGGCGGCCAGGTAGCCCCGGCACTGGCCCAGCGCCTGGGGGTGAGAGAGTATCTTGCGCAGATCGCTGATGGAGACTCCGGGCCGGGCGATGAGGCAATGCTCAATGGGCAGGAGCAGTTCGCCGCGGATGCGTGCCCTGCCTGCAGATATAAGGAAGTCCACCATGTCTGTGACGGAGCCGTACAGGCTGTTCTCAATGGGGACAACCGCCTCATCCACCTCGCCGGCCTCGAATGCTGCACCCACGTGGGGCAATGACGGGTACGGCACCCGGTCTGCATCCGGCGCATACCGGCGCGCTGCCTCATCGTTGTAAGTGCCGAGCGGACCCAGGAAGGCGACTCTGCGGCTCATCGGCGGCTACCTCAATTCTGTAAGCGTCTCCCAGAGCGTGCGGGTTGACTCCACCGGAGACAGGGCAATGATCTCGTCCTCGCTCTCCAGCACGGTATCAGGCTTGGGCGCCTCCGTGCGCCCGTTGCTTCCGATGATGAGAGCGACGTGTGCGCCGTATGGTATGCCAACCTCTTTCAGTGGCTTGCCCACGACGGTTGCCCCGCCGGGAATCTTGATGCCTACTATTTCCTGGCTCCGGCCCATGACCGGCATCAGGCGTACCAGCGGGTGCGCGGGGAGCGCTCCGGCTATGTTCGCGAGCACGAGGTCTGTTGCGCTGGCGACCACGTCCACACCTGAAAGGCCGAATAGTTGGACGTTCTCAGGGTAGGACGCGACCGCTACCGTCCTGGGAACATTGAACTCACTCCGTGCCAACTGGCATGCGGCGAGGTTGTCTTCATCATTGCCTGTTGTTGCGATGAACAGGGACGCGCGCGCTGTGCCTGCTTCAGTCAGGGAATTGACGGACGTGCCATCGCCAACGGTCGCGATGCTGCCGAGGCGCTTCTGGAGGATGGCGACCCTTCCGGGGTCACGGTCAATGACGAAGACTTCATGGCCGGCTGCGATCAGCGATGAGCTGAGCGGGTCTCCGATCATGCCGCCGCCGACGATTACTACGTACAAGCTGCCTCCCTCACTGGATTTCCATGATCCCGGCCAGCATGCGCTCTGCCACGATGTGGGTTGAGTTCACGGTCACGACACCGAACGTTTCATAGAGCCTGCGGAGGTCTTCGTCCTTCACCCTGACCATGACTGTCTTTACCCGGTACATGGTCCTGGCCTTCTGGGCGATAAGGCCGTTGAGGGTATCTCTGCCGGTGACGGCAATGAGCAGATCTGCGCTGTCTATGCCGGCTGTTTCAAGGACATCTGCGGCAGCCCCGTCGCCTTCGACTATGTTGACGGAAGCGGAGTCGACACGGTTACGCGGCAGGTTGGCGATGTTGCGCCGCCTCACCTCCACTACGGTGACGATGTGGCCGGCGTCTGAAAGGCTCCCTGCCAGCGATGCGCCCATGCGCCCGCATCCGACAATTATGACGTTCATGAATCAACCAGTTCCATATGCCTGTACGGCAGGCCATGTCTGCAAACGCGGCTTGATTTTTCCTGTTTAAGGGAGGTCAAGCTTCCCGTCCTATTCGCTGTCGATGGCAGGCTGACCTGCTGGCGCTCTCAGCCAATCCGCGCGCTCACGCGGCCGTTTCGCCTGGGCGAGTCAGGCCGCGTCCCCGGCCTGGGCTCGCGCCAGAGGAGCACCAGGCAGGGCGCATTCTCAAGAATGTACGGGATGTCCTGGCCGAGCGAAAACGCGCCCAGTTCGGTGGGGTACGAGGTGCCGACGACCACGGCGTCGACGTCTCTCACTGCGGTTTCGTGAACCACGGCAGCGCCGACCTCCCGAGACTGGAGGATCTCAGCCTCCACGTCGCCGCGGGGGAGATGCGCCAGCCGCTCTGTCTCCTGCAGGACTCGTTCGCCCCTGATGACTTCGCTTTCAACCTCGGCGTCCACGGGGAGCGAACGGGCAACCTTGATCACATACAAAATGTACAGCTTGCCCTTGGTTGGCCTGACCATCTCGGCGGCCTGTGTCACCACCCCATCATCCGAGGGGTCTCCGGACACTACCGCCAGCACTCTGGAAAGAGGCATGCGTCTTGTCCCAGGCGTCCGGCCGCCGCCTGCGAGGGCGGGGCGTGAGACGCTCAGCAGCTTAAGTGCTGATCCTGTCTATAAGCTCGTCTTTACCCGCCACGACGATAACATCACCGGGCCGGAGGCGCTCATCAGAGTCAGGACTGAGTGTGATCTCATCGCCGCGCTTTAGGGCGAAGACGGCTATGCCGTACTTGTCACGCACTCCGGCGAGCCCGGCTTCTTTGAGCGTCATGTTGGTGAAACGGTCCGGCACGAGCAGGCGGCTGATGCCGAACGACGGCGACAGCTCCATGTACTCCTGAACATCAGGGTTGAACAGGTTGTGGGCGAGGCGCGTTCCGGCCTCTGCCTCTGCATGAATGACCTTGTCACAGCCAATGCGCTGCAGGGTGTTGCCGTGCAGTTCGCTGTGAGCGCGTGCCACGATGTATGGGAGGTTCATGGTCTTGAACAACACGCTGACCATGATGCTGGCCTCAATGCTGCTGCCGATGCCGACAATGCCGATGTCAAAGTTGTGAACGCCCAACTCTCGCAGCACTGATTCCTGCGTGGCATCACCGGCCACGGCGTAGGTGACCTCGCCCATCATGGACTGCACGCGCTCCTCGTCGTGATCTATCGCCATCACGTCGTGACCAAGCTGGTAGAGCGTCCGCGCGACATTGCCGCCGAAGCGCCCCAGCCCCACCACGACCACCTGCTGACTCATGGGCAAAGGACTCCCAGGTTAAGTGCTGCGGCACGGATGTTACACGTTATGGCTACACGGAAAAGTGTACTGATCAAACTAACCTATTCTAACGCGCTCTTCAGGGAGCCGGAACGGCTCGCGTGCTTCCCGCCCCGTCATTAGAAGTGCGAATGTGAGCGGCCCAAACCGCCCGACGAACATGGCCACGATGAGAACGATGCGGGCGGCGGCGTTGAGGTCAGGCGTTATTCCAGTGGAGAGTCCCACCGTGCCAAAAGCGGAGACGGTTTCAAATACGGCATCCCGGAACGGAAGCTCCGGCTGTACGGATACCACAAGGGTGATGAATAACACAACGGTAAATGCGGCGACTGTGGCGACGACCATTGCACGCTTGACATTCAAGTCAGGGATCTCACGTCCGAAGGCTGTTGTACGGCGACGGCCACGGACGTTGGCCAGGACGGCTATCAGGATGACCATGAACGTGTTGATCTTGATGCCGCCGGCTGCGGACGCGGAAGCACCGCCGATGAACATCAACACTTCTGTGGTTATGGCGCGGTTGGGCGCTGTGGCACTGTAGTCAATGGTGGTGAATCCAGCAGTGCGGGCTGCCGCAGAGTCGAAGAGAGCCTCTGCCGCCTTCCCGCCGACCGATCGATCCCCAATAGTGCCGGGGTTGGCCCAGTCCTCCGCCAGGAATACGGCGGCCCCCAAGACCACCAGTCCGGCCGATCCTATCAGCACGAGTTTCGTGTCCAGCCTGAAGCGAGCGAACCTCCGGATAACCACCACATCACGGAGGACGCTGTAACCAAGCCCTCCAAGAACTATCAGCAGCCCCATGGTAAGCAGCACCGTGTAATTGCTGCTAAACCCGATCAGGCTGGCCCCTCCGACGGTCTCGTCAGGCAGGATGTCAAAGCCGGCATTGTTGAAGGCGGATGTGGCGTGATAAAGGCTGTGCCACATCGCGCTCCCTGCGCTTATCCCTTCCCAGAGGGCGCCAAAGACGTACCACTGCGCGAACAGCAGGAGTGTCCCCACCACCTGGATTCCCAGCGCCATGATGACGATGTTTCGCACGAGTGATGTCACCGCGCCAAGCTGCCCGCCGCCAAGGCCTTCGCGTATGACAAGCTGACTCTGGAGGCCTATGCGCTGGCCGACAATGACGATCAGGAAGGCTGCGCCGGTCATGAACCCCAGTCCACCGACTATGAAGAGCACCATTGTGACGGCCTGCCCGAACGGGGTCCACGCCACGTCAGTATCCACCACCACAAGCCCTGTGACGGTTACTGCCGATGTGGCGGTGAATAACGCCGTGAGGAACGGGGTGAATCCTTCACCAGTGTTGGCCCACGGCAGGAACAGAAGCAGGGTGCCGACCAGGATGATAGTCAGGAATCCGTAGACCAGCAGCATTGGAGACGTGGGGCCGCGCGCCGAGACGGAGCGGCGTTCCACGTGCATTCGCACGGGCGCGATTTCAGATTGGCGCGGCCGTCGAACTACTGCATCGCCGGGCTTTGGCTGCCAGGATTTCTGCAATGACTACTTCAGTTGGCTGAGGGGCCGTGGCGTAAATGAATGGCGCGCATGAGCCGGGCTGGCATGTGCGCCCACATGAGTTTCACGCGGCACATTCTAGCCGCGCCCGGTTTTCGTGGGGATGTCGTGCCCGCATCCATATTAGCCGCCGTTTTGGCGCCAGTCGCCATCGCTGCGGGGCGGTACCCTTAGCGTGAGAGGGGTTGATCTGACTGATGCTGTTGAACCAGTCCGGCCAGTATCCTTCATACTTGAACAACGGATACATACTGTCTGCGGAACGAATCGCAGGCCCTTTCATACAGTCAGCGCACGGAGAACCATGCCCCGAGTCATCGAATCGCCAGATCAGTTCATCATCATCGGCGAGAATATACATACGACGCGCGTGGTGCGCCGCAATGGGGTCCGCGCCACTACCCTGGAAGACGGCGTCGAGGCCGTCACGTACACGGGGCAGAACGGTGAGATCCGCTACGTGACGGTGCCGGAGCACTTCAAGAAGACCCAGCCTTATGAGCAGGGAAATCTGAAGCACTTCATGATTGCTGTGTGGAAGGGGGTGCACGGCGACGCTGATGAAGAGGCGGAGGCGGCCGCTTATATTCATCATGAAGCCAACAGACAGGTGGCTGCCGGGGCCCATTTCCTGGACCTGAACGTGGACGAGGTGTCTTACAAGCTGGATGAGCAGAAGCAGTCGATGGAGTGGCTGGTGCAGACCGCCCAGCAGGTCTCATCGGTTCCGCTGAGCATAGATTCGTCCAACGTGGAGATTATTGAAACCGGCCTGAATGCCTACGACGGCTCACGCGGCAGGCCGATGTTGAACTCGGTTGCGCTTGAGCGTATAGATGCCCTTGACCTGATTGGTGTGCACGACGCGCGGGTGGTGGTCACGGCTGCCAGCGTGGATGGCATGCCGTCAGACGCCGCGGACAGGGTGCGCAACGTGGGGGAGATTACGGAGGCTGCGCTCTCAAGGGGCGTGCCGGCATCGGACATCTACATTGATGCGCTGGTATTTCCGATCTCTGTTGCCGCAGAGTACGGCCGGCACTACCTGGACGCGGTGATGGAGATACGGCAGCAGTTCGGCAACGAAATCCACATTACCGGTGGCCTCAGCAACGTGTCGTTTGGCCTGCCGGTTCGTAAACTGATCAACGAGACGTTTATCCACCTGGCGATCCAGCATGGTGCAGACAGCGGCATTATTGACCCAATACAAACCCGTGCAGGCAACGTATATAACCTTGATACAGAGTCCACGCCCGTGAAGACAGCGACTGCCCTCCTGATGGGGGAGGACGAGTACTGCGTGAACTATCTGAAGGCGTACAGGGCAGGCGAACTGAGCTAGAAGCCAGGCCTGCCGCGGCGCAACAGCACGCTGCACTACTCGGGCGCCGATGGGGTGTGGCGGCGATATCGGCGTTAGTATCGACAGAAACCCGCAAATTTCGTTAACTATGCATGCGCCCGGACCTGGTTCCAGTTGGAGAATTGGCCCCGGGGTTGCATTCGTAGAAGGTTCACACCACAATACATCCCACATACACTGCCCGGCGATGAGAGCGTTTAGCCGTTTCCGTCGGATGCACCCGTAACAGACGATGGTAATTCAAGCCTTCGTCAATTTCATAAAGTTCTTCGCCAGCTCGTTCAACGAGTTCCTGGACAAGAACGGGCCGTACATGTCGGCTGCGATCTCGTTCTACGCGTTTTTCGCGCTGTTCCCGCTTACCCTTGCCCTGATCTCGGTCTTCGGCTTCATTCTTGGCATCGAAGGTTTCTCAGAGCAGTTGGTTGAAGGGCTCCAGCGGCAGGTGCCTGTGCTCAACGAGGCGGGCGACCTTATCGTGGAGGTGCTCGAGGGCATCTCGGAAGGCCGCGCTGTGAGCAGCACGCTGGCCGCGATTGGCCTGTTCTGGGCGTCGTCAGCCGTATTCGGGTCGATACGCAAGAGCATCAACGCTATATGGGGTATACGCAAGACGCGCCCGTTCCTGCAGGAGCGGGCGATAGACTTCGCCCTTATGTTCGGAGCGGCCAGCCTGCTGTTCGCCTCCGTGTTCATCACGACGGCGCTGAGCTTCTTCCAGTACCTCTCAGCCATCTGGCTGCCCGATGCGCCGATATCTGACCCTGCGCTGTGGCAGCGGATTGCCTTCCTGGTGCCGGCGTTCCTGAGCTTCATTGTGTTCCTGGTGCTGTACTGGTGGCTGCCGAACACAAAGCTGACGTTCAGGGAGGTGTGGCCGACGGCACTTTTGGGGGCCGTTGCATTCGAAATATCGAAGGCCGTGTTTGTGCTGTACCTGCAGAACGTGGGCGGCTTGAGCAATGTCTACGGGACTGTGGGGGCGGTGATTGCGCTGATGGCGTTCGTATACGTTTCAGCGATCATCATGTTGGTGGGCGCCATGCTGACTTCGCGTTACGTGTACTACCTGGCGATGAAAGAGCAGCGCCAGCAGAACGAGCGGCTGTCCCTGAACCTGGAGCGCATCAGGTCAATGTCCTCCCTGCCGGGTCTGCCAGCACCTGTGCCGGTGGCGCCGCCGTCCGGTTCTTCAGGTGAGCGTCCGGACTGGGACTGATGGGTGCCTGCATCCAGCGTTGATTGGCGTTCCCACCTATGCCGCATCGATGGCCGTGGGCGATTATGGGGTTGTGGCCCTCACCCTCCACCACAGCCGCGGTAGCCGCCACGCACCCCGCGAATGCTGAACTTGAGAGACCACATCTGCGGATCGGCCGCCCGGGAACGTCAGGCCCGGGCGGTTTTTTATTTGGCGGGATTTCTTGTTTCGATCCGGCCGTGACGCAGCCATGTTGGATGACACGGCACTGGGAGTTGTTTAAAGGTCAGCGTTGGCTGTCACGCCGGACTTCAGGTTGGCCACCTGCTGGTGCAGCATGGGAAGCACCTGGCCCGAGGCGCCGCGGATGACATGCCGGCAGATTGCACTGAGCTTGGTGGGCTGTGGGTTGATCTCGATGATCGTTGCGCCGCGGGACTGGGCTATCCAGAGGAGTCCACTGGCCGGGCGGACCGTGGCGGATGTGCCTATGGCTATGATGCAGTCAGCACGCTCGGTCTCGGCTTTTGCCGCGGCCATCACGTCGCTGGGGATAGGCTCGCCAAACATGACGGCGTCAAACTTCACCACGTCACCGCAGCTCCTGCATGGTTCAGGCGGGCGGCTCATGACGAACTCGCCCATCGGCTCGCGTACTCCGCAGCCCGTGCAGCGCAGGCGGCTGCGGTTGCCGTGAATCTCGACCAGGTTGCGCATGCCGGCACGCAAGTCCAGGCCGTCGATGTTCTGGGTTACAACGGACCTGATGACGCCGATGCGTTCCAGTCCAACCAGGGCGTGATGGCCTGGATGGGGTTTCGCCGCTATGAGGGCCTCGCGCAGCTCCACAATGTGGGCGTCCATCTGGCGGTTCACTTCCCGTTGCCAGTACCCCACCGGGTCTGATCTGAACCTCCGGTAGCCGTCCATTGGCGGGGTGCCGTACTTTGTCCAGAGGCCGTCTTTGCCGCGGAAGGTTGGTATGCCGCTTTCGACCGACATCCCTGCGCCGGTCATGGCCACCACGTAGCGGCTTTGCGTCAGAACCCGAGCCACTTCATGCAGTGATCCGCCGCCGGTCGCGGCATGGGGACGGACCTGATCCTCAGGTTGCAATTGCCGTGACCTCCCCGCGATGAACCCGGTATCGTGCTGCGCCGTCCAGGAACCCGGGGTCCACGAAATCTGATTCCGTGACAGTGAGCAGCACCTGTTCATATTTTTGCACACCGGTCAGGACGAGACGCCGCCTGCCCGGATCAAGCTCGGAAAGGATGTCATCCAGCGCGAGCACAGGGGTGCGGCCGGTGGCGTTCATTACGAAGGCTGCCTCCGCCATCTTGAGCGACATGGCTATGGAACGTGCCTGCCCGCGGGACGCGTAAGACCCGGCAGCGTGGCCGCCCAGCGATATTTCCACGTCATCCCGGTGCGGTCCCACTATGGTCACGCCCTGGGCAAGTTCACGAGAGCGCGCAGTGATGAGTGAGCGCATTATCCTCGTGGTGAGGCCGCTGCCTGTCAGCCCTGCGTCGGAATCCGCCTGTGACGAGTCAGCGCTGAGTCTCGGCATGTACGTGAGATGGAGATCATCTCCGCCTGTGAGTTCGGCATGGGCCGGCACAGCGTGGTCTATGAGCCCGGCGACTGCCCGACGGCGCCGCTCGATTATCGATGCTCCTTCATGGGCAAGTCGCTCGTCCCAGAACACCAACTCCTCATCTGTGGCTCGACCCGTGCGAACACGCCGGAGAAGCTGGTTGCGCTGCATCACGACACGGCTGTAGCGCTGTAGCGTTTTCAGATACGTGGGGTCGCTCTGGGATATGAGGATGTCAAGGAAACGCCGCCTGACACCGGGCGGCCCGCTCACTATCTCCAGGTCATCAGCCTCAAAGAAGACCACGTTGATGTTGCCGACGAACTCGGCTGCGGTGCGAACAATCCCATTTACCCTGAGGGATTTCCTGAGGGCGGCGCCAGCGGGCGCTTCGATTGAATCACCGGCCTCCGCCACGTCCATGTCAACCTGGGCCTGGATCGTCCGGTCGCCCTCGCGCCCGACACCAAGCACCTGCACATGGCCGCCCGACTGCCCCAGGTCCCAGTTGACCAACTCGCGGTCGGCGGAGGCTCTTGGCGATTTGGCTATGGCAAGGAGGTACGCAGCTTCCAGCAGGTTGCTCTTACCCTGCCCGTTGGCCCCCTGGAATACTGTCAGGCCCGGCTTGAGCTTGACCGTTGTGTTGACGTGGTTGCGAAAACCCGAAAGTGCCAGCTTCGAGAGGTGGATGAGCTAGTTCCTCAGGGGAGATCAGGAGATTGAGCCGTGACTTTGAAAATGCCGCTACGCGTACGGCAATGCAAACGCGCACGCGACAGCAACGGGTTCGGTCATCGATGCACAGGCATATATACGCTGTAATCAGGATGACAGCGATGAGCCCATGGGAAAGCCAGTCCAAACTCAGACCGAACTGCGCGGATTCTAGCATGGCATCACAACCACGCCAGATGTGCGGGTGGCAGCCCATGCGGCTCGCAAGCAGAGACTTGCCTACGCAGCCCTGCCTGGCGTCACCTGCGTCACTCAACCGAGCTTAATGCGACGCATAGTGGTGCGATCACATATTCAGCATGTTGAGCCAGGCCGTCGGCTATGGATTCCCGCGGCCTGGCTCAATGTATTTGGCAAGGCCGAGTGACGCTGTGGCAACTACAGCCGGCGCTTAAAGAGCCTCGTCATCCAGGTCCAGGTCATCGAAGTCCAGGCTCTGTCCACGGGATTGGGAAGCAGCACGCCTGCCTTCGCTAGTGGCGGACGCCAACCGCTCCCTTGCCGCCGTCGAGAGGTCCTCAGCCTGGTCACGCCATTCCTTGCCGCGGTCCACGATTATGGCGCGCGTCTCTTCGCCTGACTTTGGCGCCACCAGGATTCCAATGAGAAAACCTGTAAGCCCACCTATAAGCAGACCTGTCGAAAAACCTGGGCCGCCATTGTTTGAGTTACCCACTGATGCATCCTCCTCTGGTGTTGGGCCATTGCTAACCTGAACAACAGGCCTCTAGCCACCTTGAATATGGTCGCCGTTCCAAGTCCCCGGGTGAGCAGCGCCCCGCAGAACCCATTGTCCTGGTAGCCGTCCGCGCGGTTTCCTCCGCTGTATCAATTGCTGAATCAGCCTTTTCCAGCGTGACTTCAGCCCGTCTGATCGGGGCAGATATCTTCCTGACCATCATGAACCCGATGATGGCGGCGGTCTCCGTGCGTTCTCACGTGTACGAGCCGGTGTTGGGTGCATTCATCCTAACAGGAAGAACCTCCGCGTCGAGCGCGATTATAAAGTGTTCACATGCCAGCGCACATCATGCAAGCCGCTGATGTAACAGGCGTGAGACAACATGCGGCGGCAACATGACCGGACACGGTAGCGGAGCACAGGCAGGTTGCCATGTCCTTTGGGCGGACGTGGTTTCAGCGCCGGAACAGCGATCCCGGCTGGCACTGCCGACAGTAGTTGGTGAGCCTCTGGTTGGCGGTTATGGCAGTGATCTTTGAACTGCAAACAGGACAGGGTCCGCCACCTTTGCCATGTACCTTGAGGAAGCCCCTGACCTTCCTGTGGATATCTGCTCCCATTCGTTCTCGCAGCGTTTTCACTGCCTCTGCTGGGACGCTGTAGACCGCCTCATGCAGTCTCCTGACGTCATCGGCAGAGAGGGCGGTGCGCTTCTTGAATGGGAACAGGCGGGCGTGAAACAGGACCTCATCTGCGTATGCGTTGCCGATTCCTGAGACCAGGACACCGCGTGTCAGGATCCCCTTGATCTCACCTCTGAACGGCTTGAGGGCCGCCGTGAACTCATCCAGGCCCAGTGGCTCAGACAGGACATCAGGCCCCTGGTGCTCCAGCCGCACAATCTCATCTGAACGGCCGGGAGGCAGGAGGTAAACCTGCCCCATGCGTTTCTGGTCAAAGTATCTCAACTGGCAGCCGTCGGACAAATCAAAGGCCAGGCATGTTGAGGCGTCCATACGTGTGGATGGTTGGCAATGACGCAGGCCGCCGGTCAGCATGGGGCTGATTATCAGCAGGCGGCCGCGCCCGAGGCCAATTAGCAGGAGCTTGCTACGCCTCTCAACGGACGTAATCTTCCGGCCGGGCAAGTCGGCCTCGAAAGGCTCGCCGGTCATGTTCCTGAGCACCAGCGGCTTGCGCTCGACTGCGGCGGTGACGGTGCAGCCGACTATCCTCGGCGCAAGGAACTCTTTGATGACCTCAAGGTCAGGCGCTTCCGGCATTGCATGAGAACCGCATGTTCAGGCCTGGGGGGCTATTCCAAATTCAGTATTGGCATCTGCGTGAAGCAGCCACCGGACCTGCCAGAGGCCTCAGTACGTGTAGGGGCATGCCTACTCCAGGAAGTCGCGCAGCTTCTTGCTTCGTGTGGGATGCCGGAGCTTTCGGAGCGCCTTGGCCTCTATCTGGCGGATGCGCTCCCTGGTCACACCGAACTCCCTGCCCACCTCTTCCAGCGTCCGGCTGCGGCCGTCTGCAAGGCCGAACCTCAACTGCAGGACACGGCGTTCCCGGAGGCTGAGGGTTTCCAGCACATCCTCCACCTGTTCTCTCAGCAGGTGGTACGAAGCGGCCTCAGACGGGGCGATGGTGTTCTTGTCTTCTATGAAATCACCGAGATGACTGTCTTCTTCCTCGCCGATCGGTGTTTCGAGTGATACCGGCTCCTGGGATATCTTCAGGATTTCGCGCACCCTGTCGGGCGGCATGTCCATGTCCCGGCCTATCTCTTCGCTGGTCGGCTCCCTGCCGTACTCCTGCACCAGCCGCCGACTGGTGCGGAGCAGCTTGTTTATGGTTTCCACCATGTGAACGGGGATGCGAATGGTCCGCGCCTGGTCTGCGATTGCGCGTGTGATGGCCTGGCGAATCCACCACGTGGCGTAGGTGCTGAACTTGTAACCCTTGCGGTAGTCGAATTTCTCCACTGCCCTGATCAGGCCGATGTTTCCTTCCTGGATCAGGTCAAGGAGTGACATGCCGCGGCCGATGTATTTCTTTGCCACTGAGACAACCAGCCGCAGGTTCGCCTCGGCCAGGTGCCGCTCAGACCGGTCGCTTTCGTCCCTGATGCGCGCCATGTAGGAGCCGAAGAGGAACTCGTAGACAACAAGCCGCTCATAAGCGCCGTTGTCATCGAAGTGCCGCTCCAAATCATCCAGCCTTGGATCATGGTCAAACGCTTCCAGTACATCGGGCGGCAGCAGGCCAGTGACAATGGAGAGGTCTGTCACCATCTGCTTGGCCTGTTCGGTCTCGCAGTTGAAGGCGTCAGAAAGATAATTGAGAAGCTGTTCGTTGTGCGGGCTGTCGATGAGTTCCCGAAGCGCAGGGTCATGGAGGGCAGAGGTGAGGGTCACATCCCCTGGCAGCCCGGTGAAACGAGCTATGGCTTCCGCCACTTCATGCTGCGGTGCGAGCTGGCATAGCAACTCTTTTACTGAATCTGCCGCGGTGGGATGTCGCCCATCACGTTCGGCGCAGCGTTTTTGAACTTGTTCCAGGCTGCGATGCAGTTCCATGGCCCGGGCGAGCACCCGCTCATCCTGTGCCGTCAGGAGGGTGACGCGCCCGATCTCCCGAAGATACATGCGGACAGGATCATCAGTGATCTCAGGGTCTTCTGCAATTGGGTCCCATTCAGCGGCAGCCCGCCGTTCTGCGTTGGACGCAGGGGTGGAAGGATCCCATTCGTCGAGCTCTGAAATGGACGAGGGCGCCACGGCTGCCAGCAGGACCGATGGGCTGCTCTCCTCGTCATCATCAGGCTCTGACTCGGCGGTTATTCCAAGGCGGAGAAGGCCGGCGCCGTCCGCGAGGTCTTCGACCAGCCGTTCATCTTCATCCGTAGTGCGTGGGCGTCTTGCCATGGTCAAGCCCGTCCTATAAATACTTGCCTGAGACTGGAATTGGAATCCAGTGTTCTCTTGAGCAGTTCCTCCCGCTCTTCCCCGCTACTCTGCTGCTCCAGTTCTGCGAAGGCGCTCTCCTCAAGAACCTTGAGATGCCTGAAGTGGCGCTCTCGCAGCCGGCTGACGCACTGCGTTACATCTTCAACTTTGTGAAGGTGGTCCGAAGGTGGCAACGGCCGTGCCTGTAACTGCTCGACGTTGTTCACCAAATGCTCATCCAGGACCGAGGACAGTTCGGCGAGTGTAGCCAAGCTCTGCCAGCCAGTAAATATTTCCCGGTTACCTGAATCATGAAAATGTTCCGGTGGGACCGCGATCCCGTATTCGCGCAGTTCAGGATGCTGCAGGAGCATTGCGAGCAGGTGCTCCTCGATGCTGGACTGCGAGCCAGACTCCAGCGCGGCGCTCATCTGGTCCGGAGATATTCGTGACTCACCGGCACGCCGCGGACTGGTCCTGCGCCGGGGAGCGGGCCGCTGGATCATTGCCTGCAGGCGTTCGGGCGCAACGGCAACCTTCTCTGCGAGCAGTGTCCAGTAACGATCCTGCTCGTATTGGTTCGCGACCCTGAACACCAGTGGCGCAACCCGTTCTACCACGCGGGCCTTGCCGTCGCCCGTAGTCAGATCGTACCTTGCGGAGTAGGCCCCGATGAAGTACTCGATCAGCGGCGATGCTTCCGCGAGTGACTGCCGCCATCCTTCAGGATCTGTCTTTATGGCCTCATCCGGGTCTTTGCCTCCCGCCGGATGGGCGACTTTTATCTCCAGGGACGATTTCTGGAATCGTCCTGCGGCGGCCTGCGACGTTTCCACAAGCTCTTCCAGCTTCTGGAACGTGGCGTTCTCACCAGCTGCGTCGCTGTCCAGGCAGAGGATCACTGCACCGGTACGGTCTTTGCTGCCGACCAGCCTGGACAGGGCATCAAGCTGTTCACTGGTGATGGCCGTGCCCATGGATGCCACCACATTGGTGAAGCCGTTCTCATGTGCGGTTATGGCGTCCATGTAGCCTTCCACGACTACTGCTTCACCTGCCGGCCGGATCGAATCGGCTGCCCAGTGCAGGCCGTACAGGATTCGAGACTTGTCAAAGGTGTCAGACTTGGGTGTGTTCAGATACTTGGGCTCAGACCCGTCGAGGCTGCGCGCCCCGAAGCCCGCCAGCCTGCCCCTGGCATCGCGAATCTCAATGGTCAGGCGGCCCCTGAACATATCGCGCCAGCCGCCGTCCTGTGTGCGCGTCATCAGCCCTGCGTCCCTTGCGGCGCGCGCATCAATGCCCTTCGACCTCAGGTGACCGGCGAGGGATTCCATGCCGGTGGGCGCCATTCCCATGCCCCGCCGCATGGCAGTTTCCATGGAGATGCCCCTGGATTCAAGGTAGCTGCGGGCACTTTCTCCTGAAGGTGCTTTTAGGAGGGCCTGGAAGTAGCTTGCTGCGGCCTCGTTGGCTTCATATAGCGTTGCAAGCGACCTGCCGGGCGCACTGCCTGATGAGGCCTCTTTCTCAGAAATGCCTGCTTTTTCTGCAAGCATCCGGAGGGCTTCGCCAAAGGACAGGTTCTCCTTCTTCATCACGAACGACACCGCGTCGCCACCATCTGCGCAGCTGCCAAAGCAGTGCCAGTTGCCGGAATCCGGGTAAACGACGAATGAAGGAGTGCGTTCGGAGTGGAAGGGGCAGAGGCCCTTGGGCGTGCGCGATGAAGTGTCCAGGTCAACGTAGTCAGCGACCACCTGAACGATGTCTGTGCGGCGTTTTACTTCATCAAGGAGGCTCATAAGCGGTGCTGGGACGCAACCTTTCTGAAGGGCATGGACGCCGGTGTTGGACGGGCAGCGGCACTGGCCGGAGTATACCAGTGACTTACGCGCACGCGTGTGGCAGATGACACACAGGTTCAGGACATCTTGATCAATCTGCGTCCGTTGCCTCGATGCAGTCCCGTTTTAAATGTGGCCCTGGAACACGCCTTCGCTCAGGCCGGGGCGAATTTCTTCGGCTCTCATCAACGCGTAGTTATCTGTCATGCCGCAAACGTAATCAGCTGCTGCCTGCTCAGTTGAGCCAGACATCTGGCGCATCTGCCCAGGGATCTTTTCCGGGTGGGCCATGTAGTGGTCGAACAGGACGCCCACTATGTCAGCGGCTCTGCGTCCTTCCCTGGAACTGCTGATGTGGTAATAAAAGTTGTTGAACATGAAGTTGCGGAGGAGCGTGGTGATTCGCCCAATCTCAGGCGACATCCGTATCCAGGGTGCTCCGTCTCCGGGTGCGGCCTCACCTGTGCAGTCCCATGATGATCGCACTACGTCTGACACCAGCGTGTCGACCCGCTGGGAGTGCCGCTCACCCAATGCCTCCACTGCTTCTCCGGGGAGGTCATGAAGTGAGAAGAATCCTGAGCGTATGGCGTCACCAATATCGTGGGACAGGTAGGCCAGGGCATCGGATATCCGCACGATTTGCGCTTCGAGCGTCATGTGTGACACCGCAGCCTGGGATAGAAACTCACCTTCCGGCTTGGAGTGGTGCCGTATACCTTCGATGACTTCCTGTGTCAGGTTGAGACCGCGGCCCTCTTTCTCTATCGCCTCGACGATTCGCACACTGTGCCTGCTGTGGTGAAAGCCGCCCAGCAGCCGTTCGTTGAGCACCGATTCGCCGATGTGGCCGAATGGCGTGTGTCCCAGGTCGTGTGCCAGTGCCGTTGCTTCGACCAGGTCCTCGTTCAGGTTCAGCGCCCTGGCGATGGTCCGCGCCACCTGCGAAACCTCCACTGTGTGTGTGAGGCGGGTTACGTAATGGTCACCAAGCGGTGCGACAAAGACCTGGCTCTTGTGCTTGAGACGCCTGAAGGAGTTCGTGTGGATGACGCGATCGCGGTCCCGTTGAAATTCACTCCTGACCGCGGATGGCTCCTCGGGAACCTTGCGCCCGCGGCTGTTGGTGGAGCGCACTGCGTGGGGCGACAACTGCTCCTCGCTGCGCTCGATGCGTTTTCGTACGTCGTTCAGGTCCATCGTGACTGTTCTGCTTAGAGGGTGGGCGCCTGCCGGTCAGGCAGGTATGGCACAGACAAAGCATAGCCGCATCAGGGCCGGGTGAGTTGCGCGATTGCGGTGAGAAAGGCCTATTCCACGACAACGCTTTCACGCAGCGTTCTTCCGTCCATATCGCGCACCTCTCGCTGCGTCAGCGTAACAAGAACAATGATCACGGCCAGCACTACTGCCGAAATGCCCACGGCGAAACGTTCATTCATGGCCTGTGCGACCGCACCGCCCATCATGCCGCCCAACGGAATGAGGCTGAAGGTGATGGAGTGGATGCCCATGACGCGTCCTCTCAAACTGTCGGGCACCTTCATTTGCAGCGCAGTCATGGAACTGATGAGGAATATCGAGTTGAACAGGCCGCCCAAGAAGATAAGCGCCACGGAAAGCCAGTAGGAGGGAGATACCGCAAAGGTGAGCACGAACAGGCTGAATATGAACGCCCCGGCGAGCGTAAGTAACTATCTCAAAATTGCTATCCGATGATATCTGCGGTACCAGAGAAGCATGC
>JBBDMW010000033.1:0-22935 GCA_040878005.1 Dehalococcoidia bacterium
TGCTGCCTGCCGTGCGGATGAGCCGGGTTGTGGAGGTCGGTGGCATGATTAAGGACTGGTGCGGTGTGTGCCTGACCTTGCCATTGTTTTATGGCAGGTTTTCCCACGCACAGTGGCCGCATCATTCCCGCGCACTGTCTTCCCCCCGCCCGTCCCATCCGCCGCTTCATTTACCACTATATAGCACGCATGTTCTTTGTATCAAGGGTGCGGTGGCAGGAGGTGGTGGGTTGAGTGGGTGGCATGGGGGGCGCGAGGAGAGATCCTTCGCTTTGCTCAGGATGACATTGTGGTGGGTGTTTGGCTGGTGGTTGGAGTGGATCGCCAAGCCCCCGCCTCCCTGGGTCTCTGGTTTGTACTTGCTTCGCTCGACCCGCTGCCGCGGGAACCCCGACTCTTCGAGGCTCGCCTGATGGCTCGGGTGTTTGGTCGAGACGACATGGTGGTGGGTGTTTGGCTGGTGGTTGGAGTGGGTCGCCAAGACCCTCCCTCCCCAGGTCTCTGGTTTGTACTCACCTTCGGCTCGGACACTCTTCGAGGCTCGCCTGTCGGCTCGGGTGTCCGGTCGAGACAAAAGTAGGCGAGACAAAGAGTGGTCGAGACAAAAAAGTGGCGGTGACTGGTTGATCAGGCTTCCCGATGCTACTGAGCGCCGCCTTCCGGTGTGCGGTGGATGGGGTCCGGGTCCTGTGGGCGCTCGAAGGCGGTGTCGGGGACCTGCTCAGCCAGCGAGATACTTGAGAACGTGCTCCACTTGGTTCCGCAGTTTGTGCACTTCGGGGAGATGTATGCGGCCGCCCTGGTGTGGCAGCGGGCGCAGAACACCTTGAGGCCGGAGTTTCTTGCTCCCTGGTCGGGCCGCGTGTAGGCGCCGCACACGGGGCAGCTTGGAGCAACCTGCGGCAGGAATTTTGGCTCCAGCCGGTTCCCGCAGTTAGGGCAATCGAAGCCGGGCCTGCGAATGGCCTGGCGGGGAGGACGCGCACTCTGTGTCATATTGAACTGCTCCACAAATCCGCCGGCATGTTGCCACCCATCTTGAAAGGGGCATCGCTTTTACGTCCGGCGGCACTGGCTGATTATCGTCGATGTCCCAGGCGCTATGTACTCAGGATACCTGTGATCTTCCCGTTGTCGTCCAGGTCAATGTCCCACGCGTTGGGTGTGGATGGCAGGCCGGGAAGCGTGATTATGTCCCCTGCCAGCGTCACTACCTGGCGAGCCCCTGCCAGGACGCGTAGCTCGCGTATCGGCAGCGTATGGCCCGTCGGCGCGCCGAGCAGCTTTGGGTCCGAAGACACCGACAGGTGCGTCTTGGCCATGCAGATTGGGAAGTTCCAGCCGTTTGCTTCGAAGCGGCGCGCCGTAGTTTTGGTGAGCGGCGCCCACGTGACCTCTCCTGCGCGATACACCTCTCGTGCCAGGCGCTCCACCTTGCCGGTTATCGGCTCGTCATCGTCGTACAGCAGGCTCACGTCAGACGGCTGCTGGGCCGCATCCACCACCGCCTCGGCAAGCTCCTTCATGCCTTCGCCGCCCTCGGCAAAGCCTTTTGCTTCGGCAACCCCGGCCGCGCCCGCCTCAAGCGCAGCGGACTTCACAACCTGCACCTCCGCGGCGGAATCGTCCGGGAACCGGTTGATCGCCACCACCGCCGGCAGGCCATACATCTTCACAATCCGGAGGGCGTTGCGAAGGTTCTCTGTGCCGCGTTTCACCGCGTCCACATCCGGCTTGTTGATCTCTTTCAGGCCAACGCCGCCGTGCCACTTCAGGCCGCGCACAGTCACCACGACCACCGCCGCTGAAGGCTTCGGGCCGCCCTGGCGGACCTTGATGTCCATGAACTTCTCGAAGCCCAGGTCCGCGCCGAACCCTGCCTCAGTCACCACGTACTCAGCCGTCGCCACAGCCAGGATGTCGGCGATGATGGAGCTGCAGCCGTGGGCGATGTTGCCAAAAGGTCCCATGTGCACCAGCGCAGGCTGGCCTTCCGCAGTCTGCACAAGGTTCGGCTTGAGCGCGTCCCTGAGCAGGGCCATCATCGACCCAACTGCGCGCACGTCATTGGCAGTCACCGGCTTCCGGTCCTCGGTCCAGCCCACAACTATGTTGCCAAGGCGTTCCCTCAGGTCTTTGTAGTCCCGCGCCAGGGCCAGGATCGCCATGATCTCGGAGGCTGACGATATGTCGAACCCGGCCTCCCGCAGCGGTGCGTTGGAGTTGCCGCCCACGCCAGTGACAATCTGTCTCAGCGCCCGGTCCTCAGCGTCAGTCACCCGCCTCCACGTGACGCCGGCTGCCTTGAAGCAGTCAATGGAGCCGCGGTAGGCCACGTTGTCCGTCATGGCCGCCAGGAAGTTATGCGCTGACTCCATGGCGTGAAAGTCGCCGGTGAAATGAAGGTTGATTTCTTCCGCCGGCCGGACGACGGACTTTCCGCCGCCGGTACCGCCGCCCTTGTGCCCAAACACCGGGCCAAGAGAAGGCTGGCGGATGGTCAGGGCAGGGCGCTTGCCGATCTTTGCCAGGCCCTGTGTCAGGCCCACTGCGGTGGTGGACTTGCCCTCGCCCGCAGGGGTGGGAGTGATGGCCGTGACCACGATCAGCTTTCCGGGATCGTCATTTTTTGGAAAGGCGTCCAGCGGGATCTTCGCCTTGTCGTTGCCGTAAGGTTCCAGGCTGGCAGGTGAGAGACCCAGTTCGGCTGCAACATCGGCTATCGGGCGCATAAGCACACTCCACAATGACCCATCGGCGAACACAAAACAGGGGCCAGTATACGGGGTGGCGTTGAGCGTTACGAACGGGGCGGGTTCCCGTCAACCCGCGGGTGTCTCTTACCCGGGACTCGGCGCGTGGCGGCTTTAGCCCGCGGTGGCCTCGCCCTTGCCGACTGGCTCGGCTGGCCCTGTCGACGGGCGCGTGAAGTGCTGCTGTGCCGGCGGCGCCGGCCGCTTGGCCAGCAGGATCAGGGCCGATGCCAGCACGCAAGCCCCGGCCAGGACCAGGAACGACCACCGGTAAGTCTCCTGGACATCGAATATGTATCCGACGGTGAACGGGGTGATCATCATGCCCATCGCCATTGGGAACGACGACATGCCGAGTATCGTGCCGTAATGCCGCCGTCCGAAGTATTCGCCACGCATGGCGTGCAGCATGGGAGTGCGTGCGCCAAATCCCACTCCCCATACGATGGCGAACAGGACCGCGGTCGGGTAGCTGCTGGCCACAGCCAGCAGGGCCACGCCCGCTCCCTGGAACAGGAGCAGGATGGACACCGGGATGCGCTTGTCCATTCGGTCGCCCAGTATTCCGCCCAGCATCTGGGACGTGAACGCGGTCACGCCCATAATGGGGATGATGGTGCTCGCAAGGCCATCCGACAGGCCTATGGCGAGCAACTGGAGAAATACATGGGCTGACACTGCGCTGACAGACAGGTTCGCGAGGGTATGCGTCAGGGACATGGACCAGAACGCCCTGGTCCGCATGGCCTGCTTGACCGTGAAGTCATACGCCGGCCTTAACCGCGGGTTCTCAGCGCTAAGAGTCGATGCGTCATCATCCTCATCGGCCGGTTCCATCTCCTCTGGAAGCGGCGCTTTTCTCGCCAGCACCCAGGCGATGAACGGGCCGACCGCCATTGTCATCAGTCCAATCACCAGGACCGTTGGCCGCCATCCGTACGAGTTGATTCCCCACACTATGAGCGGCACAGAGAAGCCGCCGATGCTGCTGCCGCCTACGACCATAGCCATGCCGGTGGCGCGGCGTTTCGGAAGCCACGCGTTCACGGAGACCATCGATGGCGTGAAGCCGCCGATGCTGAACCCGACAGAGATCAGCAGGAACGCAGCGTAGTAAGCAACCGGCCCCTGGATCATGGAGAAGGCGATCAGCCCGAGGCCGCCGAGCGTAAAGCCCAGCAGGACCATGCGGGCCGGGCCGAAGCGGTCCGACATCCAGCCTTCTACAGGCCCCAGCAGGGCGCCGCCGAACCGGCCGAAGGACGCCACTCCGGTGACGACGGCCCGGGACCAGCCGAATTCGCTGTCAATGGCGGCGAACAGGGCGCTGCTAGCCTGGAACGTGGGGCCAGAGCTGAACATCATGTTGAACGCGCCAGCCACGGCGACCCACCAGCCGTAGGTGACGCGCTTGACCCGCCGCCTGGCCCTGGCCACAGGGTTCAGCCGCTTCTGTTGTGTCGCCGGGGCGTCCGTGGCAGTGGGTTCCTGGAGACTGTGTGAAACGTTGGCCTGGCGTTGCGGCGGTCAACTGGCCCGCGGCGACACCTGGAAATTCGCGTGCTTACTCTACTCTCATCGGCAGTCGACTCACATAACCGGCGTTAGCTTTTTGAGCCAGGATAAAGAAGGGGCCGGGTTTCTTTGATGCTGAGATTCAATGGGGGGAGGTTACGGCAGTATGATCAAGAGGTCATCGCCGGGATGTTCCTCGGTGGACTGCACAACTGTGCTCTCTTCGAAGTGCTGATGCGCTCATGGGCAACCGATTCACCATTGGCAGAAACCTATATTGAAGGCATGATGAGTGTCCGGTGGGGCGGCCTCGCACCTGGGGATATGTGACACACATCTTAAATATCCGCGCAGGATGATTTAGCGTTACGCGGGTGAAATCCGTCCACCACAGTGCCTGCGAGGACGCATAAGCCTGTGAGCCGCGTTTGATGGAGTTATCAGTGACTGAATTTCGAAATACCAATGGACCAGGGCCAAACGAGCGGGAAGTCTCCGTGGTTGTGGAAAACGTCTCGAAATCCTATGGAGACTTGCAGGCGCTTGACGATGTAAGCCTTGAAGTCCCCGCTGGAACAGTGTTGGGTTTACTGGGTCCAAACGGCGCAGGCAAGACCACGTTGGTCCGCATATTGACCACGCTGCTGAAGCCCAGTTCCGGGCGCGCCACTGTGGCAGGCTTTGACGTGGTGAAGGATGCCACAAAACTGAGGTCGATCATCGGCCTGGCCGGGCAGAGCGCCGCGGTTGATGAGAACCTCACCGGCCGCGAAAACCTGGTGATGGTTGGCCGGCTCTATCACCTGCGCGGCGCAGAGGCCAGGCGGCGCGCTGATGAGCTGTTGGAACGCTTTGCTCTGACGGAATCGGCGGGCAGGCAGTCCAAGACTTATTCAGGCGGCATGCGCCGCCGGCTGGACCTTGCAGCCAGCCTCGTCGCAACACCGCGGGTGCTCTTCCTGGACGAGCCAACCACCGGATTGGACCCCCGCAGCAGGATTGACCTTTGGGAGGTCATACGGGACCTGGTGCGCGACGGCACAACGGTCCTGCTGACCACACAGTACCTGGAAGAGGCGGACCAGCTTGCCGACAAGATCACGGTGATCGATCACGGCAGGATCATTGCTGAAGGCGCCGCTGCCGACCTAAAACGCAGGGCAGGCAGCGAGTTCCTGTCCATACAGGTGTCCAACGTCAACCATGCCGCTGCCGTTGCGGAGGCCGTGGCGAAACTGGGCAGGGGTGTGCCACAGGTTGACGTTGATACAGGCGTGGTGACCATGCCGGTATCAGGCGGGCCGTCCGTGCTGATTGAGGCGGTGCGGGTCGTGGACGCCGCTGAAATTCCGATATCGGACATCTCGCTGCGACAGCCCACGCTGGATGACGTGTTCCTTGCCCTCACCGGCCGGCCGGCTGAGGACGAAACGGCTGAGCCGGACGTTGAGACAGTTACGGCCCGCTGAGTCGCAGTGGGCGGTTGATGCACGGAGAAAAACTAATGCTTACCGCGGGATCGCTGGGTACTGAACTGCGCTGGGGAGTGTCCGACTCGATGGTGATGGCGTGGCGCAACGTCATGCGCTACGCGAGATCGCCTGACCTGCTGGTCTTCTCGACCGTGCAGCCGGTGATGTTCGTCCTGCTGTTCACGTACGTGTTCGGCGGGGCGATAAGCGGCGGGGCCGGCAACTACATAGACTTCCTGCTGCCCGGCATCCTGATGCAGACGGTGCTGTTCGGCTCCACGCAGACAGGCATTGGCCTTTCTGAAGACCTCCGGAGCGGCATGGTTGACAGGTATAAGTCGTTGCCAATGGCGCGGTCCGCGGTGATAGCCGGGCGGATCCTGGCGGACACCATGCGCAACGGGTTTGTAGTTGCCCTGATGATTGGCGTGGGCACGGCCATTGGCTTTCGTTTTCACGGCGGGCTGGGCGGGGCGCTCGCCATGCCCTTCCTGGCTGTTGCCACCGGCATAGCGTTCTCCTGGATATCCGCCTTTATTGGCGTCTCGGTGAAGAACACGGAATCAGCGCAGGTGGCCGGTTTCCTCTGGATATTCCCGCTCACATTCATGAGCTCCGCATTCGTCCCGGTTGAGACCATGCCGGGATGGCTCCAGGGGTTCGCCAACATAAATCCGGTCACAGTCACCGTGAACGCTGCGCGCGGGATGGCGCAGGGCGGCGAGGTAGGCACGTATCTCTGGCAGTCGCTGGCCTGGACCGCGGCGATCCTGGCTGTTTTCGTGCCGCTGGCGGTCACGAAGTACCGCCGGGTGTAGTCGTCGACGTGCGTGGCCGGCAACCTTCGCCGGCTGCGCTTACGCCGCAGCGCGGACCGGCCTATAATCCCCTCGCCGCCGAGGCAGCCCGATCAACGGCTGCATTCATCTGCCAGGGAGGTCCGCGTGAAGATCACTGATGTCACCACCACCATGCTCCGCAACCCGGAAGGGTTTGTCATCCAGGACGCCACAATTCCCCCGCTGAAGCCTGGCGCGAAGGGCTCCGCAGGGTTGTGGGTACATATAAAGACCGACGAGGGCACGGAGGGGCTCGGCGTGGGGACCGGGCAACGCGCAATCAGGGCCGTCATTGAAGACAACCTGAAAGACCTGCTGATAGGCCAGGACCCGTTCAACATCGAGAAGCTCTGGAACGACATGTTCTGGCGCGTCCGGGGCTACGGCCGGAAGGGCGTCGCCTTCCAGGCTATCTCTGCCGTGGACATCGGCCTGTGGGACCTCAAGGCCAAGGCGCTTGGCCTGCCCCTGTACCGCCTGCTGGGCCCGTACCAGGACACAGTGCCCGTTTACGGCAGCGGCGGCTGGACCAACTACTCGCAGGACGAGTTGGTGGACGAGCAGATGAGTTATGTGAATCGAGGGTTCAAGCGGGTCAAGATGAAGGTGGGCAAGGACTTCGGCCAGTCCGAGCGTGAAGACGTGGAGCGACTCGAAGCCGTGCGGGACGCAGTTGGCGATGACGTGGAGATTTATGTTGACGCCAACAACGGCTATTACGCGAAGCAGGCCATCCGCATGTCCAAGATCTTCGAGGACTACGACGTCGCCTGGTTCGAAGAGCCAGTGCTGGCTGATGATATAGACGGCCTGGCCGCCATTGCCCGGTCCACCACCATCCCGGTGGCAACAGGCGAGCATGAGTACACCAAGTATGGCTTTAAGGACCTGATTTCACGCGGCGCGGCGGACATCGTGCAGCCGGACATTGGCCGTGTGGGCGGCGTCACGGAATGGATGAAGGTGGCCCACATGGCGCACGGGTTCAACCTGCCCGTGGCCCCGCATGCAGTCCAGCTTGTGCACCTTCACTGCGCCATGGCCACGCCCAACCTCAAGGTGGTTGAGTACCTTGGCAGCGCAGAGAAGAATGACCTGTTTTTCTACACCGAGTTCCCGGAGCCGAAGGACAGCATGTGGGCGCCTTACCCTGACCGCCCCGGCCTGGGGCTGGAATTGAACCCGGACGTGGTCAAGAACCACTCAATCGACTAAGCCAAGCCTTCAGCAGAGATGCAGCAGGGCAGGGCGCGCTTAAACGCGCTCTGCCTTAAAACTCCTGTGGACACCATGGCGCCCGGTTGGCGGTGAACATGAGGTCAGCCCGGCGCATTGCATCCGCCGACTTCGCCTCCATGCGCCCGGCCCTGACCAGGCTGGAGAACCGCGATCCGCCCAGGTAGCAAGCGCCCAATCCTGCGCCCCACATGGTGATGTCCGGCTCTGCGTTGGTGGGGCGCACTTCAGCGCCTGCGGGTCCACCATCGATCTCGTATCGGCCGGCCACCCATGGGCAGAACTTGTCCCGTACCTCGAAAACCAGCTTGTCTTCCGTGGAATAAGTGCGGGATGACAGCATCTTCACCGGGTCTATGATCCTCAGCCAGACCGCATCAAAAGGCTCACGGTGCAGCCAGCGGGGGTCTGTCAGCATCCACCACAGCGGGTCATCCACCGGCTGGTGTTCCGATGTGACGGTAGTGACCAGGTCCACCGACATGCAGAACTGCCAAAGCGCGGCGTGGGCTGAGTCGGTGGCAGCCATCAGTTCCACCACCTTCAAACTTTTGTCAGGATGCTTCTTAGTCCAGACGTTGTCTATCCTGTACTGGATGTATCCCTCTGTGCGTCCATCTTCCTCATATACCGCGTAGAAGAATGCGCTCATGCCTCCACGGCGGTGTTCAGGGTCGAATAACTGCGTGTTCCACCAGGCATCGTTGCGAGTAACCATGCCCGGCCTTAACTCCACCGTCCGTTCGTACACGTCCCTGGCCAGCGTGCGTATCTCGGCGGGGCTGGCGAACCGAACTTCCCCCGGAGTGTCTGGCATATGAGCGATGGTCCCGTGCTCGCGCGGGATGTCCCACCGCTCATGCTGCACGGCCATGCCGAACCCAAAACGCCTGTATAGCAGGCTCTCGGACGCCCACAGGACGGAAGCCGGCTCACCTCTCTCCCTGGCCTGCCCGAGCTGGCGCCGCATCATCTGGGTGAGGATGCCACGGCGACGGTGCGTTACGGCCACAGTCACGTCGCTGACGGCTGCGACTGGCAGGATCTTCCCGCCCGGGACTGACAGGCCATAGGAGTATGCGACCGAGGTCCCGACCATCTTTCCGCCGGTGGCCGCCACAACCGTCCTCTCAGGCTCATGTCTGCTCACGTACAGTTCGCGTTCGCCCGGCTCTTCACGCGGATAATAGCCGAAGCCCCGCGCCACTGCTGTGCGGTAGTCCCACAGCTCGTCCGGAGTGTGAGCGCGAATCTCAAGCTCCATGGGATTGATGCTCTCCTAGGGTCTTCTTCAAGTGCAGCCCTGCCTCGCCATCCTGTGGCCGTAGTGTCGCGCATTCGCCGCGGACGGTCAGGGATACAGGCATCCAACGTGAGTAGCACGCAGAATCTGCCGCTCGCCCTCCTGGCAATGCGGAGCAAACAAAACGGGCCAGGCTTCCGTTACTCCCGTCGCTTCAATGGCTCCACGCCCAGTTCGGCGGTGATCGAGTCGAACCACTCCGTCACCTCGCGGTGAAGCGGGATGCCCTCTGCGGTGCGTCGCTGCGACTCTTCGTGTTCCGGCAGGCCTGCGTAGTAAACGCGGTCATGGCCGGGCGCAGGCCTGGTCTCCCTGAGGTAGCGGAGGAACTCATCCATCGATTTCTTGAACCGGTCAACATCCGTGAACGCATCAATGCTGTAGGCCGCCACAAAGTGAGTCATCTTTCCTGCCCCATAGGGGCCGAACTGGCCCGTAGACAGGATGCCGCTGAACACCTGCGCCACCACGCCCAGGCCGTAACCCTTGTGCGACCCCATTTCCCGTGTTGCGCCCACCGGCAACAGCCACGTGTGCTCCGGCGGCACCGCCTCGTCCATTATCGGCGTTCCGTCGTCTGCCGCCAGCAGCCCCGGCAGGACCGTCGAGCCGTTCCGGCGTGCCAGCGCAATCTTGTTAGCAGCCACGGAGGACGAGGACATGTCCAGCACGAAATCCGGCTCTTCGCCTGCGGGCACAGCCCACGAGTGCGGGTTCGCTCCTATCCTCGGCTCCCCTCCGAACGTGGGCACGGTGTTCGCTCCGCCGCCGGTGATGGAGTAGCCGATCATGTCGTGCGGCAGCGCCATCATGGAGTGGTAGGCGGCCATGCCGAAGTGGCGGCCGTTGCCGATGGTCACTGCGCCGATGCCGACCTTCTTGGCCTTATCAATGGCGATCTCCATCGCCCTCGGCGCAACCACCAGTCCGAGGCCGCCATCGGAATCGATATTCGCCGTCGATGGGGATTCGCGGACCACATGCCAGTTCGGCCTGGGGTTTATGTTTCCCTCGCCAAACATCGCCACGTACCGGCGCAGCATGTTGGACACGCCGTGAGTGTCCACCCCGCGCGTGTCGGCGGAGACCAGCACATCAGCGGCCAGCTCCGCATCATCATGCGGCATGTTCATCTTGAGAAAAACATCTGTGACTGTGCGCCGCAGGTCCTCGGGCATGACGCGGACTTCATCCTCGGCTCTTACGTGAAAGTGTTCTAACAACCCTCTGTCCTCTCAGTTACCGGTTTGACCAGCCGCGGGCGGATTCTACTCCAACTTCCTACAGGAGAATTGGCGAGTCGGATGCGCCACGCGGGTGTAACTGACATCCACGAAGCCGCGGCAGCGCTGCAAGCCTAGTGCGAGCCGCCAGCCGACACGATGGACAGGAGTTGCTTCTCTTCGGCAATGATGCCTTCATTCAGGCGAGCGGCCGCTATCACCGTATGCCACTTTTCGATGTCTGAAGCGTCAGCGCCAGTCAGCCGAAGATAACGGCGAAGGTAGAAACGATGAAACAGGGTCGCGATCCATCTGATTGCCACCCGCCGGATGCCGGGGCGGCTATGCAGCGAGCCATGGCGCAGCAGCAGTGACGTACGGGCAACATCTGCCAACGGGTGGCCGCTTGTGGCGTCTGCCCAGTCAATGATAAGTGGCCCGTTGCGTCCCAAAATCACGTTTGCAGGATGAAAGTCACCGTGGCACAGGATGTTGCCATCGGGGAGGCCGTGCAACAGGCGGAGGGCCGTCTCCTTTTGTGGCTCCGAAGTGAGGTGGGCTGCACGGATCTTTCGCTCAAGCTCCGCCCGTTGGGATGGGAGGCCTGAGACGGTAACGGCGTGCAAATTTGCCTGAAGCCGCGCCAGCAGGCGGGCGCGGCGGACCAGTTCCCATGGGAGCGCAAGTTGCCAGTCAGCCATGGGAGAGCCACCGGCCCTCTCGTAGATAATCCCGCGCCTGTCTCCCACGGTGGCAATATCGTAAACGGCGGGCGCAGCCACCCCGGCTTCGTGTACCTTCCGCGAGATGTCGTACTCACGGTCTACTGATGAAGCCGGCCGCCCCGCTTTGAACAGCTTCAGGACGCGCCCGCTGTCCAGGGCATGGATGTCCGCCGTCATGCCCTCGGCAAGCTTGGGGCCTGGCTGTATATGGGAACCGGGTGTCATGTTCACAGGCCTTCCAAAAACCAGCCGGCACCCGCGGCTGTCTTGCGAGTTATGCCGGACGCGAACTACTAATCCGCCGCCGCGGTTGTGGCGTTGGCGGGCACAGTCGGCGGAGTTGGTTCGTCGCTGCCCTCAACCCGCAGGTCTGGCAGCCAGTGCAGGAACTTCGGAAGGTACCAGTTGCGGTTGCCTAGCAGCTTCATCGAAGAGGGCACCAGCAGTGTCCGCACTATAAATGCATCCACGAAGATGGCCACTCCCAGGCCGAAGCCCAACTGCTGGAACATCACCAGGTCACCCATCGCGAAGCCGGAGAAGACGCCAACCATTATCAGCGCCGCCCCCGTGATGATGCCCGCCGTGGAGCGCAGGCCGAACGCCACCGCCTCATCATTGTTGTGGGTCTGGTCAAACCGCTCCCGCACCCGGCTCAGCAGGAAAACCTCGTAGTCCATGGAGAGCCCGAACAGCACAGAGAACAGGAACAGCGGTATCCATGCCTCAATTGCCTCCACCTGCTGGAACCCCAGCAGGTCAGCGCCTATTCCCTGCTGCGACACCAGCACCAGCAGCCCGTACGCTGATCCAACCGACAGCAGGTTGAGGATGATCGCCTTTACCGGCACCACCAGCGACCTGAACACCACTGTCAGCAGCACAAAACTGAGCGACAGCACGAACACCAGGACTATGGGAGTCCAATCAGCTACAAGGTCAAAGAAGTCCAGGTTGAACGCGGTGTTGCCTCCCACGTATACCGGAGCCGGAATCCCGGCAGCAGGCAAATAACTTTCGCGGAGACTACGGACCGCTTCCACAGCGTCATCGCTGGAGCCTTCCGCCCGTATGATCACTGACAGCACACCCAGGTTGCCGGCGTCGTTTGTTTCGTAAGTCGCAGGCCCGAATATGGGGTCGCCTGCCACGGACTCCTGGAGCCGCGCCACCGCGTCAGTGACACCTGTGGAGTTCGCGTCGCCATCGATGACGATCTCCGCGAGGCCCAGGTTCCCGGAGTTGGGAAACTCCTCCTGCAGGACGTTGAACGCCCACTTGGACGGGAACTCATCGGGGAGTGTGCCCACCCCGTTGAAGCCAGGATTGATGCCGAAGTAGGGCACTGTGGCGGCAATAAGTGCGCCTCCGCCGATCACCAGGTAGAGCGCCGGCCGGCGCATTACGGAGCGTGTGACCCAGTTCCAGAACCCGCGCTGGGCACCGGTATCCGCCGCACCGAATCTGGGCAGGAATGGCAGGCGCAGGGCGTTCACCTTGTTATCCATCAGGCTCAGGATTGCCGGCAGCAGCGTCACGGCAAGCATCACGGCCATGATGACCACCAGGATTGCTCCAAGCGCCAGGCTGAAGAATATGGTCGTCGGCACTATCAGCATTCCCATCAGGGCGAACACAACCGTCAGGCCGGAGAAGACGACGGCGCGTGAGGCAGTGGCGCCTGACTTGGAGATGGCGTCAAGCTTTGACAGGCCGTTGCCGCGCTCCTCGCGATAACGGGCCACTATGAACAGCGTGTAGTCGATGCCTACAGCCAGCCCGATCATGGTGATCATGTTGACCACGAAGAAAGACAGCTTGTAGACCTGGCCGATCAGCGAGGCCGCGGCAACCGCCAGCGATATGGATATGAGCGCCATGACAATCGGGATCCAAGCCGCGCCCGCTGTCCGGAACACCAGCAGGAGGATGACCAGGGCAATCCCGATGCCAATGGTCTCGCCTGTCAACAGGTCACGCTCGGAAATCTCCTGGAAGTCGGCATTGATGCTGGCCTGCCCGGCCACACCTGCCTCGAAACCGCCGCCTGTGCCGATCTCTGCTGCAATGTCGGTCACGCGGTGAATGTTGCTGCTGACCTCGTCAACGTCTCCCGTCATGACGACCGGGATGATGGTGGTCTGGCGGCTCGGGGAGACCAGGGCGTCCCTGCGGGAATCGCCATCAGGCAGGTCGTAGTAGCTGCCCAGTTGCTGGACGTTCAGCACATCCGGGCCGAGTGTCCGCAGCGCTCTGGCCACATCCTGGACCCGCTCCCGGAAGGCGGGGTCATCAACCGCAAGTGAGTCTGAACGAATGACCACCGTCTCGGTGAATGCGGACGGGCCACGCAGGCGCTCCTCAATAAGCCGGTTGGCTACCTTGGCCTCCGGGTCATAGGTGAAGTCCTGCTCGGTAGTTGTGGCGTCAGCAAACAGTGTTGCAGTTATCGCCAACCCGGCCAGGATTGCCACCGCCCATATGGCCAGCGTCCGCCACGGGTGATTGGCGCTGGCGCGGGCCAGGTTCTCAGTGCTCAGGTTCACCGTTGTGGTTCCTCATGAACCGTTAGCAGAAGCGACGGAGGCAAGTATGTGATGGTTTTCACTAATGCGGACACAGGATACTCCGGCCCATGCCGAGTGTGAACCCGGTCAACTCGAAGAAGCCGTTAAAATTCTCTCACTATTTAGACGTAGATGCCCGCGAAACGTCGCTCAATCCGGCGATGTAGGCGATCTCTGCGGCCGTTCGCCGGCGCTGCGATCACTCTGGCCGGCGGTTGCCTTGCTCCCGGGTATGGCCGGCGGGCATTTGCCGGTATACTGCCGGCCGATTGCCCATCTCACTGGCGACCAACGTGAACCGGCTTGGGAGATACCTCGAACAGTGGTGAAAGCTGCACCGGAAATAGCGGACCTGGTGACGAAAATTCACGCTACGCCAACGCGTGTGTGCCTCGTGGTGACGGGCGCAGGCGCCAGGGCAGTCGCATGGCTGTTCGGCGAGGCGGGGGCATCGCGTACCCTCCTGGACGCACAGGTGCCGTACGCCATGGCTGCGCTGCATGAGTACGTGGGCGTGAAGCCTGAGCAGCACGTGTCCGCCGTTGAGGCAGGGCGCATGGCAGAGGCCGCGTGTGCCAGGGCGCGCAAACTGGCGGATGCAGGCAGCCTTGAGCTGTCGACCCCACTGGCAGGTATCTCATGTACCGCCACAATAGCCACCGACCGGCAGAAGCGTGGCGATCATCGCTGCCACGTGGCGTGGTCCAATGGCCAGGTGCAGCGCGTGTACTCCCTCGTACTCAACAAGGGGGAGCGCGACCGTGACGGCGAGGAGGAGGTTGTAAGCCGGCTGATCCTCAATGCGGTGGCAGAGGCGTGCGGGTTGGATGAGCGGGTGGGCCCTGGGCTTATGCGTGGTGAGACGGTTGCCGGATCTGATTGACCGCCTGTACCAGGGTGAGACAGGGCTGGTCATCGTGGCGCCCGATGGATCGATGCACATCACTCGACCGTCCGGCGCCGTGCTGCTGGCCGGGTCGTTCAACCCTCTCCACGAGGGACACGAGAAGCTGCTGGCGGCCGCTGCACGCGTAACGGGCCGCTCTCCCGCCTACGAGGTGTCCGCGGTGAACGTGGACAAGCCGACCATTGACCCGTCAGACCTGAGGCGCAGGCTGCAGCAATTCAAGGGAAAGTCGCCGGTCGTGGTAACCCGGGCGCCGACGTTTGGCGAGAAGGCAGCGCTGGCGCCCGACACGGTCTTTGCCCTGGGATACGACACGGCAGTCCGCCTGTTCGACGAGCGGTATTACCCGCCCTACGACCCGGACAATGACCCATGTGGCCTTGGCTCAACTGCGCTGGTTGTCATGGACCAGGTGCGCAGGAACGGGGGAAGCTTCGCTGTGGCGGGGAGGGTCGGGGATGACGGGAAGTTCTACACGCTGCGTGACATAGACGTGCCCGAGGGCTTCAGTGACATGCTGGTGGAGATTCCCGAATCTGAATTCAGGGAGGACATATCCTCCACAGAGATAAGGGAGCGGCAGGGCAGGGAATAGCTGGCGCGTGTGGTCCGCCCCAGCGAGGAGTCATCTGCCGCTCGGCTCCAGCAGCCGGTCAAGAATGCTGCCCAGGGCCGATATGTCATCGGCGCTAAGATGCCCCAGGAAGTGCTGCTCGATGCCGCGCATGTGAACCGGGGCGGCCCGCCTGAAAACGCGGCGACCCTCGGGAGTGATCGCTGCGAACGTGCCGCGCCGGTCATCGGGGCACGGGACCCGTTCCACCAGCCCGGCTTTTTCCATGCGGTCTACCAGCCTCGTCAGGCCGCTGCGACTGTACAACACGTGGCCGGCCAATTCCTGCAGGCGCATCCGTCCATCGCCGGACCAGGCCAGGTACAGGAGCACCTCGTACCACGAGATCTGGATGCCGCGTTCCGCCTCAAGCTCTGCCTCAAGCGTGTCTCTCAGGTGGGCGTGGGCGCGCAGGAATTTATGCCACACGCGAATCTGGTGTCCGACAGGTCTGCCGTTCATGGCGACAAATTAACAGACCCGCAGAATTAGCCCAAGCCCCTGGGCTTTATGATCCCAGGCAGGAGTCGCTACACCGCTCCCGCGCTGTCCTTTGGCTTGAACAGGGCAAACGAGCTTGTGTATCCGTGCAGGAAAGTGGTGTCGCCTATGGGTCCGATCTCGCCGTTGCAGAAGAACCCCGCCAGCGGTATCGGAGCAACCATGGAATGGAACATCTCTGTGTCGTGGTCGGGCGTCCCGAACAGGTACTGGCCCCTGCTGAGGCAGGTGAACAGCAGCGCAGAAGCTGGTGAGCCGCGGCCGTCCAGCCCATCTACGTACTGTTCCAGCATCATCCGCAGGTCCTCATCTGCTGCCTCGGCGTCCCGCACGTGGAACTGCACAACCTGTCCTTCCCGTACGTGTTCGCCCACCGCCAGCGTGCCCTCTTCTTCATCCGCTCCTATCACGTTGCGAATGAGAAAATCGCCTGTCGTGAACGAATCGCGAAGCGGGTCCATCAATATGCCTATTTGCAGCGACCTGCGGATCAGGCGGCGGTCGCGCGTCTCAGCGTTGTCGAATAGCTCCCGCAACACGTCCAGCGGGGTGTCGTCGTTGAGGCGCGTGATGATGTTGCGCTCGCACTCCGTGATGACCATGGGGCTGCCGATGGGCCTGCAGCCCTGTGCAACCACCGTCTCCACCACCAGGTCGCCGGTAAACGCTGCGCCCACTGCGCCGGACCGCCTGACGCTGTCTCCCAGGAACATGGCGTTTGCGCCGGGACCCGTTCCACCGCTGGCCAGGCCGCCAATCTTCACCGCGTTCGGGTAGGCGAAGTCCAGCCCGGACAACAGGTGATCCACATGGAGAGTGAACGGGTCCGGCAACAGCATGATCGCGGGCGTCTCTGACGCAGGGACTCCCAGCAGCCCGGCCCACGCCTCGGGCGGCGCATCCGGGTCCGGCAGCTCATCCTGCTTGATCTCAAACGGGAGTATGTCGACGCCGGGCAGCAGGGCCGCAGAAACGGCCACCCCGGGGCGGCGCTCAACCTCGTGGCCGCCGCCTATAACGCCGGCGGCCGAGCAGCCAATGAACACCTTTGCACCCAGCCGTTCCTGGAACAACTCGGGCGCAATGTAATAGGACGGCGCGTGGTGCGACGATATAAATGCGATTGCGAGGTCCGGGGTTTTGCCGTCGAGGCTCACCAGCACCTGTTCGCAAACCTGGTCGACTGCCTCCGTGAAGGAGGGGGCGTCAGAGACCGATGAACTCCAGCGCAAGGATTACGCCTCCGTACCCGCGCGCCGGTGTAATTCGCAATGCCGGCGCGTCTAAATCACTCGCAGCGCTTCATGTGCCGCTGCAACGGTCTTCTCAACGTCCTCATCCGTGTGCGTTGACGCCATATGCCAACGGCCATTTGGCGCAAGCCGCACTCCACGCTCCAGCATTGCCCTCACAAATTGAGAGTATTTGCCGGCGTCACAATTACGTGCATGGTCCCGGTAATCCGTGATCTCGGGCTTTGTTGTAAATGAAGCAGCGAAAACAGAACCAAGGCCCTGCACATGCAGGTTGCTCTCAGACATCCTCGCCACCTCCCTGAGGCCCTCCATAAGGCGGAGCCCCCGCCCGTTCAGCTCACGATAGAACCGGTCACTGTCGGCAGTGATGTGCTTTATGGAAGCATATGCCGCTGACATGGACATAACGTTTGAGTTGAAACTCCCACCATGGTAGACAGTCCCGTCGCCTACCATCCTCATGATTTCATCGCGTCCTATGAGCATTGCGATTGGGAATCCACCGGCCATTGCTTTTGCATATGTTGCAAGGTCAGGCGTGACACCGCTGAGTTCCTGCGCTCCGCCCAACGCCACGCGGAACCCGGTAATCACCTCGTCAAAAATGAGCAGGGCGCCATACTGGCGGCACAACTCTTTTACGCCTTCAAGGTAGCCTTCGCGAGGCATGATGCAGTTCGTGTTCGCCAGGATTGGCTCCATGATGACGCCGGCAATTTGATCGCCTTCACGCTCAAACACCCTCTCAAGCGCCGCCAGGTCATTCCACTGGCAGATGATCACGTCCTGCGCCGTGCCGGGGGCAATGCCCTTTGATTCTTCCACGGCTGCGGGCGCGTCATCCGGCCCTGCCTTGTCCAGTGGCGGGTGAACGCTGAATGACACCGAGTCGGTCCAGCCGTGGTAGTGACCTTCGAATTTCACGTACTTCGGCCGGCCGGTGTAGCCGCGCGCCAGCCTAAGGACAAGCTGGTCTATCTCGGTGCCGGAGCTGGCATACCGCACCGTGCCCTGGAGCGGGATGGCCTCACGGACCATCTCCGTCACCTCCAACTCCTGCTCAAACTGCCCGGTGAATACGTAGCCGCGCTGCATGTCCCTGGCAACCTGTTCTGTGATGAACTTCGGGGCGTGGCCAAACAGGTTCGGTCCCATGCCCATCACGTAATCCACGTACTCGTTGCCGTCCACGTCCCACATGCGGCTGCCCTCGGCACGCTCGAAGAAGAGTGGCACGGGCTGTTCAGAGCGGCGGATCTGGCTGCTTACGCCCCCGGCAACCATCTGGTTGGCCCGGGCAAATAGCTCATGGCTGCGGTCAAATTTCATGTCTGTTCCTGCGGTCTGATCAATTGGGGGTGCTTGCTGATATTCCTGCACGAGCCTTGATGAAACACCCTTGAGGTTGCGGTTCCAATTTACACCCTGGCCGGTTTACACCAGGTATTTTTTGTTTACCTTTGCCACATAGCTGTAGCTGGGGTTCACATACTGGGTCACCCGAGCCTCCAGGCACTGGGCAAGAAACATGAACGCCTCGCCCTGGCCCATGCCGTAGCCTTCTTCCAGCCACAGGATCATCTCACTGAGGGCGATGCGGAAGGCGTCCTCTGCCGGCCTTGCCTGGGCCGTGGTCATGATGTGGGTGTCGTCCTCTATGCGCGGCCATGTCATGGACTTCGGCTTGTCTGACAGCTCAACCCTGAGCCTCGCGACGCCACCGGTCTCTATGCCGCCGCCACCGCATATCTCGCCGTCGCCCTGGCGGGCGTGCATGTCGCCCACGTGCAGCAGCGCGCCGGGCACGTTAACTGGTATCGATACGGCCGCCCCGGCCGTGACCTCCTGGATATCGAAGTTGCCGCCCCACTCGCCGGCCCAGCTATTGGTCCGCACCTCGCGCTGCGGGGCCACGCCCACGACGCCCAGCATTGGCTCCACCGGGAACGACAGCCTGTCGTTCCATATGATCCTGTCGTCCTCTATCCGCACGACCTTGAACTGGGGGCCAATGTTGCTGTGCCCAAGGTAGCCGGGCATTGCGCTCGTGCTGCCGCGGTAACGGGTCCACCCCACCGGGTGCGTCTTGATGCTCTCGATGTGGACGGTCAGGACCTGGCCCGGCGTAGCGCCTTCCACGTAGATCGCGCCCGATGATGGGTTGCCGCGGTCCGTGGGCTGTGAGTCGCTCCGGTAGGAGTTGTACAGCTCACGAATATCGTCCGGCACCAGTTCAGCGTCCGGCCCGCGGTTCATCTGCGTCGCCACATCGAACCACTCGCCCGGCTTCACGGTCATGGTGGGCTTGTTGAACGGGCTGTGCTCGTAGTACAGGACGTCTGTGGTGGCTCGCTGCATTGCTGTGTGCTCCCCGATGGCGTTGTGGCCAGACATGAATGTTTGCGGGCGGTCCCGCTGCTGGTGGGGGAGTGTACCTGCGAGCCGCGGCAAATGGGCAGGCGGGAAGGGGCGTCTGCTTCGTTCCTACGGGCTGGATGAGTGGGTCCTGGTGGTGACTATCCCTGTTCAAAGGGGAGGGTCACCTCCACGGTGGTCCCCATGCCGGGTTCGGAGGTTACCGACAGCGCGCCCTTCATTATGTAGGCGCGCTCTTTCATGTTGATAAGCCCGAATCCTGAGTCGGACCGCCTGGCATCCTGTGGCTCCACGTTGAACCCCACGCCGTTGTCCTGGACGGTCACCCGAAGGCCGTCTGCAACAAACTCCAGCGTTACAACGACCTCGCTCGCTGCCGAGTGCTTGATCACGTTGGCCAGCGCTTCCTGGCAGATTCTCAGCGCCATGGCTTCGGTCGCCGAAGGCAGTGGGCGCTCATCGCCAATGACGTTGAACGTGGCCAGCATCGTGCGGTTCCGGGACATTGCGTCGCATTCAGCGCGCAATGCTTCAACCAGGGTTGCGCCTTCGAGTGGCCCCGGTTGAAGGTCCAGTACAGTCCGCCGTGCTTCCCTGAGGGACTCCGTGGCCATATCGCGTAGAGCGGCCAGGCCGTCGGTGACTTCCTGCCTTGCGCCGTCAACCAGCGTGGCCTCCATGGCGTTCAGGTGCCAGACCATGCCGCCCAGGCCCTGCGCCAGCGAGTCATGGATCTCCCGTGCCATGCGGTTGCGCTCTTCAAGGACGGCCAGTCTCGAGCGCTCCTGTTCCGCCTGCTTGCGGTCGGTGATGTCCTGGAAGTAGATTGCCAGCCCGTCTTCGGACGGAAAGGCATGCACCTCAAACCACAGGCTGAGTGGGGGGTAGAAGTCCTCGAAGTGAACAGGGATATCATTTTCAGCAGCCCGCCGGCATTCTTTTTCGAACTGGCTCCCCAGCAGGTCTGGGAATAACTGCCATATTGACTGTCCAATGATCTGGTGCATCCGCTTGCCGGTGCCGCGGCGGATCTCGTACGCCGCTTTTCTGTTCAGATATGCGAAGCGGTAATCCCGGGTGAGAGCGGCAAACGCCTCCATGATGCTCTCCAGGATATGGGTGACGCGTTGTCTCTCCGTTTCAGCCTGGCCTCGAGCCTCATCCAGCGCTGCGTTGGCGGCCCGCAGGAGTTGGTTGGTCTTGTTCAATTCCTGCGCCCTCATATACACCTCGGCCTCCGCCCTCTCCACGTTGGTCTGAAGCTCCCGCGTTCGCCTGTCCTGTTCGCTCTCCTGGTACCTGAGGCGTATGAAATCCGTCACGTCCGTCACGTGGTGGATGATGTAAATCAATTCGCCGTCCAACCCGAAGACCGGAGCGTTCACAGGACTCCAGTACCGCTCCTCAAACCCTCCCCCGTCTGATGCAGGGCGGCGGATGTCATACTTCTGCACCGCCATCATGTCCGGCTTGCCGGTCCGCTTCACCCGCTCCAGCGAGGCGCGGAGGTTGCGGACGCCGGTGGCGCGTTTGTCGCCAGGGTTATCGGGGAATGCCTCGAATACCTCGCGTCCAAGGATGTCTTCACGCCTGGTCATCGTGACGCGCAGATAGGCCTCGTTCACCCATGCAATGGTGAAGTCTGGCTTCAGCACCAGGTACGGGCTGGGAGCAGAATCGAACAGAGCCTGGAAACGCACACGCGTCTCTTCAGCTTCCTTGATCTTGGTGATGTCCCGCCAGAAGACTGAGACTCCCTGTTCCGTGGGGTAAATATCTGCCGCAACCCACATGCCGACGACCGGGGACAGGGCCTCGTAATACACAGGCCGTTGCTCCCGGGCTGCAAGGTGGATCTCGTGGTAACCCGTCGAGCCGACCTCTTCCGGGAATACCTCCCACTGAGTCTTGCCAATCAGCTCTGCGCGCCGTTTCCCCCACAGCTCTTCAGACCGCCGGTTCACATCGGTGAACCGCCATTCAATGTCCAGGGCGTAGTAGGCGTCTGGAATGCTGTCCAAGATGTGCGCCTTCTCCGCCTGCGCCGCCTTGAGCGCAGACTCCAGCGCCGCGTTGCCATGATTGTTCGGCGCCAGTTGAGGGGGCAGGCGGGCAAGCGATGCCGCAACGTGACCAGCGGCCGTCTCAAGGAACGATTGGTACTCGTGGTCCAGCGGCCGGTGAGAGTTGAGCCCGCTTATGAGCACGCCGCACGAACGGCGGGATTCCGGCGACAGCAGGGGCGTTGCCAGCGCCGACTGCGGTGGTTGGGACCACGGGCCTGCCTTGATGGCGCCAAAGCGCTGCTCAAGGTCATCAACCTGTACCGCTTTTCCATCGTGTTCTACGCTGACCAATGGCCATGCTGATGAATCCGCGTCAGCCAGTTCAATCACAGGCGGGCTTGCAGGCGTGCCTGCTTCCAGCCCGGACGTGGCTGCAAGGCAAAGGTGAGTCCGGTCCTCATCGAACAGGTAGAACAGGGCAAACGGTATGTCGTGCGAGTTGTCGCTCATGATTTCAGCGGCAACCTGGCACGCGTGCTCCGGGCCACCGGCTCCGCGAATGCGGGCCTCCAGCGCACTCAGCATATTCATGCGCCGCTGCCGCAGCACATGCCCAGTCCGGTCGGTGGCCGCAATAAGCAGGCCGCCTGTTTTACCGTCATCGCCGGGAATGGCTGAGCAAGACACGCTGAGATATGTCTCTTCCCTGGACTGTCCGCGGGTCACAAGGAATAGCTCGTCTTCAAGGAGAGCAGGCTCGCCAGTTTGCAGCACCCGGTCAAAGACCTCAGCATGACGCTCCCACATTCCAGGCGTTGATTCCCCGTGGCGACGGCCCATTGCGCGTGGGTGACTGTCGCCAAGGATGGGCGCGTACGCGTCGTTGTACAGCTGGATTTTCTCTGGTCCCCAGAGGATGCTCATGGGGGACTGGTTGGCGAGCATTATGGCGACCGCGGTGCGCAGGCTTTGCGGCCAACCGTCAACCGGGCCCAGGGCTGTCCCGGACCAGTCGAAAGACCGAATGAGCGTGCGCGTCTCACCTGCGCCAGCAAGAAAATCGTGCTGGTGCGAATCGTCTGTGGCCCCTGGCTGATCACGCATGGCTGGGCGATCCACCATCCCGCGAGTTGCGCTCGCAACGCGGCTCGAACCTGGGTAGGTCAAACCGTCAATCCGATGTTCCGTGCCGGCATGACGTTCCATTCTCTTCGTGCTGCGTTCGCTGACTCCTGCGGCGCCCGCAGCTTCGGTGCTGAACGCACGATACATGTATGTCAGCCTCAGGCCATGCCCCGTTTGTGTGATACGCCCTCGTACAACCATGGTCACAACTTGAAGCGACGCTGGTGTTTGGCAGTGCATATCGCACTGGCGCGCTTAACGCCTGTCCGTGTGCGATACGGGTTACCGCGGGAACCGGCGATGCAGGAGTTTGCATGCGCCTGGTTTCAGTTGCCAGCGATCGGCCGCCGCAAAACTCGGGTAGCTTAAGACCCGTTGCGTTTCGCGTGCAAGCGCCGACCGTGATGCCCGGTGACGCGTGGAGCGCCAGTATGGGGCATCCGCCGTTTACATGGCGTGCCGGAACGGTGAACACCCTGTGATGTGGGAGAGGTAACGCGAAGAGCCGCCCGGTGAAT
>JBBDMW010000034.1:0-44067 GCA_040878005.1 Dehalococcoidia bacterium
CATCAGAGGGGCAACCCCGGCCTCAAGACTGTAAACAACGTCTATGGGAAGTACAGGTAGTGATCAAATCTCATCCGGCCGGAAGGCGTCTCAATTACCGAGTCGCCCGCCACCTGCTCCGCCGTTGAAAGCGCGTCTGACGCTTGTCGCTTTAGCTCCGGCACCGGGTCATCAGGCAACATCTCGCCCTGCCTGCGGCCACGTTCAGCGATGGCCTCGGCAGCGCCAGCCTGTGCCAGCGCCACTACGAAGTACTCACCCGGCGATGCGATGCTGACACTGCCCCGGGTGTTTCTTGGCAACAAGCTGATGTTTGAAAGGGCGCGCGACGTATGGCCCACCAGGTCTCGAACGCTCCAGACACCAAGGGCCACATTCAGCCATGCATCCACTGGAACCAGTGCAGCCGAATCCAGAAAATAGTTAGTTGACTCCCTGAGAGCGTCGAGGAGATCTGGCCGATTAGTTTTCAAGTGCGCGCACCTGGATGTTGTCTGGCCGAGCCTGCATTGCGGCTGCGAGGGAATGCTACATCCACCGGAGCATTGGCGTCTTCATGGCCGACAGGTTCCGGCCGACTCTGTGAGAACCGGCTTGTCAATTAGGTGAGAATACCGGCGTAAAGCCCCGCTGTGCGGCCTAGGCTGTACTTGTCTCAACACGAATTTGACCGCCTCCACATGTTCATAGACCCATCCCAGCTTGAAGCAGCCCGGTTGAGCGAGCACGACCTACGCGTGCTCGTTGAAGTTGGACGTGCAGTTGGCGCAGAACCGGGGCTGGAACGCGTATTTGATCGTGTAGCGTCCATCATTGGGCGCGTGCTGCCAGTGGACTGCCTGGCGGTATCGCTGATTGACGAGGCCCAGGGCGTGGTCTGGAACGAATACTCATTTCCAGAAAAGGCCGGCGACATTCCCACGCGTCACCGGCGGCCACTGGCCGGCACGCTCATAGAGCGGCTGGCAACCACAGGCGATTCATGCCTTTTCGACGAGTCCTCCATTCCCTCCGCCACGAAGACCTTTCCCACTCTGAAGCTGGTCACAGACCGGGGCATACGGTCAGGGATGCTGGTTCCCCTATTTTCATTGGACCGGCCTGTGGGCGTCCTGCATGCGGGATCAACGAAGTCATATGCATACGGGCAGAGGGAACTTGCGTTTCTCTGGAACGTTGCATCCCATATGGCTGGAATTGCAGCCAATGCGGTGTCCCATATTGAGCTCGAGGAGCAATCGCGTGAGCGGGATGTCTTCGCTGAAATAGGCCGCATTCTGATCTCATCCCGCGATATACGCCGCACCTATGAGCGCCTGGCGGAACAGGTCCGCATCCTGGTCCCATTTGACCGGATGAAAGTGCGGCTGATTGACGCTGAGGCCCGAACTGTCACAAATGCCTTCACGTCTGGCAAAGACCCGGGGCCGTGGGCACATGGTCAGGCGCATCCCATTGAGGAAACCACGTCAGCCCTCTTGCTGAAGACCGGCCGCAGCATCCTTGTGGATGATAGCAACAGGGACGAGATCATCTCACTCGCGCCAAACCTGGGCCGCAGCATAGACGAGCTGCCCTCTATGCTCGCTGTGCCGCTGGTTGCGAGGGGGCGGATCATTGCCGCACTGCAATTCCAGTCACGAGAACACAATGCATTCTCCTCAAGCGACCGGGCAGTAGCCGAGAGAGTGGGCGTATACGTCGCCGGGGCCGTGGACAACTCACGCCTGTACTCGGATGCCCAGCGGGAGGCAGGGCAGCGCTCTGCCCTGGCGGAGATGAGCCGTGTCATCAACGCCTCCGCCGACATTGAAGAGGTATATCCGCGCTTCGCCAGGGTGGTCGCACGTCTTATTCCGTGGGACAGGATCACCATCAACGAAGTTGACATGTCCAGGGGTACCTATACCGAGCGCTATATAGAAGGAATGGAGGTGGCAGGACGTGACCGTGGCACAGTGGTGTCCCTGGAAGGCTCGCTGACTGAAAAAGTCTCGCGGGAAAAGGCAACCGTTGTAATCCAGGATGGATCGGAATCGTCAGTCGTGGATTCTGGTCTGCCGGGACTGCTGCCGCTGGTCAGCGCAGGGCTGAAGTCGCTGATCAGCGTGCCGTTGATCTTCCAGGAAGAGTTGATTGGCACGATGCACCTGTGTGCCTCGGAGCCACATGCGTATACAGCGCGGCACCGTGTACTGGCGGAGCAGGTGGCAGACCAGGTTGTGGGCGCATTGGCTATGGCCCGCCTGTACGACGCGGCCCGGCGGGAAGCCGAAGAGCGTCATGTCCTGGCGTCAATTGCGGTGGCCGCGAGCCGTGACCTTGACCTGAGCCGGGTGTTCGAACGCATGACCGGCCAGATTTCACGCCTGCTCGCATTTGACCGCATAGCCGTCACGCTGCGTGATGTCGAAAAGAAGGACGGCGAAGACCTGGTGACCATGTTCGCCAGGGGAGATGAAATTCTGGGATTTGCAGTCGGCAGCACAGTCCCGGGAAGCGGCATGTGGCAATGGAAAGCTACCTTGGGCGCTACTCCCGAGGTGGACGAACCGGGTGGATCAAGACGCTCAGCAGGTTTGCGTTCAATGGTGCGGGTGCCCCTTGGCACGCAGGCCGGCGGGTTCATTGGATTTTTGAGCCTGCTCAGCCGAAGGGACAAAGCTTACGACTCTTCAACGCTGGAACTCCTGAAAAGAGTTGCTCTTCACGTGACACCGGCGATTCAGAATGCCCGGGCGCATGAGCAGGCGCTGATGCTCGCCGGTGAACGGGAACGGGCGGCCGCGCTGCAGGTCCAGGCCACGGAGTTGGAAAGAGTCAATGAAGCCAAGAGCCAGTTCCTCAGCACCGTCTCCCACGAGCTTCGCACGCCCCTCACCAGTGTGTGTGCCTTTGCTGACATCCTTGTCCGCAACCGTGACGGTAACCTCACTGAGCAGCAGATTCAGCGCATAAAGGTCATTCGCCGGAATGGCACACGGCTGGCAATGCTCATCACCGATCTGTTGGACCTGTCACAGATAGACTCGGGCAACCTGCGGCTCAATGTGGCGAGGTTTGACGCCCGCGAAGTGCTTACGGACCTGGCCGAGAGTTTCGATCCAATCATCGAACAAAAGCAGCAGATCCTGCGGTACGCGATTCCCGGTCAGCCCATCATGCTGCACGGTGACAGGGACCGCCTGTCACAGGTCATATCCAACCTGCTCACCAATGCCGTCAAGTATTCTCCCGAGAAGACCGAGATAGAACTGGTCGCGACGGTAGAGGACGAAAGATTGCAGGTGGCGGTCACGGATCACGGCATCGGCATCTCTGAAGGCGACCAGTCTCAACTGTTCACCATGTTTTTCCGGGTTGACAATGAACCCACTCGGGCGGTCTCGGGCACAGGGCTGGGACTGTACATAGCCCGGCAGATTGTGCAGATGCATGACGGAGACATAGCCGTCACCAGCCGGGAAGGCCAGGGCACCACCGTGTCCTTTTGGATTCCACTGGCGGGCGCCGACAGCCTGTCCGCTGATGGCACCGCCGCCTGACGCCCCAGCGCCACCCGGCCAACACGTCGTAGACACTTCGTTGTCAGTCGCCCGCGGCGGCGTGTCCTGTTGCTCCGGCAGGGCGGGCTACAGGTTCCGATTCCGCCTCGATGTCCGCCCAGTCTGGAATGAGTGGGTCACGGGTTGGCTCCAGGGCCAGGATCGCCGCCGCCCCGGCAAGGCTGAACGCTGCTGACAGGATGATGGCCCATGTGTACGCGCCCGTGATGTCGAACACCATGCCCGGCAGCGCTCCTCCCAGCGCCATGCCCAGCCCGGCGCCCAGCAACTGCCAGCCGTACGTGGGACCCATGGGCGAGTGGCCATAATACTGCCGGTTGATCACCGGGAACGCTGTGCCTTCCCCGCCGTATGGAACAGCCCACAGTATTGCGAACAGGTAGAACTCCAGGGGTGTGTTGGCCCACAGCAGCATCAGGACGCCTGCGCCCTGGCCGAAGAAACAGAAGAACATCACGCCTTTGGAGCCAATCTTGTCGGAGAGGACTGGCGCGAGGAACCTGGTGGAGACGCTTACGGCCGAGATGAGGGCAAGGATGCTGGAGGCCTCCAGCAGCGAAAGCCCGCGGTGAGTGGCAAGCGGGATGATGCCGACCAGTATGATTGCATGCCCGGCACAGCCCAGGAAGTGGATGTTTATCAGGTTCCAAAAGGCGTTTGTGCGGTATATGAACCCCTGGAACTGCCGGGACTGCTTGTTGTACACCTCGCCTTTGGTAACCAGCGGCTTGTCGCCGCTCTTCCACCCGTAAGGCTTCTTGCCCGCCTGCTCCGGGGTGTCTTTGAAAAGCAGCATCAGGCCGCCGAGGACAACGGTGCCAACCACCCCTGCAATGATGAAGGTCTCCTGCCAGCCGACGGATTCGAACAGCAGCGCCATGACCTGCACAGCTATGGCCGGGCCCAGGCTCCACGAAACCATCATGATCCCGGTGCCCAGGCCCAGGTGGCGGCGGAACCAGTTGGCCACTGCCGGTATGACCGGCACAAGGAACAGCGCCTGTGCGATGCCGAACACCAGCCCGTATGAGATGTACAACTCCCACAGGCTGCCCGTCTGGGACGTCCACATCATCCCAATGAAGAACAGTGCGACGCCCACTGACATGGTCCTGCGCGCTCCGAACCGGGTGCCCATGGAACCTGCTATGGGCGAGAAGAGCGCCGTCACAATGGACATCCAGGCGTAGGCGAGCCCAATCGCTCCGGGGCTCCAGCCGAAGGTTTCCTCCAGGGGAGTGATGAGCACGCCGAACGACATCCGGATGGCGCTGCCCACCATCTGAGCCACTGCGCCAACGGCCACAATGACCCACGCATAGTGCATAATCGTGTGTTCGTTGATCTCAGGTGGCTTCGGGAGCATCGCCTTCAGTGGAGAGGACATGCCCAAAGGAATCCTTCCTCCCAGGCCGATACGTCTTTGCCCGCTGCGCCTGGGTCCACTTCTGCTGCCTGGCGTGCCTGGACCTTTTCAGATGCCGACCATGCGCCGAAGTAGATGACAACAGCCAGCGTGAACGCTATCGAGATGCCAAGCAGCCCCAGTCCAAGCCACGGCCGTCGCCTGGCCGATTGCGTCCACACGTCGGCTATATCCGTCGTAGATCGGGCCGTGGAACCGGTGGAACCGCGAAGAATCTGGCTCATTTCGACAGGTTACTACTCCTGCCAGGTTGTCTCCAGAGGGCGCGCATGCTGACAGGTATGCACTTTATTCCAGCGTCGCTACCTTGTGAGCGCTGATCCACTCCTCATCCAGCAGAAACCCCAGGCCAGGTCCTGACGGGGCGTCGATCATTCCCCGCTCGTTCAGCCTGATGTCCTCAACCAGTCCGAACTGGTGGGCAGACTGTGGCATCCAGTATTCGTAGTAGGCGCAGTTGGCAACCGACATTATGACGTGCAGGTTCGCTGCGTTGAGTAGCGAGTTGCCTGCCACGCCTATCTCACAGTTCCTCCCGAAGCCCTCTGCCAAACCGCAAAGTTTCTTGAGGCCGGTTATGCCAAGCTTCCGAGCGGTTCCACGAAGGAGCCGCGGCGCGCCGAGCCGCACGTAATGGGCAGCCTCCCTGAACAGGAACGGGGCGAGGTCGCTCATCGCCAGCGGAGTCGCCAATCGGTTTGATAGCTCTGTAATTGAGTCGAAATCGCTCCATGGCACCGGGTCCTCGTACCAGTAAAAGCCGTTGTCATCCAGTGCCCGGCCCACATCAAAAGCCTTCCGGAAGTCATAGCTATTGTTCGGGTCCAGCATGAGCGTCATATCATCGCCAACTGCCTGCCGGACCATCTCCACGGTGCGAATGGCTTCCCTGGTGGGCATGCCGCCTGGATGGATCTTGTATGCGGTGAAGCCATGTGCCTTAATTTCCTCTGCTTCAGCCACATAGCCCTCTGCGGCCGTGTGGCGAGGTTGCCACGTGGCGTACACAGGCGTCTCGTACCTATGCGTTCCCAGGAGCTTGTGGACGGGGACCCCGGCGGCCTTGCCCGCAATGTCCCACAGGGCGACGTCAACCGGAGACCATGCCGCATGCGATACGCCGGCTCGTCCGCCGAGGCTGTCGAGGGTGTTCCACAACCATTCACGCTCAGCCGGGTCGCGACCAGTCATAAGGGGCTTTATGCCGCGGATGATCTGCTGCATGAGTGGGTGAGAATCGCCGCGGTGCTGGCCAACTAAGGCGTTTCCCTCTATGCCATCGTCGGTCAGCACCCTGAGAACTCCCTGCTCAACGGCGCCGCCGGTCTGGCCGGGATCAGTAGCCAGCCCGACTGTGTCCAAACTTCTCCGGATCACGTCTATGCGAATGTCAGTTATCTTCAATTGGGGTCCTCGCCTGCGCCGCAGGGTCCAGTTTCAGGAACGGCATCATACGCTGTCTCAACAGTAGCCGTGGGAGTTCACGGCCAAGGCAACCTCGCGTGCTGCTGGCGGAAAAACACGCAGTACCGGCCGAACCTCGTACCGAGGCGGGCGCCGCCTTCCGCCTGTATCCATAAGCAAAGCGGTTTGATACGTCTCCGGATATGGAGTTGAAGCTGACAGACATGGACTGGTCTGACGATAGGCGGATCCACTCTCTGATGACCCACCTGGGCCGTAAGGGGAGTGGCGGAAGACTTACGCGCCTGGCTTACCTGGCGGAGAAGGTCAACTACTACCTTGTCCATGTGGAGACCCGGCGTTCCGCGCTGGAGGCGGCAGTAGCCTCGTACGCGAGGCTCAGCAGCGAATACGCTCGACTGGAAGAGATCATCAGGACCCGAGAGATCAGGCTCAGGGCGCTGAAGCGGTCCCTCGACGCGGCGGCCCGTGAAGCCGTAAAGAAGGACCCACAGATTGACAGGGCAGCGCTCAATGATGAAACAAATAAGGCGTTGAGGGCCTTTGAACGTGAGCATGATGATGCATTTGCCCGCATAACCGAGGTCAGGAAGTCAGTGACTGGCAAGCGGACTGCCATGCGAAGGCAGGAGGACCGGATGGACCACTACCGGCGCCAGGTGGATGCTCTGCTTACGCAAGCAGATCTTGTATTGGCCGCCTGATGCCGGGCGTATCTCCGCGTCCGCAATTAGGCCGCCGTAAACACGCCAGCAGGCTGTGGCCAGACGACAAGCCACCCCCCCGGCGGTACCCTGAATTGCGCCAGACATCGACCCGCCTTCACCTTCATTCCCGAGAGTGCAGACCCTCCACCATGATTGACACACCTGAATTCGAGGAACTATCACCGCGTTTGGAACGCCTGATTCAGGATCGGTTCACCGAAGCCAGGCTGCCGGGACTGGCCATCGGGGTGGTCCATGGCGATTCACTTGCATGGAGCCGGGGATTCGGGTTTGCAGATGTCGAGCGGCGTCGGCCGCCAGGTGAAATGACCATCTCGCGTGTGGCTTCCGTGACCAAGACGTTCACTGCCACCGCTATCCTCCAGTTGCGTGATGCAGGCATGCTGGCGCTGGATGACCCGCTGCTTGTCCATGTGCCGGAGTTCACATCTGTAAACGCTCTCAGCGGCACCCTGGAAGATGTCACCATCAGGCGATTGTTGACCCACCACTCCGGGCTCACCAGTGAACCGCCACTTCCCACATGGGAGACGCCGTCGTTCCCGTCGATGGACGAAGTCCTGGATGCCATGCCCCAGGCGGAAGTGGTGATTCCACAGGATTTCGCATGGAAGTACTCCAACTTCGCCTTTGGCCTCCTCGGCGAGGTGATCGAGAGACTTACCGGGCGGCGTTATGCGGAGTACGTGCACAGTGAAATCCTCGTCCCGCTGGGAATGGAATGGTCCGCCTTCGAGCTCGATGGCCGTTTGCGGGAGCACTTCGCGACCGGATACAGCCCGCCAGCCACCAGCGATCCGGCCCTGCGGGCAGCCCCGTATGCCCCCATGAACGGCCTCGCTTCGGCGGGCCAGCTTCATTCAAACATTGTCGACCTGGCAAAGTGGGTAACTTTCCAGTTTTCTGCGGACAGTGATGCTGACGCTCCGGCGCCACTGGGTCAGCGTACGCTCGCAGAAATGCACAGGCCCGTGTACATCGCCCCTGATTGGTCCTGGGGGCAGGCGCTCGGATGGCGGGTGACCCGGATGGGCGACCGCGTGTACCACAACCACGGTGGAGGCATACACGGCTTCGCTTCGCAGATTATGTTCAACCGCCCTGCCAAGCTGGGGGTAATCGCATTGGCCAACATGTGGCCCGTCACCGCAGCAGCGGAGATCGCCACTGAAGTCATGCAGATGGTCATGGACGAGTTATCTGACTCCAGGGCCGGGGCAATGCCCGGGCAGGGGCAGTCCGCCGAGACAGTGGGTGAGGGTGATACCGCGATGGTCAAGGTGTCCCCTGAGCATCTGGATGAGTTTGCGGGTCACTACTGGGCCGAGCCAGGCGTACCGGTCAGGCTAATTGTTGAAAACGATGTACTGGTGCTGGACCGGCCGAAAGCCGGCGAGTACACGCTCCACGCTCCTGCAGCACTGGAGGCAACGGACACGGCTGACGTTTTTAGGGTGCGTCACGGCCGTGCAATAGGGGAGCGGGCAGTATTTCGTCGTTCGTCGCAAAGGGCCGTGGAGGGGTTCTTGCTGGGCGGGTTCTTTTACCGTAGGACCGGCGGGCGGGTTTAGGTTCCCAATCTGTTGGCTTCGGACGGTCATGACCGTCCGGCATTGACAAGGCCAGGTCAGAACCTGCGCGGCTGAATCTGACCCAGCAGGGCCCGGATCATCCTGATCCGCCTGATCAACGAACGTACCACGAAGAAGATGACAACCGCGCCAGCGATGCCCAGCAGCGCGCCTGTGGCCATTCGCCCTCCGCTGTCGCCCATGGCGCCAATGATCAGCACGGTAACGCCGCTCACAAGCAGCACAAACCCGGCGAGCGACAGCAGGCAGCCGGGCAGCATGCGAATAAGTACTAACCGGTAAATCAGTGCCATATGGGCATAGAGTATCCACGTTTGGCAAGTGGTGCGCCGCCCTGTCGAGCGATCATGGAGGCTGAAGTGGAAACGTGGAGAGTTGGCGGCAGGTGGTTTGAACGTCGCCTGACTTCAGCGACCGCCCGGATCTGGTGAAGTGCCCAGCCTCCGGCCGCCCGCTTCCCGTCGAGCCGCGTTGCAGGCCGGGGGCTGAACCCAAATCCCCCGGTTGATTATTCCCTCCTCCCCCTTGCAGGCGATACCGCCCGCTCCGCCTCTCGGCATCCTTTATGGCAGTGGGCACGTAACGGCGGGCCTGCGGCGTCCATGTGGACGATACGTCATGCACACACCCAATAGCACCAGCGTTAGCAGAGTGCACTGCTGCCGGTAAACCTGGTGGCGGCACATTTATCTCTTCGTTGGAGGAAACGGCAAATGCCACAAAACAAGCGCTTATCATCCGTATCGCCCTGGGCGTGGCGCGGGTGGTTGATCATAGCGGCGCTCTCGATCTCACTGTTCGTCGCGGCGTGCGAAAACGGGGGAGACGACGAGACGCCCACAGCCACGCTGCCGCCTGGACAGGGGACGCCGGACCCGGAGGAATCGCCGACTCCCGGGACCACCCCAGACACGACGCCTGGCACAACTCCGGACACAACCCCAGACACTACGCCCGGGACCACTCCGGACACGACGCCTGGTACAACTCCGGACACCACGCCTGGCACGACCCCGGACACGACTCCGGACACCACGCCTGGCACTACGCCCGGCACAACTCCAGGGACCACCCCGGACACGACTCCGGACACAACGCCAGGCACGACTCCAGGGACTACTCCGGACACGACTCCGGACACCACGCCTGGCACGACTCCGGACACCACGCCAGGCACGACTCCAGGGACTACTCCGGACGTGATGCCCGGGTTCACGCCGCCACCAGGCTCCATAGTGATTGGCGATCCTGAGGGTGGGATGATCATCATCATTCCTGGCCCCATGATCTCGCCGACCATCGTGCCAGACGTGACGTCGACGCCGGACGCTACGTCGACGCCAGCGACCACGCCTGACACCACTCCAGGTACGACTCCAGACACTACGCCCGGCACAGGTGACGTATCGGTCATGACCGCCATGATTGATGACTTGGATGAGGAGATTCTCGTCGACCAGGACGGGCGTGCTCTCTACATCTTCGATAACGATGAAGAGGGGCAGTCGAACTGCGATGAGAACTGTGCCGGCATCTGGCCTCCGTTCGAGGTGGACTCCGGCAGTGAAGTGACGGCTGGACAAGGCGTAACAGCTGAGTTCGACACCATCACACGTGACGATGGCACCACCCAGGCCACCGTGAACGGAATGCCGTTGTACTACTACACCGGCGACTCCGGGACCAACGAGGCCAACGGCCAGGGCATCAACGACGTATGGTGGGTAGTGGACGCCGATGGCGAGAAGGTGACCACGACTCCATAGATCCGTTAATGCTGGCCTGAAGCAGTTCATGTGGCGGGGGAGCCTTCAAAAGGCTCTCCCGCTTCGCGTCTCTGGCCGAGGCGTGGAGTGCTTCAGGGCTGCAAGGTTTGGGCGAAGGCGTCGCCGGCGGCACGCTCGGGAGGGGATATGTGGCATACAAGCGGCAAACCATACGGCGACGCGCCAACATCAGGTGTCACCTGTCCGGGAGCCTGTACAGATAGCGAGACGTTTTCCTGCCGGAGCGCATAGGGGCCATCGCTCAATGCCGCTACATGTTCATCAGACAACGGATCATTGGGCCAGGACCACCACCGGCGCATCACGCCGGCATCGTGATACGGCCAACGTCCCACTGTGTGGACCATCTCGTGCGTCCATGCGCCGCTCTGGGCATCGGCTGTGGTGGCGAACTCCGGCAGGCTGCCGCACTCCCTGTCAACGCCAAGCTCTGGAGCATCATCCGCAAGCCATGCCGTGAGTGCGCAGTCGCCAATTAGGAACAGGGGCGGAAATGACGATTCCGGTCCGAGTGCCCCGTCGATCATCGCGTAGGCTGTTCCGCCGAAGCCCGCGGCCATCACGCCAATGAAGCTGGCATCTTGGGCTATGCCGGTTTCCTCAAGTAGCTTGTACGTTTTCCTGTAAACGCTCTGCCAGTCATCGGCTAGCATCGCCCTGACCTCTGACCGCGTCCACGGAGCAACTATGTATTCAGGCTCCGGGCTGGTGTTGATACGGGTTCCATCGAGCTGCTCCTCAATCCATCCCAGGCTTCCTGAGATGCGGCTGGCAACGACGTCGCGTGCCGCAGGGTCTGTATGTATCTGCCAGTCGACCGTCTCGATGACCACGAACCGGCCGGCCGGTGACTCTGGCGCATGACTCACCTGCCCGAACACGGAGTGATAGATGTCTCCCAGGATCAGGCCATCATCAACCGCACGAACGCCGCCACGAGCCATCGCAGCAGCGCTCAACACGCTGATGAGGCATAGGGCAGCCGCCAGGGCTATCGCCCATTTGCCAGTGGGTACGCAACTGGCAATACGTAAATATCGCGGCACTGCGTCCTCTTGCCAATCCACTTCGCCCGCGGATGCGGATCAGGTGATCCGTCGTATGGACACAGCGTTGGACAGGAGAGGAAACCGCACTACGTGGGGAGGCCGACACACCCTTGGATACCAACACGTACGTTTGTGCATCCATGGTGTGCAGCCGGTGGAGTACCAACGTGGACATAGGGCCAATGGGCCAGCAGGAAATCATGAAGACGCGTGATACCGGTAATGCGGCTTGACCGCGTATGCTTCTCTGGACACACTGCCTCTTTATTGACCGCACTAAAACCGACCGGAGTCTTTGCATGTCGCGTGTATATGAGATCGCTGACCGGTTCGTTGACCGGCTCGCCGAGCTTGATCCTGTCTCAGCAACGTTTATCGGGATCGCAGGCCACGATTCGGAGATGTCTGACTACTCCCCGGATTCCGCTGCGAGAATGGCCGAGGCAGAGCGGGAGACAATTGACTTGATACGGGCGGAGTCGCCAGACAACGAGCGTGAGCGGCTTTGCCGGGATACGGTGACGGACGAGCTTGGCCTGTCCCTTGAGCAGTACGAGGCGGGCGAACACCTCCGGAGCGTGAATGTCATTCACAGCCCGGTGCAGAGCCTGCGAATGGTGTTTGACATGATGCCGCGCGCAACCGCGGAGGACTGGCGAAACATCGCCTCGCGCATGGACAAGACACCACAGGCGGTGTCCGGCTATCGCCTGTCCCTCTCGGAAGGGGTGCGACGGGGTCTGACCTCATCCAGGCGCCAGGCCGGTGGGGCGGCCCGGCAGGCCATGGTGTGGTCAGGCAGTGGAGAAGCGCCATCATTTTTCGCTACGCTGCTTGATGCTTATGACAGAGCTGGGATTGGTGATGACGCGCTGCGGTCAGACCTGGAACGCGGCGTAACTGCCGCTTCTGAGGCTTACGCAGACCTGGCCTGGTATCTCCAGGACGAGTACATGCCCGCCGCAGACGAAAAAGACGGAGTGGGCAATGACCGGTACGCGCTTCACTCCCGCTCATACAACGGTGTGGATCTGGACCTGGCGGAGACATACGCCTGGGGATGGGAACAGGTCCGTTGGGTGCAGTCAGAAATGGCGAAGACCGCCGAGCGCATCAAGCCCGGGGCCAGCGTAGGGGAGGCGGTCAATATCCTCGAAAACGATCCGGCACGGTCCATTGAAGGTGAAGATCAGTTCCGGCAGTGGATGCAGGACCTGCAGGTCCAGACCATCAGGGAGATGGATGGCACCCACTTTGACCTTGCTGAGCCAGTCAGGCGGATCGAGGCAATGATTGCGCCGCCAGGCGGACAGCTCGCCATGTACTACACCGGGCCGTCAGAAGACTTCTCACGCCCGGGCCGCACCTGGTATCCCACAGGCGGCAAGACTCGTTTCCCATTGTGGCGGGAAGTGTCCATCGCCTACCACGAGGGGGTGCCCGGACACCACTTCCAGATCGCCACTACCAAGTCGCTCGCAGGGGAGCTTTCCCGGTACCAGCGCCTCATAGCTGGCACGTCTGGTTACGTGGAAGGCTGGGCGCTTTACGCCGAGCGGCTCATGGGTGAGCTGGGATACCTGGACAACCCGGATTATTACATGGGAATGCTTGATGCCCAGGCCCTTCGGTCGGTCAGGGTGGTTGTGGACATTGGCATGCACCTTGGCCTGGAAATCCCGCCGGACTCCGATTTCCACCCGGGCGAGGTTTGGACTCCGGAGATGGCGCTGGAGTTTATGAAGGACCGGGTCCACTTTCCGGCTGACTTCGTCGCGAGCGAAATAGATCGCTACCTTGGCATACCGGGCCAGGCGATCAGCTACAAGGTGGGCGAACGTGAGTGGCTCCAGGCCAGGGATTCCGCCCGCGGCCGTGCCGGTGCTGACTTCAACCTCAAGGATTGGCACAACCGAGCCCTGCGACTGGGCCCCATGGGCCTGGCACAGATGCGCCGGGAGATGACCAAGGTCTGACTCGTTCACTTTGCCGCGCTGCAATCAAATGACGGACAGGCGCCGGTGTATGATGGCGCAGCGTTGGCGGGCCACTCCTAGACTTTGTCGGGCGATGCGACTGGAGCATGCGAAATGACCACAGACGGGCGCGGGCGACTGGACGGCAAAGTGGCCATTGTCACTGGTGGTGCTTCTGGTATTGGCGAGGCAACGTGCCGCCTGTTTGGCCTGAACGGCGCCAGGGTAGTTGTCGCAGACATAGATGTGGAGCGGGGCAGGCACCTTGAGGCGGAGATGGGTGACTCAGGATATGAGGCATACTTCCAGCATCTTGATGTCGCCAGCGAAGCAGACTGGGAGGACGCAGTCTCCGCTGTGATGTCCCGCTACGGCCGGTTGGACGTTGTGGTGAACAACGCCGGCATGTCAGGTGTACGGGGCAGGGCAGTGGTTGAGGATACAACCCTGGAGAACTGGGAGGTGGTTATGTCCGTCAACTCCACCGGCGTCTTCCTCGGCGCCAAGCACGCCATCCCTGCTATGCGCAAATCCGGCGGCGGCTCCATCGTAAACGTCTCATCCATATTCGGCATCGTCGGGAGCAAGGGCGGAGCCGTCTACCACGCATCCAAGGGCGCAGTGCGAATATTCTCCAAGGCTGCCGCCGTCCAGTACGCCGGTGAGGGGATAAGGGTGAATTCCGTTCATCCAGGATTCACCGATACGCCCATGACTGAGGAGCTTCACGCCCGCCCGGGTGTGCGTGAAGAACGGCTGGAGCAAACGCCGATAGGCCGCTTGGGAGTCCCGGAGGACATAGCCTACGGGATCCTCTACCTTGCATCCGACGAATCCGCCTTCGTCACCGGCGCCGAACTGGTCATAGACGGCGGCGCGACAGCACGCTGAGCCCCTGTCACAGCCGAGTCAGCCTAGCGCGCCCCGTTGCGCGCCAGGCTGAACAGCGATGATGCCTGCTCATCTGGCTTGGCGGTGCTGCGAGAGCCTTCCTTAAGCCGGCCGGAGTCCTGTAGGTAGGCCAGTACGGCCTGCACGCGGGCGTGCGCTTTAGGCTGGGGCTGCAGGCGCATCTTGCTGAATATGCTGCCGATGTGCCGTTCCACGGTCCGCGGCTGAATGAACAGTTCCTCTGCGATCGCAGAGTTGCTGAGGCCCCTGGCCATGCAGTCGAGCACCTCGCGCTCACGCTCTGTGAGCTCGGACAGGAAGGCGCTTTCCCGGTTGTTCTGTGTGCCGGCAAGTTTCGCAACGATCTCGCTGGCAAGGTATGTCTTGCCTTCGGCTACGTCCTTGACGGCCTGCACCAGGTCCCCGAGGCTTTGCAGGGATTGCTTCAGCAGGTACGCCTTGCCTTTAACGTTGCCCTTCAGGAACTCGCGCACGAACTCATCATCATCGAACGCGGACAGCAGCACGATCGCCGTGTCGGGGTGCTTGTCGCGAATTATGCGCGCAGCGTCCACGCCGTTCAATCGCGGCATGCGCCCGTCCATTATCACGACCGTCGGCTTCAGCTTGTCCACCATGGCAAGCGCCTCCTGGCCGTCCCCTGCGAACCCCACGATCTGGATTTGCGGGTCCGTGTTCAGGAGCATGCCGTACGCCTGTCGCATCAGCTCATGGTCGTCGACCATCAGGACCTGTATAGGCTTGTTTGGTGTCTCGGTAGTCAATTTGGCCCCCTTGCACACTTTGGCCCGGCGCGTTTCAGGTCGCCGGCTGCTCGGTGCAATCAGTTCGCATGATCAACTGCCGGAAATTCCCGGCAGCCACCCCTCCACCACTCGTGCTACAGCCTCGGCCCCGGCGGTTTCTGCCTGGCGAGGTGACGCTGTTTGGATCAGTCCTCCCTGCTGTTCAAATGATTTGGCGACCGAATCATGGATTGGCCAATCACCGGACTTTGCTTCGCCCCATGGCTCTGCCACTACGGTGAAGGATGCCTGTCCTTCTTCGCCCGGTGACACCTCCCAGAAGACGGAGCCGCCCCCTGGCAGGGCCACTTGCGCATCCAGCAAGAATTGCACCAGGGACTGTATGCATATCGCACGGTCCGCCCGTGCTGACGCCTCATTGCAGTTCCGCCGCTGGACCTCGATCTGTGCCACCTTGAGCGCTGGCCCTGCCAGCGCAGCCGCCTCATCAAAGAGGGCGTCAAAATCAAGGTCGCTGATTACGCCAGGCTCCGACTTTGCAAAACTCCATATCTGCCGTGACAGGATCCGGGCACGAGCTCCAGCGCTGTCAATCAGCCCCATGTACTGCCGGAGCTTGGCAACCGATTCTTCCGGCAGGTCGCCATCGCCTGCTCCATCGAGCAGCTCTGCCGCCAGTTCAGTGAAGCCGAGCGCTATGCCGATGGGACCGTTCAGTTCGTGTGCCAGGCCCGCAGATATGCGTCCAATTAGCTCGAACTTTGCAGCGCCGGTGCTCCCGTCGCTCACCGGGTCCTCCTCTGTCCGCGTCCAGCCGCCGTGAGGCGGAGCGATTCCAGGACGTCTCTCACCTGGCTCAGGGCCACCGGCTTTCTGATCAACGTCAGTGGCCCATATTCCATGGCATTGGCGATCATCCGCGTGTCGGCCACACCGGTCACCAGCACCACCGGCGGGGTCAAACCCATCCGGTGCAACTCCGCCAGCGTCTCTACACCGCTGCCCCCGGGCATGACCAGGTCCAGGAAGATTACGTCGAACTCCTGAGAGCCTAGCCTCTCCAATGCCTGGGCCTTGGAGTTTGCCCCTGTCACTTCCACATGGTCGCCTTCCAGTACCGCCCTGAGCAGGTGAACAGCCGCGGGCTCGTCGTCCACCACCAAAGCACGCACAGTGTGTGAGCTCGGTTTCGTGACGAATGTTCCAAGTCCATGCTCGGACCTTACGTAACCGCCCTGCTCCAGCAGTTCGATGGCTGCCCGAAGTGTTGTCAGTGATACACCGTACTGGCGTGCCAACTGATGCTGGCTGGGCAGGCGCTCGCCGGGCGTGTATCGCCCTTCTGTGATGAGACGTTGCAGGTCTTCTGCGATTGTGACGTAACGCAAGCCCGGCTGACGATCAACCATGAAAAAGTTGCCCCTGTTGGCGAGTGCGTTTCAGACGCACGGCTGTCCATGCCCAAAAGGCTCTGGAGGTTTATGCAGCTGCACCTGCATTTATTCTCTAGCAGTCTTCCAGAAGACCGATATAGAAATCTACCATCTTTTGGTGTGCTGTCAAGTAGTAGCTGCCACGCACCTGTTACTTTCGTTACCGTTTATACACCTACAGGTGCGGGTGCTGCAGCGTGGCGCGAATCAACCGTCGGCGGAGATGATGGAATGTCCTAAGAACCGGTCCGGTGTCTCACCGGCATCCAGTTTCTCAAGCCGCTCCCTCGTTTCACTTTCAACTCCCAAAATGGTGGCTATGGTCCAGCTTATGTCAAACAGGCGGGCCTGGAATACTTCCCGCGGTGCAGGGGAAAACTCTCCGTTGGTAGATATCACAGTCGTGAGGATATCGTTTACGGAGTGCGAGGACGTGTCATCCTCAACGTTGCCATGATCCGCTGTCACTACGACTGAATAGCCATTGGAGCGGGCTGCCTGAACCATCTTGGCCACAGCCTTATCCACTGCCTCGTAGGCCTCCACCGCCGCATCAAACCGGTCCGGCAGGATGTGTCCCACCATATCGGTGGGAGCAAGGTTCGCACATACCAAACGCTGTTTGCGCTGTCCCAGGCGCTCAACAACGTGATGGGCCACTTCACGGCTGCGCATGCCCGGCGCCCGGTAGAAGTCGGTGTCGCTGCGAATGCCTTCCGCTTCCCCCTGCGAGGGAACGATCCAGCGTTCCTCAACTGCGGCGCCTGCGGGCTCTTCCCGGCGGCCCCGTATGAAGTAGCCCATGTGTGAAGCCTTCACGCTCTCAGCCACAAGCAGATACTGCTTATCCGATAGGAGACGAGGCCAGGCAGCGAGGAAGTTTGCCCGTTGAGGCTTGGTCGGAAATGCCACCTTGACCCGGTACTTCTTTTCGAAATCCGGGTGGTACTCGGCGATCGTGCATATGTCCAGGTTGAGCTGCGCCAGCCAGTCAAACGTCCAGGTCTGACCGCGTGATGCCGCCTCCTTCTCAAGCAGGTCTCTCGCCCCGGACAGGGCGGCTATCTTGGCTCTTTGGCGGTCGGACCTGAAGTTCAGGTCAATGAACGATTGCCCGGCTTCGATTACCTTTGTCTGCTGACGCGAATCCATCACGGCGAGCGGCGGGATATCCTGGTCGGTGAGCCCTGAGGCATGGGCTTCCTTTATCGCCTGCCGGACGCCGTCGAATCCCTGGACCCGAGTTCCCTCGCCGCGGGTCATCAGCAGGAAGTCGGCTTTGGAGCTTTGTTCCCGGAAGTCACGGTCCATCGCCAGGGACCGGCCTGCGACCCATGCCAGGCAGCCGGTCGCGTCATAATGCTTCAGGAGCGCTTCAAGCCGGTTCATGTAACCGCCAATGCCATCGATTTCCTCGATAGACGCAGTCGGCGGGGAATCGCGTCCGTCCGTGATGGCCTGCATCCTGACGTTTGCCGGGTCAGCGCCGCAGTGGGTGAAGATCAGTTCAAGGAAGGCCTCAAGGTGATTCCACGCGCTGTGTACACGTCCATCGCCGCCGCCAACTCCGGACAGCAGGATGCAGAAATTGATTGCGCGCCCCTCGGCTACAGCTTTCTCCACGGTTCCGCGGAGAGCCTCGTTCTGAAAGAACCTTCCGTTGTCGATGGACTGTGTGATCTCAAGTGGTATCTGTGGCGCCAGCGTGAGGTTGCCTATCTGCTGGTGTCCCGTCTCGGAATTGCCCTGCACTGGCGGGTCCAACTCTTCATAACCCGCCCACTGGCCAGCCGCGCTGGTTGGAATGGTAAGGTTCTGGTTCCGCATCCGCTGGCTGCGTGAAGCCTCAGCCGCCCATGGCACGTAACGATGTTTGCGGGCCGCGGCCCGCACCGCTTCGGCGATGTGTGACTCGAGCGGGGTGCCGGATGATGCCGATGACATGGAACGCAACGCCGCAATGCGCTCCACCGCCTCATCAAATGGGACCTCTGAACCAAGTGTTTCGGCGTGAACCGGGTACAGTTCCAGCCGTGCAAGGGCTTCAGGCGTCAGGCCGGATGACTGGTGCCGTTCCAGCACTGACCCTGCCTGGCTTACAAGCAGGGCGCGGTCACGCTCGCCCAGGCTGTCCCACGCGTCATCCACCACGGCGGAGGCGCGGGCGGGGTTGAACCCCAGTCCGTCGATCACTATCAGCAGCGCGCGGCCGCCGGATTTGGCTTTCGTTCTGGTTGGTGAAGTCACAGCAGTACCAATAGAAACGGGTTACAGGAGGTGATGGGGCCATTGGGGACTGGCAGGCCATGATAACCGCGCATGGCCGTGCTGTCGGTTAACAAACGGTTTCATCGCTCACATGTCTGTATGGGACCGCAAACTTGAAATTATTCCAACTCTTGCCAGCGCACCCGGGACTGTTCGACGTTAACAACTCCCTTGCTCTCCAGCCACCCGGATGGCAATTCCAACACGGTCACATACTGCGCACGAGGCGCATAGGCCTTCGATTCAGAACTGCAGCGGGCCCTCCACTGTTCATCGGTCTCTTCATCGTGGCGGGGGCAGGGGGTCATTGTCTTGAAGTCCACCACTCTGCCGTCACCCTCCAGGTAGAGAATGTCCAGCGCCACGTATGTATTGAACATCCAGAACCCGCCGGTAGAAGGCGTAGGACGAGGAAACAGCATCCCTGTGCCGTGAGGCACAACAGACCTGCACATCAACCCCTGGAGCCACTGCGAGTCACTTGCGGCCACCTCCGCGATCAACGTTGCGGTTACGGACCCGGATTCAATGGTCACAGGGACAACCGGCAGGGGAGTGCGGTCAATGTCCTCGCAATCTGGGTGGTCCGTGAACTGTGGTGATATGGCAATGGTCTCCGTGGGCTTTGGCGTCATCTGTGCAACGGCAGTAGGGGATGGCGTTGCATCGGGTAACCCGGTTGTAGCCGTGGGCTCCGTGCCCGGAGTCGATGTAGAAGGCGGAGTGGCAGTTTCAGCCACGGGCGGCGTTCCGTCCGGTCCTGCCGCTGGCTCAGCCCCGGCACACGCAACGGCCATCAAGCCTGCGATGAAAAAGACTGTGACCAGCACAAGACCGGACAGTCGTGTACGGCGGAGCGGCGGTAACATATCGCATCCATGTTAGAGCAGCCGGAAGCGGCAGGTGGTGTCAATCCAGTTGGCTGATGTATGACCAGGCAGGCGGTTGATCAACCGGCGCCAGTCATTCCTGACCCCGCAGTTGGCAGGCGGCAGGGTGGCCGCTTCGCCGTCTTCGAGTCATTCCGAATCAGGGGATTCCGGTTCCAGTGGTCAGCAGACGCGCTGTCTTCCTGGGGTTTCGAGATGGAGACCCTGATCCTCGGCTGGTACATCCTGGTCAATACAGGCTCGGCATTCCTTGTCGGCCTCTTTGCCGCCACCCGGTTCGGCGGCACACTTCTCGCTCCGTTCTTCGGGGTGCTGGCTGACCGGTTCGACCGGCGGCGAATGTTGATACTGCTGCGGATCACGTTCATGCTGCACGCCTCTTCGCTGATGGTCCTGGCGCTCACCGGCATGCTGCAGCCGTGGCATGTCTTTCTCATCGCTGCGATCTCCGGCCTTGTGCGGACGGCGGACAACGTGCTTCGCCAGACGTTGATCGCAGACGTGGTGCCGGCCGATTCCCTCATGAACGCTTACGGCCTCTCACGAACCACCATGGACAGCGCCCGCATCACCGGCTCGCTCCTTGGCGCAGGCCTCATGTCGCAGCTTGGGATCGGCCCGGCGTACATGGTCGTTACAGCGTTCTATGCTTCCAGCACCGCCATGGCACTGGGTATCACCGTCCGCGGAACGCCAAACCGCAGGGTTGGCGAGGGGCCGTGGAAGAACCTGCGCACGGGCGCCCTCTACATGCGGCGCAGCCAGATCATCATGGCTGTCATGTTCCTTGCGTTCCTGGTCAACCTGACGGTGTTTCCGATAGTCAATGGGTTGATGCCGATCGTTGCGCTGGAGGTCTACAACCTTGATGAAAATGGCCTGGCACAACTAGTCGCGGCGACAGCCATCGGTGCGTTGGTGGGATCACTTGCAATGGCGGCCTTCGTGCATGTGGCACGCCCGGAGCGAATGATGATCGTGGGCATAGTGGCCTGGCACGTCATGCTGCTCATATTCACCCGGGTAGACTCCGTGGCCGTGGCGCTCCCAGTGCTGGGCCTATTCGGCGCAGCCACCAGCCTGTCAATGGTTTCCATGTCAGTCGTGCTGCTGAGCAGCACGGCCCGTGAGTTCCGAGGCAGGGTCATGGGAGTGCGCATGCTGGCTGTATACGGCCTGCCGATCGGGCTGGTCCTGGGCGGGTTCCTGATCGAGCAGTGGGGCGTGCAGACCGCTCTTTCCGCGTACGGAGTCGTGGGCCTGGTGCTGACTATTGCTGCGCTGGTCGTATGGCCTGTACTGCTGCGTTCAAGCCCCGCACCGGTGTCACCACCCGCGCCGCCGGCCGCCTAGCCGGAGGCATGGAAGATTGCCTAGCCCCTCAACTGGCGTGGCAGGCTGAACGTTATGTTCTCATTGCCGCTGCCCATGTGGACCACGTTCTTTGCTTCGAGGGCATCTATGACTGCCTGCACCGTCTTCTCAGGCGTCGATGCGCCGGATGTCACCCCCACGCGGGTGACGCCGTCGAACCACTCCAAGTTTATCTCAGTGGGCCCGTTTATCAGGTAGGCCGGCACGCCGTGGGCCTCTGCCACTTCCTTCAGCCGGTTGCAGTTGGAGCTATTCTCAGCGCCAATCACCAGCACCAGGTCCGTTAGTTCAGCAAGCTCGGTCGCTGCCTCCTGGCGGTTGGTGGTGGCATAGCAAATATCGTTCCGGACTATCGCCTTCGGGAACCGCTTCCGGATGTCATCCACGGCTCGTGCGGTGTCCCTCACTGACAACGTGGTCTGGGTGAGAACCGCAACCTCGTCGTCTTCGTTCCAGTCGGGAAGGTCGGCGCCCTCCCGCTCATCCACCAGCGCCATATCCGCCTGCCCCGTGGTGCCAATCACTTCCTGGTGACCGCGATGACCCACGAGCACAACCCGTTTGCCCTCACGGGCATACTTCTTGGCCTCGTTGTGCACGCGCGTCACAAGCGGGCAGGTCGCGTCGATGACCTCAAGGTTTCGCCGGCGCGCAATCTCATAGTCAGATGGGGGGGATCCATGCGCCGAAAACACCACCGTGGAGCCTTCTGGAACGTCCACCACGTTCTCCACGGTGATCGCCCCCTTCGCCTCCAGGTCCGCAACCACGTGGGGGTTGTGAACTATCTGGTGCTTGACGTAGACCGGCGCGCCGTACCGTTCGAGCGCAAGCTCAACGATGTCCACAGCCAGGACCACACCAGCGCAGAAACCGCGCGGGCTTGCCAGGTAAACGTCCAATGGGGAGCCTCCTAAACGGAGCGCCGTAACAGCCCGGGGCGGGCCGCGGCTAATTCGTCACACTCTTCAGATTATACAGGCGCGCCGGGTTAATCCCCTGACGGCGCATCCGTCTCTACTTCAAGCGGTGGACGACGGGCCACCCTGCCCAGCATCACCGCTGCCACCACAAAGGCAATCGCACAGCCAACCAGCAGCACCTCGTAGCCCAGGGTTGGCGACCGGTGGTTGAGTGCGTCAATTCCAAGCCCGGATATCCGTGCGATTGCCGCTCCCACCAGTGCGGCAATGCTTGTGAGTCCCAGGTCACGGGCAGCAGACCGCTTGGGCACAAGGTCGTTCGCCAGCGCCCACGTAACGCTCAGGAAAATGCCCACGGACAGGCCCAGCACTGCCCCGGCAACCATGGCGCCAGACAGGGAGGACACGGTCAACAGCATCAACGCTCCCGTCGCCCCTATCAAACCCGCCAGGACCAGGAGCCTGTCCCTTCCAATGCGGTCTGTCAGCACACCGGCCGGTATAACCGTCAGGGCGGTGATGCCCACCGTCACAATGACCAGCAGGTCTGCACCATTTGCAGGGTTGGGCAGCCCCACCACGTCCTGCAGGAAGAACAGCGCATACACCTGCATGGAAGACATCGCCGCGATCACGAATGCCAGAGAGACGAGGAACCATGCATACACGCCGCCGCTGCGCCGGGGGGTTACGTGATGCCTGGGCGCCTCTTCAACGTATACCTCCGGATGAATTGGCAGCCCGTCCCGGCGTGACCGCACCGTCAGGACGGTCCACAGTGTCGTGATTATCAATACTGCCACCATCACGATTATCGATGCCCAAAGCCAGTGCCTGCCGGTCTCGGGGTCATAGTTGCCCATGAACCGCAGGACTATTACCACCAGGAACCCTGCCCCCAGGACGCGCGCCAGGTTGAGGGCGCCTGCCGCAATCCCCCTGCGGGCGGGGTGAACGTGGTCAATGATCAGCGCATTGGCCGGGCCCTGCCCCAGGTTGCCAAACACCTGCATGAACATGATTGCCAGCATGAGGGCGATGAACGAGGTCGCCGCCCCGAAGTAAAACGCCAGGAATGCCAGTCCTGCGCTGCCCAGCAGAATGTACGGAACTCGTCTGCCCAGGAGCCCGCTGCTCCTGTCACTCATGATTCCTGAAAGCGGCTGTACCGCTGCCGCCACGGCAAGGCCGCTCAGGGAGATGAGGCCCAGCGTGCCATTCTTGTCCAACTGGTAACCGAATATGATCACAGGGTTGGACTCGATGATCTCTAGCACCTTGAACGGCAGGATGCCCGTCCCGACACCGGTCCAAAGGCCTGACAGGCCAAACGCGTATGCGCTCAGGTTGGTCAGGCTCGCAGAGCCGCGCTCGAATATGCCAGCCAGGCCAGAGCCGGTCCGCGTCGGTGCATTGCTGCTCCCACTGGGCGCAGTTACAGTTGGTGATGCCTCCGGCGATGTGTCCACATACTGATGCTAAAGCAAAGCTTATTACTGGACAATTAATTCGACGTAATGTTTGAGGTGGAGAATCATCTATGACTGATACCACGCAGTTCTACTGGTGGCCGCGTTGAAGTACTTGCCGCAAGGCGAGGGAGGCTCTCTCGCGGGCAGGTGTTGAACCGGCGGAACGGGACATTTTTAAGGATCGCCTCACGGAAGATGAACTGCGCTCTATTGCGGCGCGGGCCTCGGTCGACGAGATGTTTTCATGGGCAAGCCCCAGCGCCAAACAGTACAGGGAGCGCCGTGGTCAACTGACCGATGATGAGTTGATCAGCCTCATGGCCGGCGAGCCGCGTCTCATCAGGCGTCCAATACTGATCCTGGACGGCGATGCGATCTTCGGCTTCCGCACCGCCGACTATGAGGCAGCCCTCGAGCACTGACATACGTCGGCACACGGTTGGCGGCACGCGGGAACCCTCTCCCGCGACCCGTCCCCGCCATTAACGACTGCCATACTGACGCGCGGCCATCACCTTGAGCACACCACTGGCAACCGGGGCCAAACGAACCGCCCCAGCACACCCACCTGCTGGGAAATACCCCTGGCAAATCGTGGAACAACCCCCACTTCCAGTTTGAGCGTCCGCCCACAGCATTGATGTGGACTTTTGCGGGGTGCCCACTGCAGATCACGCAATACGCTCTCTTCTGACTTCTTAATCATGGTTTCAGTCCCAGGAGGGACATTCGGATGCTGTACATGAAAAGCTGCCCACGCTGTCACGGAGATGTCCAGTTGGACACCGACACATTCGGCTCATATGCCAGGTGTCTCCAGTGCGGTTTCAACAGGGACTTGCCGGCAGGCGGCCTCACACAGCGCGCAAAGGAAGGCGCATACCAGCCGCCAACCGTGCGCGTCCCAGGTCATGTCGCTGTCCAGCGCGCAAGCTAGCGCTCAGGCCGCGTCACCGAGCCGCTTTCTTCCATCGCCTGCCGCTGCCTGGAACAGGCAGTTGAGCCACTCGGTGATGGCTCATGCGCCTGCATCCGCTATCCTCTTCAGCATGTCCGGATAATTCCGTGAACGAGTGACATCGCCCAAGAGCGTTTTCTGCATTGTGTGGCCTTGGACTAATACATCGGCCATTGCTCGCATTTTTACTCCCATAGTGGGTTGAGGAACGTCGCAGTTCGTGCTCCAATAAGTGGCATTTCCTGAACCCCGGCCAGCCGGTACAGTTCGGTGACGGACCACATACCGCACACCCTGACGGCGCGATCATGGCTGAACCACCACTACCTCTTACGGCCACGACTCCCTTCATCGGTCGCGAAGCCGACCTTGATGAGGTCGTAGCGCGCCTCAGGGACCCGTATTGCCGCCTCTTGACCATCACTGGACCGGGAGGAGCCGGCAAGACGCGGTTGGCTATCCAGGCCATGAGGCAGGTGGCCGAGGAGTCCGATGACGTCTTTTACGCAGAGTTGGAGTCCATTACTTCATCTGACTACGTTATTCACGCGATTGCGAATGCCCTCAACGTAACGCTGACTGACTCCGGCGCCGCACTGGAACAGGTTGCAGACTTTCTTCGTGAGCGGATTACGCTGCTTGTCGTGGACAACTTCGAGCATATTCAGGAAGCCGCACCACAGCTGTCTGAGCTATTGCGCAGGACGCCTGGCCTTACCATTCTCGTCACGTCCCGCGTGGCCTTAAACCTGGCCGAAGAGTGGCGATACCCTCTCGCCGGTCTGTCGCTCTCGGATGGCGGCGGGGACCACGACTTTGAATCTTCCCCGGCGCTTCAACTCTTTGTTGAGACCGCCCGGAGGGTTCGGCCAGACTTTGACGAGCAGGCTGAGATGGCAGGCATCAAGCGTATATGCGTCTGTGTAGATGGCCTGCCCCTGGCCATTCAGCTGGCTGCTGCCTGGACGCGGGTGCTGGACTGCAATGCCATTGCGGATGAGATAGAGCGCAACATAGCTTTCCTGTCCTCTATCCATACGGATATGCCCGCCAGGCATCGCAGTGTGCAGGCCGTTTCTGAGGGTTCATGGCAGTTGCTGAATAAGGCCGAGCAGTTGGCCTTCGCTGACATGTCTGTGTTCCCGGGTTCATTTTCCAGGGAAGCCGTAGCCGAAACTGCCGGAGCATCTCTGCCGGTCATCTCTTCCCTCGTGGACAAGTCCATGCTCACGAATGTCGAGGGCAACAGGTTTCGGCTTCACTCCGTCCTCAGGAGGTTCGCCAAAGAGAAACTCAATGAGGATTCAGCCAAGACTGGAGAAGTGACACACCGGCACATGCGGTACTACGCGGGCCTTTGTGCCAGGCTCGTGCAGCCGTTAAGCGGCGGAAACCAGATTCCTGCGGCTGATGCGATAGAACGGGACATGGAGAACATCAAGGCGGCATGCGCTCGGGCCATTCATGAGCGTGACGTAACTTCGCTCGGACACATCTCGCTCACCCTGGTTCTATTCTTTTCGTGTCGCAGCCGCTACCTGGAAAACGATGAGGTCCTGGAAAAAACACTGGATGTCCTGAATGATCCGGAGTGGGCCGCCGACGCATCGGCAAGGGCTGACTCCAGTGCAAAGCCTGGTTACTCCGTGGAGGCCCTGCGCGTGCACCTCATGATCGATTTTGCATGGCACTGTCTCAGGATGGGCAGGTTCGATGAATGTGAGAATGCTGCCAGCGAGGCGCTTTTTGATCAGCAACGCTATGGGGTCCCGCCTGGCGGCCTCAAGGATTCTGACGCGTACTTGCCATTGGGGCACCTGGCGTTAATCCGCGAAAACCCGGATAAGGCCATTCGGTTGGCCAACAACGCTTTGGAATCAACACTTGGCGCAACCACAAATCCGAACCACGCCATCACATTCCATTTGCTCGCACGCGCCTACTACCTCAAGGGCCACCTGGACGAATCTGAAACCTATGCTGGCCGGGCGCTCGCTGCATCCAGGCGGGACAGTGACCGTTGGTTTAGCGCCTACTGTTTGAATGAACTGGGCGATGTGTGTATGGCACGGGGCGACACTCACGGGGCGGTGCGCCACTTCGAAGAGAGCCACGAAATCAGGCGGGACTTCGGCGATGCCACAGGGATGGGCGAGGCCAGGACCAAGCAGGGAGAGGCTGAGCTTGTCGCCGGCGAATATGACAAGGCCGGTGAACACTTCAGGGAAGCGGTAGAGCTTTTCCGGCCAACTTACGACAAAGGTGGGTTTGGGCTGGCTCTATGCGGGCTTGGGTGCGTCGCGATTGAATCGGGCGACGCACCTCGCGCCGCTGAACTGCTGGAAAACGCCTTTAACATTGCAATTGAAATCAAGTACCCGGAGCTGAGGCTCCGCGCTGTTGCCGGCGCAGCCGAGCTATGCCGCTACATGGGGGACACGTCAACCGCCGTGCATTTGGCCTCGTGCGTCCTTGAGAAGGCGTCTGGAGACGCGTTCCTGGTTCGCAGGATGAACCAGGTTTTGGCGGGCGCGGATCCGGTCGCACCGCTGACTGATACCGCTGTGGAATCAGCCGTAGCCGCCGCTTTTCATAAGGCAATGCACCAGCCTGAAGAGCCGGACGTGGTTATGCAGACGCCTGTCGCTGTGCCATCGGGAGGCTCGCGCGTCGCCCTGCCCGAGCCACTGACTCCCCGTGAGCTGGAAGTGCTGGCCCTGATCAATTCAGGCCTCTCCAATCAGCAGATAGCTGAGAAGCTGATCGTTTCCACCGGGACGGTTAAGTGGCACAGCAGCCAGATTTATTCCAAGCTTGGCGTCAAGAGCCGGGTGCAGGCCCTGTCCTTTGCCCGCGACATGGGCATCATCGCCTGACCTCTGCCTGCGGCCGGGCCGGCAGCGCCTCCCGGCTCCTCCCCGCCAGCCAACCATGGTTGGGTTGGTTGGTTTGGGCAAAGCCAACCCTCTGACACGACTTTTGGCAGGGTTATTTGTTCTGCTCGTGGCAGACACTCCATTCAGCGCAACAAGCAGTTGACGGGAGTGGGAGATGAACACGAGTCTGCCGGTCATCGCGGGAACTGTCTCGTCGGCCATATTTGTGGTTAGCGTGCTCCCGATGCTGGTCAAGGCTTGGCGGACGAAAGATTTGGCGTCCTACAGTCCGGCCAACCTGGTCCTCGCCAACCTTGGGAACGTCATCCACTCGGTCTACGTATTCAGCCTTCCTGCCGGGCCGATCTGGATTCTGCACTCGTTCTACCTCGCCAGCTCCGCGCTCATGCTGCTCTGGTATGTGCAGCAGGTGTCTGGGCGAGCGTTCAGGCAGAAGAAGCCCATTGGCAGGCGGGCACAACCACAGGTGCGCCGGATAGAGCCAGCGTTCATCGGCGACGATAGAAGGGGGGTGTGAGCCATGAAAATCAGCCTGTCATGCAGAGACGTCGGGTCTCCCTGTGACGGACACGTCTCTGGCAATTCAATTGAAGAGATCGTCAGGGAAGCGCAGAGGCACGCCATGGAAGTGCATGGGTACACCAGCGAAACAGTGATGGCGCCAGACTTTGTGGACATCATCAGGGGCGCAATACGGCAGTCGGCCCGGCCCCAGGCACTGAGAACCATAAAGCTCGCTGTGTAGCGAAAATGGACAGGACCGGAACTCAGAAATTGCGCCTGCGGCTCAACCGGCCGCAGGCGACAAAAACGTGAAGTAAGCCAGGTACAGGAGGTACATGATGACAACGAGGACACAGGCATTCGACGAGGTCAAGGCTGAAGCATTCGCAGAAGAAATGCTGGGGATACTCAATAAGGGGTCTCTGGCAGTATTAACCTCGGTCGGCCACCGGACCGGATTGTTCGACACCCTTGCAGGGCTGGATCCATCAACCAGTGAAGAAATCGCACGCGCTGCCGGACTCAATGAGCGGTACGTAAGGGAATGGCTCGGCGGGATGGTGGTGGGCCGCATCATCGACTATGACCCGAAGGCGAAGACTTACAAACTCCCCGCTGAGCACGCCGCGTTCCTTACACGGGATGCTGCGCCAAACAACGTTGCGGCATTCGCCCAGTACATAACCCTCGCCGGTACTGTCGAGGACCGGATTGTCGAATGCTTCAAGCATGGCGGCGGCGTCCCATACTCGGAGTTCCCGCGCTTCCAGGAGGTCATGGCGGAAGATAGCGGGCAGACCGTGGTACCGGTATTGGTGGATCACATACTGGCGTTGGCGCCAGGCCTGGTTGACCGCCTTGAGCGGGGCATAGACGTCCTTGATGTGGGCAGCGGCAGCGGCAAGGCGCTGAACATCATGGCTGCCCGCTTCCCCAACAGCAGGTTTACCGGCATCGAGATCTCGGAGGAAGGCATAGCCGCCGGCCGTCGTGAGGCGGAGGAGCGTGGGCTGAATAACCTGATCTTCGAAATACGGGATGCCGCTGACATCGGCGCAAGGGAAGCGTATGACCTCATCACAACGTTTGACGCAATACATGACCAGGTTGCTCCGGACAAGGTCCTCAGGGGCATCGCTGAGGCCCTTCGCCCTGGCGGCGTCTACTTGATGCAGGATATAGGCGCGTCCAGTCACCTGGAGAACAACCTGGACCACCCAATGGGCGCTCTCCTGTATGCCGTATCCACGTTTCACTGCATGACGGTCTCACTCGCAGGTGGCGGCGCCGGGCTGGGCACAATGTGGGGCAGGGAAAAGGCCCGGGAGATGCTGGCGGAGGCGGGATTCACGGACGTGAAGATCCGCCAGTTGGAGCACGACGTTCAAAACGACTACTACGTGATCCAGAAGGACTAGCCTGCCCAGGGGTGTCCGTTGATCGGGGCGCTGCCGCCGTGACCGTGATGATTTGTAAATCACTTCGGTTCTGGCGAGCAGCGCCTCTTGTTGTCAAGCAGGCCGAAGCCGGGCTCCTGCTTTGTTCGGCGGTCATTGCCTCGGTGCTAGAATTCAGGCCATGTCAGAGAACGGCAATCAGAAGCCTGTAGACGTCCGGGCCGTGGCTGGCAGTCAGTCAACCCGGCCCGGCAGGAACCTTCTCGTCGACCGCGACTCGGTTAATGGGGTTTGCACCATCACGCTGGCCCGGCCGCAGCGCCTCAACGCGCTGAGTGCCAGCCTGCTGGGGTCACTTGCTGACGCCATTGAGAATGTTTCAGCCGATTCCTCCGTGCGTGCCGTAGTCCTGGCCGCCAGTGGAGAAGCGTTTTGCTCTGGCGCTGATACAGATGAAATGGCGGGTGGCGCGGGCACAGGCCCTCACAAGGCGGGTGAGGGCGGCCCCGAAGCCCTCAGGCAGGGGTTCCATGACGCGCAACGTGTCATCCTGGGCCTGCATCACCTTGAAAAGCCGGTCATTGCCGCCGTGAACGGCGCTGCGGTCGGGGCCGGCTTTGATCTCGCATGTGCCTGTGACATTCGCCTTGCGGGGCCAAAGGCCCGTTTCATGGCGGCCTATGTGCGGGTAGGATTGTTCCCCGGCTATGGCGGGACCTGGTTTTACCCACGCCTCCTGGGGATGGCGAAGGCTGCTGAATTGATGTTCACCGGCGATTTTCTGGAGGCAGAAGAAGCCGAGCGTATCGGTTTTGTGAACAGGGTGGTGCCGCAGGACAGCTTGCTGGATGAGGCGCGGGCGCTTGCAGCAAGGATCGCGGCCGGGCCGCCCATAGCCATACGGCTGGCCAAGACTATGATGAACCGCGGGCTCCAGATGGACCTGGACACTGCCATGCAGATGGCGGCCGCGGCGGAGTCAATAACGCTTTCGTCAAGGGATCACCTGGAGGGGATGGCGGCGATGCGGGAAAGACGGAAGCCGGAGTTCAAAGGAATCTGATGCGCGCTGAGATCACCGACCTTGTCATATTCTCCGGGAACGCTCACCCGGAGCTGACCCGCAGGATTTGCGATTACCTGCGTATACCCATGGGCAAGGTGGATGTCTTCAAATTCAACAATGACAACACCTTTGTAAGGATCCAGCAGAACATTCGGCAACGGGATGTTTACATAGTCCAGCCCACTTCTTCGCCCGTAAATGATCACATCATGGAGATGCTGATCATGATTGATGCCGCCAAAAGGGCATCCGCCGGGCGCATTACAGCCGTAATCCCTTATTACAGCTATGCGCGTACAGACAAGAAGGACCAGCCGCGCGTCCCCATCACAGGCAGGCTTATTGCGGACCTGGTGACCACGGCTGGCGCAAACAGGGCCTTGATGGTTGACCTGCATGCAGGCCAGGTACAGGGCTTCTTCTCTGTGCCCGTGGACGAGTTGACGGCGCTGCCAAAACTTATTGATTACTTCAAGGAAAAGGGGCTGGATGACCCTGTGGTTGTTGCCACGGACATCGGCATATCCAAGCGTGCTCGCGACTTCGCATCGCGCTTGGACGCGCCCCTGGCAATCGTCGAAAAGCGCCGTATCGGCAACAATGACAGAGTCGAGTCCCTGAACATTATTGGTAATGTTGAAGGCAAGCCCGCTGTGTTGTTCGATGATGAGATCAACACTGGGTCATCCATGATCGCAGCCGCCAGGCTGCTGACACAGCGGGGAGCCAGGGAGATATATGCCTGCGCCACACACGGGGTCTTCCCGCTCGACGCGGCTGCGAATCTGTGCGCAGTGCCTGAGCTAAAGGAGATAGTGGTCACTGACACCCTGCCCATTGACCCCGAGAAGCTGGGCGCGAAAATTAAAGTGATCACCGTCTCTGACCTGCTTGGCGAGGCGATAAATCGGATACACAACGGTCTGTCTGTGGGCGCGCTGTTCACCTGATCAGCGCCGGCGGACAGGCAAAAAACAATTGCCCGGGCGCAATGCGCCGGGCGCCGAGTCCACCGTATGCTCAACTTATTCAGCCGAATCATCGGCGACTCAAACGAAAAAGCAGTCAACAAGCTTCGCTCAACTATTGATGAGGTCAATGAGCTTGAGCCGGAGTTCCTTCGTCTTACGGACGAAGAGCTAAGGGCCGTGACAGACGAGCTCAGGCAGCGGGTGCAGGAGGGTGGCGAGAACGTCGATGACCTCCTGCCCGAGGCCTTTGCCGCTGTGCGTGAGGCGGCCAGGCGCACGCTCGGCATGCGCCACTTTGACGTCCAGATTATAGGTGGCATCGTCCTTCACCAGGGCAAGATTGCTGAGATGAAGACTGGTGAAGGAAAGACCCTTGTCGCCACACTTCCCACGTACCTGAACGCCCTCACCGGGAAGGGCGTGCACGTGGTCACCGTCAACGACTACCTGGCCAAACGTGACGCGTCATGGATGGGCGCTGTCTATCACGCCCTTGGCATGACCGTTGGCTGTCTTCAGAACAGCGGGTCATCCATTTACGATCCCGATCTTGAGCAGCCGGACGAGGCCGGGGCAGATGGGTCAGCCAGCTTCGCCGCTGTCGCAGGCGAGAACATGAGGGTCTGCGCCAGGCAGGAGGCGTACGCCGCGGACATCGTCTACGGCACCAACAACGAGTTCGGCTTCGACTACCTGCGGGACAACATGGTTGACGAGATCTCCCGTAAGGTCCAGCGCGGCCTCTACTACGCTGTTGTGGACGAGGTCGACAACATCCTCATCGACGAAGCCCGGACCCCGCTCATCATCAGCGGCCCCGCCAGGGAGTCCGGCCAGGAGTACCGGCGTTACGCCCAGATTGCCCGGCAACTGGTCAGGGACGAAGATTTCGAGATCGACGAGAAGCAGAAGAGCATATCGCTCACGCCTGAGGGCATAGAGAAGCTGGAGCGAACGCTAAGGGTTGACAACATGTACGACCCCGAACACCAGGCTCTCAGCCACTTTGTCGAGAACGCGATCAGGGGAGAGCACATTTATCAGCGTGACCGGGAATACGTAGTCCGCAATGGTGAAGTGATCATCGTTGACGAGTTTACCGGCCGCCTCATGGAGGGGCGCCGCTACTCGGACGGCCTGCACCAGGCGCTGGAGGCCAAGGAAGGCGTGGAGATTCGTCGCGAGACGGTCACCTATGCCACCATCACGCTCCAGAACTACTTCCGCATGTACGACAAGCTCTCGGGTATGACCGGTACCGCCGTTACTGAGGCGGAGGAGTTCTTCAAGATATACAAGTTGGAAGTGGTGGAGATTCCCACCAACCAGGACATGGTGCGTGAAGACCGTGGCGACCTGATCTTCATGACTGAGAACGCGAAGTGGGAGGCAGTCGCTGCCCATATCGCAGATCTGCACGAACAGGGCAGGCCGGTGCTGGTGGGAACCACAAGCATCGAGAAGTCAGAGCACCTCGCAGGCTTGCTCAGGCAGCGGAGAATCCCGCACCACGTCCTGAATGCCAAGCAGCATGAGCAGGAGGCCACCATCGTGGCGCAGGCGGGCCGGCCGGGAGCGGTTACGGTCGCCACCAACATGGCAGGCCGTGGCACGGACATCATCCTCGGCGGAAACCCGGACATCCTCCAGATACCCAGGGATGAATGGCAACGGGAGCATGACAGGGTCGTGGAGGCCGGTGGATTGTTCGTGTTGGGCACAGAACGTCACGAGTCACGGCGGATCGACAACCAGCTCCGTGGACGTGCTGGACGGCAGGGCGACCCGGGCGCCACTCAGTTCTTCGTCTCAACAGAGGATGACCTGATCAAACGCTTCGGTGGAGACCGTATACGAGGCGCGATGAACCTCTTCCGCTGGGAAGAGGGCGTGCCCATAGAGAACAAGATGGTTTCCCGGTCGGTTGAGAGCGCCCAGAGCAAGGTAGAGGGCTACCACTTCGAGATCAGGAAGCACCTCGTTGACTATGACGACGTGGTTAACACGCAGCGGGACATCATCTACAAGCTGCGTAACCAGGGCCTGTCGGGAGAAGAGCTTCGCCCGGCCATCATGGGTTACGCGACCCGGGAATTGCAGAGCATCGTCGCCGAGCATGTCCAGGGAGACATTGAAAACTGGAATATCGAGGGGCTCCAGCGGGACCTCAATCAGATATTCCCCATCCAGGAGATCCTCACAGACCCGGACGAGATCGCAGACATGAACGCCGAGGAGGTCGAAGAGACTGTCCTCGAGTACGCCGAAGAGCTTTACGACCGTCGCGAGGGCGAGTTCGGTGAAGAAATGATGCGGACGCTGGAGCGCGCCATCATGCTTCGCACGATTGACAGCCAGTGGGTGGAGCACCTGACCGCCATCGACAACATGCGGCAGGGCATTGGCTTGCAGGCAGCCGGACAGCGTGACCCGCTGATTCAGTACAAGCGCCAGGCCTTCGACATGTTTTCGGGCCTCGTTGCACGCATCGAGACTGACGTGGCCCGCACCATCTTCCGCGTGGCGATGGCCAACCAGCCGCCGCCTGGCCAGCAGCAGGCGCGGGCAGTAAAGCCGGACGTGCCGGATGCAGTTGCGGCGGGAAACGGACAGGCGCCGGTCAACCCCGCTGCGGCCCGTGCCGCAGCAGCCTTGGCCAGCAAGGGAACCGTCATGGGGTCGGTCAACCGTGGCCATGGCGCACAGGTCGCCGGCAACAAGAAGGTGGGCCGCAACGAGCCGTGCCCCTGCGGCAGTGGCAAGAAGTACAAGCGCTGCCACGGGGCCGCTTGAGGTCGTCGCCGGTTCAGATTGCGTCCGCGTCAGGCTGTGAGATGCAGGTTTCGCCGCGTTCCGGAACGTCCGGGGCCGCGGTCCATCGACGTAGTGAGATGGCGGGCCGGAGAACATGAACAACAGCGAAATCTCAAAGGTCTTCGCAGACATCGCCTCGCTCCTCCAGGCCAAGGGGGACTCGCCGTTCAAGATACGCGCCTACCAGCGGGCCGCCGACGCCGCAGCCAACCTGTCGTACGACCTTTCGTCGATTGCTGACGACGAGGAGAAACTTGGCGACATCCCCGGCTTTGGAGACGCCATCGTCTCGAAGGTCCAGGAACTGGTAAAAACCGGGCGGCTGGAGTACTTCGATAATCTCAAGGGAGAGTTCCCGCCCGGGGTGCTTCTGCTCATGAACGTGCACGGCATCGGCCCCAAAATGGCGTTGCGGGCAGCGACTGATCTCGGCATCGAGACCATCGACGACCTGGTCGCTTCCATAGAATCCGGCGCGTTCGGGAAACTGCCGCGTGTCGGCGAGAAGACAGCGCAGAACATTCTCCGCCACCTCAAGGTGCGCATTGGCCAGGGCGAACGCGTCCCCATCGGCATCGCCCTCCCGGCTGCGGAGCGCGTAATGGCGGAGCTCACAGAACGCTGCCCCGGCATCCGCAACCTGACCTACGCCGGCAGCCTCCGCCGCGGCCGCGAAACTATTGGCGACATCGATCTTGTATGCACCGCTGACACGCCCGCCGAGGTCACCGCCGCATTCGTGGACCTGCCTGCTGTAAGAGACGTCATCGGCCACGGCGATACCAAGGCCAGCGTGGTGGTGGAGGGCGGCCTGCAGGTAGACCTGCGGGTGGTAGACGAACAGTCCTTCGCCGCAACACTCCTCTACTTCACCGGCAGTCAGCGCCACAGCATCCGCCTCCGTGAGCGCGCGCAGAAGATGGGCCTCTCCCTCAACGAGTACGGCCTTACCAATGTGAAGACTGACAAACTGGAGCAGTTCCCGACAGAGGAGGCGGTCTACAAGCGCTTGGGCCTCGCATTCATCCCTCCGGAGATGCGTGAAGACTCAGGCGAGGTTGAGGCGGCACAGCATGACCAGGTCCCGCCGGTAATAGACACAGCGCAAATACGTGGCGATCTCCACTCGCACACGGACTGGTCGGATGGCAAGGCCACCCTGGAGGAGATGGTGGACACTGCCCGCAAACTGGGCAGGGAGTACCTGGCGATAACCGATCACTCGCCCAGCGCCACCGTGGCCAACGGCCTCTCCGTCGAACGTCTCGTGGAACACAACAAGGCAGTGCAGAAACTGGACGCTGGCCTTGACGACATCCAGCTTCTGCTGGGCACGGAAATGGACATTCTCCCGGATGGTTCACTGGACTACCCGGACGATGTCCTGTCTGAACTTGACGTGGTGCTCGGTTCCATTCATTCCGCCATGGAGCAGGACGGCGCCACCATGACTGCCCGCATCATCAAGGCCATGCAGAATCCCCACCTGGACATAATCGCCCACCTAACCACGCGCCTCATCATGCGCGGACGCGCTCCGGTGGACATGGACGTGGACGCCGTCTTTGAAGCTGCGGTAAAGACCGGCGCCATCCTGGAGATAAACGCATCGCCACATCGCCTGGACCTGAAGGACACACACGTACGCAGGGCAAGGGACATGGGTGTTATCTTCGCTATAAGCACTGATGCACACCGCCCTGGTGAGTTCGGCAACATGCGTTACGGTGTGACCACGGCCCGCAGGGGCTGGTGCGAAGGGTGGCGGGTGATAAACGCCCTGCCATTCGAAGATCTCAAGGAACTGTTGTCCGCGCCCAAGGGTGAGCGCTACGCGATGATGCAGCGGCGCGCCTGATGGATGCGGATGTGCGGAGGGGGTACCGGGGTGATTGATTCCTCCGTGAGGACAACCTCGGCCGGAGACTCGGGGTCGAAGTCTCCCGGGGAACTCATAGGCCAGTTGCGGCGCCGGCTCCGGAAGCCGGGCGTGGACTGGCGCATGGTCCTCCTCGAAGCGGTGGGCGAATGGCCGCTCGCCAGTGAAGAGTTTGGCGACGACACACTCGTTTACCTGGTGGGAGGCGAGGCGTTCAACTGGCAGCTCCTGGCCCACAGGCTCATGGTGGGCGCGGGTGTGCCTGCGCCCTCAGACGAATGGAACGCCTGGATGGACAACCCTGAGCCATTCGCCGGCCTTGAGGAACAGCAGTTCATGCGCCTCCTGGGTGTGGACAAATTCCGCGCCCACCTCAGCTACTTCTATGGCGTCACCGTTGAGCAGGCGCTCATCGTGGCGGTTGAGGAAGAGATCACCAAGGGCCGTGTCGCCAACGGCCGGGAGCCCACGGACAGGGCGCGGGAAGAGGCCTACCGGCGGCTGTACAGCGATGAACAGGACGCCCTGTGGGACGCGTTCAGGGAAGACAATGACGTGCCGCCTGCTCGACCCGGTTACCGCCATCGTGATGAGCATACCCTCAGCGATTCAGATGCCTTCACGTACTGGCTTTTTAAGCGACGCCTCAAAAACTCTGTCCCCGCCCGCGTCGCCAGCGACACCCGAAAAGGCCTCGCCCAACTGGAGCGCATGCGACAGGCCCACGAACGCCGGCGCCGCATGATGCGCGGCCTCGAAGACGTCCTCTAGACAGTGGGGTCCCACACCTCGGTCCGTCACCCCATCAGCGGCAGGCCATCCACACCCACGTCGTGCACCTCCAGCCGGCCAATCTCCTTCGCCGTCACGTAAATCTGCTGCGAACCCGCTGGACCGAAGGCCACGTTCGTCGGGTTCGGCTCCTCAAGCTGAATCCGGCTCCCAATCGTGCCGTCAGGCCGCACCACAGTCACGTCCGACTGCCCCGCCACCGTTACATACAGGTCGCCATTCTCAGCGAACGCCATACCGTCCGGCCTGCCAATCACGTCGCGCTTCTCCGGGTTCCGGACGTTGGCAAAGTCCTCCCTCGGCCCAAACCCGCTCCCGTCCCACCGGTACCGGTACACCATCCCGCTGAACGATGCCGACACATACAGATCGTTGTCCGGTCCAAACGCTATGCCATTCGCCATCGGTATCCATGAATCAATCCTGGTGATTCCCAGTGTTTCCCTGTCAATGCGGAATACCCGTCCGTCCACCTTGACCTTGACGCGCTCCGGCTCTGGTATATCGGCAAGGCCTGGACGAAAGAACCCAGAGTCCGTCATGTACAGCGCACCGTCCGGCCCAAAGCACAGGTCGTTCGGGAACAGGAAGGGATCATCACCTGCGGCCGTGAGCAGTGTCTCCGGCTCTCCGCCAGGCCGCAGTCTCAGGAGCGATGGCGGGTTCATCGACTCAGTAATCCACAGCACCCCGTCAGCATCCACCGCAAGGCCATTCGGTCGACCAGTCTTCGCCAGCACGCGGCGTGACCTGCCCTCGTCGGTCAACTGCGTCACATGGCCCCTGTCCGGCCTCATTTCCACTACCGCCCATGTCCCATCTGGCAGCAGTACCGGACCCTCTGGCTCACCCAGGTCATCGGCGAAAATTCTCATATCGTTTCGTCTCTCACTTATTCTCATCGCTGGAGCGTACGGCACCGAGTATGCCAGAGCCATGCGTTGGTTGTTGCCCGGACATGCGCCGCCATATCCCCTTCGTTTCGCTGGCGCCGCAAGAGGCATCATTAGTCACAAAACGGTATAAATTCTGGCAGGCATACAAAGCCCAACCGTCATATTCGGAGGAGATCCTTGGCAAAGGCAGCGAACTTTCATGAGTGGGTGGCGGACCTGGACCCGGCGCACAGGGTCATAGCGCAGGGTCTGCGCAACATGCTCCTGGAGGTCGAGCCGAACTTCCAGGAGGCCATCAAGTGGGGCCAGCCTACGTTCACCGCAGGTGGTGCGGCGCGCTGCTACATCGCTGACCAGGACAATTACGTCCACCTGGGCTTCTACAACGGCGCATCGCTATCTGACCCTCATGGCCTGATCGACGGCACCGGCAAACGCATGCGCCACATCAAGGTCCACAACCTTGATGAAGACCTGGTGGAAAAGCTGCGCGCGTATGTGCGCGAATCACTCTCTGTTTAAGCCCACAACGTACAACACGAACATTCCCGCCCCGGTCACACCCGCAGCCGATTATTGACGACTGCTGCAAGTCGGGGTAGCTTCAATCCATTAACAACGCAAACGCTGCGACGGGGAGCAGTACCGGCCGGGCGGGCCTGAGAGAGTCGGCGGAAGCTGAGAAGCCGATGTCATCGCCAGCCGGGAAGTCGCCCCTGAGCGGTCGGCCTGAACCGTAAAGTAGGGCCGGACGGTAGCTGCCGTTACAGCATTGAGTGGCCGACGCGACCGGACCCGCAAGTCCAGTCGCCCGGCAACAAAGGTGGCACCGCGGGGGCAACAATCCCGTCCTTTGATGGACGGGATTTTTTTATTTGCATCGGCATCTTTGCTCCACACCGGCAAAACCGTGGAGCCATTGGCGGGATCATGAGAAAGAACGGGGACTCGGAAAATGGCGGACAACGCTGATTGGGTGAAGTCGATCGAGTTTGGCGACCTGCCAAAGAACCTCGACCTCGCCGCTGTCGAGGCCAAATGGCGTGAGCGCTGGGACGACCTCGGCATCCACAGCCGTGACCTCTTAAAGCAACGCGCTGACAACTTCGTCATCGACTCGCCGCCGCCAACCGTAAGCGGCTCGCTGCACGTGGGCCACGTCTTCTCGTACACCCACCAGGACGTGATCGCCCGTTACCGCCGCATGCGGGGCGCAAACGTCGTGTACCCCATGGGCTGGGACGACAACGGCCTGCCCACTGAGCGCCGCGTCCAGAACTTCTTCAATGTCCGCACTGAGCCGGACGTGCCATACAAGCCCAACCTGGACGTGGAGGCAGAGCGCGCCGCCGCTGGCCTCAAGAAAGACCGGCCGCTGGTCATCTCCCGTCAGAACTTCATCGAGCTGTGCCACATCGTGACCGCACAGGATGAGGTTGTGTTCAAGAACCTCTTCCAGCGCCTCGGCTTCTCCATCGACTGGCGGGAGGAGTACGCCACCATCGATGACCGCTGCCGCCGCATCGCCCAGCGCAGCTTCCTGGACCTGTACGAGAAGGACCACATATACCAGGTGGAGTCGCCCACCATGTGGGACGTCGACTTCCAGACCGCCGTGGCGCAGGCTGAGGTGGAGGACCGCCCAAAGCAGGGCGCCTACCACGACATCGAGTTCGCTGTGGAGGGCGCCGGCGAGAGCTTCACCATCTCCACCACTCGCCCCGAGCTTCTTGCCGCCTGCGTCGGTGTAACCGCGCACCCGGACGACCCACGCTTCAAGGGGATGTTCGGCAAGCATGCCGTAACGCCGGCGTTCTTCGCCCGCGTGCCAATCTTCCCAAGCGAGCACGCCGACCCCGAGAAGGGCACCGGCATCCTCATGGTCTGTACGTTCGGTGACCAGACAGACGTGCAGTGGTGGCGTGAGAACAGCCTCCAGCTTCGCCAGATCGTGGGACGCAACGGCCGCGTCCTGCCGCGGACGTTTGGTGAGGAGGGCTGGGAGAGCGCGAGGCCCGACCAGGCCAACGCGAACTTCGCGGAGCTTGTCGGCAAGCGCCTGCCATCGGCACGCGCCGCGGTTGTGGAAATGCTCCGTGACCCCGCCAACTCCGCCACCGGCAACGGCGCTCCGCTCCAGGCCGAGCCGCGCACCATCGAACACCCCGTCCGCTACTACGAGAAGGGTGAAAGCCCTCTTGAGTACCTCACCTCGCGACAGTGGTTCGTCCGGCTGCTCGACAAAAAGGAGCGCCTTCTGGAGTTCGGCCGCCGCATCCAGTGGCGTCCGGACTACATGCGAAAGCGCTACGAGAACTGGACTGAGAACCTCAACGTGGACTGGGCCATCAGCCGCCAGCGCTACTTCGGCGTGCCATTCCCTGTCTGGTACCCGCTCAACCAGGACGGCCAGCCGGAGTACAACAAGCCCATTCTCGCCACGCCTGACCAGCTTCCCGTGGACCCCATGACGCAGGTCGCACCCGGCTACCAGGAATCGCAGCGCAACCAGCCCGGCGGCTTCACCGGCGAGCCGGACGTGTTCGACACCTGGTTCACGTCTTCACTCACCCCGCAGATCGTGGCGCGCTGGGGCGACCCCGACGACCAGATGGCCAGCCTGTTCCCCATGGACATCCGCCCGCAGGCGCATGACATCATCCGCACCTGGGCCTTCTACACCATCGCCAAGGCCATGCTGCACCAGGATGATGTGCCGTGGCGGAACGTCATCGTCAGCGGCTGGATACTGGACCCTGACCGCAAGAAGATGAGCAAGTCACGCGGCAACGTCGTGGTGCCAACGGATATTCTCGACCAGTACGGCGCAGACCCCGTCCGGTACTGGTCGGCCTCGGCGCGCCTCGGCGTGGACACGGCGCACGAGGAGCAGCTTTTCAAGGTGGGCCGCCGCCTTGTGACCAAGATCTACAACGCCGGCAAGTTCGTGCTGTCTCAGACCGGTCCGAAAGGCGACATCACCAATGAGCTTGACCGGGCGTTCGTGGCAGAGCTTCGTGACGTGGTCGAACGGGCCACGTCTGCCATGGAGCAATACGAGTTCGCCCAGGCGCTGGACTTGGCTGAAACGTTCTTCTGGAGCGCGTTCACCGACAACTACATCGAGCTTGTGAAGCGCCGGGTCCGCAGCGAGGACGACCCCGCTGGCAGGGCATCGGCCGTGGCCGGTTTGCGCCTGGGACTGTCCGTTGTGCTTCGCCTGTTCGCCCCGGTGCTGCCCACCATCACCGATGAGGTGTGGTCGTGGGTGTTTGCGTCCGAGACGGGGCACGAGTCCATCCACACGGCCCCGTGGCCATCAGCTGAAGAGCTTGCCAACGTGCCTGCGCCGGAGGACGCCGCCTCTTTCGAGGCTGCCTGCGATGCGATAGCCGCGGTGCGCAAGGCTAAGTCAGACCTCGGCATCAGCCTCGGCAAGCCGCTGGCAACCCTGACCCTGAAAGGCGATGACCAGGGCCAGGCCCGCCTGCGCCGCGTCCTCGAAGACGTGGCCGCAGCAGCCGGTGCAGACGTGGACACGGTAACGCTGACCAACGGCGCGGCTACAACAGATGGAGCGTACGGCGCGGAGGCAGTGCCGGTGGAGGGGTAGGCGACTGCTGGCGTCGCCATAGTTGGCACCTGCTAAGATTCCTGCCATAAAGCTACGAATCACTAGTCGTTGTGGCGTATTGGCAAGCGGTGTTTGACATGCACTGCAAACTTGCATCGGTCATAGGGAGTTAACATGCCATTATTTTCAGTTGATGGTCGGGGCCTGGCATCGGTTGAACAGACGAACTTTCCAACTGAAAAGGTGCTCCAGGGGCTGATCGAAGCCAACCTTTCAACCGTGTTTGGCTGCCGCTTTGTAGCCTCTGAGTTTTCAACGGGCATCCAGCACGGTGGCCGTATAGACACGCTTGCGTTATCGGAAGATGGCAATCCTGTAATCATTGAATACAAAAAAGTTGAATCATCCGAACTCATCAATCAAAGTCTCTACTATTTGGCATGGCTAAAAGACCACAAAGGAGACTTCGAAGTTGCTGTAAAGAAATCACTTGGGGGTAATGTTGAGATTGAATGGTCCCATATCCGTGTCATCTGCATAGCACCGAATTACAAGAAGTTTGACCTCCACGCGGCGCAAGTTCGAGGCGCAGATATAGAACTGTGGACCTATCGGTTCTTCAAGAATCAGACGCTCTTTGTCGAAGAGGTGTTGCAGCGCTCTTATGCCCCGTTTGCTTCCCGCGGAACCCGGTCCAGTGGGCAAGTTGGCATGGATGCTGCTACGGACGGGAATATTGATGAAGCAACGGTCACCTATACGTTTGAGGGACACGTCGCTGGAAAGCCGGCCAATATTCAAGAATTGGCCATTGCTGTCGAAGACTTTATTATGGGCTTGGATCCAGCGATGGAAGAAGCCCCTAAGAAACTATATGTAGCATATAAAATTTCTAGAAACATCGTGTGTATGGAAGTACATCGCCAGAAGATTACATTGTTCCTCAGCCTTAATCCTAAGGAACAGGCCGATTTGCCTGACATTTCTCGAGATGTGTCATCGATAGGCCATTACGGGACGGGGGATCTCGAACTGACTTTAACGAACTTGGATGATCTGGAAATAGCGAAGCCGTTAATTCATAGAGCCTATGAGAACATAGGTAGTTAGGTGTTCGCCTGAGCGACGAATTGCGGCCACCTCGCGGTCATATCCCATTCCCGCCCTAACTATACGGTTGGCCTTGATGAACCGTGCCCTCACAGGTAAGGTCATGGCCGCACGCCAGCACTTGCCAACACATCCTCGCCCATAATCGACGCCAACCAACGCGAAGAGGACCCGCCCGGTGCCCACATCCAACATGCCACTGTCGCGATTCCAGGTGCTCGACCTGACCCGCGTCCGCTCCGGCCCAACGTGCGTGAGGCAGCTCGCCGACTGGGGTGCAGACGTGATCAAGATCGAAGCGCCGCCGGACGGCATGGAGGCGCTGGGCGGCGACCGTGATGGCTTCGATTTCCAGAACCTGCATCGCAACAAGCGGTCCATTACCCTCAATCTAAAATCCACCGAGGGTAAGGAGATTTTCAACAAGTTAGTCAAAAAGGCCGATGTCGTTGTTGAGAACTTCCGCCCTGACGTAAAGTCCCGCCTCGGTGCAGACTACGACTCCCTTGCGAACATCAACCCGCGCATAATCCTCGGCAGCATCTCCGGCTTCGGACAGGATGGCCCCTACGCATCACGACCCGGCCTCGACCAGATCGCCCAGGGCATGGGCGGCCTCATGTCAATCACCGGCGAGCCGGGCGGCAAGCCCATGAGGGTCGGCATCCCTATCGCTGACCTCTGCGCCGGCATGTTCCTCGCACAGGGCATCCTCCTGGCGCTCCTGGAGCGGGAAGCCTCGGGCCAGGGCCAGTGGGTGAAAACGTCCCTGCTTGAAGCCCAGATCCAGATGCTGGACTTCCAGGCGGCCCGTTACCTGAAGGACGGAGAAGTGCCGGTCAGCGTCGGCAACGATCACCCCACCAGCATCCCGACCGGCGTCTTTCCAACCAGTGACGGCTATATCAACATCGCTGTCGCAGGGCAGGCGCTGTATGAACGTTTCTGCGATGCAATAGGCACACCGCACCTCAAGACCGATGACCGTTTCAAGTCGGCTGCGTTGCGCTCGAAGAACCGCGCCGAGTTGAACGCTGCCATCTCTGAGGTCACGGTGACCCGGGACAGCCAGCACTGGATCGATCTGTTGAATAAGGCAGGCTGTCCATGCGGCCCCATCAACTCGATGGACGAGGTCTTCGCCGATCCACAGGTCCAGCACCTGCAAATGGCGGCGCCAGTCGACCATCCTGACCTTGGCCGCTTTGATATCGTCAACCAGGCGATCAAGCTGAGCCGGACCCCGTCCGCCATCCGCACTGCCACACCCGCGCAAGGCGAGCATACCGACGCGATCCTTGCAGAGCTTGGCTATGACAACGCAACCATCCAGGACTTCCACAACAACGGCATCGTCTGACGCAACACATGTTCACCTCGCCATGCCACCCCACCCGTCATCCATCACCCACCCCTTGTCATTCTGATGCCTACCCTTGTCATCCTGAAGCCCACCCCTGTCATTCTGAGCGGAGCGAAGAATCTCTCCTCGCGGCTGCCATCCGCCCCGCTCCCATCCAGCCATCAAGCCCAACCATCACATCGCCGGCAAAACTCACCACCTCACCTATCCCCAGTCATCCTGATGCCCACCCCTGTCATTCTGAGCGGAGCGAAGAATCTCTCCTCGCGGCTGCCATGC
>JBBDMW010000034.1:44167-54859 GCA_040878005.1 Dehalococcoidia bacterium
GCCCACCCCTGTCATTCTGAGCGGAGCGAAGAATCTCTCCTCGCGGCTGCCATGCACCTCGCTCCCATCCAGCCATCAAGACCAACCATCACACCGGCCGTGAAACCCATCAACTCATCCGGACCCATCCAGGAACGCCACAACCCATGAAACAACTCCAACTGCAGACCGACCGCATGCTGGCCCACATAGAGAACGGCGTCGGCTGGATCACGTTCAACCAGCCCCAGAAGCGCAACGCAGTCTCATACGACATGTGGCTGGCGATCCCTGAGATCGTCAACGCCTTCACAGCCGACGATGACGTGCGCGTCGTGGTCATGAAGGGAGCGGGCGACAGGGCATTCGTGTCTGGCGCCGACATCTCGGAGTTTGAGGACAAGCGCTCATCCACGGACGCAGTTGAGAAGTACGACCAGGCGACCGCCGCCGCCAACGCCGCCCTCAAGTCCCTCGAAAAACCGCTCATCGCCGCCATCCGCGGCTACTGCATCGGCGGTGGTGTAGCGGTGGCACTCACCGCAGACCTGCGAATCTCAGCCGACGATGGCCAGTTCGCCATTCCTGCAGCCCGCCTCGGCTTGGGCTACGGCTACCGCGGTATCAGGGAGCTTGTACAGATCGTGGGTCCGTCCCACGCCAAGGAAATCTTCTTCACCGCACGCCGCTTCACCGCACAGGAAGCGAAGGACATGGGCCTCGTCAACCGCGTCGTCCCGGCCGGGGACCTGGAATCGACCGTCCGCGAAATCGCTGAGCAAATCGCCGCCAACGCCCCCCTTACCATCCGCGCCGCCAAGGCCGCAGTCACCGAAGCCACCAAAGACCCCGCAGACCGTGACCTCGCAAAGATAGAAGCCATGGTCGCCGAATGCTTCGCCAGCCAAGACTACATAGAAGGCCGCCGCTCCTTCATGGAAAAACGCCCCCCAAACTTCAAAGGCCACTAAAGTAGGGGCAGCCCTGCGTGGCTGCCCTCCCGGCGACCAATTCCAACCACAACATCACCCCCGCCAAACTGCCGTCTCGACCGAAGCGGAGAGACCTGGTGAGGTGCGGGGAACATGGCCGCCAAAGGCGGCCACACACCGAGCCGACCGGCGAGCCTCGAAGAGTGTCCGAGCCGTAGGTGAGTATGAACGAGAGACCTGGGGAGCCGGGGTCTTGGCGATCTACTTCAACCACCAGCCAAACACTGCCTCCTTGTCATTCTGAGCAAAGCGAAGAATCTCTCCTCGCGCATCCAATCCGCCAACCATCCATCCCAACCCCCACGCTGCCCTCAACAACTACCATGTCGTCTCGACCGCAGCGGAGAGACCCGGTCGGGTGCGGGGGACATGGCCGCCAGCGGCGGCCACACTCGGCGGCCTACCACCTGCTCAACGTAGGGACGCACAAAGTGCGTCCGTCACCGAGCCGCGACCCTGAGCCGCTACATTGTCCGAAGAGGAGCAAGTAAAAGCGCGGGACCTGGAGCAGCGGGGACTTGGCTGGCCATCACAACCACCAGCCAAACACTGCCTCCTTGTCATTCTGAGCAAAGCGAAGAATCTCTCCTCGCGCATCCAACCCGCCAACCATCCATCCCAATCACCACCTCACCTCAACCACCACGTCGTCTCGACCGCAGCGGAGAGACCCGGTCGGGTGCGGGGCACATGGCCGCCAGAGGCGGCCACACTCGGCGGCATACCACCAACCCCACGTTGGTACGCACAGAGTGCGTCCGTCACCGGACCGCCCATTGTCCGACGCGGAGCAAGTACAAGCAAAAAACCCGGCCGGGTGCGGGGAACATGGCCGCTGAAAGCGGCCATACACGCCTCACTACACACCACCACGCCTTCACCCACCACCCGTCTTTCCCTCGCAGGCGGGAACCCAGGAATGAGCGTGCCGCAGAAGGTAAACCTGAGTTCCAGGAGCCACGTAGACACCATTTCGGCTCCTTACGCCAAAGGCTCCGCCGCCTATTCACCTATGTAGCCCTAGTCGCTGCCCTTCACTGAGCGCCATTCAGGATCGACGGCGATAGCTTGTCATCAGGTTGTGATACAGCCAGCGCTCGATATAAGCCTTGGAAGTTGGCCCTTCCTTGTCCAACATTGAGAACGAGGCTGTATACCAGTTTCGCCATTTGCGAATGGTATGCTGCCCGTGCGAACTTTTCCCTCTCGCCTGCACCGTGATGGCAATGATTATGCTCGGCAGTGCTTTTAGGAAAGGCCGGGGAAGTCTAGAGTGAACGGGCCGTGCTGTCTAGGTGGATCGGCCCAATCCCCGAAGCGAGCCCGCGGCTCACCCATCCCGGAGCGGACAGACAGATCGAAAATGGCAAGACAGCACGTTGACCACGGCGACGTCGCCCGCTTCGCGCAGGAAAAGGTGAACCTGCCGAGAGACGAGGCGGCTGAATATCGCGCCCAGGCCCATCGCCTCCGGGAGAGGCTCGAGCGCTATCTGCATGAGCATCCGGACTTTACCCTGAAGAAGATGCTGCTCTCGGGCAGCCTCGCGAAAGGCACGGCGCTCCGTTCCCTCAACGACATCGACGTTGCCTGCTACATCAGCGGTGCCGACGCGCCTGGCGATGTCGCCGCCCTATTGGAATTTCTCGCCGAGCGGCTGCGGAAGGCGTTTCCGAATTTCAGCCCCGACCAGGTCAAGCCGCAGACTTACAGCGTGACTGTCTCGTTCCGTGGGTCGGGCCTCGATGTCGATGTTGTGCCGATTCTCTATGATGGCGATCCGCAGTGGTACGGCAACCTCGTAAGTCAGGAAGATGGCTCATTCCTGAAAACCAGTATCCCGCTTCATCTCGAGTTCACGCGCACTCGGAAGACCGCGCAGGAAACGCACTTCGCGCAGGTCGCGCGGCTCGTGAAGTTCTGGGCGAGGTACAACAAGCTCGAGCGCGAGGATTTCCGGTTCAAGTCCTTCATGATCGAGATGATCTTATCGCACCTGTGCGATCAGGGGCTCGATTTCGGGGACTACCCCGAGGCACTCCAGCATTTCTTCACCTACGTCGCCCGCAGCAACATGCGAGAGCAGATCGTCTTCGCCGACTACTACGCTGCTTCCGCGGTAGGATCATTTTCCGAGCCAGTGCAGATCATCGACCCTGTGAACGAGAAGAACAATGTCAGCCGGCTCTACACCGCCGCGCAGGCTGATGCGATCGTGGATGCGGCGCTCGACGCCGGCGACGCCATCGATTCGGCGCTGGCGGCGCCAACGAAGCAGAAAACAACCTACTACTGGCAAAAGGTCTTCGGATCTTCGTTTCAGGTGTGAGGGGACAATGAGCTACAGCTACACACTTACCGAAACGACAACTTTCACCCTCACGCATGCGAAACACATGGCAGCGAAGGTCGCGACTGATCTCAAGCGGATGCAGCGGCTCTATGGAAGCCCGAGCGACTTGAAGATCAGCGATTACGAGGCGGAAGTCATCCAACTCCTCATGGAGGGCTATCTCGGAACCGTCACCTACGGCTACCGGCGTGACGGAGACTGGATAGAACCGACGTTCAGATTCTCCGCTCGTGAACTTGCAGGCGCATCGGCAAGTGACGATGATCCCGGTCGGGTCAGGCCGGGCGCCAACATTACCGGCGCTACGTTCTACAGCTATCTGACCTACAGCGCGGCTTGGGGCAATCTTACCGACTCTGAGAAGGAAGATTTCGAGAAGAACCACCTGCCCTTCCGGCGGGGCGGCGCGCCGGAACCGGGTATCAGCGGCTACCTGAGTCACGACCGGACCTATTCGTCGGGCGGACGCGCGCTCGATCGTGCCAGTGTAAGGAGCTATTGATCAGCACACAGCCCGCGCTCGACGAACTGTTTGAACGGCGCATCATCTATCCGGACCTGGAACCGCAGGAACGGCTTGCGCGTCTTGTCGGTATGGATGACCAGAAGGCGCGGCTGACGAAGATTCTCGGGCTGCTGGTCAATCCGGCGGGCCTGGAAACCTGGGCGAAGAAGCACCATCCGGGCGCTAACGACGTGCTGTACACGGTGCTGCGTCGTCCGCCGCTCGTTGTGCTGGCCGGCGACGTCGGTTCCGGTAAGTCGGAACTCGCGGAAACGATCGGCGATGCTGTTGCCCGACAGGAGAAGATCGACATCACCCTGTTCCCGATGAGCCTCTCAACACGCGGCCAGGGCCGTGTCGGTGAGATGACGCAGCTTCTGTCCGCGGCGTTCGACTATGCCCATGCAGAGGGAAAAAAGCTCAGAGGTAGCGACGGACGCTCGCGCGGCGCGGTCATCCTTCTGGTCGATGAGGCGGACGCTCTCGCTCAGTCGCGCGAGGCGGCACAGATGCATCACGAGGATCGCGCCGGCGTGAACGCCTTTATCCGTGGCGTGGATCGCCTCGCCAACGGCCGTGTTCCCGCCGCCGTAATCATGTGCACGAACAGGCTCAACGCCCTTGATCCCGCCGTGCGCCGCCGGGCAGCAGAGATTCTGACGTTTCAGCGGCCCGATGAGAGGCAGCGACATCTCGTGCTCGCCCCGGCGCTCAAGCAGCTAGGTTTCTCCCAGCAGCAAATTGATGCCATTGTCGCCGCCACCGGCGCGCGGAAGGAGTGTGGCTACGGATTTACGTTCTCGGACCTGACACAGCGATTGCTGCCGGCCATTGTGCTCGACGCCTATCCAACGAAAACGGTGACTGCGGGCCGCGCGCTGGAGATAGCGCGGAAGATGACGGCGACCGCGCCGTTTCAGGACGGTGCCGCATGAGCAAATGGTCTCTCTCGCAGCTTCTCTCGGCGCTGCATGACGACATCCAGCATCGGCTAGAAACTGTGCGTAAGAGCTTTGACCACCCCGGCACCAAAGGGGGGGCCAGCGAAAAAGTGTGGCTGGAGTTGCTCCAGAGCTACCTTCCGAAGCGATATCAGGCCGCCACGGCCCATGTCGTGGACAGTCGGGGCGCATTCAGCCAGCAGATCGATGTCGTCGTGTTCGACCGGCAATATTCACCGTTCATTTTCTGCTATGAGGGGAAAATGATCGTTCCCGCGGAAAGCGTGTATGGCGTGTTCGAGGCCAAGCAGGCGATCGATGCGGGTCAAGTCAGCTACGCGCGCGAGAAGGTGGCGAGCGTCCGTCGGCTCCACCGCACCACCCTGCCAATCCCTCATGCCGGCGGCCTCTATCCGGCAAAACCGCTGATAGACGTGCTTGGCGGCATACTGACACTTGAGAGCAACTGGACGCCCCCGCTGGGCGAAGCGTTGCGGGACGCGCTTGGCGACGGTAAAGGCAGCGACCGGCTCAATCTCGGATGTGTAGCGGCCCACGGGTATTTCAGCCTCAGTCAGGGGGATGACCATTACGAGATTCATGATGGCGTGAAACCGGCAACGGCGTTCCTGTTCAAACTGATATCGCAGCTTCAGTTCATCGGCACCGTGCCGATGATTGACATTCAGGCCTATGCAAAGTGGCTAGCGAAATAATCCGAACGAAAATCAGTGGCGGCTGCGACTTCGCCGCAAATGCACGCCAGAATTGTGGTTTTAACTCTCGCCCACGTTGGTTCGAGTTTGAATTGAACGTGGTGTACCCTTACCGCCTCGGCCCTAGGGTCCTCCGGCATGATGCTCCCTTCCTTCATCCTTCTTATTCTCCAATGTCGAATGGCTCGCCGGGGTATACGCCATCTTTCAGTGTCGACCACAGTTCCGGGATCTTCCTTGGAACGATGACTTCCGTAGTTTCCTCTAGATCATGACTCGACCACCACCGCATTTCGATTAGCTGCTCACGTTCAATGTCGGTCCAACCTTTGTTGTCGAGAATCCTCACGGTCGTTTTTGCGAAGATGTACGTTTCATGCTGCTCCAGCAACGTGTCATCGAAGTACGGAAACGTCGAAACTCTGAAGCCGACTGTTTCCCCGAGTTCGATGTCCGCGATTCCTGTCTCCTCAAGAATCTCCCTCCTGGCCGCTTCTCCAATGGTCTCGCCGGATTCAATCCCGCCACCGACTGGGAACCACCATCGACCGGCATCTGGATCTACAGGAGACTGTCCATGAACAAGCAGCAGTTCATTTTCGCTGTTTGCAAGCAGGACCCGAACAGCTCTGCGCTTCTTCACTTGCTTCGCCACTTTGTTCCCCGATTCCAATGTTTGCCTGCAGGTTCTGTCAGACCCAAGTCACGCGCTGGGACCACGACGAGTTGAATCACGATCTGTGCCACTGATCATGCAGACGCTCGGCCATTAGCGCCGACCATCGCTGCGTGAAGATCCGCCTTCTCTTGCGCTTATCCTCAAGTAGTTTCGCAATTCATCAAAGCAGCATAGAACCGACTGGCCGACCGGAAGTTCTTGAATCCCAACAATGGGGAGTAGCGTTGCTTGATGTGTCGATGCCTCGGTACTGAAGGACCAGCGGCCGTTGACCCTTACAAATGTCTCATCCAGGTACCACGATCTGTCAACGTTACCGTGTCTTCTCCAGCGAAGCTTCTGACTGACCAAGAAAGAGAACCTGTACTCCAGGTCCGGATGGTCTCGTGGCGAAATTCGAAGCCTCTCTGCCAGAGGAGTTCAGTAATATCTCTGAAGCTGAGTTTATACATGAGCCGCCAGAAGACCGCCACATGCAGATCAAAAACCGCCACGCCACCGCGCTTGACAGCCAGAACACAAGTGCTATTATTGAGTTAGGGCCGGTAGCACAACAGTTCGGTGAGTCTGGTTCGTCTGCACTTAGGTGGGCGGCAGACTTGGAGACGTTGGCCGCGTCTCCGGACGAAGCGCGGATGGGTTCGCCCCATCTTGTCTTTCCCGCGGAGGCAGGAATGAAGCCCCCGCTCCAGGCTCCTCCTCCGCGGGATCGACAGAAGATGTGCCGCCGAACCGCTCGACGGATGAACCACCCCCTCGTTGATTCCCGCCTAAACGGGAATTACAGGATGAGCGACTGCCTGGGTGAGAATCACGACGGCACTGCATGGGCGCCTTCCAGGGATTGACCGTCCTGCCGCGCCGGACCTGTCGCTTTGGACATGGCCGGCGTGCCGGGGCACGTCATTCCTGGGCGGTATGTGTTCTCTCACTTAAGCAGCCGTGGGGTGCGTGGCGCGCTTGTGGTGAAGAGTTAGGGCCGCAGCGGCATATTCGCCCCCGCAGGAATGCCGGGCATAGGTGGTTTCACCAAACCGGCCTGCGTGCCAGCACGCATACGCCTGTTTGAGCGGATCGCCGCGGGACGCATTGCTGCCAGTGCGCTGGCTTCGTACCGCCACATGGCGCTCACGGGGTAGCCGACGCGCAATGCCGGGTAGATACTGCGCCCGGCACGGCATGGCCGGCCAAGTTGACGGTGGGAAATAACTACACGCAATAGGTAAAGGAGGACAGCATGAAGTTCCTGGGAGTGGACCACATAGACATCGTGGTCAGCGATTTGAAGGAGTCGATAGAGTTCTATCGCAAGTTTGGTATGGCGCCGGAAGGGACCGTGGACAACGGCGAGACGGTGTTCATGTGGAACGGCGACGATGAACGGCCGGTGCGGATAGAGCTGCACCAGGCGAAAGACGGTCAGCCGACCGGCATCGACCACCTCTCGTTCCTGGTGGAGGACCCGGTGGATGCCACGAAGGAGATCAAGTTCCTGGGCGGCGTGGACTTTAAGTTTGAGCCGTTCGAGAACCAGCAGTCTGGCCGCACGATATCCAACTGCGAAGACCCGGATGGCCTGTTGATCCAGATGTGCCGCAAGACTTCTAGCGGTACCTATAAGAACTGGGAGTAACGGAATGCCACTGCATGCAGGCGCCGCCCGCACGGTCGTCACCCCGCCGGTCGGGTACCGGATGGGACAGTGGGGACTTCGGAAGGGCCGGTCAGAGGGCATCTACCGTGACCTCTTTGCCAGGGCGCTTGTCCTGGCGGACGGGCAGGCTGAAATCGCCATTGTGTCGGTTGATGTCTGCGGTTTCCCAGAAGCCGTGTCCGCCGCCATTCACAACCGGATCAATGAGCTTACGGGGATACCGACAAAAGGCGTCCTGCTCAGTAGCACGCACAATCACACTGCGCCGGACTTCCTGCTAAACGTCCCGGATGAGTTGCGGGACTATTCAGCAGTCTTTGCTGATGCAGTGGCCGGTTCGGTATACGCAGCGCAGAAGTCGGCGCGCCTGGCACGGGTTGGCTGGGGCTCAGGCGATCTGCCCGGGTGGACCGTAAACCGGCAGTATCGCGAGCGAAATGTGGAGACGGAGGTTGGTGTGCTGAGGGTGGACGGCGCCGATGGCAGCCCGATAGCCCATGTGGTCAACTGGGCGTGCCATGGAGTGTGCGACGGTGGGCAGTACCTGGTGTGGTCAGGCGATTTCGCCGGCGAGATGTCGGCGCATATGGAGGACAGCGCTCCGGGCTCGGTGGCACTGTTCGTGCAGGGCGCGGCGGGGGATATCCACCCGTTCGACTGGTGGTTCGGCAACATGGACTCCCGGCACATGCACACCCATGAGGACACGCGTGCGCTCGGTGAGGCGCTGGGTGAGGAGGTGATAAGGGTGTCGGCGAGTTGCGAGATGCACGACGAGGTTGCTGTGAAATCGGCATCCTCGCCCATCGCTCTGCCACGTCATCGTGTGAGGTGGTCTGCGGAGGAGGCCGAGACTCTCCAGCGGGACCTGGAGCAAGTTCAAACGCCTTACAGCGGCGATGTGTGGCCGGAGGGAACGACCACCGCCAATGCGGCCGTCCGGCATCCGGAGCTGTACGGGCGGGGCGCAAACGAGTTGAACCTGGCTCGAAACCAGGACAAGCCGCCGGTCGAGGCGGAGATTGGCGCATTGAAGATAGGTGACCTGGCGATTGCCACGCTGCCCGGCGAGCTGTTCAACGAGCTTGGACGCCAGTTGAAAAACAGCCGCCACGGGCCAACATGGTGCGCTGCATACTGCCGGGGCTACATAGGATACGTATCGACACGACGTCCACACGAGGAAACAGACGACGTGCCGCTGACGGAGATAGTAGACATGAAACGGTTCCGCCGTTACTACGGCACTACGACCAGCCCGTTCTCACCCGAGGCGGGCGAAATGATGATTAAGCGCGCGAGCGATCTGTTGAAAGAGGTGGACGGTTGACGAAGGTCCTGCTAATACCGGAATGGGGCGATGAGCATTACGCCCAGCTAAAGAAGCGTCACCCCGGCGTGGAGTTCATCGAGGCCCACGGACTCGGTGACGTTGACCGCCACATCGTGGACTCGGACGCTGTGTTCGGATACCTCACGCCGGATCAGTTCGATTCAGCGAAATCTCTGAAGTGGATGCAGGTGCTTGGTGCAGGCATGGAATCAGTGTTCACCAGGATTCCGCAGATCGCCCAGTCAGATGTGGTCGTGACCAATGGCCGCGGCGCAGGAGCACCGATCATCGGAGAGCATGCGCTGGCAGGGTACGCGATTTGTTCCAGGCAATCAGCCTGCGACTGTGAGCGATGCGTGAGTCCAAGACGTACGTCTATTTGACGACCAGCTGCACTAGGTTACTTTCGATGCGTGGCTCCGCATGGTCGCGCGTTGGAACGAGAAGGACGGCGGATGAGATCGAGTAACTGCCGGGCTCGAGACGGTGGATTCCAAAAATGTCTGAACTAATATCCCAAATAGCTTCGTGCGTCTTTGATTGCCCAGAGCCGAGTTCAAAGCTCCAGAAGAAATCTGCTCGAAACATAAGTGAGCGCAATTCGGCGCCTGGATCTGACTCAGAACCCGCTGGAATTATCAGTTCGTCGTCGGGCGAGTACCGGACTGGCCCATCGGTGGTGTTCGTTACGATGAGCTTCACTTCTAAGGAGCCGTCTGCATTGACATCTGACGGCACAGACAGCACTACACGCAGGGGAGCGCTCCCCTGCGTGTTGGCAGTGCAGCCCACGGCGAACAACATCAGAGTGGCCAGTGCTCCAACCGACAGCGCAAAATACCGCAACGTCATAAGAAAACTATCCAATCTTTCACTTCGAGCATCAGCTCAATAGTTAGCCCTATCGTAGGCGGTGCCATGGCACCGTTAGGCAACGAAACTCGTCATTATCTGACCATCAATTTCACAGAATTGCTCTCGATGTGGCTGGACTCGTCATCTCCAGGCAGACGGGCGATGACTGAAGTGACCAATTCATATTCGCCTGGCGACAACTTGTCAGTCGGAGCGCCAATGCTCAGATCCCATGTCTGTTCATGAGTATGCGCCTGCCCACCTGCAAGCATCACTGGCCAGACAGAGTACGAACCGCCGAACAAATTCAGAGGCCATTCGTTTTCTGCTCCATTGGCAACATCGACGGCGTACAAGGTTGCGAGAGTCGTCACATAATTGATTTGTTCCTCGGTCGTATTGGTTACAGTGAAGCTTGCCGTCAGTTCATCATCTAGGGTGGCCGACCCTGGTATGGAAAGTTCGAGTCGGAGGGGTTGACTTACCTCTGAGTCGTAGTTGCATGCGGCCATCGTCGCTAGCCCTGCGGCCAACAGGCAAAACGCTGTGAAACCCGAGCGCATATGACACTCCTATTTCAACTCTAATCCGTCTTAAATGGAGACGAATCAGGGACGGACATTGTTCCAGCCTGTTTGAGGCCCACACGAACAGATTACGACGAGTGCCCGGGGGTTATCCGCCC
>JBBDMW010000034.1:54869-97891 GCA_040878005.1 Dehalococcoidia bacterium
CCCCCCGGCACTCGTAAAGCCCGCCAGTTCCCACGACGCTTTGAGGAGGACCGCCGGGCGCACCGGTGGGACCAGGATGGCGCGTTGCAGGTCGTTGAGTATGCCGGCGACAAGACGGTCGGGATCGTGGGCTTCGGCAAGTCAGGCCGCGAGACAGGGTGGCGGTGCAAGGCAATCGGCATGCGGGTGCTGGCGGTAGACCGGCAGGCCATCGACGGCGATCCCATCGTGGAAGATGTGTGGACGCTGGACCGGCTGCCGGAACTGCTGGCAGAGTCGGACTACATCGTCATCACAGCGCCCCAGACGCCGGACACCATCGACATGATCGGCGAGCGGGAGCTTCGCATGATGAAGCGCACCGGGCGGCTGGTGGTGACATCGAGGGGTAGGATCGTGAACCAACGGGCCCTTGTGCAGGCGTTACGAGAAGGTGTCATCGCCGGCGCAGCACTGGACACGGTCGACGAAGAGCCAATGCCTGTTGACGATCCGCTGTGGGACCTGCCAAACGTGATCATCACGCCGCACATCGCCGGCAACGCAGAACCGGAGCTGCTGGACCGCCGGACAGTGGCCATCTTTGCCGAAAACCTGCGGCGTTGGCTGGACGGGCTGCCAATGCTCAACGTGGTAGACAAGAAGCTCCGTTTCTAAGCAGCCAGTGCACTTAGGGCAAATCTTCACCGTCAAACCGCGTAAAGTCGTGCTTGCGTAAGTTGCGCTGTACCCGCAGCATTAATAGGTCGCGCTATTCGCGCTCCTCAGCCTTTTCCTGAAAGTAGATTCCTCATGTCCACGCGTCTGATGCGCCGGGAAGACCGTCGCAACGTCGCCATCATTGCCCATGTCGACCACGGCAAGACCACCCTGGTGGACGCCATGCTCAAGCAGTCCGGCTCATTCCGCGCCCACGAAGCGATTGTGGACCGGGTCATGGACTCCACGGACCTTGAGCGGGAGAAGGGCATCACCATCCTGGCCAAGAACACCGCTGTGCGGTGGGGCGGCGTGAAGATCAACATCATCGACACTCCCGGCCACGCCGACTTCGGCGGCGAGGTGGAGCGCGGCCTGACCATGGTGGACGGCGTGCTGCTGCTGGTGGACGCCAGCGAGGGGCCGCTGCCACAGACCCGGTTCGTCCTGCGCAAGGCGCTCGCCTCGAAGCTCTCCGTCATCCTGGTCATAAACAAGGTTGACCGCCCGGATGCCCGCATCAAGGAGGTCGTTGACGAGGTATACGAGCTGTTCCTGGACCTTGGCGCAGACGAAGACCAGATCGATTTCCCAATCGTGTACTGCAACGCCAGGGCAGGGCAGGCATCGCTCGACCCGGACGTGCCGGGCGAAGACCTTAAGCCGCTCATAGACGTGCTCATGAGCCACATCCCTGCGCCGGAGTACATCGAGGGCCACCCGCTCCAGGCGCTGGTGACAAACCTGGACGCCTCCCCGTACGTCGGCAGGCTGGCCATTTGCCGGGTGCGGCAGGGGACCATACGCAAGGACCAGGTGATTGCCAGGTGCCGTGTGGACGGCAAGATCGAGCGCATCAAAGTCACCGAGTTGTACGTCACCGAGGCGCTGGACCGCATCGACGCCGAGGAAGCCGGGGTGGGCGAGATCATTGCGATAGCCGGCATGCCGGATGTGACCATTGGCGAGACGCTCGCCGACGCCGAAGACCCACGTCCCCTGCCTGTCATAACCATCGATGAGCCCAGCCTCTCCATGACTGTCGGCATCAACACATCGCCGCTGGCCGGCCAGGATGGCAAAAAGCTGACCGCCCGCATGGTGAAAAACCGCCTGGACCAGGAACTGGTCGGCAACGTGTCCATACGCGTGCTCCCCTCAGACCGTCCGGACACGTGGATAGTCCAGGGCCGCGGCGAGCTTCAGCTTGCAGTGCTGGTGGAGACCATGCGCCGTGAAGGCTTTGAGCTAACGGTGGGCAAGCCGCAGGTGGTCACGAAGACAATCGACGGCAGGCTCTGCGAGCCAATGGAACGTCTCTCGGTTGACGTGCCGGAGGAGTACCTGGGAGTGGTTACGCAACTCCTGGCCCTTCGAAAGGGCCGCATGGAGCAGATGATCAACCACGGCACAGGGCGAGTCCGCATGGACTACATCATCCCCGCACGCGGACTGATCGGCTTCCATACAGAATTCCTGGTGGAAACCCGAGGCACCGGCCTTCGCCACCACGTATTCGACCGCTATGAGCCGTGGCACGGCGAACTGCGCACGAGGCCCACTGGCAGCCTGGTCGCAGACCGGCGCGGCCCAACAACGGCCTTCGCCCTGCTGAACCTACAGGAGCGCGGCGCCCTGTTCGTGGGACCGGGTGTGGAGGTGTTCGAGGGGATGATCATCGGCGAGAACCCACGCTCGCAGGACATGGACGTGAACCCGACCAAGGGCAAGAAGCTCACCAACATGAGGTCGTCCACATCAGAGGCCACAGAGAGCCTGGCGCCGCCGAGGCTGCTGTCCCTGGAGCAGTCACTGGAGTTCATCATGGAGGACGAATGCCTTGAGGTGACGCCTTCCAACGTCCGCCTGCGCAAGGTCATCCTGAGCGCGATGGAGCGTGGCCGTCAGAAGGGCGCGCAGAAAGGCGCGTGACGGGGCGCAGGGCCGGCCCTACGTGGCCTTCCACGCCTCGTACTTGTCCAGGCTGAAGTCCGGCGCTGTGAAGTAGCGGTGCATGGAGGACTCCTTCTCACGGACCTCCTCGCACTTCTCAGCCACTGCAGCGGCCATGTCCACAGGCACGCGCGTCACCCCATCGGCATCACATACCAGGATGTCGCCGGGGTTGATGAGCAGGCCCGCCACCCAGACAGGCACATTGTGGCGAACCATGTTGAAGGGGCCGTGACCGGGCACCCGCGAGCGTCCCCAAAGGCCGCAGTCAGCCTTCTTAATGCCCTCAACGTCCCGGACTGAGCCGTCAACCACGATGCCCAGGCAGCCGAGGGCACGGTGCCGGTATGCCATTCCGTCGCCCATGATCGCGCCGCGGCCTGGCGGGTCATCCACGTCCTTCAGGACGCCGATGGTGGGCACACCGGCGTATGCGATGGCGTCGTAGTAATCGTTCCAATTGAGCGGTTCTGCCACGTCATGCAGTGGGGTGGCCTCAGCGGTCACTGCGTAACCCACGAGGGTGCCGAACTCCGGGAGCATGCAAGTCAGTTCCGGTCCTGAGTAATCCTGGTCGGCGGGTACATGACCCCGCACCAATATCCCGGCATTCTGAACCGTCGCGGAGTCATACTGAGCCAGGGCAGAAAGGACGGCGGGGTCAACTGCTTTGATCATGATTTTTGGTTCTTGTTTGTACGTGCCATCAACTCAAGGTTGAGAGGATGTGCATGGAGCAGCCGTTACGCCTCTTCCCTGGGCAGGACTTTATCTTCGACTGCCAGCTCTTCCCCGGGGAAAAATTCAAGCCAGGGCTCGAACTGCTCAACGAAAACCCGACCCTCATCCAGGCTGGACAGTCCCTTGATGGCTCTGCCCGGGTCGTAACCGGTGGTCTTAGCCAGCGCTTCCACGCCTCGCTTGGTTTCCCGGACGCCACCCACGGAAAACTCCTCGCCGTCATCCGTCTGGACCAGGAGCTCCATGCCGCGCCGGGTTTCTTTCCAGTAAAGCCGCATATCTTGAATCCTATCTGGCGGGCCTTGTTGCGGCGCCGCACTTTTGTGAACTACCTGGACAGGTACCGCTGCGCCCTGTCCAGCACCGCGTGCGCTACCGTCAGTTTATTCATCAACGGCAATTGCTCAACGTTGCCCTGTGCATCCACGAAGGCTACCCGGTTTGTATCAGTTCCGAAGCCGCTGCCGGCCTCCGTGACGTCATTTGCCACGACGAATGCGGCGCCCTTGGACACCGCCTTGGTCTTAGCATTTTCAGCGGCGTTCATGGTCTCCGCTGCGAAAGCTACCTTGACCAGGCGTTGCCCTGATGCCTCAGTGATTATGTCCGGGTTACGGGCAAGCTCCAGCACCAGCGTATCTTCGTCGCCCTTCTTGATTTTCTGTGGCGCAGGCTTGGCGGGGCGGTAGTCGGCCACCGCCGCGGCCATTACCAGCAGATCAGAGTCGGCGGATGCCTGCAACACCTCGCGATGCATCTCACGCGCCGTGTTCACCTTCACCATGGTTACCCCCACCAGGTCAGGCAGGGCGGTGGGCGTGGTAATCAGCGTGACCTCAGCGCCGCGGCCGCGGGCAGCCTCCGCCAGGGCATACCCCATCTTTCCCGACGAACGGTTGGTCAGGTACCTGACCGGGTCCAGGGGCTCCTGAGTGCCGCCGGCGGTGATCACCACGCGCCTGTGCGAGTAATCTCCGCCGCGGCCGAGCACCCATCGCATGTGCTCAATGATCCGTGCAGGCTCCTCCAGCCGCCCCCGTCCGGTCAGGCCGGATGCGAGCCTGCCTTCGCCGGGCTCGATCACATGCACACCGCGCTCTCGCAGCACCTGCACGTTCCACTGCGTCGCCGGGTTGTCGTACATGTCTCCGTCCATCGCCGGGGCGACGATTATTGGCGCTGACGTGGCGAGTATGGTTGCGCCAAGCGGATCGTCAGAGAGGCCCATTGCAATTTTGGCGAGCGTGTTGGCTGTGGCCGGGGCTACGACGACGACGTTTGCCCGCATGGCCAGGGCGACGTGGTCGATGCTCAACGCAGAGTTGGCCCCGAACAGGCCCACGGTCACCGGCCTGTGCGTCAGCGCAGCGAACGTGGTGGGGCCTACAAACTCGGTGGCACTCTCCGTCAGGATCACATCAACCGCCGCACCCTGCTGCACCAGCTTGCTTGCAAGGTCGGCTGCCTTGTAGGCAGCGATGCTGCCGGTTACCCCAAGTACCACGTTGTGATCACGGAGCGGCAGGTATCGCTGCGTTTGAGTTGAATCCAGTTGCATATTGTCCTATGTCTTGTTGAATGGCGGCAGAAGCGCCCACCGTGTTGGCGGCCGGGCGCCGGATGCGCTGTTACAGAGTACCGAAAGGCGGTGACTGGTGCCTGTCAGTGTGACAGGCGATGCGTTGTGACCTTCAGCCGCAGGTTGTTTCCTTGTGCTCGTGACTGGCGGACAGCGCCGCCTGCCGTTGACCATCGGGCAGGCCGGTGAGGGTGCACTACGACGCTGCTACTGCTGCACATTTCGCTCGTGGATCAGCCTTAGGCCCACGAGGGTCAACTCCGGGTTCACCTCATCGAACACCGCAGTATGCTGATTTATGAGCCTGGCGAGGCCACCTGTGGCGACCACCTTGCAACGGGAAGGGTCATCGGGTGACAGTTCGTTCTTGAACCGGTGAACCATTCCTTCGACCAACCCGACGTAGCCGTACAGCAGGCCAGACTGCATGGAGGCCACAGTGTTTCGTCCGATGGCTGATGGCGGCGTTGCGAGGTCAACCCGGCGAAGCTGTGCGGTGCGTTCATACAAGGCCTCGGCGGCGGCAAGCAGGCCAGGTGATATTGCGCCACCCAGATATTCGCCCGCCTCGGTTATGGCGTCGAATACAGTGGGGGTTCCAAAGTCGACGACGATGGTTGGTCCCCCGTACAGCGAATGTGCCGCCACGGTGTTGGCCACACGGTCTGAGCCAACGTCATGTGTGCGGTCATAGCTGATGCGGATGCCAGTCCTCACACCCGGCCCAACCACCAGTGGGTCGAGCCCGGTCATTTGGACCAGCGCCCGCTCCACCAGCCTGGTAATGGTCGGCGCCGTGGAGCACATTACGATTGCGCCGAGCGCGGCGGGGTCTACGTTCCGGGCTTGCAGCAGGCCGGACATGAGCAACTCGTGCTCGTCCTCCGTGCGGCGGGAGTCCGTGGAGAAGCGCCAGGTGGCGGCCAGTCTTTCGCCATCGAACGCGCCCATGGCAACCTGCGTGTTTCCTATGTCCAGTGCGAGGAGTGTTGTCAATGCGCCAGTGATTATAGTGGAGGTTGGCCGTCCCCCTCGAACCGGGCCGGGTTGATCTCAGGGTTCCGGTCGATTTGACCGGTCAGAATTGCGCTCGTGGATCAGTCTGAGCCCCTCGAGGGTCAACTCCTGGTTCAGCTCATCGAAAACGTCGGTGTGACTGTGGATCAGCGGGGCGAGCCCGCCAGTTGCGATTACCATGCATTTGCCCGGGTCGTCCGGGCACAACTCTTTCTTGATCCGGCGGACCAGGCCCTCTACGAGGCCCACGTAGCCGTACACGATGCCCGACTGCAAGGATGCGACGGTGTTGCGCCCGATGGCCGTCTCCGGTGGAATCACCTCAACGCGTCGCAACTGGGCTGTTCGCTGATACAGGGCTTCTGCCGCCACGAGCAAGCCCGGCGCTATGGCTCCGCCCATGTATTCGCCGGCCTGCGTGATCGCCTCGAATTTGGTGGCTGTCCCGAAGTCGACAACGATCACCGGGCCATCGCACATGGCGTGCGCTGCCACTGCGTCAGCTATCCGGTCTGAGCCCACGTCCTGCGTCCGGTCGTACCTGATCTGTATGCCGGTCTTGATACCGGGGCCGACCATGAGCGGGGAATGGCCGGTCAGTTGTGCCAGCGATTGTTCGACCAGCCTGGTGACCGGCGGCACGACGGAGCACATCACGATTGCGCCGAGCGCGGTGGGGTCCACGCCACGGGAATGCAGCAGGCCAGCGATGAGCAACTCGTGCTCGTCCTCTGTGCGGCGGGAGTCGGTGGAGAAGCGCCACGTGGCAGTCAGGCGTTCGCCATCGAAGACGCCCATCTTCACCTGGGTATTGCCGATGTCTACTGCGAGAAGCGTGGTCAAAGCGCAGCGATTATACGGTTGATGCTGGAGCCGGGGTCACCCTCGGCTGGCAGGCTCCACCCTTCAACACGACAGGCGTAGCAGGGGATGCGCCTCAACCCGATGCCAGTTTGACAAACGCAGCAGGCAGGGCGTCCGCTACATCGCCGGCTGTCATGCCGACCTCGCCAATGTTGCGTCGGGCGATATCGCCCGCGAGCCCGTGCAGATACACCGCCAGGGATGCCACATCGAACAGCTCATCGGGCCGCTGGGCCAGTAGCCCGGCGAGAAGGCCGGCCAATACGTCGCCGGTGCCTCCCTTCGCCAGTCCCGGGTTCACCCACGGACTGATGCGGACCCTGCCGTCAGGCGCTGCCACCAGTGTGGCCGCACCCTTGAGGATGACCACGTTGCCGAACTTCTCAGCAGCCTGGAGCGCCGTGCCAAGGCGGTCCTTTTGCACATCAGCCGTGGATATGCCCAGCAGGCGGGACATCTCCCCTGGGTGAGGTGTCAGCATAGCCGGGCAGGCTATCCGGTCCCACCACCGGTGAGTACCCGAAAGAATATTTAGCGCATCGGCATCCAGCACCGCCGGAACGGAGTCGTTCACGTTGAACAGAAAGGCCCGGAGGAACTCGGCTGTGTCAGGCGCCTGCCCAAGGCCGGGTCCAGCCATCAGGGCTGTTGCCCTTGACGCTGATTCCGTGGCAAGGCGGACAGCTTCGGCCACGTCCAGCGCGCCGGGGGCCGATTCCGGCAGTGGGGTGTATATGGCCTCCTCAACTCGACCGCCGATGATGCGGTACACGCTTTCTGGCGATGCAAGGAACACCAGGCCCGCGCCGGCACGGGTTGCCGCCCGTGTCGTGAGCAGGGGAGCGCCGAGGTAGGTTGGCGCTCCGGCGACTATGAACGCGCTGCCGTACGATCCCTTGTGTGAATCGCCGGGCCTCGCCGGGAGCATGGGACGGGCCATGTTCGCCGTCATCCATTCCGTGCCGATATCAGTATCGAGACCCGGTGGAATGCCGATATCCAGCACCTCCAACTCGCCGCAGCCAGGGTCGAGGGGTCGTACGACCGGCCCCAGCTTGGGCAGTCCGAGCATGAGCGTGCGGTGGGCAGGCAGGCCGCGTGGGTCAAGGTCGCCGGTGTCAGACCGGATGCCCGTTGGCACGTCAACTGCCACCACGGGCGCACCTGAACTGCGCGCTGCCGCCAGACTGTCAGCCAATGGTGACTCAATGGCTCTCGACTGCCCGGTGCCCAACACCGCGTCGATGATCACATCAGATCGACCTGCGGCGCGGGCCAACTCTGCTATGCCAGTGTCATCCAACGCATCCTCAACCCTTGCCCCGGCCTCTTCTGCTGGCCCACGCTTTGGGTCCGGGCCCTTTCGTGGCAGACATACGAATGCCCGGACACGCGCACTGCGACGAGCGAGATGGCGGGCGGCTACCAGACCGTCACCGCCGTTGTTGCCCGGACCGATCAGTATTACGACGCGTTTGCCCCACGTTTCGCCAAGTTGGCGGGACAGGTTGTCGGCCACGGCCAGGCCGGCGTTTTCCATGAGTGTGTCGAGCGAAACGCCGGCCTCCACTGAGGCCTGCTCGATCTCCCTCATCTGTGCCGTTGTCACTGCTTTCACGTCGATGTGCTCCCGGGGTGATCATTCGCCTCTGCGACCACGGACGCCACAGCGAACTCACGAGAATGTGAAAGGCTGAGGGCCATGCGTGTGATGCCCATCTTCTGCGCCCGCTTCAGGGCACGACCGTGGAGGGTTATTTCTGGGGCCTGTCCCCTCTGGCGGGTCACCTCCACTTCCTTCCATGCCACGCCGCGAACACCTGTGCCCAGGGCCTTCATCACAGCTTCCTTGGCGGCAAAGCGGCTTGCTAGCTGGGGGGGGCGGCCTCGACAGTACGCCTGCTCGCCCTTCGTATAAACCTTTTCAAGGAAGCGTTTCGGATACCGGTCTGCCACCGCGGCGATGCGATTAATTTCGATAATGTCTATGCCGGTGTATATCAAGCTTGAGCCCCTGTAACTGGCGGCGGAATGGTCGGGTAGAGTGCCACGCAATGAGCGGCCGGAGAGCAGATGATACCCTCGGGCAGGTGTTTGACGCCCCGGTGTACGATTTCCTCTTGATCCAATCAAATTAACCGGCTGGCCCGCCACCTTGTTCCCTGGAGGATGACAGATCACTGCGCGTATCATCAATGGCACCGCGATAGCCGCGAAAGTCAGGTCTGAAGTGGCGGAAGGTGTCCGCAAGTTCCACGACAGTCGTGGCCATGCCCCGGGCCTGGCAGTGGTCCTGGTGGGAGACGATCCGGCCTCGCATGCCTATGTGCGTGGCAAGGAACGGGCATGCCAGGAAGCTGGAATATTCACCGAAACCCGTAACCTGCCAGCGGACATTTCCCAGGCTGATCTCATCAAGACAGTCAGCGACTTAAACGACGACAGGCGCTTTCACGGCATTCTTGTTCAACTGCCGCTGCCGGGACACATTGATGAGGACGCTGTCATCCAGGCGGTAGACCCCGGCAAGGACGTCGACGGGCTGCACCCCGTGAACATTGGCCTCCTGTTTGCCGGCACGCCCAGGTTCGCGCCGGCAACGCCCCTGGGGGTGCAGCGCATGCTGATTGAAGCGGGGGTGCAGGTGCAGGGTGCGAGAGTTGTAATCTGCGGGCGCAGCAACCTGGTTGGCAAACCGCTCGCCGGGCTGCTGCTCCAACGTGGCGAAGGGGCAAACGCCACGGTTACCCTGTGCCACACTGGCACCAGGGACATGTCCGCTGAAACGCGGCGGGCGGATATCTTAATTGCGGCCATGGGCAGGCCGGGGACCATCACGGCGGACATGGTCAGGCCAGGCGCAGTGGTCATAGATGTGGGCACTTCGCGGGTTGATGATCCATCCCGCAAGCGCGGGTACAGGCTGGCCGGCGACGTGGCTTTCGATGAGGTTTCGGAAGTGGCAGCGGCGATCACGTCTGTTCCCGGGGGGGTGGGGCCAATGACCATCGCCATGTTGCTGCACAATGTGCTGCTCGCCGCACAGTTGGCTGACGGGCAGTGAAGCCGTCCGCCTACCAACCCGGCCGTGGCTCTAATGTAGAATGGCCGGGACTCCACGCAAGAGCCTGGAGTTGCCTTCGGCCCGCCTGAGTGCGGGCCGTCAATGTGAAATAACCGGGGGTTTGATGAAGAGCCGGGGTAAATCAAAAGCCTCTAAGGCTTCAACAAACGGTGCAGCTGACAAGCAGGAATTGCTTGAGCTCTACCGGCAGATGTATCTCATCAGGGAATTCGAGGAGGCCTGTGGTGAAAACTACTCCAAGGGCTTCATCCGCGGGTTCCTGCATCTTTACATAGGGCAGGAGGCGGTTGCCGCCGGGGCCATATCCGCTCTCCGTCCAGACGATTACATCGTCACTCATTACAGGGACCACGGACACGCGCTGGCCCGCAAGCTGGACACGAACCGTGTCATGGCAGAGCTGTTTGGCAGGGCGACCGGCCTGAGCAAGGGCAAGGGTGGCTCCATGCACCTGTTTGACGTGGCCAAGCGGTTCATGGGCGGTCATGCCATTGTTGGCGGACAGCTTCCGCTTGCAGCGGGCCTGGCGCTTGCATGCCAGTACCAGGAGACTGATGCGTTGACGCTGGTCTTCTTTGGTGACGGCGCGGTCAACCAGGGGACGTTCCACGAGACCATGAACCTGGCGGCCGTCTGGGAACTGCCGATCCTGTTCTTCCTGGAGAACAACCTTTACGGCATGGGTTCCGCTGTGGACCGGGTACGCGCCGGCGGCGTAGATTTCTACCCGGCGGCCCAATCCTACGGGGTAGAGGCTACCGTGGTGGACGGCATGGACGTGCTGGCTGTGAGGGAAGTCACCGACAAGGCCGTGGAGCAGATACGCAGCGGCGGCGGCCCTGTATTCATTGAGGCCAAGACGTTCCGCTTCCAGGGACACTCCATGGCAGACCCGGCAAAATACCGTGACCGGTCAGAGTTGGAGTACTGGGAGGCACGTGACCCCCTCAAGACTTTCCCCAAGATGCTCACCGAGCAGTCTATTGCCACGGACGAAGACCTGGCTGAGATCCGCAAGGCGGTGGACGAGGAGATCATCGCCGCCGTGAAGTTCGCCGAAGAGAGCCCACAGCCCTCGATGGACGAAATCTTCACAGACATCTACGCCTGACCCCACGGCTACACCACCCGGTAGTGAATAACCTATGCCAGAGATTACTTTTCGACAGGCCTTGCAGCGAGCGCTGGATGAAGCGCTGGAAAACGACCCCGACGTATTTGTAATGGGCGAAGACATCGGCAAGTACGGAGGGGCATATGCCATCACCTCCGGCCTGCTCGAGAAGTACGGCCCGAATCGCATTAAGGACACGCCCATCTCCGAGGCGACGTTCCTCGGGGCCGGTGTTGGCGCTGCCGCTGGCGGGCTCAGGCCGATCGTAGAGCTGATGTCCATCAGCTTCGCCCTCGTCGGGTTTGACCAGATAGTCAATATGGCGGCCAACATACGCTACATGTCCGGCGGGCAGATCAGCGTTCCTCTCGTCATCCGAGCCCCCACGGGCGCCGGCATGCAGTTGAGCGCTACGCATTCTCAGAGCTTCGAAACCTGGCTGGCGGAAGTGCCTGGCCTGAAAGTGGTGGTTCCGTCCACTCCGTATGATGCCCTCGGCCTGATGCGCACGGCCATAAAGGACAACAACCCCATCATGTTCGCCGAACCCGCCGGGCTGTATGGCTCAAAGGGGGAGGTGCCGGATGAGTATTATGAGGTGCCATTCGGAGAGGCGAGCATCCAGCGCGAGGGCGGGGACATCACGTTGATCTCGTATGGTCATGGAATGCGCGTGCTGCACACTGTCGCTGATGAACTGGCGGAGAGGGGCATCGAGGCCGAAGTGATCGACCTGCGTACCCTGAACCCGCTGGATATGGACACGCTTGTTTCCTCAGTGCAGTCGACCAACCGGGCGCTGACCCTGGACATGGCCCGCCGGACGGGGGGCGCCATGGCTGAGGTTACTTCCCGGCTCCAGCAGAAGACCTCTGATTGGCTGGATGGTCCAATTGTGCGTGTGGGCGCTGATGATGTGCCCTGGCCTTACAACCGCAGCCTTGAGCAGGAAGTCCTGCCACAGGCCAAGGATGTTCTTGCGGGCATAGAGTCTGCGTACGGGCTTTAGCCACCCGTTGTAGCCGTTGACCGGCAGGCGCGGCGGCAGTAACTTGATTGAACACCGCGGAGGGAACCTCCCGGCGCCCATGAGAGGAGGGTCAAAAGATGCAAATCATTGATCACACCTCTTTTCATAGCGCCATCTTTCATAGCCTTGGGATGCCTTCTGACGCGTACTTGACACGCCGCGGGCATTAGCCCGCTGGAAGGCTCCCAGGCTTCACAGGAGCCTTCCGTTGTCTTCTACTGAGCCCTTTGCTGGGATTTCAACGCCCGCGCAGGTTGCGGGGCTTTATGAATATGGTCTGAACGATCACTTCCTGGCTGCAATGCGGGCCAGTTTTTCGCCCGGTTTGATCCCGGGCCGCGTTATCCGGGTGGACGGACAGTCGTCTCTCATCCAGACTGCTGACGGTCAGCTAAGAGCGGAACCCGCGCATTACCAGTACACGAATCTCGCCGACACTGTAGCCACGCCCTGTGTCGGCGACTGGGTGCTGGTCCGGCCAAGGCCGCAACACGCGACTGACCTTATCGAAGCCGTACTGCCGCGGACCTCTACTCTCACTCGCATGGGAGAAGAAGCGCAGGTGCTGGCGGCAAACGTTGACACGGCTTTCATAGTGCAGGCCGCCGATAATCTGAACCTCCGTCGCATGGAGCGGGAGATATCGCAGGTGTGGGAAAGCGGCGTGGCCGCTGTGATAGTTCTGACCAAGAGCGACCTGGTTGTTGATGTGCTGGGAGTAATTGAACAGGCCGAGTCATTGAGCCCGGAAGCACCGGTTCACTGCCTGGACGCAATCAGCGGCGAAGGGGTTGAAAGCCTCCGAAGGTACACCGTTGGCAACCAGACCATTGTGCTGATTGGTGCATCGGGCGTCGGCAAATCCACCCTTGGCAACCAGTTGATTGGCGCGGAGGTATTGAAGACAGGCACTGTGCGAGCGTCAGACAGCCGCGGGCGTCACACCACCACCGCTCGGCACCTGCTTCCCCTGCCGGGAGGCGGCGTGCTTATCGACACCCCCGGCATCCGCTCCGTGGGGCTGACCGCCGACGCCGGCGATGGCGTGTCCCGGGCTTTCCAGGACATTGAGGACCTGGCCACTCAGTGCCGCTTCCGTGACTGTGGCCACCAGGGAGAGCCCGGCTGCGCCATTGAGGAGGCCGTGGCAACGGGCCTGCTGTCCCCGGCGCGGCTGGAGTCGTACCGGAAACTGGCGCGTGAAGTGCAGCACGTGAGGGTCAAGCAGGACAAGGCCGCCCGGGCCGCCGAATCGCGTAAGAACAAAGCGTGGGCGCGAAAAATGCGTCAGCGCATGCAGGCCAGGGACAAGTTCGGGCGGTCACAGTAGGAGTGCCCAACCAGTGTGGCCTGATGCGCCGCATGACCTTCGCCGCTGTGACTGCGCTTTTACCATGATCACATGAGATCCGGCCGCCCCGTATGAGGCGATGCTGTGACATGCCGAGGAACGCTGGCAATACCTGCGCGTTAAACTGCACCGCATGTGTGGAAGATTCGTCTACATAAATATTGACGGCATCGGCGTGCGGTTCAGGCTGGTTGGCGGTGGCAGGGACAAGAGCGAGCTTCAACTCGCCTTTGGTGATTTCGGTCCGCCCAGGTCCAGCTACAACGTCGCGCCCACGCAGACCATTCCGGTGGTGACGAACGTGGACGGGCAGAGGCGGCTCGAACTGATGCGCTGGGGCCTGATCCCGTCATGGTGGAAGCAGGTCGACCCGCCGAAGTCGTCCTTCAATGCCCGCGACGACAGGCTGACGGGCAGGGGCATGTGGAGCGGGCCATTCAGGCGGCGCCGGTGCCTGGTCCCGGCAAACGGCTTTTACGAGTGGACCGGAGAGAAGGGCAGCAGGCGCCCACTGTTCATCCACCGCAGGGATGGCGACCTGTTCGCGTTCGCCGGGCTATTCGACACCTGGGTGAGCCCGGAGGGAAGCATGATCAGCTCATGTGCCATCATCACCACATCTCCGAACAGCCTGATGGAGCCGGTCCACAACCGGATGCCTGTGATACTGGACGAGGAGCAGGAAGCTGTGTGGCTTGACCCTCTGTCGGACAGGCCGCAGGACCTGCTGAGGCACGTGCAGCCGAGAGAGTGGCCTGAGTTCGAGGCCTACCCGGTGAGCATTGCTGTGGGCAACGTAAGGAACAACTCGCCTGAGCTTATCGAGCGGGTGGCCTGACTATTGCCTGGTAGCAGACCCACGCGCTGATCCCAGTTGCAGTCGTGGACTGGCAAAGTAGTCAACCTTGCAGGACGTTACTTGCTTTGTGTCCCTGGGTTTTTCATGAGCGCGGGCAGTTCGGCAACCCAAATGAGGCCGATTTTGTGTACCCTCTATCGCTGTGAGCTAATGAGTGGTGAGCACAGCAACAGGTCGCACCTCGCCATCGTCGATATACCATCGCCCCGGGAGAACGTAGTTGATCAGCGAAGTCACAATGCCCTCCATGGGCGCCGATATGACAGAAGGCACCATCGTCAAGTGGCTCAAGTCTGAAGGTGACGAAGTAAAGCGGGGCGAGAAGCTCGCAGAGATTGAGACGGACAAGACCGTCGTCGAGATGGAGGCCTATTCCGACGGCCTGCTACGCAAGATTGTAGTTGCCGAGGGTGAGAAGGTCCCAGTCGGGGAACTGATCGCCTACATAGGCGGCGCGGACGACGAAGTTCCGGGAGGCGACGGCGCCGACGCGCAGCAGGGCGAGGCACCGGCAGAAGAGGCCGAGGAGACAGAGGAGGAGGCGCCAGAAGCTGAGGCTTCCGCTGAAGAGGGCGAAGAGGAAACCGAAGAGGCGGAACCCGAGGCCGAGGAAAAGGCCCCGGAGCCAGAGCCGGCCCCACAGGCAGCCAGGCCTGCTGTTGCCGCTCCTGCAACGGGCGGAGGCGATCGTGTGAAGGCGTCTCCAATGGCCCGGCGGCTTGCCGAGGAGAAGGGCATAGACATCGCCCAGGTGCCGGGGACTGGTCCTGGCGGGCGCGTGACCCGTGATGATGTCCTTGGCTTTAAGCCTTCTCCTGCCTTCGCATCTGTCGCTCCGCAGAGGGCAAGCGTGGAGTTGGATGGCTCCGATATCAACCTCACCACCATGCGTCAGGCCATCGCCAGGGTAACTGTGCGCAGCATGACCGAGGCGCCGCACTTCTACGTCACGTCGGCCATTGACATGACTCAACTGATGCAGTTCCGGAAGAACCTCAACGAGGCGCTTTCGGAGAGTGGCGTCAGGGTTTCCGTCAATGACATGATCTTGAAGGCATGCGTCAACGCTCTGATCAAGTACCCGAAGTTCAACTCGTTCTTCGACGGAGATAAGCTGAAGGGCCACTCGGACATCAACATAGGCATTGCCATCGCTCTAGAGCAGGGGCTGATCGTTCCCGCTCTCATGAAGGCGCAGGGAAAGAGCCTGGTTGAGATATCACAGGCGGCCAAGGACCTTGGCAACCGCGCCCGCGGCAAGGGCGGATCACTGTCACAGTCGGAACTGACGGCCGGCACATTCGCAACGTCCAACCTGGGCATGTTCGATGTGGACACGTTCTCAGCCATCATCGTCCCGCCGCAGGCGGCGATTCTTGCCACAGGGACTGTGACGAAGACTCCGGTGGTCAAGGATGACGAGATAGTGGTGGCGGAGATCATGAAGGCCACGGTTTCCACGGATCACCGAGTGGCGGACGGCGCCGAGGCAGCGGTTTTCCTGCAGGAAGTGAAGAAGAACCTGGAGAACCCTGCTTACCTCATCGTGTGACAGCCGGGGGTTGGCGCGGGTGAATGCGGTGTGGCAGTCTCACATGGTCGCGTTCCGTGTTCCAACCTTCGCGTCTTTGATTTGAAGGCGCGGCCTTGTAGATATGCGTTGATCGACCCGCGCCGTAATTCTTTGCCACTGGACATCACCGCCTGTGCTTTACGCTGAGCAATTCACTCCCGAAGAAGAGTCAGTGCTGCGGCGCTTCTTCACGAACACGGACCAGCCGGTCTTCGCCCTGGTGAACCTGCCGGAAGTCGTGAAGGGCGCTCTATTCGCCCGCTACAGTCGTTCTCCAAAGTCGCTACGCCGGCTGTTCCTGGATGAGTTCTACAGCCAGCCTGAGGCTGGGTTCAGCCAGATACCCGACCATCCAGCTGAAGACAACCAATCCCCTGGAGTGGGCAGGGCAGAGCAGCTCTACGAACGCGTCTTCAATGAGTACGGCGATGACTCAGTGGCCCAGCTTGGCGGAGCGCACCTGGCATGTGAGCAGTCGTCCAATCTCCTGACGAAGGTGCTCGAGTGGGGGCGGCTGGCGGCGTACCTGGAGCAGAGCACGCGGTACATCTTTTATGACCAGAGGCTCGGCGACCGGTACAGGTACCGAGTACCTCCGGAGATAGCGGGTTCATCGCTGGAAGCCGAATACACGGCCACCATGGACTCGCTGTTCGACACGTACTCCACGCTGGTTCATGAGTTGGTGACGCACTTCGAGGCGCGTTTCCCCAGGCAACCCGGCGACTCGAACTTCATATGGCGCGCCAGCATCCGTGCCAAGGCATGCGACGCAGCGCGGGGGCTCCTGCCTGCCTCGACCACATCCAACATGGGCATCTACGCCACGGGGCAGGCTTACGAGATGATGATCATCCGCATGAACGCTCACCCGCTGCGGGAGGTTCGTGATTGCGCTGCGATGATGCTTACTGAGCTGCGCAAGGTGATCCCGTCGTTCCTGCGCAGGGTGGATGTGCCAGACCGCGGCGGTGCATGGAGCGGATACATGAGTGATGTGGCCGCTCGCATGGCAGACATTGCTGGCAACCTGGCTGAAGCCCCACAGGACGTGCCTGAAGTGTCCCTGGTGGAGTGGGACCCGGACGCCGAAACGAAGGTCGCGGCTGCCGCACTGTACGCCTACTCTGATCTGCCTGACGAGCAGCTTCTGGAACTGGTTCGCCGCATGCCTGCTGATGAGATGGCGAACATCATCAGGGCGTACGTGGGCGACCGCCAAAATCGCAGGCACAAGCCGGGGCGCGGCATGGAGCGCACCTACTACAGGTTCGATGTTTTATCCGACTTCGGCAGCTTCCGCGACCTTCAACGTCACCGCATGCTCACGCTTGAGTGGCAGCGCCTGGGTGTTCAGCACGATTACATCACCCCGCCGGTCATCGACGAGACGGGAAACCGCACCGTATGGGACGACGCCATGGCCCGCATGGCAGACCTGCACGGTCGTGTCGAACAACAGTTGGGCGCTGACGCGGCGCAATACGCGGTCCCGTTCGGGTACAGGCTCAGGTACTACATGCACCTGAACGCGCGGGAGGCGTTCCACCTGCTAGAGCTACGCACCGCACAGCAGGGGCACCCCGACTACCGGCGAGTTTGCCAGGAAATGCACCGGCTCATTCGTGACCAGGCGGGCCACACAGCCATCGCGGATGCGATGAGCTATGTGGACCACAACCAGTACGACCTGGAGCGCCTGGAAGCGGAGCGCAGGGCCGCTCAGAAGCGGGCAGCCACCGGACGCTTGGAATCCCCGGACTCTGAGACCTGATCCTGGCGGGGCCGCCCGGCCCGGGTCATCACCATGACTGGCGCCACGGCCGCTGCGCATATTATCGCGGCCGCCAGGAAGAACATCCGGAAGACGGTCATTCCTGCCTCCATGGCCGCCCTGAGTATCTCGTCCTGAACTTCGGGATCCATTGAGAAAGGCGGCACCTCCGCCACCAGGTGTTCGAACCGGATGGATCCCCATGTTGACAGTGCCGCCAGCCCTGCCGTCATCCCGATCATGCGGGCGACAGTGATTAATGCTGAGCCCGCTCCCTGGTCTTCGCTCCTGACGTTGTGCATGGCGCTTTCGATGATCGGAGCAATCAGCAGCCCGAACCCCAGGCCAGTGACAACGAGATGCACTGTCATCCACGGGTCAGCAACTTCCAATGTCCACTGGGACATGAGCAGGAACCCCGCCGTGACGAGTACCAGCCCGGCCAGCGCCGGCATGCGCGGGCCGTAGCGCTGTGTTACTGCGCCGCCCACCAGCGCAGCGATACCTATGCCTACCGTCATGCGCAGCAACCAGAGCCCGCTCTCGAGCGGCGACGCCTCCATGACCGTCGTAGCCATCAGTGGCACAGTGACCATGCCGATGATGAGCGCCGCGCCCACCATGAAGTGCGCCGCGCTGGCTGACGTGAAGTTGGAAAGGCGGAACAGGGAGCGAGGAAAAAGCGGGCTCTTAAGCCTGGAGTTGTGCCACGCAAGCAGGCCGATGGTCACGGCAGTGGCTGCTGATAACCCGGCGAGGCGCCACGGATCATCCATGCTGGTCAATGCGACTGTGAGCAGTGCAAGGGCCGCTCCGAATAGTATGCCGCCGGGAATATCAACATGCACGCTGTGACGCTTGCCGCGCCGCATGCGCGCGACCAGCACAGCCACCACCAGGGCTGGCGGCAGGTTGAGCCAGAACGCCCACTCCCACGACAGTACGTTCGTGATTGCGCCTCCCCACAGTGGCCCAATTACCCCGCCTGCCTCTGCGCTTGCGCCAACAAGGCCGTACGCCACGGCGCGCCGTCCTGCCGGGATCAAGTCACCGGCAGCCGCTATCGCAATCGGGATCATCGCCCCGCCCCCCACGGCCTGCACAACCCTTGCAGTCACCATCCAACTGAACTCAGGGTCTTGCCCAAGCAGCCACCGTGGGAGGTCCGGGCTAATCGCTACCAGCACTGAGCCAAATGAAAAGACCGCCAGCGCAGCGAGGAACGCCATACGGAAGCCCACGCGGTCCGACACCCGCCCCATCAACGGCATGGCCGCCGTGTAGCCGATCAAGTACCCCGTGACCGCCCATGAGGCGCGGTCCAGTTCGCCAGCGCCCACACGCAGGTCAGCCATGATCTCCGGCAGGATCGTGACAATCACAGTCTGATCGCCGGCGGCCACAAAGATCCCCGCGCACAGCGGGAGGAAAAGGACGTACGGGCGAAGTGTTCGGGGTATGCCGGGCATGCGAATAAGCTACCTAAAACGGCCCGATAGTGCCTGTGTAGCGGCGTGTGGTGTTTACGGATGTCGGGCCACGCCCAGCGCATACTCGCGACAACCCGGCGCGGTGCATGGTGGCGCCGGACGCGTCACATGCGCCACCGAGGCGTAGGTCAAACCAGGGAGAGCTTCTAGATGGGCGGCTCGATGCTTATCTCCTCATCGAACCCGGAGAACTTGATCAGCCTGACCGCGTTGGGCCCATCATCGGATTGCAGCGGGCCTTCTATGCGTGCCTCCTGCAGGCGGTAGCTCTCCTGGTGGATCAACAGGCGCAGTGTGAGTTCGGCAGATTCGTTGACTATGCCTACCAAAGGCTCCAGGGCCGTGGCGGGCACAGATGCCGTTATGACCAGGTTGGAATTGGCGTCCTGCTGGTCTGAAAACTGCGGGTTCTCAATCTGGCCCAGCACATTGGTCACCAGTTGCACAGGATCCAAAAAGCCGAATGGGCCGTCTTCAGGAGGGATGGCCGACCAGTTGCCTGTGAGCGGGTTGGTCATATAAGTGTCTTCGCCTATCACGACACCTTCCACCCGGACAAACGCGCTGCCAAGCAGCGCCTCAGCGTTAACGTAAACGCTGTCAGGCGCAACCGCCGAACCCGTTGCCCTCGTAAGCGCGAGACCTCCAGGGAGAGCTGTGTTGCCCGACGGGTGCGACATGTCGAAATGGAACCCGTCAACCTCTTCCATGGCGTTTCGTGACAGGTTCACTGCATCGTTCGCCGTGAACGTAACAGTGGGAGTGGGCGGTGGGTCATCGCTGCATCCAGCCATCAGCAGGACGGTCAGGGCAATGGCCAGCAGCAGGACTGCTGGCCTATTTGAAGACAGGCGCGAAAGAATGGCCACAGGTTGCTCAAGTTTTGGGTGGTTAAGGGTGAACGATGTCACGGATCAGAACAATCACGCATGAACCCGCAACCGGTGCAGCGAAGTTTGCAGTGCAGGGCAAGCATCTCTAGCCCGCAAACGTCGCAGACCCAGGTGTCAAAATCTACCGCGGTTGTCGGTTCGGGCTGTCTGTCCAATTGAACATCAAAGTCGAATTCGATACCAGGTTTGGCGGCGTGCTGTTCTGTCCATTTATAAACAGGCGGAGTGCGTGGACACACAGGTACAGGCGGTGCAAAGTTTACAGCCTACTGGCTGGATGACTTCAACACCTCATCGCCTGCTGGAGTCTCAGATGAGCCCACAGACAACGGCTCCAGTGTGACAGTGGCCCTTGAATAATCGAAAACGCTCCCGCCCGGAATTTCGAAGTCCACCCGGGCCTGTCCGGCCTCGCTGACATCGAAGGTGGTTACCGGCGTCCATGAGAGGCCGCGCACCAGCCAGAGCTTGTATGTATGACCAGGAGGCGCGGGCTGAAGGTCGTTCACAAAGAGCGCTGCATCATTGCTGGAGCGGTTCACGGCCAGCATTCCGCTGGCCGTTGGGGCGTTCGGCCCCCCGGCAAACCACTCCGGCACCTGCCACTGGTGATTCTGCGTCACATACGTCAGCCAGCGCTGGTCGCGCATGGCGCTCTTGAGCGCATCGTTCACCTGTGCCAGCCGTGATACTTCAGCCTCGTGCTGTACCGTCTGAACGGTTGTGGTTGCCATCTGTCCTTCGAGCTGTCTGATGACCGCCTGATCATCTTCAACCTGTTGTTTCAGGCTTTCCATGTCATTGCCAAGGCGTGCCATTTGGAACCCGAAGAACACCGCGACCGCAATGCTCGCTGCCAGCGCCGTTCCTGAGCTGGCGTAAGCCAACCGCGATAACACGCTGCGCCGAGCGTTGATCGTAGGCGTCGCGGTCAGCATGACAGGCGCGGCCGGCGTCTCCTGAGGAGTGGACTCCGCGGCGTTCAGCAGCCTGTCCCTGAGTCCGGCAGGCGGATCTCTGGGTGGGACGGACATGCCGAGTGCTGAAGCGCCCTCAAGCAACTCCTCAAGCTCGCTGCGTGCCGCTTCTGATTCTGCCAGCAGGTTTTCCACACGGATGCGCTCAGCCGGGCTCAGCGCATCCAGCGCGTAACCTGCCAGGTCCTCCAGTTGCGGGTCTAAGTTGTCATCACGTTCGTCGAATTGAGTCATTCCTGCGCACCGATCTCGCTGCTCAGAGCGTTACGCAGCTTTCTAAGAGCGAGCCGCATCCGTGTTTTCACGGTGCCCAACGGCTGCCCTGTCTTCTCTGCAATCTCTGCCTGTGTTAGCCCCTTGAAGTACGACAGTTCCACGACCATGCGCTGCTCTTCCGGGAGGGTCTTGAGGGCCTCGAAGACCTGCTCGTACTCAGACTGTGCTACGGCCAAATCTTCAGGGAGGATGTCTCCGGAGACTATATCGAGATGATCCTCGATGTCATCATTCTGCCGGTTCCTGTCCCTGCGTCTGCGCCGCAACTCATCAATCGTCCGGTTGTGCGCAATGCTGAATAGCCAGGTCGTGAACTTGCCCTTCTCCTGGCTGTAGCTCGCCCCCCTTCGCCATACGCTCATGAACACGTCCTGGGTAACCTCTTCCGAGGTCGTGGGATCGTTCAACATTCTCGCTGCAAGTGCGAACACGCGGCGGCCGTACCTGTCGTACAGGGCTCCAAGTGCGTCTCTGTCTGACTCGGCGATCAGCGCGAGCAGGTCCAGATCGGACAGCTCCTGGTAATTCAAGCGGTGCCCCTTGCCCCGTTAGGGGCTCGCCGGCCGTGCAATTCGGCTGCCAGCGCGGCGTAAGCATCACTGGAGACCGTCCTGGCTGTAAGGCGTACCAAAGTTTTACTACGGTCGGGATGCGGTGGTCGGTTTCAGCCCAGTTCGGCAGAACCGGGCCGGGCTGTAATGGCCCTTAGTTGCCGGAGGGCGTCTTCTGCCTGCCGGGTGTCGGTTCCAGCAGGCGCGCGCTCCAGGAACTCAGTCAAAGAATTGACCGCCTGCATGAATTGACCCACCTCGGCCTGAAGCCTGGCGAGGTCGGTCAGGTTTCTCCAGTTTGCGGGATCGAGCAGTTGTATACGCTCGGATGCTTTCAACGCCCGCTCATAATCTCTCTGCCTCGCAAATATAAGCTTCATGTTCGTGAGAAGGCGACGGAGAATCGCGCGGGCATCGCTCGCGGGGAGCAGCTTGCGGGCCAGGGTGACCGGACGCTGTTCCCCCGGTGTCTTGCGGCCGCGCATTGCCAGTGCCACGCATTCCCGTCGGGACAATAGTCCGCCACGGTGGTACGGGTCTATGAATATCTCTGACGCGCCATGGCCCGCCGCCAGCATGAAGTGGCCCGGCATCCCAATCCCGCGCAGCCTGTGTCCCAATCGCCGCGCTATCTCCATGTAAAGCACCGACAGCGTGATTGGAATGCCCAGCCTGCGGTCCAGCACATCGTTCAAATAGCTGTTTCGCGGGTCGTAATAGTTATCGTTGTTGCCCTGGAAGCCCTCTTCATCGAAGAGAAGGTCGTTGATGGCATGGATGGCGTCGTAGACCGAATGCTTTCCGGCCAGCCTGGCCTTCGCTCTCTCCGCCAGGAGTGAGATGCGGCCCGTGTACGCCACGACGTCCAAGTCGTGATATTCCTCGGCGGCGACATAGAGACAGGCCGCTGTGAGGTTTACCTGGCCATCCGGCCGTGCCACCGTTCGTATGAAGTTTTCACGAGGTGAAAGTGCAGGAGTTCCCAATTGTATTTCCGGCTGAGTAGCAGAATCTGGTGCCTCCGCATACCTGAGGACCCGGTTCCAGCATTCTAGCCGTGGCCGTTATCTGCCGCAAACTACGATACCAGCGCGCTTGCTTGACACTTCACTGAACCGTTGACAGACTCACGCTGATATCCGGTTGCCTTCCCGAACTGGCATAAGAGCCGCGGGCTGCGACCGTCATAGGCTAGGCGCCATCCAGGGTCTGGCAAAAAGAATACCCGTCTTGGGGGAGCTCGGAGAGCCGGGCTGAGAGGGCAGACCTCAATTCTGCCGACCCCTGAACCTGATCTGGATAATGCCAGCGAAGGAAGCCCGGCAGCGATGTATCTTCTCATCAGCCGCTCCCACTTCGTGTGGCGAGCGGCCTTTTTTGTTTTGGTCAGCCAGCTCGCAAGCAGTTATCCGGTTCATTGCGTGAGCCATGGCCATGATCGGCGCAGATAACCGCATAGATGGAGTCACCCCATCCCGTCTTGAGGTCCGGGAAATGGCCAGGTCGTTTCCCGCTGAGAGACGCGGCGAAGCGCCCGGAGAGGTGCTGCGGGATATAAGCCTGTCTGTTCGCGCAGGTGAATTTGTCGCCATCGTCGGCCCGAGCGGATGTGGCAAGAGCACGCTTCTCAACGTTATCGCAGGTCTGCAGGAGCCCACGTCCGGGTACGTGGCCTTGGATGGCGAACGCAACGCCCGTCGCCTGGGACTCGTGGCGTATATGCACCAGCGAGACCTGCTGCTGCCCTGGCGGACAGTGTTGGAGAATGCACGGCTCGGGCTGGAGCTGCAGGGGATGCCTCTCAACGAGGCTAATAGGCGGGCCGGGGATCTTACTGCCCGGTTCGGCCTCGGTGGCGTCGAGCAGGCCTATCCATGGCGGCTATCCGGAGGCATGCGCCAGCGCGTGGCGCTGCTGCGGGCCACGCTCCCGGACCAGGGCGTCCTGCTCCTGGACGAGCCATTTGGCGCCCTCGACGCCATAACGCGGGCTGACCTTCAGCAATGGTTGGCGGATGTCCTGGACAGGGAAGACAAGGCGGTCGTCCTCGTGACCCATGACGTGGAAGAGGCCTTGCTGCTTGCTGACCGGGTGCTTGTGATGTCTTCAAGTCCCGGCCGGATCATCGAAAACATCACCGTGGACCTTCCGCGCCCTCGATCCAGCGAGGTTGTGACCGACAGCCGCTTTGTCGAATTAAAACGTCGGCTGCTCGCTGCTCTCGGGCTTCATCGCGGGGCGGCATTGTGAGCATCCTGACGACGCCGCCCACCGGCAGCCGTAACCTTGCGAGGCTTGTCGGCGAATGGGCGCCGGCGCTTGCAATTGGGCTCGTCGCCATTGCGATATGGGAGTTCGCCGTTAGGATTTTTGACGTTCAACGTTGGCTACTGCCTGCACCCAGCGTGATCGCCGGTGAGATTGGCGCATCCTGGGCGCTCCTCATGAGGCATGCGGCCATCACAGGGCAGGAAGTGGTGATTGGGTTCCTGGTTGCGGCGGTGGCCGGAGTCGCCCTCGCCACGGCCATCACTCTTTCGAGGTTGCTCGAAAGGTCCATATATCCCTTCGTGATCGCCTCGCAGACGATCCCCATCATCACGATCGCACCGCTGCTGCTTGTGTGGATTGGCCCGGACATCACTTCAAAGGTCATCGTGGTGGCCCTGATTTCTTTCTTTCCAATAGTGGTCAACCTCGTGGACGGCCTCAGGGCCACCGACCGGGAGATGGCTGACATGCTCCGCACGCTCGGTGCTTCCCGTATGCAGGTCTTCATGAAGCTAAAGGTTCCCATGGCGCTGCCGTATCTCTTCTCCGGCCTCAAGATTGCTGCTGTCGTGGCTGTCATAGGGGCTGTGATCGGCGAATGGGTGGGTGCGCAGGGCGGCCTGGGCTGGCTGATGCGGGTGTCCGCCCCACAGTTCCAGACTGCCCGAGTGTTTGCTTCGATAGTTGTGCTTTCCGCGATGGCTGTGTCGTTGTTCCTGGTAGTAGCCGCCGTTGAGCGGTGGGCACTGCGCAATTATCCGCGGGCGACGGGGCAGGGGAGTGACTGAATCGTTTGGCCCTGGGCAGCCCAAATGCCCGCGCTGGCCGTGGACCCGGAAGTTTGTGAACGCTTGATGAAAGGCTGGCTTGCATGAAGAAGCTGATGGCCGCTGTAGTCCTCGCCATGACCATTTTCAGTTTGGCCTGTGGCAATGACGAACGACAAAATGTGTCACTTGCGCTGGATTGGTACCCCAACTCAAACCATGCTGGGATATATGAGGCGCTGGGCCGCGGCTTCTTTGAAGAAGAGGGGCTGGATGTGAATGTGTACACGCCTACTGACCCCGCCTCAATCCTCCAGACGGTGGGCGCTGGCCGAGACGATTTCGGCATCAGCTATCAGCCGGTGCTGTTGCAGGCCAGGAGTGAAGGCGTGCCGGTGGTGTCCATTGCCGCGGTGTCCCAGCATCCGCTCAACTCCGTCATGACCTTGACATCATCCGGCCTGGAACGACCCGGCGACCTTGCGGGCAGGCGCATCGGTCATCCGGGGATACCGTCCAACGAGGGAATGCTGGAGACAATGCTCAACGAGGACGGCGTGTCTATCGACCAGGTGGAGTTGGTAAATGTGGGCTTCGACCTCGCCCAGGCCTTGTTGGGCGGCACTGTCGACGCCATCGTCGGTGCGTACTGGACGCATGAGTCTATTCTCATGGAGCTTGAGGGGCACGAGATCAACATCTTGCGCATGGAGGAGTGGGGCGTTCCTGATTTCTATGAGCTGGTGCTGGTGACCAATGAAACCATCCTGGCCGAAGACCGAGACGTGGTTGAACAGTTTGTGCGGGCGTTCCGCAGGGGGTACGAAGCAGCCGCGGAAGACCCTCAGGCGTCGATTACTTCCCTCATAGAAGCGAATCCTGAAACTGTGAACGAACCACTGGAGCGTGAGGGTGTGGAACTCCTCGTGCCCATGTGGACCGACGCTCCACGGTTCGGTTGGCAGGAAGAAAGCCGCTGGACGGACTTTGCTGACTGGATGAAGGCCCGCGACTTGATCAACGATGACGTAGACCCGGCTGATGCCTTCACGAACGAGTTTGTGGAGGATTGACGATGACTTGTCTCACGTCACGTCCGGCCGGCCGGGGTGCGTATTCACTCGCCCCGGCCGGTCGCTACGGCAGTTATGAATTTCTAGATGGGTACGCCAGGTGGCCCCTGTGGCCGGTGTTCGGCGCCCGGTAGACCTCACCGCCGCCGAATGTGACGTACAACACGTCCAGGCCCGCCTCGGCGTAGGTGCAGTTGGTGGGCCGGTCCGCGGGAGCGGGATGAGTCGAAATGACGCGGCCGTTGGGCGCAAAGACGTACACCATTGGCCCCGGCCCACGGTCATGGTGACCTGCAGTGGCAACTATGTTGCCGTCGGTCGTCAGGCACATGCCATCGATGCCCCGTCCCGGGCCGAAGTCGTGCAGCACACTGTGGTCGCCCAGCGATCCGTCGCTGTTGACGGGATACGCCCTGAGCTGTCGGCGCTGGTCCATCTCTCGTGGGCTCTCCGCCACGTACAGCGTCTCCTGGTCGGCAGAAAACAGCACGCCGTTGGGCCGTTCAGTGTCAAAAGTCACCCTGTGCACCGACCATGACCCGCCATATACCGGGTCAGCCCTGTATACAGACTCGTGATCCAGTTCCATCGGCCTGCCGCCGTAGTTGGGGTCACTGAAGAAGATGCGTCCCTGGCTGTCTATCGCCAGGTCGTTCGGCTCGTTGAACGCCTTGCCCTCGAAGTTGTCGACAACTACCTCCGCCGGGGCGTCCTTCTCGTATCGGACGATGCGGCGTCCGGCGCCTTCACACGCAAAGAGGCGTCCGTGTCGGTCGAAGACCATACCGTTCGCACCGTTGGTGTCTTCGCGCCAGACCGTGTTCTCCTTTGAGCCTGGGTCATACCGCCACGTCAGGCTGGCGGCGCACTCGGAGTAAAGCAGCGCCTCCCCGTCCCATGCTGGGCCCTCCGTCAGGTTTCCCTGCTTCGCAACCAGTTCCCAGTTCCATTCGGCCATATCTCGTTCTCCCTGTTCAGGATGTCATGTTGGCGTCGATCTGCCCGGTTTGACCGTGAAGCATCAGTTCGGCCAGAGCACATGTCCCTTGAGACCTGTGTCACGAACCCGTAGCAGGTGCCCCTCGATGCTGGTCACGTACAGCTCGCCCATATCCGGGCCTGCGAAAGCGCAGTTGGTGGGTCGCTTCGCTGGCGTGGGATGTGTCTCTACTATTCGGCCGCTCGGCTCGAAGACCGTGATCATCCCACCGGGGCCGGAGACCTCCCAACCGGTGCAGGCGACGATCAGGCCATCGTCGGTCAACGTCATGCCATCGATACCGCGGTGTGGGCCGAAGTCATGCAGCACGGTATGTTCGCCCAACGAGCCATCGTCATTGACCGGGTAGGCGCGCAGGTCCCGGCTCTCACTGGTCCGGTAGTCGCTCTGAGCAACGTAGAGGGTCTTGTAGTCCTTCGAGAAAAGCAGGCCGTTCGGCATTGTCGTGTCGAAGGTCCGGCGTACACAAACGTGGCTGCCATCGGGCTGGGGATCAGCCGACAGGATGGACGAGTGACTTATGCCCACATCTGGATTCACGTCACCCACGCGGTCGCTGAAGTAAATCCTCCCCTGCGGGTCTATTGCCAGGTCGTTGGGACTGTTGATACGCCTGCCCTTGAGGCGGTCCACCACCGTGACAGCTTCCACGCCCTCCGCGTAGTGGGCGATGCGGCGGCTCCGGGTCTCACAGGCGAACAGCCGTCCATTGGCATCAAAGTTCAGCCCGTTCGCTCCGTTCGTTCCGGTGCGCCAGGTTGATACGACTCCGGTCGCAGGATCAAAGCTCAGCGTACGGTCCATGGCAATATTGCTGAACAGCAGGCGATTGCCGTCCCACGCGGGGCCCTCGGTGATGCTGCCGATCACCGGGATGGCGTCTTCAAAGTTCCAGGTCACGTGTGGCTCCTTGGTAATCAGATTGGCCGCGGCGGCATTATCGGCATGGAAAGGGGCCGGGGCAAGTGCCGCGTCGCGGGCGGCGTTGCCTTTACTGGGCTGGCAGTCTATTGCCGGCATAAAGTGACAACAGGAATCCAGACGTTATCCTGTTGTCTCCCTGAACTTTCTATACGACATTGATTGACTAACTGGTACCTGTTCGGAGGCTACGTGTCCGTATCAGACCGACTCAAAGCAGCATCACCCGCACTCTGGGAATCCGCGATCTCCCACCCGTTCATCAACGAGATGGGAGAGGGATCGCTGGATCCCGAGAAATTCCGTAGGTACTTCATCCAGGACTACGTGTTCGTGAACGACCTGGTGAAGGTGTCAGGAGTGGCAATAGCGAAAGCGCCGGACCTGGATTCAGCCCGGCCCATCGATGCGTTTCTCGACAACATCCTGGATGCTGAAGACGCAATATTCCTCAGGGCATTTGAAAGGCTGGGTGTTCCTGAGTCAGAATTTCGCAGTGCTGAACCCCTGCCCACCACAGCCGCGCTCGGCAGCTTCTTGGTGCGGCTTTCGTATGAAGGCTCCTTTGCTGAGATTTGCTGCGCCTTGTACGTAACGGAGGGCGTTTACCTGGACTGGGCCAACCGGTTGCGGGACCGCGGTGCGCAGCCGGGAGTGCCGCACTACCAGGAGTGGATAGACATTCACACGGATGAGTCACTTGGTCCAATGGTGAGGTTCCTGGATGGAGTGCTGGAAGGCACGACAGCGCAAGAGTTCCCCCGCCTCCAGCAGATATTCGACCTCACCACCCGCTACGAGATCGCCTTCTGGCATATGGCGTACGAGGGAGAGTCATGGCCGTGAACTCACCCCCGCCGCTGGCCCTGACCATAGCCGGGTCTGACTCAGGCGGTGGAGCCGGCATACAGGCAGACCTCAAGACATTTGCAGCGCTTGGCGTGTACGGCACATCGGCCATCACCGCCATTACGGCCCAGAACACCCGCGGCGTCACGGCAGTACAGGAGATCGACCTCGACATAATCGCCGCGCAGATAGACGCCGTCATGCAGGACATCGGTGCAGACGTGGTGAAGACGGGGATGCTCTCCAGCGCGCCCATAGTGCGGCTGGTGGCTTCGAAGGCGCGTGAGTACGGCTTCGGGACGTTCGTAGTGGACCCGGTCATGGTCGCCGCCACAGGCGCAAAGTTGCTGCGAGATGATGCCGTTCAGTCGATCAAGTCTGATCTGCTGCCGCTGGCAACCGTGGTGACGCCGAACATCCCCGAGGCACAGGTACTGACCGGCATCGAGATCACGTCGCATGACGACATGCGCGATGCCGCGAAGCTGATCCATGACATGGGCGTCACCCACGTTGTGGTTAAGGGCGGCCACCTGGACTCTGATTCCAGGAGCACAGACCTGCTGTTCGACGGCAAAGACTTCACAGAGTTCCCGGGCCGACGGGTCCACACCACCAGTAACCACGGAACCGGCTGTACGTTTGCCTCAGCCGTGGCTGCGCGCATGGCCTACGGCAGGTCAGTCGAGGAAGCCGTGGGCGAGGCCAAGGCGTTTGTCTCAGCCGCCATGGCCAGCGCCTTCCCGGTAGGCCACGGCCACGGTCCGTTGAACCACTTCCACGGCTGGTGGCAGTCCTACGACGGCCCCCGCAACGGGGTCTGAGGCTTGTTACCCACCGTGGCCGAAATGTGTTCAACGTCAAGCAGGTGCAGGGTGCCAGCGCAGTAGTGCGCTCCCATCAGCCGGCATGACCATCCTGGACAGAACTCAGAGGATTAACCGTCACGCGGCTCAACATCACGGTCCCTGTGTTCTTGAAGTAATGCCGTGATCCTGGTGGCACCAGGACAGCGTCACCCTGCCGGATGGGATATTCATTGCCGTCAACCCACAAGATGCCGGATCCCTCCGTGATAAACGCCTGGTGCTCCCAGGGATGCGTGTGGTCCGGGCTGGACTCGCCTGGTGCGTGGCGCACGTACAGCATCACGTAGTTGGGCGCCCCTTCCTCTGGCCCCAGGATTGGGTTCGTCGACCCTTCAAAATTCTTGATCACCGGCTCCATATCGTCCTCCAGTATCTCCAGGCAGTTGTCCCCGGAGGATTCTAATGCTGTCGCGACTCCTTCGCCCGCTGGGTGTTGCCACCAGCCCCTGTTCAGATTATGTAGTATCCAATCGGGCTGAAGTGGAGCTAATTCCAAATACGAGGTGCTTGCAATGACGGAAAAGGTGAAGGGCATCGTTGCGCGCTCGAAGGGCGCAGGTGTGTCATTGGAGACGGTGCTCGTGCCGAAACCCGGCCCCGGCGAGGCACGCATACAGGTCCAGGCGTGCGGCGTATGCCACACCGACCTGCACTATCGCGAGGGCGCGGTCAACGACGACTTTCCTTTCCTGCTGGGCCACGAGGCCGCAGGCGTGGTTGAGAGTGTTGGCGATGGCGTTTCCAATGTGGCGCCAGGCGATTTTGTTGTCATAGCCTGGCGGGCGCCATGTGGAACGTGCCGGTCATGCCTGAGAGGCCGCCCCTGGTACTGCTTCGCCAGCCGCAACGCCAACCAGAAAATGACCCTCGGTGATGGCACGGAGCTGTCTCCGGCGCTGGGAATCGGCGCATTTGCTGAACTCACTCTCGTAGACGCAGGGCAGGCCGTCAAGGTGAACCCGGAAGCGAGGCCGGCGGCCGCTGGCCTCATAGGCTGTGGAATCATGGCCGGCCTTGGTGCAGCCCTCAACACTGGCGGTGTCGGCCGAGGCGATTCCGTGGCCGTGTTTGGCTGTGGCGGCGTAGGCGATGCCGCAATCGCTGGGGCGAGCCTTGGAGGAGCGCTCAAGATAATCGCCGTGGATGTGGATGACCGGAAGCTGGAGTGGGCGAAGGGCTTCGGCGCAACCCATACGATCAACAGCGCGACTACAGATCCGGTCGAAGCGATACGTGAGCTTACCGGCGGCAACGGCGTTGACGTGGCCATCGAGGCGGTGGGCAAGCCCGAGACGTACCGGCAGGCGTTCTATGCCCGTGACCACGCCGGCACGCTGGTCCTTGTGGGTGTGCCGACTCCCGACATGAAGATCGAGTTGCCGATGATTGACGTCTTCGGCCACGGCGGGTCACTAAAGTCTTCATGGTATGGAGACACGCTGCCAACCCGAGATTTCCCAATGTTCATTGAGATGTACATGCAGGGTCGGCTGGACCTTGACCGCTTCGTTTCGGAGACCATAGCCCTCGACCAGGTCGAGGAGGCGTTTCACAAGATGGAGCGCGGCGAAGTGCTCCGGTCTGTGGTCCAGTTCTGACGCGGGAGGCTGCCGAAACTAGTCGTCTATGACGCAAACAAAGAGCCACCATTCCTGGTGACCCCCGCCTGGCGGGGCACTCAAGATATGTCCGCTGCCGCGCCAGGCTATTTAGCCGTTGTCCTGTGCTACAAGCGACTTCTTCTTCGGCGCTTTCAGCTTTGGCTTCTTTACCTTTGGCGTTTCAGACTTCGGCTTCTTCTTTTCCTTCTTGGGTCGATCCGCACCTTTGGGCATCGTCTCAATCCTTTCTCAACGCGGGCTACGCCCGTATCGGGAGCTTCGAGTTTGGCTCCCGATGGTTGCCTGTGAACTGGCGCAGCGTTGCCGGCTGGTCGTCATTGCGGTACTCAGCCTACGCAGCACGTGCTGAACCTCAATAAGTTTCGTACGCAGACGGGGCCGAATCAACATAGATTCCACTCTGCCTGCCGCTCCGGCTGGAGCACATGTCACTCAAACACCTCAAAGTATCTTCCGAAGAACAGATCTGCGTCCACACCGACACCCACTTCATGAGGGCCGTCTACGCCAGGTTGCCAGCGTGTAAGTCCCAGCGCCGCCTCATCCTCCGTTTCGACGCTGGCCGTACCGCGTTCGAACGTGCAAACACCGGTATCGAAAATTGTCACCGCTGCCAGCGGATCATGGAACGTGATCAATTCGCGATTCGAAAACCATACCTCGGCCATGTCCAACACAGGCCGGAGCGGCCCCGTCGCAAACCTCTCCCGCACCTCGGACGAATCCATGCGGACCTTCGTAGTCACATCAAGCCCAACGGCGCGGAGGCTGTTGGGCTTCGTCCCGAATACCGCCCTCGCAGCGTCAGGGTCGCAGTAGGCGTTCCATTCGCCCGGCCGCGCCCCTATCTGCTCAACGCCAAACCGCCCGATCATCAACGAAACCCGCTTCAGCAGCGACGCGGTCTCCGGGTGACGTTCGAAAAGAAGCGCCACGTTGGTCATCGGACCAATTGCCAGTAGGGTCACCTCACCGGGGTTGTCAGAGATCGCCTCGGCCAGGAACTCAACCGCCCTGTCCTCCGGGAAATTCTCCCGGTGCGGCCACTGGTCCAGTACCGCCGCCTGCGGCGCCTCACCCTGGCGGACCGGCCACCGCAGAGGCTCGGCCGCGCCGGGGAAGGTGGGAACTTCATCGTGTCCCGAGGCAATGCACAGTGCGCTCGCAAGCCTCGCACGCTCCACTGGCTGACCTGACACCGTGGTGATGCCAAGCAGGTCGCAATCCGGGTTTGCCAGCAGGTAGGCCAGGCACACTGCATCGTCGATATCGGAGCCGATGTCAGTGTCCAGCAGGATCTTTTCGGCCATGCGAACCTCAGTCCTCGATCATGCCGGCATCGATCTCCACGCCCAGCCCCGGACCCTGCGGCACTGCCATATAGCCGTCGCTGTCTACCTGCGGAGCGTTCGCCATGATCGAGAACCTGTGCCGGTAGTCGCCGATGGGCGGGTCGTGAAGCAATTCCATGAACGGGGCGTGCGGCCATGACGCCACGAGGTGCAAATGGGCAACAACACCGATGTTGCCTCCGCCGTGGTGCGGCACCAGCTTCTTTCCGTAGGCCTCAGCCAGCACACCGACCTTCCGGAGGGCCGTGATGCCGTTCATCACCATGCTCTCAGGCTGGAGGAGGTCGTACACATTCTTCTCCAGCATCTCCACGAACTCGTGCAAACCGGGGTTGTTCTCCCCGCCGGCAATCGGCATGTCCACCATGTCGTTCAGGCGGGCCAGCTCATCAAATGCGTGCCGTGGACGCGGCTCCTCGAGCCAGTACACACCAAGCCTGTCCAGTTCCCTGGCTGTCTCAGCCGCTCGCCGGTAATCCCACAGCACTCCCGGCTGCCACGTGCCGCTGGACTGTGCCTGGTTGGCGTCCACCATGATGGTCATGCGGTCACCGACGGCTTCCTTGACCTTTTCCACCGTTCGAATGTCTTCCTTCATCGATTCATGATGAAGCCGCAGCTTGATGGCCTTCCAGCCCTCATCCGCCAGGCGTGCAGCCAGGTCGGCCCGCCCTTCCGGCGTGGACAGCAGGACCATGCTGGCATACGGGATCACCCGGTCCTTGCCGCCGCCCCACAGCTTGTATAGAGGCTGCCCCGAAGCTTTTCCCATCAGGTCCCACAGGGCAATGTCCACCCCGGCGACTCCGCGATACGGGATCCCCAGCACGTAGTAGCGAAGCGCAGCGGCGTGTTGCTCCACATCAAACGGGTCTTTCCCAATTAAATAGGACTTGATCGCCGGAATGAACTGCGGGTCCACTGCCGGGCCAATGCCGGTCAGGCCCTGGTCAGTGTGAACCTCAACGAATGATCCTCCGCCGCGCTGGAACGGTGTTGTGCGGCCGGGGCTCCAGGCTGGCTCAAGCTCACCAATTTCTTCAACCACGCGGAGCTTGACTGATCGGACATCAGTGATTAGGAGACGGTGCTGATCGGTCAAGTGCTTGTCCTCCATGATCTTGTGCCTGCTGGACGCATGATGTCCCGGGTGGCTGCCCTGCGAAATGTACTACACGGTCCCGGAACCGATTCGCTGGTTTACTGCGGCCAGCACATCGCTCGCCGTTTCTATGGCACGTTCTGCATCAGTCGTGTCGTAGGCTTCGGCCGGCACGCCGCCGGGCAGGCTCGACGGGTAGCGTGCGCCAAGATAATGCTTGTCCAGCAACACCGCCACTGACTTCACCAGGTCGAAAGACGGGTCGAACGCCAGCGCATCTTCGCACAGGTCTGCCAGGGCATGGCCCCACACCTGTTCAGATCCGCGGGCGTAGAGAAAACCCGTGACGGCCTTTTCGGCCGCCTGGTGGCAGAGGAAACAGGCCAGGGCATGGCGGCCTTCGTTGGCGTTTGCCTCTGCGGCGGCCAGGTCATGCCTTGCCTGCGTCAGCCACGCCCTGGCAGCACGGTCCGTCCCCTCACCCATGGACAGGCTCGCCGTGGTTCATTGCCTGCCGTAGCAGGGGATCGTCGTCCGCCATCCGCTCAAGCTCTTCGTTGGTGAAAACATAGAACTGTGTCCCGACTCGCGGGCGAAGGTGCATGTTCCAGAAGTCAGGCCTGCGACGCCACGGTTCATCAGTGTCCTGAACCAGCACCAGTTCCAGGTTGGACACAGCAGATACCCTGCCGCGCGCCAAATCGCCAACGACCCACATGCGCTGCATCCCAAGCGGTGGCATCTCCTGCACAAACCTCTCCAGCTCGGCCTCGAGTATTTGTCGGCGCTGCGTAGCAAAACCGAACATCACCGGCAAGAGAGCATTCTCCGGTCTATGGGTGAGGCGGCCATCAGACTGTGTACAGGAATGGCGACTTCTGTTCTGCCCAGATCTGCTCATCCGTCAGTTCGTACGCCTCTTTGCGATAGACCTGGATGCGGTGCGAGCCAAAGTCCGGGATGTACATGAAGCCGTCGTCTCCGAACCTCACCGAGTCCGGCCCCCGCAGCCGCTTCGATTCCTCAAGCGTGGTCATCTCCCGCGCACGCAGCACCTTGGGGTTCGCCATGATGTAAATGCGGCCGCTCTTGGACAGCGTGGCATCGCCAATGAAACGGTCCACGTAACGGCCGGTGTGGTCGAACTGCAGGATACGGTGGTTGCCCCGGTCTGCCACGTATATGTCGCCATGCTGATCAACTGTGATGCCCGCGGGACCCTTAAGCTCACCTTCGCCACTGCCGGGCCTGCCGAACTGCATGATGAACGTGCCGTCTGGAGCGAACTTCTGAATGCGGTTGTTGTGCCAGTCGGCGACCAGGATGTTGTTCTCGTCGTCCACGGCCACTCCCCATGGCATGTCCAGCTCGCCTGCGCCCGACCCATGAGAGCCAAACTTGCTAAGAAATGTTCCATCGGGAGTGAATCGCTGGATCCGGTGGTTGAGCGTGTCAGCGACCAGCATGTTGCCGTCAGCGTCAAACATAATGCCGGACGGCCTGTTCAACTCTCCGTCGCCCGAGCCGTGCCTGCCCCACGAGCCGTGCTGCTTGCCATCACGGTCCCAAATGCTGATCGTGTGGTTGCCTTCGTCAGAGATGTACAGCTTTTCGTCCCGGTCGCGAATGATCTGCACCGGCCACATAAAGCCGCTCCCAAAGGTGCCCAGGTCATCATCGTCCCAGTTGGTGCGCCTTACATCGCCGCCCTCGCCATCGTTGCGGCACAGCACGAACATCATGCCATCGTCGCCAAACGCCAGGTCCATCGGGTAGGTGGTGACGCGGCGCATGCCAAGGGTAGCGTGGAACGGGAAACCTGCTCTGAGAAGTGCGTATGGTTTGCTCATGGTCTGACGACTCCTACCAGCCTGGCGGTATCTACGTTGGCTTACACCAGTGTCTTTGTGAACGGACGAATCTGCTCGTAATCACCGCCGACGACCTCGTGCGGGTCGATGCCCATCCACTGCTGCAGCAGCGTGCCGTACACCCCGCGGAAGTCGATCGTGTGGCGCATGTCTTCGCCGTACAGCCAGTCTTTTGGAGCGAGCGACGGGTACTCGGAGTACAGTCCGCCCTGTACGTTCTCGCCGATGATGAACGCGCCGCCGCCCGAGCCATGGTCCGTGCCAGAGCCATTGTCCTTTATGCGGCGGCCGAACTCCGTAAAGACGAGAATGGCAACTTCCTGGTCTGCGTCATGCTCTCTAAGGTCAGCCCGGAAGTCAGCGATGGCCTGTGACAGCTCAGTCAGCAGCCGGGCGTGGGTCGGCACTTCCTGGGCATGGTGGTCGTAACCAATGTGATTCGTGTAAAAGATGCGCGTCCCAAGCCCGGCCGTATGCACACGGGCAACGTCCCGGAGCGCTTTTGCTATGGGGTTGTTCGCGTACTCCACGGTGGACTTGTACCTGCGGGGCGCTTCAGCCAGTATGTCTGCGCCTTTCAGCACATCCTGCCCGGTGTGCGCCAGGTAATCCATGACCAGGCCGGTGCCCACGGCAGGCGTGTACATCCGCTTGAATACGTCCAGGTCTTTCGCCCGCTCTTCCTGTGCCTTCACCGGCGACATGAGACCGTAGCTGTCCAGGTCGCCCACCGAGGTAGCAGCCACGCCGGGTGCTGCGAGGGCGCGCGGCAGGCCGCGCCCGAAGGACACGGCGGTGAGTGGATTGTCCCCTGACGGGTCAATCTCCCTCACGACCTTTGCGAGCCAGCCCTCTGTGGCAATTTTGTCCGGCTCGCAAGTGTGCCAGATGTCCATCGCGCGGAAGTGGGAGCGGCTGGAGTTCTCATAGCCAATGCCCTGCACAATGGCCATCTTGCCAACGTTGAACAGGCTCCGGAACGGTGCAGCCGAAGGGTGGAACGCCAGCGTGTCGTTTATGGGCAGCACCTGGTTTTCAGGGATGCCCACAAGCGGACGGGAGTCGTGGTATATGCCCTCCGTAAACGGGATCACTGTGTTCATGAAGTCGTTGCCGCCGCTCAGCTGGACGACGACGAGCACCGGGTCTTTTTTCTTGCTTCGAGTGCCGTTTGTTGCGGCCATGCTGGCGTTCCCTTCCGACTGTTGTCCCGTCCGAAAGTCCGCTGCTATGCGAACTGAAACTCCCTGGATGCCACGATCAATTGCAGCATCCGCACAATCCGCTGTTCTGATCGCTGGACCTCGCCAGGAGTGCCGAAGGTCAGGTCACCTTCCTCCTCTGCAAAGTCGACCAGCGACTGGTGGGTTACATCACTGACCTGCACCGGCCCCATCAGGTCAAGGACGCCATCGACGAATTCGTTGGCGCCGACCGGGCTGCCGCTGCCGCGAATGCGGTCGATTATCAGGCGCACGCCGGGCCGCGCCGGGTCACTCATCATGTCCACGGCGAAGTTAACCCGCTCCGTGAGCGTGCCGCCGTCAATCCACTCTTTGCCGGTGTGCCAGCCTTCCACGCTTGGCGGGTCCATGAGCTTCTGACCCATGGCGATCATGGTCGCTTCAAGACCTGTCAGCCCGGGCTGCACTTCAGTGAAGGCGCCTGCCAGCTTCAGCGTGCCGGCCACGAATTCTGCCGGGGACGTGACGTGCCGGAAGTTTGCGCGCTTGAAGAAATCAGAGTTGAAGAGGGTCCGCATGACCGTCCGGATGTCGCCGCCGGACTCCCGGAACGAATCCATCAACGCCTGGATGGCCGCTTCGTCCTGCGGAGGCGTAATGCTCCAGGCAGGCACCTGTGGCTCATCAGCTACGAAGAAGTTGTACAGGTGGCGGCTGACGAATCGTGCCGTGGCGTCCTGCTGCACGATGATCTCAACGATGTCCTCACCGTTGAAGTTACCCGTGTGGCCCAGGAAAGTCTTCTCGCCGTCATCGTGGTCTTCAGGCCGAAACTCGAATGCAGAGCCATAATGCCCGAACGGGTAGAGAGGCAGAGGCTGCTTGAACGTCCAGCCTGTGAACGCCCTGGCCGCGTTCTTGATGTCTTCCTCGGAGTAGTTCCCAATGCCCATCGAGAACAACTCGAGGATTTCCCGGCCGTAATTCTCGTTTATCGAATCGCCGTGGTTCTCGCAGTTGTCCAGCCAGTAGATCATGGCCGGGTCTTTCGATAGCTCAATGAGCAGTGTGCGGAAGTTTGATAGGCAGTTCGAGCGGAGCAACTGGATGTGGTCGACCATCGTCGGCGTGTGCTCGCTCTTGGTCCAGCCGGTGGCGAATACCCCGTGCCAGAAGAGGGTCATCTTCTCTTCCAGCGGCCGCCTGGTGTTGATCATCCTGTAAAACCAGCGGCCATTCCATATCGGAGGGTTGTCCTTGTTGGCTGCCAGGTGCGGATAGTAGCGGCCCAGGATCTCGTCATCAGGCTCAGGGAACCGCTCCGGGTTCACGAGGTCTTCGACTATCTCCTCGTAGGACTTGGAGGTGTACTCCTCCAGTTCCTTACGGGTTGCGCCGAAACCTGCCCGGCGCATCAGGTGGGCGATTAGACCCAGGTCGGTCTTTGGTTCCGTAACCATTTCCACCTCTGAGGAAGAATTCTGCAATTTTGTTGCAGACGTGTCTGGATCGTGTGAGGGTTGCTGCACTTTACCTCAGGATGCGGAAATAGGGAATTACAAAAAAGGACGCAGAGCGATATCTCCCCAAGTGTTCGAACTGCTTCCGCAGGTGCTTATGCCCGGCATATTTGGTTTTGCTGCTCCAGCAAAACCCGCAAATAGGGCGGCTACACGCTATGTTTTTCGTCCGCGGCTGGTACAGTCCGGCCCCACCAACGCGCCAACTTCTTCGCACAGCACATGAACAGGGGGCCGAATGACCGGCACTACCAGTCCCATCGAAGCAGCGCGGCGTCTCGCCGCTATCTACGGGCACCGGCTCGACCTGCCGGTTGTTTACACGCAGGGCGTGGGGATCAGCGGCCGGCTCCGCCTGCATGCGCTTGACCAGTCGTCGCCTGACCCGGCGCCGCAAATTAGCGAGCTTGTTGCTCCTCATGTGGCCAGTCCGGAGAGCATGTCTGGCGAAAACGGAGGCACTGCGAATTTTGCAGGTGTCTGCTGGGCCGATGAGCTGAGCGATGCCACCGGTGATCAGACGTACTCAAGGATGCTGGTTGACGTGGCGAATCGCTTCGAAGTGCCGACCGCGTCTGAGCCGATCAGGCCGCCACTGGACCGGGACATTCGGGTTGAAGATTTCTTCTTTGCCGGGACGCTGCTCGGCAGGGCGTACCGGCTCACGGGGCAGGCGAAGTATGTGGATATCCTGGCCAGCCTTCTGATGACCGCCGATACGCAGCAGCCTGGCGGCCTGTGGTGGCACTGCAGGGCGTCGCCATTTTTGTGGGGGCGGGGGAACGCTTTTGCAGCAATGGGGTTCGCAGAGACTCTTACGTACCTTCCAACGGAGCACCCGCACAGGGAGGATCTGCTTGCCCGGCATGTTGCGCATCTTGAAGGCCTGGAATCGCACCAGGATTCGTCAGGAATGTGGCGGCAGGTGATCGACCGGCCTGACTCTTACCTTGAGCACAGCGCTACCTCGATGATTGGCTACTCGCTGGCCCGCGGCCTACGTATGGGATGGCTGGGCGATGAATGGCGGGCCGTTGCCGAAAAGGCGTGGGACGGCATATCTGAGCGGATCGGCCCGGCGGGCGAGCTTGAGCACGTGTGCGTCGGGACCGGCCCACAGCCCGACATCCAGTCCTATCTTGAACGGTCGTACTCAGACGGCCTGGATGATCGTGGCGGCTCAATGGCCCTGTGGTTCGCGGTGGAGATGGCCGCGTTGCAGGGGTGACGTTCGCACTGGCTTATGCGCCAGCCGGGATGGCGCCGCCTATATAAAGCGCGGCGCCACCCCGACCGGTCAACAGCAAGCGGGCTTACTTGCCCTGCTTGCTCTTCCACTCCTCGTACTCGCCTCTTGCGGCGTCAGTCAGCGGGTAGTACTTCCGGAGATCACCGCCCTGTTCCAGCTTCATGCGGCTGAACTCCTCCCACTCGGCATGCTCTGAAGCCCGCTCGGCCAGTTCATCAGCCAGGGTGATCGGCACCACGACCGCGCCGTCATCGTCCGCCACGATGATGTCGCCCGGCATCACCAGCGTGCCTCCGCAGGCGATTGGCACGTTCACAGCGAACGGATACAGGTTGGTCTGCGTGTGGAAATTCGGGGTCGTCCCCCGCAGCCAGAATCCCAGGCCGAGGTTCTTGGCCATTGGGAAGTCGCGAACGCAGCCGTCGATCACCAGCCCCAGGCCGCCGCGTCCCTTGAAATACGTCATCATCATCTCGCCGAAAATGCCGCTCGTCAGATCGCCGCGTGCGTCAACCACCACCACGTCACCTTCCTGCGCGTGGTACAGGACGTGGCGGTGGAGCTGCTTCTCCGGCTCCACGTACTCGCCCTCCGGGTACTGGTCCTCACGTTTCGGCATGAACTGGAGCGTCAGGGCCGGGCCGACGATGGACTTTCCGGGTGTGCGCGGGGTAGGCCCGTTTATGAACGGGTTTCGGATGCCGAGCTTGCGAAGCTCACCGCTGGCGGTAGCGCTGCCGATCCCTTCAAGCTTCTTGATGAGGCTTTTCGACGGGCGCTTTATGTCCTGGGTCTGGGTCATATGGAATCCTCTGTCTCTTTTGCTGTCCGGACCGGCAGCGGAAGCTCCGGCCAATCGGGGGTATTGCGTCGCAAACTGTAGACGCGAAATCAGCATCGCGCCAATGCCGGAGCGTCCGGGGCGTCCCGGATAACCGCCTGTGCCGCCGGGTCAGTCCTGGTTAATGAGGAATGTGGCGGCCCGCTCGAAATACTGCGTAAGGTCGGCCTCATCCTGCGGGCTGACATTCATGGTGCGAACGGCGGCCAGCATGTTCCGGACCCAGGCGTCGCGCTCCGCCTGTCCAATCTTGAACTGCCCGTGACGTATCCGCAGCCGCGGGTGTCCTCGCTCTGCCGAGTAGTTGGGCGGCCCTCCCCAGAACTGGACCAGGAACGCTGCGAGGTGAGCCTTGCCCGGCTCAAGGTCCGGCGGGTAGAGGGGACGGAGAACGGGATCATCCTCCACGCGCTCGTAGAACCGTTCGACGAGATCTCTGAAGAACGGCTCCCGGCCAACCCGGTCATACAACGTGCTTGGGTTCTCGATGTGATCCTCTCCCTGTGCGTGACATGCGCCGGTTGCAAGTCCCGCTTAGCAACCTGCTCCGGGTAGATGCCGGACGATATTGAACGTCGACCTGTATCCAGTTTACGAGTGAACGTGCCGCGGGGCATGCTTCGGCGTTCAGTGTCGGTTGTTTCGCGTGCGCTGCGCAGGCGCACGACTTTTCTCCACCTTCGGGCTGAGCTCAATCCCCTTATCCGGTGATGTTTCCCTGTCCGTGTGAAACCAGTATTTGATTGAAGTGATTGCGTTACAGGTGCGTGGGGTGCGCCAGCTAATAGCGCGGGGTCAATGGCTGGCGGCTGATTGGAAGGCGATGACTTGGCGCCAAGGCGGTATTTCACAGTCCTGATCATGATCCTGGCTCTCACAGCGGGAGCGGGGATGGTGGCCTGTGTGCGTACAGGAATGACACCTGTGCCTCCTCCTGCAACCGAGCCGATGGGCGCGCAGCCCCAGCCGCCCGGCGAGGGAGGCGCACCAGGCAATGGAACCAACGGAACACCCCCGGCCAATGGCGATGTCGATGTCATGGAGTTGTCCATATCCGCCAACAACCAGTCGTTCAGCGCCGGCACTCTCACTGCCCCGGCCGGGGCAACGGTGCACCTGGAGTTCAACAACGAGGAAGCTGTGGGGCATAACGTCTCCCTGTATGAATCCAGCGAGCGGGCGCAGATATTCTTCGTGGGCGAGGTATTTGTGGGGCCGGCCACCGAGACGTACACCTTTGATGCACCGCCGGAGCCGGGCGAGTATTTCTTCGTTTGCGATGTGCACCCGGATACCATGACAGGAACCTTCATCGCTGAATAGAACAGCATGAGGGAGTAGGCTCTCCGGCTGTGGCATCGCGCCTGCCAGGCGACGCCCGGCAACTTTCTTCATAATGCCTCACCAGCCACGCCCATTCCCGCGCCGCCGCAGGTTCGATGTCGAGAAATCATGATGGATCAGGTACCGTTTACGGCAGCCCGGCGAACTGCCGGGCCTGGCCATATAGTCCTGAGCCGTTGCCATGCCCCTGTACCTGACTGAATCCGACGTTCAATCCCTGCTTGACATGCCCCTTGCGCTGGAGGCCCTCGATGAGGTCTTCAAGGCCCGGGCCAGGGGCGATGCCTACAACAACCCGCGGCGCAGGCTGCCGACTGGCTCCGGCGCTTACAACTTCATGGCGGCCTCGTGGCCGGCAAAGGGCGTGGTGGGGCACAAGTCGTATGCTGGCGGCAGGGGCGGCGTGTCGTTCCACGTGATGATCTACGGCACGTCCGGCGAGGGACTGCTGGCGGTCATGGGTGCAAACCGGCTGGGCCAGGTCCGCACGGGCGCTGCATCCGGGCTTGCGACGCGCTACATGGCACTTGAAGACGCCGCTGATGTGGCCGTGATTGGCTCCGGGTACCAGGCAGAGACGCAGCTTGAGGCGGTCGCAGCGGTACGCAGCCTGAAGCGTGCCCGCGTGTACAGCCGGACGCCTGAGCGACGTAATACCTACGCCGAACGCATGTCAGAGCGGCTCGGCATCAAGGTTTCGCCATCTGAATCAGCAGAGTCCTGCGTCAGCGGCGCCGATGTGGTGATAGTCATCACCAACTCTGTTGAGCCGGTGCTTACTGGCGACATGATCGCCCCGGGTGTTCACGTCAACGCGGCCGGCAACAACTCGTGGATGAAGAGTGAGCTTGACACCGCAGCGGTGGCGAAAGCCGACATAGTGGCCGTGGATGACGTGGACCAGGCGAAGATCGAGTGCGGCGAACTGATGCGGGCCGCCGAGACTGGCCGGTTCTCATGGGACACCGCCATTCCGCTGGCAGACATCGCTGCCGGGTTGCGTTCCGGCCGGTCTTCTGCGACTGATGTCACGCTGTTTGAGTCGCAGGGGGTGGCCCTGGAAGACGTCGCAGTAGCAGAGCGCATCTACCGCCTGGCACTCGAGCGCGGCGTGGGCACCGAACTGCCTGCGTAGGCGATGTCGGCTGCGACCGGGCATTGCCTGGACCGCACCATTGTCTCGCCGCGTTTTTGTCTCGACCGAAGCGGAGAGACCTGGGGAGGCTGGGTTTTGTGCGACCCACCTATCCACCAACACAGCACCCGTCACCCGTAGCCGGTGATCCTAGGCAAAGCGAAGGACCTCTCCTCGCGCATCCAAAAACCGACGCTTCATCCGAACCACTCCACCCAAAACTCCC
>JBBDMW010000035.1:0-21672 GCA_040878005.1 Dehalococcoidia bacterium
CGCCTGTCGGCGGCCATTGGCCTCCCGTCCACACCGGGTCTCTGGTTTGTACTTGCCTTCGGCTTCGGACACTCTTCGAGGCTCGCCTGTCGGCTCGAGGTTTGGCCGCCTTTGGCGGCCATATTCCCCACACTGCACCGGGTCTCTCCGCTCCGGTCGAGACGACATGTAGTGGGAGTGACGTGGTGGTTGGAGTGGATCGCGGGGAGGGTGCGGCGAGCTGCGCCCTTACCATGTCGTGATGGTGGTAGGCGGACCGCAGAGTGTGGCCGCCTGTCGGCGGCCATTGGCCCCGCACCTCCCCAGGTCTCTCCGCTTCGGTCGAGACGACACTGTGGTAGGCGTGACGTGGTGGCCGAACTGGGTTCCCGCCTTCGCAGGAAAGACAGGTGGAGCGCGGGAAAGACAAAGGGGGCGCGGGAATGACTGATTGTGAGGGTTGTTGTTGAGGGGCGGGGGTGGTGGTGAGGTGGTCCCGCTTGGTGGGACTGGGATTGAGATTAGTGCGGTGGGGGCCGGGACGTGGCAGTGGGGCGACCGGTTTTACTGGGGGTTTGGCAGGAGCTTTTCGGAGCAGGATGTGCGGGAGGCGTACCGCGCGTGCATTGAATCGGGCGTGACGTTTTTCGATACCGCGGAGGTGTACGCGCTGGGCGGGTCTGAAAGGCTGCTCGGCAGGTTCACCGGGGAAGAGGGCGGGCCGGCGGTGGTTGCGACGAAGTTCCTGCCGTACCCGTGGCGGCTGTCGGGCCGGAGCCTTCGGTCGGCGTTGAGGAAGAGCCTCCGCAGGCTGGGGATGGAGCGCGTGGACCTGTACCAGGTGCACCAGCCGTGGCGTCCGCGGCCGGTTGAGGCGTGGGCATCGGCGCTGGCAGACGTGGCGGAGGAAGGGCTTGTGAGGTCGGTCGGGGTGTCGAACTACAGCGCGGACCAGATGCGGCGGGCCAATGACGTGCTGTCGGCTCGGGGCGTGCCGCTGGCTTCCAACCAGGTGGGCTATAGCTTCCTGAACCGGAAGGTTGAGCGGAACGGGGTGGCGGAGGCGTGCCGGGAGCTGGGGGTGACGCTGATCGCATACGGGCCGCTGGCGGAGGGGCTGCTCACGGGCAAGTACTCGACGGAGAACCCGCCGCCGTTGCTGAGGCGGGTGCGGTGGGCAAGGCGGAGGCTGCCGTTGCTGCCGCCGGTGATCGGGCTGATGCGGGAGATTGGGCAGGCGCACGGTGACAAGTCGCCGTCGCAGGTGGCGCTCAACTGGCTGATGCGCAAGGGTGCAGTGCCCATAGCGGGGTCGAAGTCGGCGGCGCACGCACGCAGCAACGCTGGGGCAATGGGGTGGCGGCTATCGGATGACGATATGGCCGCGCTGGACGAGGTGAGCGCCGGGTTTTGAGGCGCTGGTTAGTTTTGGGCAGCCAGGTCTCGCTTTGCGGAGGTGATGGCTGAGGCCAGTTGCTCCGGGCGCAGCGATGACAGGTAGTAGTGCCGCTGGTTGCCGTTCTCCATGACAGTGACGGCGACGCCTGTCTTGATGAACGGCAACGTCCAGGCGCGGCGGCCTCCCATGGCGAACCGCCATCCCCAGCCGCCGTACTGCATGGCCCGGTACGGCGCCGCCTCCGCGGACTCGATGTCGGCGAGATCGATGCGCTTGCGGAGCAGGCCGAGGTTGAACTCCAGCACGTTGTCCGTCACGGTGATGCCGAGGGCGGTGAAGTTTATGGTCACGAACAACAGGAGCAGGAGCGTGAATATCATCACCGGGTAGAAGATGAAGGCGTCTGCCCCGGTCATGCTGCCGCTGACCGCCACGAATGCCAGCGAGCCCGCGACTGCCGCGATCGCACTGCCCATGAGGACGAGGCCCCACGGCGAGGCGCGGACCTGCTCATCGAAACGCATGCGCCGGAGGTCGGCGGTTTGGACTGTCATGGGGATTGCTCGCCTGTGCTGGGGGTGTTGGCAGACGATATACGCTCCCGTACAGCTTGCGCAAGCTCATCGGGCCGGCGTGAGGATATGTAGTACGCGCGCTTCGTGCCTTCTTCCGTGACGGTTAGTTCAACGCCGGTCTTCACGAAGAGCATGGCCCACGCACGGTTGCCGTAACGGGTGCGGTCGAGCGGGCGCGGCTCTGCGGAGGCGATGTCGGCGATGGGGAAGAAGCGCCGGAACATGCCGCGGGACACCTCCACGCCCCTTTCGTTCACGATGACGCCAAGGGTGGTGAAGTTCACCAGGAGGTAGATGGACAGGAGGGCGCTGGCGGCGAAGGTGCCGTAAAAGAGGAGGGCCGTGCCGCCCTGGATTGCGCCGGTGAGGGCCATGCCGGTGATGCTGCCGGTGGTGCCGCCAAGGACGAGGCCGAGGGCGATGAACATCCACCAGCTTACCCGCATGTTCTCCTGGAACGTGGTGGTGGCCGGTTGCGCGGGCGATGTGGGTTCGGTGCTCATGCCAGACATGGTAGCGCGTGGGCCGGGTTGGCCTGCCACGTGGAGATTGGACGAGGTGCGCGCTCCTGTGGCGATGTCACCGGGGAATCACGGGGAGGACCAGGCGCGACGGGTGGTCGCGATCGTGCAGCACCGTTTGGTGGGCGATGCGCAGATCCGTGTCCGACCAGTAGTCCCTGCCAGTGTTGTGGTTGCGGTCAAAGTTTGGGAAGTCGGAGCTTGATATGTACAGCCTGATGCGCTGCCCGGTCCTGAACAGGATGCCCGTGGGATTCAACTTCACCGTGTACTCGTAAGCGCTGCCCGGAGTGATGAGCGAAGGGTTGTCGTAGCCGTCACGGTACCTGGCGCGCATGATGCCGTACGTGAGGTTTACGGCGAGCCCGTCTTCATGGACCACGGCCAGCTTCGCCGTCCAGTCGGTGTCGGGAGCGTCCGAGATGGCCCACAGGCGGAGCGTGACCGGGCCTGTGACCTCGATGTCCTGCTCAGCGGTGGCGTCTGGTAGACGAGGGCGTCCTGTCGCCCGTCATGCGGCGACTGATCCACGGGGGCCGCCTGGGAGTCAGCGCGCATGAGGCTCATGAGTGGGTCACGCGGATCGTAGTCGTACTCGTCCGGCGGCTCATCAGAAGGCGCTGTGGTTGAGAGGGAGCCATCGCCCCAGGCGGTGTTTGCGTGGCCGTTGCTGTGCAGGAAGAAGTCCGTGTAGCGGGTGCGGGCCAGCGGCCACTCCTGCTCGCCGCGCCAGCGGTTTTCGCCCAGCACGAACAGGCGCACGGGCGGGTCATTGGCGATGCCGTTGTCCAGGCCCTTGAAGTGGTAGTCGTACCAGCGGGTGATGAGATCTTCGTACGTGGTATCGGCATCGGGGCCGTAGTCGATGGGGCCGATCTTGCGGCTGAGCTGCGTGGCGTCGTGACCCCATGGGCCGATCACCAGGCGGTGGCTGTCACGGAGGTGCGCCGGGCCGTTCTCCACGATGCCGGTGAAGTTGTCTATGGTGCCGATGAGGCGGTCCCACCAGCCTGTGAACTGGAAGACCGGCGCGTTCACGTCTTTGTGGATGCTGCCGAAGTCCTGAAGCTCTGCGTGTGGCTTGTGGCGGGGGAGCTGGCCGCCACGGTCTTGGAACGTTATCTGGCTGGCCGGGTGGTGGACGCGGGCCAGCCAGTCATGCGCGAACAGGCCGGTGTCCTCGTCGATTATGCCGTTGGTGAACTTCTCTGTGAGGGGCGGACCGTACACGTGCAGGGGCCGGTCCACGGGCACGTTCTGGTCCCAGCGGGTCAGGATGAAGGTGGGGAAGTCTGCGTCGTGGTCGAAGTGGTGGTGCGTGAAGAATACGTTGTCGATCTCGGTTGGGGAGATGTTGGCCTTCGCCAGTTTCCACGTGGTGGCGGGGCCGCAGTCGAACAGCAGCTTTTCGCCGCCGATTTCGATCACGTACGAGGAGCCGAAGCGGTCAGGGAGCGGAGTGGGCGTGCCGCATCCGATGATGGTGATTTCCGGTTTGCTGGCTGGTGGCATGGTGGCTCTCCCGGCTCGGATAAAAATACGGTGGGAGAGTAGCAGAGTCTGGCGGCCAGGGCGGGCTCAGATGCCTTCGATCCGGCCATAGGCGCGGAGGCTGCGGAGCGTGGCCGTGGTGAGGCGCCCGGCCCATTCGACGCTGGCCTGCTCCCAGGCTTCGGGGTAATGGCCGCCCCAGTTCCAGTTGGGCAGCCAAGAGCCGTCCGCCCGCTGCTCTTCGATCTCGTAATCCAGGTTTGCGTCTATCACGTCCTCGACGGCCGGGGCGAGCGGAGATGCAGGGGTTGGCGCTGCCCAGAGAGGCTTGAAGCTGTGGCCGGACCACGCCTCCGGAGTGTGGTCCACCGCCGCACGAGTGGCGCTCAGGGCCTTGTCCAGCATGCGGCCGCGGTCCGGCAGGCCAGGGTGTTCGAGGAGCCGGCCGTAGCAGAGCAGGACGTACATCTGTATATCGTTGACCGGCTGGGACAGGATGTTTTCAGCCACCAGTTCCAGGACCGTGCCGGTCAGCCCGTCTGGAACGAGAGTGGGGTAGTCGAGCAGGTACCCGGCTATCTCTGCATTGGGGTTGCCCCATTCGGCGGGGTCTTCGCCACGGTGCATTCCTTCGTGCGCGTAGTTCCACCACGGGGCGTGTGGCGCGTCGTCCATCGCCGGGGTGACCAGCGGCCAGCCGGGGATCATGGCGTCGAACGTCTCAGCCAGGTACCGGATGGCGCCCTGGACCACCGGCGATTCTGCGGTCAGGCCGGCTTCGCTAGCGTGCTGGAGGCCGACCGTGGTGGCGATTGGTGTGGACGCCGGCGTGCGAAAATCCGGCTCGATGCCGTGCCCGAAACCGCCGTCATCGTTCTGATATACGGACAGGGCGTCCTCAACTGCGCCCGGTTCGCCGTTTTCAAACTCGTGCCGGAACAGCGCGATGTCAACCGTGCGGGCCTTGTCCTCAATGAACGATTTCGCCGCCTGGAACGCTTCTTGAGATAGTTTGTTCATCATGTACCCGCCTGGACTCGCAGTTTTGGATCATTCGATGCAGAATACGCCGGGCCGGGAGGTTGTGTGTAAAGGCGTGCCCGAACCATGTCAGGTTAGTGGAAGGAGAGGGCAACGCCTTAGCGACGGTGGCGGACATGGAACGGATACGGTCATTGCGTCAAAAAGTGAAAGAGCACAGGAATGAAGATCATTCAGATTGAAACGTTCATAGTTGACGCGGGGTGGCGGCCCTGGGCATTCGTTGCCATCCGCACGGACGAGGGCATCACGGGTTACGGCGAATGCTCCGACCCACGCAACCCGTATGGCATCAAGGGCGCTGTCACGGACTTCGAACCGATCCTCAATGGGCGTGACCCCGGTCCCGTGGAGGCGATCTACTGGGACATGTACCGGTTGGCACGGCAGAGCCCCGGCGGCACGGCGGCGAAGGCGATAGCGGGAATCGAGCTGGCCCTGTGGGACATCAAGGGCAAGGCGCTTGGCGTGCCGGTGCACCAGTTGTTCGGCGGGCCGGTGCGAGACCGCCAGCGGGTTTACTGGTCGCACTGCGGAACGTCGCGTGCCCGGAGCTACGAAATGCTGGGCACGCCGCCGTTGCACAGCATGGGTGACATCCGGCGGCTTGGCGAGGAGGTCAGGAACAAGGGCTTCACGGCCCTTAAGACGAACATTATATTTCCCGGCCGACCCGCCAATACGTACTTCCCAGGCTTCGGAGGCAGCGGCAGCAGCACAGACCAGAATGTGACACCTGAACTGCTGAGGCACATAGAGATGCAGATCAGGACGTTCAAGGAGGGCGCCGGCCCCGACGTTGAGATTGCGCTGGACCTGAACTTTAACTTCAAGCCGCAGGCGGCAGCACGTATCTGCAAGGTGCTGGAGCAGTTCGACATGATGTGGGTTGAGATAGACATGTACGAGCCGGACGCCCTCCGCCAACTCAAGGACAGCACCAGCGTGACCATCACGTCCGGCGAGAACCTGATTGGGCTGCGGGAGTACAGGCCGTATTTCAATGCCCGGTCCATGGACGTGGTGAAGATAGACATTCCGTGGAACGGCTTCTCGCAGTCCAGGCAGGTTGCGCTGCTGGCGGAGAGCCACGAGTTGAACATTGCCCCGCACAACTACTACTCGCACCTGTCCACGATGATCGCCCTCAACCTGTGCGCCACTGTGCCCAACGTGCGCATCATGGAGATAGACGTGGACGATGTGCCGTGGAAAGACGAACTGACCAGCGGTGAGATGATTTATGAAGATGGCACGGTGGCCATTCCTGACAAACCGGGGTGGGGCGTGGACCTGGACGAGGCGGTGGCACGAAGCCATGTGTGGGAGCCGGGTCGCGGTCCCGGGTACACCTCAACTCCAGCACAAACACGGTAGGTTTGGCGAAGCCGGTGCACCGCCCGTGTAACACGTGCGCCGATTGAGGACTAGAATCACCGGCGGTCGTGAAGGCAACAAACCAGCCTGCACGGCCGCCGAACGCCGCCAGGAGACAGGAGCGCATCGTGAGCATCAGGCCGAACAGGGTTAAGGAAAAGCTGGCCGCCGGTGAGACGGCCTATGTTGTGGGCGGGCTGTCGGACCCGGACGACATCGACTCGTTTGGCCCGGTGGGATTCGACGGTGTGTGGCTGGAGGGCGAGCACGGCCCGGTTGATTTCAAGGATATTGGGAACCTGACGCGCGCCTGCGACATATGGGGAATGACGTCAGTGGCGCGGGTGAACCTGAACGAGCAGGGTGTCATCTACCGCACGCTGGACCGGGGAGCGCAGGGGATAGTGGTGCCGCATGTGAACACGCGTGAGGAGGCCCAGAACGTAGTCGATGGCGGAAAGTTCGCTCCCATTGGCCAGCGCGGGATGTTCACCAGCCGGCAGGGTTACGGCGTCCCCGATTATTTCAAGGTTGCAAACGACCACACACTTCTTATCGTATTGATAGAGGACATCGTCGCGGTCCGAAACCTGGACGATGTCCTGAAGGTGGACAATATAGATGTGTTCTTCGTAGCGCCGTCAGACCTTGCGGCCTCGATGGGCCACATTGGCGATAATAGCCATCCTGATGTACAGCGAACGCTGGATGACACACTGGCGCGTATACAGAAGGCGGGAAGAGTAGCAGGAACGCTGGCCACCAGTGACAACGTTGAGCGTTACTCTGCCGCAGGCGTGCGATTCTTCATGGCGAACGTGGGGCCGTGGATAAGCTCAGGCGCCAAGGATTTCATAAAGCGATCTGAAAACTCGAAGGGAGGCGCATGAAAGCGCCCGGATTCCTGGGAGGCCGATTCGGCCTCCTGTTCCTGATTGTGACAGCGGTTGCGCTGGCGGCTGCGTGCCGCGGCGGAGGGGCCAACCCCGGCGATAATGTGGGCATCCCCCAGATCAACCCGACGCCTGCGGGCTGCCTCAATGACGAGTATCCGCCGAATGCTCCGGAATTTGGCGACAACTCCTCGGTTCCCTACACGGAACTGCCGAGCGGACTGAAGGCGCATCACATCACGGAAGGCGACGGAGCAGCGCCCGCCCCGGACTCGGTGGTGCGCGTGCAGTACACCGGCTGGCTGTCCGGCGGGTGCCTGTTTGATTCGTCATACCTTCGCGGTGAGCCGTCCCAGTTTGCGCTGAACCAGCCAATCATACCCGGCTGGAGGGAAGGCCTGGCTATGATGAACGCGGGCGGTCATGCCCGCTTCGAAGTGCCGCCAGACCTCGCCTACGGGCCGTTTGGCTTTGGCGCGACGATCCCGCCGAATTCCACGCTGGTGTTTGATGTGGAACTGGTTGAGATTGTCCCGCCGGCTGAAGTGACTGCTACTGTACAGGCGCAGATAGATGCAGCGACCGCCACGGCAGAGGCCCAGGCCACCCAGCAGGCTGAGCCAAGTCCTGCGGCATCGCCAGATGGAACGGAACCCGCAGGCACACCGCTGCCCGATGTCACACCGCCGCCGGATGTCCCTGGCGATGGTGTCGTGCCCGGTGACGTGGTTCCACCCATCATCACCCCGCTACCCGAGGCCACTTCTACCGCAGCCCCGTAAACGCTACGTATGCCCGGCGCTCTACCACCCAGTGATGGAGCGCCGGGTGCGTGCCACGAGCTATAGGCGTGGCTTCGCTCCAAGGACCCACCCGATAGAAGTACTTCTATCGGGTGGGTCAGGGCGGCTGCGCTGATCCTTCAGGTGGTAGATCATCCATCAAAATGATGATGTACAGCAGCATCTCGCGTGCAAGGCTGATGACTGTAAGAATCGTCATTTGTCCCTGTCCGGCGCTGCCTATACAGGAGTTGTGCCCGTGTGTGCCGGACGGGACTCTGCGGACTCAAGGGCTGGCGACGCCTGCTGACCTGGTGTTGCCGGCGCCGAGGGATTAAAAATTGAAGATCGCAATCATTTCCCCGCTGGAAATGCGGGTTCCTCCTGTTGCTTACGGTGGCACCGAGTTGGTGGTCAGCCTGCTGACAGAGGAGCTGGTCCGCCGCAAGCATGACGTGACACTTTTTGCCAGCGGTGACTCTGTGACTTCTGCCCATCTGGCGCCGGGGAGCGAGACGTTCCTGCGAGGGAGCAGCCGCAATAAGGAAGTGCTTTCGCTGCTGAATGCTGTCACGTGTCTAGAGCAGGCGGGGACGTTTGACATTGTGCACAACCACACGGCGCTGGAAGGCATGGCCATGGCCGGTCTTGTGAAGACGCCGGTACTGACGACCCTGCACGGTCATTTCGCCGGCGACTGGCAGTTGATATATGACCGTTACAGCGGCTGGTACAACACAATCAGCCAATCAGCCAAGATGCTGCTGCCTCCAAAGGAGCGGTTCGCCGGCGTCATATACAACGGCATAGACTGCTCGACCTACCCATACAATCCCGGGCCGCGTGAGGACTTCATGCTGTACCTGAGCAGGATCAGCCATGAGAAGGGCGCGCACCTGGCGGTTGAAGTGGCCCGGCGGCTTGGCCGCAGGCTGGTGATTGCCGGCAACGTCGACTCTGTCGACGTTGAGTACTTCGAGACGAAGGTCCGCCCGCATGTTGATGGCGAACTGATCCAGTACGTCGGCGAGGCGGATTACACGTGCAAGCGCGACCTGCTGTCCCGTGCGTCCTGCCTGATTGCACCCATCACATGGAACGAGCCGTTTGGCCTGTTCATGGTGGAGGCCATGGCGTGTGGAACGCCGGTGGTGGTGTCCCGGCGTGGGTCTGCACCCGAAGTGGTGGAGCACGGCGTGACCGGGTACGTGGTGGACAGCCTGGACGAGATGGTGGAGGCGATGGGCAAGGTCCACACGATCAGCCCGGAGGCATGCAGGGAGAGAGCCGAGCGAGAGTTTAGCGTGGAGCGGATGACGGGCGGCTACCTGGCGGCATACGAGCGAATAGCCGGGGAAGCGCACTCAAAGCCGCGACGGCTGCGCCGGTTCTCCGCGGTAGGCAAGGCCCTGGCTCATCGCAGCCGGGATGGAGCGCGTGTCCCGTCATAGTGACACCGGCTGCCCCGCAATCCATGTCCTGGGAGTCATTTTTTGGCAGGTTCGCTGGTCTCCGACCATATCGTCACGATCTCAGGCTCGATTTTTGCTGTCTCCAGCGTCACCGGTGACATACACCCCGGCACGCTGGAGGGCTTTTATGCCAGCGACACGCGGTTTCTCTCTGCATTCCAGGTGACCGTGAATGGCCGGTCCCTGTCGCTTCTTGGCTCATCCGGCCTGGACCACAGCCTCGCCAGCTTTTACCTCTCGACAGAGAGTGAGCAGACCGCGTTCCCGAAGAACCTGAGCGTCGTGCGGGACCGTTCCGTTACGGACGGCCTGCACGAGGACATCAGCGTCTTCAACCACTCTCCCCAGGAGAGCGACATCCTAATCAGGATTGCCTTTGATGCGGACTTCGCAGACCTTTTCGAGGTGCGGCGCGGCTCCATCAAGAAGGTAGGCGAGATGACCGCCGAGACCGTAGGGCCTACAGAGTTGCGCGTGACGTACCGGCGTGAGTCCTACGAACGTGAGACGCGGATTCACTTCTCCAAACCGCCTGTAATCGCAGGCTGCATAGCAGAGTTCGCTTTCACCCTGGAGCCGCGTACGTCATGGAAGGTCTGCGTTTCCGTCCTCCCCGTGGTTGACGAAGTGCCGGAGCTGATGGAGTGCATCGCAAGCCGAATCGGCAGCCCGTTTGTCGCGCGGCCGCCGAGGCCGGAAATGTCGTTGAACGAGTTGATCCATCGTTTCGGCACACGGCCACTGGCCAGCGCCCCCACCATTGAGACAGCGCACGCCGATCTGTTGCAGTCCTACAACCAGGCCGTCACCGACCTGCATTCGCTGACGGTAGAGGTAGAACCTGACCAGCACGTTCTCGCTGCGGGGCTGCCGTGGTTCATGGCCGTCTTTGGCCGAGACTCCATGATCAGTGCGCTGCAAACGAAGATCCTGGGCCAGGAGCTGATGACCGGCACGCTGCGGACGCTGGCCGGCTACCAGGCGACGCAGGTTGACGAGTTTCGTGAAGCTCAACCCGGCAAGATTCCACACGAGGTAAGGCAAGGGGAGCTTTCAATTTTCCGGGACGTGCCACATTCCCGGTACTACGGCAGCGTGGACGCCACGCCACTTTTCCTGGTGCTCCTGGCGGAGACGTACCGGTGGACGGGGGACATTAATCTCCTGCATGAATTCCTGCCCGCAGCAGAGTCAGCGCTGCGCTGGATAGACGAGCACGGGGACATCGACAAGGATGGGTTCGTTGAGTACAGGACCGACAGCCCGCACGGCCTGAGGAACCAGTGCTGGAAGGACTCGGAAGACTCCATGGCGTTCGCAGACGGCCGGTTGGCTGAGGGGCCGCTGGCCGTTGCCGAGGTGCAGGCATATGTCTACCGGGCAAAGCTGGACATGGCTGAAATTTACGGCGCCCTGGGCATGCACGACCGCTCTGACGAGCTTGACGACCAGGCGGCGGCGCTGAAACGGCGGTTTGACGATCACTTCTGGATGCCAGAGGAGGGGTACTACGCCCTGGCCCTGGATGGGCAGAAACGCCAGGTCAACTCAATTGCGTCAAACATAGGACACTGCCTCTGGAGCGGGATACTGTACCCGGACCGGGCGGTGATGGTTGCGCAGCGCCTCATGGCGCCGGACATGTTCAGCGGATGGGGCGTGAGGACGCTTTCGACCGACATGGCGCATTACAACCCTGTCTCGTACCACAACGGCAGCATCTGGCCGCATGATAATTCGTTTATTGCTGCCGGCCTGGCCAAGTACAAACTGTTCTCGCAGGCGGAAAGCCTGATAGCCGCTCTGGTAGAGGCTGCGGCGTCTTTTCCCGGGAACCACATGCCGGAACTGTTCGCAGGCTACCCGCGCCGCAGCCTATCGTTTCCTGTGCCTTACCCGTATGCGAACTCACCGCAGGCCTGGGCGTCCGGAGCGTTGATCTACTGCATCGAGGTGCTGCTCCGCCTCAGGCCGAACGGGAGCGACTTGCACGCCGATACCCCCCGGATCGCCCGTCCGCTGGCGATACAGGGCGTGAGATACCGCGGAACCCGCTGGAACTTCTAACTCAAACCTGCTCATGGCCGGTGTTCCCGCCCGGTATGTAGAATCAAATGTTTCGGTGATTTTCCCCGGGGAGGGTTGGGCTTATGGGTTCAGAGATATTCCAATTCTCACTGCACGATGAGCTGACCATGCTGGTGCGTCTGCTGGTGGCGGTACTGGCGGGAAGCATAATTGGGTTTGAGCGGCGCAGAAGCTCACGTCCGGCAGGAATCCGCACGGTGGGCCTGGTGGCTGGAGGCTCTGCTATCTTCACGCTGGTGTCGATTTTTGGATTCCAGGGGCTGGGAGATATGCGCGATCCGGCCAGGGTGGCGGCACAAATTGTCACAGGCGTCGGCTTCATCGGCGCTGGCGTCATGATCCGGGGCGACGGTGGCACGGTCCGTGGCCTTACGACCGCCGGCAGCATCTGGATCGCGGCTGCGCTGGGAATGGCGGCGGGCGCAGGCATGTACGTGATAGCCGTGGCGGGGTCGATCCTGACGGTTGTGGTGCTGCACTTCTTCCCCCGCAAGGCTGGTGAGTAGCGGCGTGCCTGGGCCAGACTGGCAGCCGATGTCCCTGTGGCGTATACAATCGCCCGGCACATTGACACGTATCGGCTGAAAGCCGCGGGATTAGCACATGACGGGTCCATGGCAGTGGCGGTTGCTGATGGCAACGCTGCCGCCGCCGGCGCCGGAATGGTTTAGAACAAAGGCAGCAAATGAGCAACGTCAAGATTCGTGACGTCCGAGTGATTCTTACCGAGCCGGACAACATCCGGCTGGTGATAGTGAAGATAGAGACCTCAGAGCCGGGCCTCTACGGCCTGGGGTGCGCCACGTTCACACAGCGGCCCACCGCAGTGAAGGCGGCCGCGGAGGACTACCTCCGGCCGTTCCTGATTGGGCGGAGCGTGGACGACATAGAAGATATCTGGCAGTCATGCTATGTCAGCTCCTACTGGCGCAACAGCGGTGTGCTGAACAACGCCATCAGCGGCGTGGACCAGGCGCTGTGGGACATCAAGGGCAAGATGGCGAACATGCCTGTGTATGACCTGCTGGGCGGCAGGGCGCGGGAGGCAGCGGCTGTTTATGTGCACGCCAGCGGCAGTGAGCCGGCCGAAGTGGAGGACAGGGCGCGGGCGTTCATGGAGCAGGGCTTCCATCACATCCGCATACAGGTATCGACTCCCGGTTACGCCACGTACGGCAACAGGGGCGTCCAAAACGCACAGCCCGCGGGACCCGCGCCGCAGGATGGACCGAGGGCGGTCACGTCATGGGTGCGTGAGATGGAAGAGGGGAAGCTTTACGCCCACCCAGGCGGAATATTTGAGTCCAAGCCTTACATGCGGTCAGCCCTGAAGCTGTTCGAACACATGCGTTCAACAGTGGGTTGGAACGTTGAGCTGCTGCACGATGTGCACGAGCGAGTACATCCTATCGAGGGCGTGTGGCTGGCGAAGGAAGTGGAGCAGTTCAGGCTCTTTTTCCTGGAGGACCTGTTCGCGCCCGAGGACCAGGAGTACTTCCGGATGGTGCGGCAGCAGTGCACCACGCCCATAGCCATGGGAGAGCTCTGGAACAACCCACATGAAGTGACGACCATGATCAAGGACAGGCTGATCGACTTCATACGGATACACGTCTCGCAGATGGGCGGCATCACCCCGTGCCGCAAGATCGCGGCCATGGGCGAACTGTTCAACGTTCGCACCGCGTGGCACGGCCCCGGCGACACATCACCGGTGGGTCACGCAGCAAACCTGATGCTGGACCTGAACACCACCAACTTTGGCATCCAGGAGTACGCGATTTTCGGTGAGCGCACGAAGGAGGTGTTCTCAGGGTATCCAGAAGTGCGCGATGGGCACATGTGGCCCACCGGCAGGCCTGGGCTGGGCATAGACATTGACGAAGACCTTGCCGCCAAGTATCCGTTCAAGGAGCGAGAGTTTGGAGGCGCATGGGACACGGTGCGGCGCGCCGACGGCACCGTAGTAAGGCCGTAACCAAGCGTTTAAACCCTGCGGGAAGGCGGGTACGGCCTATGCGGGCCTGCCCGCCTTCCCACCGCCCTGGGGAGCGCTGGTTATCCCGTTTTGAACCTCAGGAAGGGATTGGTGCCCCGTGGTTCGGCGCCCTCAACGTTGGCAGCGTTTCAACCTTTGTCATGTTTGGCAGTCGGCAGCCATAACGAGACGGTGGTGCCAGCGCCCTGCTCGCTGTCGACGCAGATCTCGCCGCCATGCGCGTCCACGATGCCCTTGACGATCTGAAGGCCAAGCCCGGTGCCGGGCTGAGCCTTTGTCATCTCGTTGTCTGCCCTGAAGAAAGCGCTGAACACTTTTGGCAGGTCTTCCTTTGATATGCCTATGCCGTGGTCCCGGACCTCTATGTGCAGCCTGTCGTCATCAAGCCAGCCATTCAGCTCCACAGTTGAGCCGTCAGGGGAGTACTTTGATGAATTGCTCACCAGGTTGGAAATGACCTGCACCAGCCTGTCCCTGTCAGCCACGATGCTGATTGCAGCGCAGGGCGTCTCAAGCTTTAGCGCCTGGTGTTTCCCTTCCAGGAACGGTGCGAGGCTGGACTCGATCTCGTTGAACACTTCCTGGAGGTCAAACTGAGAAGGCTCTAGCTTCAGGCTTCCTGAATCTATGCGGGACACGTCCAGGAGGTCATCGACCAGGTTCTTGAGCCGTTCTCCATTTCGTCGCACGATCTTCAACTGATCAATCTCACGTACGCTCAGGTTCCCGGCGCGGTTGCGCAGTACGAGGTCGTTGAAGGCGATCATGCTTGTGAGCGGCGTTTTCAACTCGTGGGACATTGTGGAGAGGAAGTGATTTTTCGCCTCGCTCACCCGTTGCAGTTCCCGCTTTTCTATGTCGGCCCGGACCCTCATCTCGTGCTCATGGGCCAGTTGCAGGGCGCCGGCGTGCCGCAGGGAGTTGGAGATTGCGCCGGTGATGTGGGCGGCGATGCGCGTCAGGAGGTCCATGTCTTGCGTGGAGAACGCGTTTGCGACGGACGAGCGGGCGATAAGTATCGCCACGACTTCGTCGCCAGAGACCACGGGCACGGCCATGAGCGAGCGTATTTCGCCTGCTGATGCCCGTAACTCGGGATCCAGGCGGTTCATCAGCAGGGTGCTCGTTACCTCATCGAATATCTGGGGCTGCTTCTTATCGAGCAGGAGCATGTCAGCTGGAGGCGGAATGGGGATTACTGCCCCAGGCCCCCACCCGGGAAGATGAGGCCCGGATACGTGAGCCACTTCGAATGTCCTGGCTTTTACATCAGTCATCGCCAGGACCAGGCGCTCGAACGGGATCAGTTTCCGGGTCATATCGACGAACCGGTGAAACACCGTGCCGGTATCAAGGGTCGATCCGACCAACCGACCGATTTCCGCTACCGCCTCCGTCTCCGCCCGCAGCCGTTCAGCGCGTTTCATTTCCCTGACAAGTCGGGCGGAAATGTGCGCCGTTATGAGCGCCGTCATGCCTATGAATATGATCCTGACCGGCAGTTGCTGCACTTCACGGCTGGCTGGGTCGTAGTAGTGGAGGGTCACCCAGGCCAGCCAGCCGAGCCAGAACAATACGTACGCAATGCCGAACGACCAGGTCAGGCGGACGACGCCCGCGATCAGGATGGGCAGGAGAGCGAGGTCAAGGTCAGTGGACTGCGTGTCTCCGGCGGCCAAGCCTGCCGCCCACCACCACGTTGTGGCCAGCGTGACGTTGTCAAGCACGAACCCCAGGAGGAACGCATACGCGACGCGTCTGCGAGCGATGAGTACCGCCAACACCGCGTTGTACGCGAGCACAAATCCACCGGCCCCGTACACAACAGTGGCGGCGGTGGAGTCAGACAGGAACAGGTATGCGCCTACGGCGGTGGCAATGGCCACCAGGATGCGGCCCGCGACCCAACTCCACTCGACTGTGGCACTGGTGTGCCACCCTATGCGGGCCTGGGAGGTCAGAAAATTGGCAATGGCAACAAACATTTACGGGATTACCGACAGAAGACGAACTGATAACTCGTTATCGACGGAAATTGGTGTGCCACCAGAATGAGTGCTGGGGTTGCTCACCGGCCTCAATAACACCTAATACAACCTGAATGAAACGGATTTACCAACGAATTGTGATTATGGGCAGTCAGCGTATATCCGTATTGGTGGCAACCCTCAACGCCACCCGTGCAAGCCGCCATGTTTCCAGGATCCTCCCAGGCTGATGCCCGGCGGAATCTCCAGATCGCGGTGTGTTCGCCGTTCTCCATCACATGGAGTCATCATGGCGTTGCGTCCACATCGGATGTGTAGGCCAGCGCACCTGCACGGGCGCGGGCGTAGAATCGCCGCACCCTTGTGCCGCCGTGCCGCTAAGTTCCAGGAAGCAGACGTTGGGTTCACCCGAGGCGCCCAGGACTGACACAGCGCCGCCCCGGCATGCCGGACGGCTCAGGATTTCGCTTCCGCCCGCTCTGCACTACCCGGCGTACCGGAGCTTCTGGCTTGGCATGCTGGCGGCTGTGGGCGGATTCCAGGTGCTGCAGTTCGGGCAGTTCTGGCTGATATTTCAACTTACGGAGTCGCCGCTGTTCCTGGGTTACGTGGGGCTGGCCAACGCGGTTCCCGCGATATCGCTGAACCTGGTGGGAGGCGTCGTGGCGGACCGCTTTGACAGGCAGCGGCTGATTGTTGTGACGCAGACGATGACGGTGTCGCTGGTGTTCCTGTTGGCCACGCTCACGCTCACGAACCTGGTGCAGGTGTGGCACGTGCTGACCATCGCGGTGCTCGCAGGGGCAATCAATGCGTTCAACCAGCCGGCGCGGCAGGCAATCTACCCGCACCTGATAGACCGCAAGGTGATGATGAGCGCAGTCGCATTGAACTCATCGGTGTGGCAGGGCACGCGTGTGGTGGCCCCGGCCATCGCGGCCGTAATCATCGGCCTGTTCAACACGGCGGCGGCCTTTTACGCGGCCGGTGCGCTCATGCTGCTGTTCGCGGTGATCGTGCGGATGCTGGATGTGCCAAAGATGACGGCTGCCCGTACGAGCAGTGCCGCGGGCGACCTGCTGGAGGGGCTGAAGTTCATACGCCGCAACTCGATCTTTTCTTTCCTGATTGGGATGACATTTTTCAACAGCTTTTTTGGCATGGCGTACGTCACGCAGATGCCAGTTTTCGCTGAAGACATCCTTGGCGTGGGCGTGGGCGGCCAGGGGGTGCTGCTGAGCGTCGCCGGCGTAGGCTCGCTGCTGGTTACGGTATGGATCGGCAGCCGGGCGACCGGGTTCAGGCGCAAGGGCCTGGTGCTGATTGGCGGGGCGGTGATGACTGGCCTTACCCTGGCGGCGTTCGCTCTCACCGCTGAGCATATCGGCTCGTTTGCACTTGCCGTGGTGCTGATGTTCGCACTGGGGGCGTTCACATCCAGCTACATGATCTTGATCATGAGTTCGCGGCAAATGCTGGTGCCGGACCGCATGCGCGGACGGGTGATGGGCTTCTACGGAATGACGTGGAACATCATGCCGCTTGGCGGAATGTACGCCGGAGCGCTGGCGGGCTTTGTGGGCGTTCCGACGGCGATTGCGATTGGCGGACTGCTGGTGAGCGCGTTCGCCATGGGGCCTGCCCTCCTGAACAGCCAGGTCCGGAACCTTGGGGCCATGCTGGACCGGGCTGAGTCGTCCAGGGCGGCTGGCGGCCCAGCCCACCCATGAGCAGGGTCCAGCCCGTCCCCGTGGCCGATGAGGCAGTTGCGGAGAGCGGTGTTTTCAAGACGTTCAGCTCACTGCGGATACGCGCGTTTCGCTACCTGTGGTTCGGGCAGCTTGGCTCTGCAATGGCGATGCATTCAGACATCGTTGCCCGGAGCTGGCTGGCGTGGGAGTTGAGTCACTCCACGACCGCCGTCGCGCTGGTGAACCTGGCCCGTGCCATTCCCATGTTGACGCTGGGGCTGTTCGGGGGTGTGGTGGCGGACCGGTTCGACAAGCGTCGCGTGCTGATGCTCATACAGGCGTGGACGCTTGCCATTTACATCGTCATGACAGTGGTGGTGCTGTTTGACCTGGTGCAACTGTGGCACGTGTACGCGTACTCGCTGCTGATAGGCGTCGGGTTTGCCATGAACCAGCCGGTTCGGATGTCGTTCGTGCCGCAACTGGTGGACAAGGCGCATCTCCTGAATGCGCTGTCGCTAAGCTCAATCGCCATCAACGCTACGAGGCTTGCCGGGCCGGCAGCGATTGCGCTGATCATCAGCATGGCCGGCGGGGTTGGCCCGGCGTACGCGGTGTCAGCCGGGTTTTATGCGATTGTGCTTTGGACGACCATGATGATTCCCCGGCAGCCGCCGGTTGAGCAGCGCAACCGTGGGTCGATGGTGGGGCAGTTGATCGAAGGGTTCCGGTTCATTGGCCAGAACCGCATGGTCCTTGCGTTGGTGGTGCTGGGGCTTGGGCCGCTTGCCTTCGGGCACAGTTACATCACGATGTTGCCGGCCTACGTGACGCAGGTGCTGGGCCATGATGATGCGGGGCCGCTCGGCCTGATCCTGTCTGTGGGTGCCGTTGGAGGGCTGTCCGGGGGCCTTTTGGTGGCGTCTCGCGGAGATATTCGGTCAAAGGGCCGCCTGATGATTATCACGGGAGTCATTTACGGCGTTGCCCTGATGGTCTTCGGGTTCCTGGAATGGCTCCTGGCCGTGCTTCCGCTGGTGATCGTGATCGGGGCATCGCAGACCATCTTCAGGGCTTCGAACAACAGCACGCTGCTGGAGCTTGCGCCTGAGAGGCTGCGGGGGCGGATAGTAAGCGTCACGCTGCTGGACACGGCGCTGGGGTCAGTGGCCGCGATCATTGGCGGCTTGATTGCGGACAGTGCTGGCGTGTCCACCGGCCTGTTTGTGATGGGCGTCATCTGTTTTGGAATCGTGGCCCTGGTGGCGGTTCTGTCGCCGGGGGTCAGGCGGGCTTAGTTGGGATAGGAGCGTTGTCCGTCCGCCCTGTGACCCGCCTCAGAGTCCGGTCGAGACAAAGAAGGAGGGCAGCCACACAGGGCTGCCCCTACGAGGAAAGGGCCTGGGATTCCGTATTCATGGGAGCGACAGCAGCGTCTCCTCCTCGCCTTCTTCTCCGGGTGGGGGTTAGGATGGGACTCTTGCGGCTGCCGTGCCGCAAACGCTGAAGCGGACATGCGGATCTGAACTTTTGACGGAGCGAGAAGGTTAGCGGGCGCCGCCCGGGGGAGAGACTTGCTCAAAGGCACACTGGTGGCATTCGGAATCATGCTGGCCGCGATTCCCATACCCGTGGTTCATTATGTGGCGGTCCCAATCAGCCCGTTCTTGGCGGGCTTTGTCGGTGGCGGAATTGCGAAGGCTGACGAATCCAGGATCCTGGTGTTCGGGCTGCTGGTGGGCGGACTGATGGCGATTCCCGCGGTTGTTGTGTTGCTGGCCCAGTTTGCGCTTGGCGTAGAGGAACTGCTCGGCATCAACATAAGCATCGTGTCTGTACTGGCCATCGCACTGGTGCCATACGCCTGGTTCGGTGTGACCCTGGGTGCGCTGATGAGCTACATGCTCCGCGCGTCGCAGCGGCGTCGTGAAGCACAGGAGAGTGAGCGAACCTCGGGCGAGGAATCGCAGACGGAGGAGCGGTAGGCCAGGCCTGCGCCTACGGGGTGTCCGGCGGCTTCTGCGATACCGTGTGTGCGCGGTGGTGCCGTCGCAGGGCGGTCGAAGCGGCTGGCACGACCACCGCAGGCCCTGACAGTTCTCTGACCACGTGGTCGGTGACGCTGCCGAGTATGGAACGGCTGATCCCGGCCCTCATGCGGGACGCCACGACGACCCATGATCTAGGCAAGTCGGTTTGCCGCTGTGCCACGGCTGCTGTGACATCGCCGCGGACGATCTCTATCACCGACTCGATGCCGCGTTTCTTCAACCACTCCGCCACGGCTTCCATGTCATCTGGGAGGCCCGATGCCGCGGGAGGTGTCTCTTCCTCCTGCTCTAGCTCCTGTTCCGTCGGGGCGTCCTGTGCCGCTTGTGGCGGCTCTTCGACCTCTTCTTTGTCGGTGGCTCTCAAGAGCCTGATCCGCGCTCCGGAGGCTCCCGCCAGGGCAGTCGCCATCGGCAGGGCATCGCCGGCAATCGAGTTCACGCCATAGGGGACGATGATGTCTCGTGGCTCTTCCACGGGGAAGCCGTTTATGTGTACCCGCCGTTCGTTGACCAGCAGGAGGGGCACCGCAGTGAGCTGCCACAACGCCCCGAGCACGCCGGGCTGGAAGCGCCGGTGCACACGTTTGCGCTGCCTGGCGGTCATGGCGATGAGTCCGAACGACCCGGTGGCTGAGCGTGTGGCGATCATCTCTGCGGTGTCGCCGGTGGCTACGCCCCAGCGCACCCGCACATCGTGGGGCTGGAGCCTGTAGGCGACCTCTTCCATGTACGCCGATGCCAGGCTGCTTCCGCGGTCGTGCAGGGCGTCCGGGTAGCGGACCTGTCCAGGGCGTCCGCCGCGGGCGGGGTGCATGGGCCGCAGGGTGTGGAAAAGCGTCAGCTCAGATTTGAACCACTTTGCCAGCATGACAGCGAATGGAATGGCGTATTCGGCGGCGGGCCGTCCATCCAGCGGCACCAGCACGCGGTGGAGCTTTAGCTCCCGCGCCGTGCTGAGCGCGGCCTGGCGTGCGGTTGGGTCTATTGATGAGATGTTGCTGTGCTCTGTCATTGCTGGTCGCCCGGCCTGGTGCGGACGTTGTTGTATTAGAGCGTTGAAACGGCTTTCATGAAGAGGGCCGTACGGTTGACCAGCTCTTCAGCCAACAGGTTTTCGCCTTCAGCGTGCGGGTTGTCTCCCACCGCTCCTGTACCGTCGACCGTTGGAACGCCCATCGCCGCGGTAAGGTTCGCATCACTGCCGCCGCCTGTCGATTCCTCGGTTATCTCCAGGCCCAGTTCCCTGCCCATCCCTTTAATCTGTCCGGCGAGGCGTGCGATGGCCTCCGTGCGCTCCATGGGTGGACGGTGCAGGCTGCCCTCAACTGTAATACGTGCGCCCTGCAGTACAGGTGTGAGCGACCGGATGGCGTTTTCTACTCGCTGACCCTCTTCGGCGGTGTTCACCCGCACGTCCACGATGGCCTCTGCGTGGGCGGGGATGGTGTTGCGGGCAGAGCCGCCGCGAACTACACCAACGTTAATCGTAGTGCCGTTCGGCATGTCGGCCAACGACTGTATCTTGAGTATCTGGTGCGCCATTTCATGTATGGCAGAGATGCCGCGCTCCGGGAACGCTCCTGCATGGCTGGCGCGGCCTTCGATAGACACCCGGAACTCGCCGAGGCCTTTGCGGCGTGTCTTGAGCGCTCCGCTGGAGCCCTGTCCGGGTTCCATGACGATGGCATATTCGGCACCCTTTGCCTGCGCCTCCACGAGCGGACGCGATGAGGGGCTGCCCTTTTCTTCATCGGTGTTGATTAGCACCCGGATGGGACGCTTCGGCCACTGGCCGTCGTCCCTCAGGGCGCGGAGTCCCACGATGGTGGCGGCGACGCCGCCTTTCATGTCGAGGACGCCGGGGCCGTAGAGGCGGCCGTCACGCAACTCGTAGCCAACGCGCTCCAGGGTGCCCATGGGCCAGACGGTGTCTATATGGCCGATGATGAGGCCGTACTTGCCGTTGCCGGCATTGGGCCAGGATGCTACGAAGTGGTCGCCGTATTGTTCCTGCGGGTCGAAGGTGATGTCAGCGCCAAGCGCGCGGAATTCGTCCGCGACGACTTTGCCGACGCGATCGTTGGCTTCCTTGTCGAGCGTTGGCGACTCGATGAGCACGAGCCGCTCTAGCAGTTCGAAAAGAGGCGCCCGGTATTTCCGGGCAAGCCCCAGGTAGTCTGTCACCCTCTGTGATGCCCCCGCATGTTGTGTGCCCGGCCGCTATGAGCAGCCGGCTATCCGCGCATTTTATGACGAATCGCAAATTTGGGGGTTTGACAGGCAGGTGCGGAGTTTGGCAGAGGTGCGTTGCGCCTGATGCCCTGG